>NZ_CP071596.1:667486-1334973 GCF_017357105.1 Natronosalvus caseinilyticus
TCGCGGTCGCGTACCCGCTGGCCGAACCGATCACGGCGGTCTTCATCCAGGGCGAGGGGAGCGAGCAGGTCGTCACCTACGGCGCCGCGTTCATCCTGATCGCCGGGCCCTCCTACATCTTCATGGGCGTCTTCCAGGTGCTGCTGGGCGGCCTCCGGGGTAGCGGCAGCACCCGCGCGGCGATGTTCCTCTCGATCCAGGAGCTCTGGATGTATCGCATCCCCATCTCGGCGATCGCCATCCTCCACTTCGGGCTGGGCATCTACGGCGTCTGGTACGCCATCGCCCTCTCGTACGTCCTCTCGGCCATCGTCACCGCCGGCTGGTTCCTGCGGGGGACCTGGACCGACAACGTCGTGACCGAGGACGTCGCGTCGGCGCCCGCCGGTGATTGAGATGACCAGGTCGAATCCCTTCGTCGATGACGGTGACGGCGACGGTAACGGTGCCGAACCCGTTCGAGGGACGGGGCTCACCCCGTCCGTCCGGGCGCTCTCACTGCGCGCCTGTCCGCCTCCGGACGACTCGATTCCGGTCGTCCTCTGTCGAACCGTCGCGACGACCGTCGACGCCGACTCGAGCGTCGCGGCCGAGGTGCCAGCGCTCGAGCCCCTGGCCACCGCGCTGGTCGCCCTCGAGGGGTACGTCCGGTTGCGACGCGCGACGCTGATGGACGGAGTCGACGACCGCGAGACGGCGCTGCTGGCGAGCGATTACCTGTTCGCCCGCGCCCACGGGACGGTCGGGGCGGCCCCGCTCGAGTCCGAACGAGCGGTCGCGAGCGTTCGTGCGTTCACCCATGCCTCGAGCGAGTTGCCTGCGGCGATCGGTGGTGGCGGGAGCGCGGGCGACGGGGAGGTGGAATCGGCGTCGAAACTGGAATCGGAATCGAAACCGGGATCGGAACTAGCACCCGAATCGACCGTCGAAACAGGCCCACTGGCCGTCCTCGCCGGCTGTGGCTGCGTCCTGGGCGCCATCGTCGGCGACCGACTCGACGCGGCCGACCCGCTTCGAGCGTACGGGCGCCACCTCGGGACCCTCCTCGACGCCGTCCCGGACGGGTCGCTCGACGACACGGCGAGCCCGTCCGACCACCTCGCTCGAGACCACCAGAGAACGGTCCGACAGGCGATGGTTCGCGGCCTTCGAGGCGAGGCGATCACTGGTTCGCTCCCCGACGACCCCCGTCTTCGAACAGTGCTCGACCCACGGCTCGAGGAAGCGGCGGCCACCCACGAACGCCTCGCTGATCATCTCGACGAGACCGCGCTAGGTCGACTCGAGCGTCCGCTTCGCTGGCTCGGGGACGAACTGGACCGTGGAGATGGGTTCGGAGCGACCGGTAATCGGCGTTACTGATCGCGGTCGCCGGCCCCTGAAAAGAGCCTCAGCGGGTCAAAAGTACAGAAAAGCCGTCGATCGAGTAGATTACGAGGTGTATCAGGCGTTAAAGTTCAGTTGCGTAATGGATATTTGTTATCGTAACTCAAACCACAAGTCAGATATCAGAAATATCTCATTATACCGACGAGGGTACGAAACTGACGAAGCTCTGGCTAACAGGCAGTCACGAAAAGTCGGATTGCGCCGGAAACGGTGAGTACCCTTATGCTATCCCCCATTGCACGTGAACCGCCCCATCAACGGGGGAGAACTCATGAATCGACGACACGTACTACAGACAGCAGGCGGGATCGCGGGAGCGAGCATCTTGGGGACGACAGGCGTCCTCGCACGGCAAGACCAGGGGGGCCAGGGGCGCGACAATCGCCGTCGACGCGACGCCGAACTCTTAGAGGGCGTGATGGTCGAAACCAAAACGTCCGACCCTGAAGCGGCGAACTTCGAGGAGGAGTTTACCTACTACGTCGTTCGATTCCCGGGAGAGTACACCTTCGAAGAGTACCGTGAGCCCGCTCGCACTGGGCCCGACGTCTATGGACTGTCGGGGAGTGGAAACGCGTTCTGGTTCGGCGTCAGTGCCCCGGACGAAGACGGTATTCAACACGAAATCCAACACCGCGGACAGGCAGTGCTCTACCTTACCGACGACGAGGGGAACTGGTACGAGGTGCGGGCCCGGTTCGATGGCCAGGGCAATCTCGTCAACGTGAACGGGGTATCTCCGTAATTCCAGCTCACTGGTCCTCGTTTATGAGAATAGCCGAATGAGGGTTCGGAGGCTACGCTGATTGTCAGTTTGCACTCATAACTACTGGTTGATTGTACGAATTGCTCTTTCTGAGAGAGGTGATTTCAACCGACCAAACAATCGGAATTGACGCCTCGGTTCATAATCCAAGTCATTATTTTAAGCCACATCTATGCTATTGTATGGATCGGCGATCGTTTCTCGCGACGGTGCTCGTGTCTTCGTCTACACTTGGCGGATGTCTCGAAGAGGACTCCCACGAAGTCGGACTGGGGAAAATCAACGTGACGAACTATAGCGAGAACCGTATCTCGACCGTTGTCACTGTCGAGAAGGAAGGGAGGACAGTGTACACCGAAGAACACGCGCTCGAGGGAACGGCGAACGGATCGCTGGGACGGATAGCGATCGTCGAAGAGTGGATGGACGAGAAAACGCCGTACAACGTCGAAATCACGGTTGACGGAGATCATCAGAATAGCTTCTCGACACGCGACGCGAACGAGTTTTTCTCGGACTGGGGAGCAAACGAGTGCTATTTTCTGGACGCGGTTTTCGAAGCAAAGAGCATTAACTTCGCCGTGGGTGGCCTCGAGTCGTGCCCGTGAGTACCATGTCGGGACGCACTCAATCGGATCGCCGGAGCCAAATCGCTCGAGTCCCCAGACAGGGTAGAGATGCACCTCGAGTTTCTCGGCGGGGCCCGCGAGATCGGGCGGAGTGCCCTCCTAGTGGACGATTCTCTACTACTCGATTTCGGGATGGACTCGGGGAACCCGCCCTCGTTCCCGCTCCGGGAACCCAACCTCGACCCCGACGCAGTCGTCGTCTCCCACGGCCACCTCGACCACGTTGGGACCCTGCCCGCGCTGCTGTCGGGCGACGCTCGCCCGCCGATCCACTGGACCCAGCCGACCTCCGACCTCGCGATGGTGCTGGCTCGAGATACGCTGAAACTCCACGGCGGGAGCTACGACTGTCCGTTTACCGAAGCCGAACTCGCCCGCCTGACGCAGGTGTCGGAGACCCACGGCTACGGCGAGCCCTTCGAGGCCGCTGGCTACGAGGTCACCTTCTTCGACGCCGGTCACGTCCCTGGGAGCGCTCACGTCCTGGTCGACGATGGTAACACCCGCCTGCTCTACACCGGCGACTTCCACACCGAGGACCAGCACCTCCTGGCGGGGACGACGGCCCGTCCCGACGCCGACGTCGTCGTCTGTGAGAGCACGTACGCCGACACGACCCGTCCCCCGAGGGCGGAGATCGAGCGCGCGTTCGTCGACAGCCTGAAAGCGACGATCTGGGAAGGTGGCACGGTCGTCGTCCCCGCCTTCGCGATCGGCCGTACCCAGGAAGTGATGTGCATCTGCGCCGAACACGACCTCGAGTGTTACGTCGACGGGATGGGAACCCGCGTCGCCGATCTGTTCTTGCGCCCGCGAAATCGTGACTTCCTTCGAGACCCCGACGAACTGCGCCGGGCGAAGGGCAACGCTCGATTCGTCGACGGAAGGGACGGCCAGCGAAGACGCATCGCCGACCAGAACACCGTCATCGTGACGACCAGCGGGATGCTCCACGGCGGCCCCGCGATGACGTACGTCCCCGCGATCCGAAGCCACCCGGCGAACAAGATCGCCATGACGGGCTACCAGGTCGAGGGGACCCCCGGACGGGACCTCCTCGAGACCGGCAGCGCCGAGATCGACGGCAGAGTGATGCCGATCAGCGCCCAGGTCGAGCAGTACGACTTCTCGGCGCACGCCGACCGGGCGGGCCTCGAGTCGTTCCTCGAGTCCTACCGCGATTCGCGGGTACTCGTGAACCACGGTGATCGCTGTGAGTGGTTCGCCGAGGAACTCCGGGCCAACGGCTTCGACGCGTCCGCCCCCGAATTGGGCGAGCGCGTGGTCCTGGAGTAGCAGTTGTGCGCAGGCTGCTCGTCAGCCGTCGTCACGCGGTCACTCCTCGGACTCGTAGGGTTCGCCGACGGACGAGGGAACCTGCGTCTTTCCCCAGCCCGTGAGGACCACGATGACGACCACGTACGGAAGCAGCCCCAGCAGCTTCGAAGAAGCCTCGATGTTGAGCGTCTGGAACTGGCCTTGCAGCATGTCGACGCCGCCGAAGAGGAGGGCGGCGGCCGCCGCTCCGAGCGGGTTGTAGTTGCCGAACAGGTAGGCGACGATGCCGAGCCAGCCGCGACCGTCGACCATCGTCTGGCCGGTCCCGACGAACGACGAACTGTGCGCGAGAAGCACCGCGCCGCCGAGGCCGGCCAGTCCACCGGAGAAGATTACCGTCGCGTAACGCACGCGGTTGACGTCGATACCGGCGGTGTCGAGCGCCTCCGGATTCTCGCCGGCTGCCTGGATCCAGTACCCGTACTGCGTGCGGTAGAGGAAGATCCACGCCCCGACCACGATGAGGACGGTGAGCCAGACCAGCGGCGACTGGTCGAAGACGACTCGACCGAGGAAGGGAATCTCGCTGAGTACCGGAACCGTCAACCGCCCGACGCCGGGGAGACGCGGACTGTTTCTGCTCCCCCAGATGACGGCCGCCGTGAACGGGACGAGACCGAGGCCGATGAACCAGACCCCCAGTCCGGCCACGATCTGGTCCGCCTTGTATCGGATCAACAACACGGCGAAGAGGACGGCCAGTCCCATCGTGAGCAGGACCGAAATGCCGATCCCGACCCAGGCGTGGACGGCCCCGCCGGCGCCAACGAAGTACGTCGCGGCGGCGGCGAAGAAGGCGCCGAAGATCATGAACCCCTCGAGCCCGATGTTGAACACGCCGCTCTTCTCGGCGTACAGCCCGCCGATCGCGGCGAGCGTGATGGGGGCGGCCATCTCCATCGATCGGGCGACGTAGCCGGGCGTCACGACGCTGGCGAGGGTCTCGAGGCCGTCGGACAGCACCTCGGCGAGCGGAACGTCGAAGACGACGGCCCCGACGACCCCGAGGGCTGCCAGCACGGCGAGCACGAGGCCGACGAGTCGGACGCCAGGGTGACGAGCGTACTCGAGGCTGTCGAGGCCGCTCATCGGTCCTCACCACCGAGACCGGCTCGTTTGGCCGCCATTCGGAACAGCTCCGGCGCGGCCACGAAGACGATGACGATGCCGACGATGCCGTCGATCAACTGGACGGGCACGTCGCTGTAGGTCTGAATGTACGAACTCGAGGAGTTGAGGCCGCCGAACAACAGCCCGGCCGGCACGACCCCGAGCGGATTGTTCGCGGCGAGCAGGCTGACGGCGATCGCGTCGTAGCCGTAGGTGTGGATGCTGGCCGGTTCGATGAACCGCCCCTGGAACATGATGACGTAGACCGCGCTCGCGAGACCGGCGACGGCCCCGGAGAACGTCATCGTCGCGACGATCGTCCGTTTCGCATCGACGCCGGAGTACACCGCCGCCCCGGCCTGGTAGCCGCTGGTCACCATGTCGTACCCGATCCCCGTCCGCGTCATCGCGATGGCGACGACCGCGACGAGCGCGAGCGTCAACAGGAGGCCGATTATCGAGAACGACGAATCGCCGAAGACGATCGGTGGGAGGCCGACGTAATCCGGGAGCCGCTCGGTTTGCACGTTCGTCGAGCCCTCCGCCCGGAGCGGGTTCGTGAGCAGCCAGCTAACGACGCCGATCGCGATGAAGTTTAGCATGATCGTCGTGATGATCTCGTTCGCGTCGGCGTACGCCTTCAACACGCCGGGAAGCGCCCCGTAGAGGCCACCGCCGACGGCGGCGGCGACCGTCCCAATGAGCATCAGGCCGATTCCACCGACGGTCCCGGTCGGCAAGAACGGGGCCGTCCAGAGGATCGACACGGTGCAGAACAGGCCGCCGACGACGAACTGTCCCTGTACGCCGATGTTGAACACGCCGGCTCTGAACGCGATCGCCACGGCGACGCCCGTCAGGATGAAGAACGTCGAGAGCCGCAACGTTCGCGCCAGGATGCGCTCGCTGCCGAGCGCGCCGACGATCAGGTTGTTCAGGAAGAGTATCGGATTGTACCCGGCGGCGGCCACCAGCACCAGACCGATGAGAATCGCCGTCGTGACCGACGCGAGCGCGATTCCAAGGCGTTCCAGGACCGTCGCCTCGAGGAGTCGACCGGCGACGCGATCCGCCATCGAACGGGGGCCGCTTTGGTCGGCCGAGCTCATGGCTGAACCTCGCTATCGGGCTCTGACAGCTCGTCTTGCTCGGCGAGGCGATGGCCCGCCATCAGGAGACCGAGGTCCTCCTCGGTGACTGCGGCCGGATCGACGGTGTCGATGAACGACCCCTCGTACATGACCGCGGTCCGATCAGAGAGCTTCTGGATCTCCTCGAGTTTCGACGAGACGAGGACGATCGCCAGCCCCTCGTCTCTGAGTTCGATCAGCCGGTTGTGGATGAACTCGATCGAGCCGATGTCGACGCCCCGGGTCGGATGCGAGGCGATCAACAGCGACGGGTCGTGACCGACCTCTCGACCGACGATGAACTTCTGCTGGTTTCCGCCGGACAGCGACGCCGCTCTGGCGTCGGCGTCGGGCGGTTGGACGTCGAACTCCGAGATGATCTCCTCGGTGTGGTCACGGACGTGCGCCCAGTCGATGAACCCGCTTTTCGCGAACGGCTCGATGGTCTGATTCCCGAGCAGCCCGTTGCGGACCAGGTCGTAGTCCATCACCAGCCCCTCGGCGTGGCGGTCCTCGGGAATGTAGGCGATGCCCGCCTCGATGCGGTCGCGTCGCGACAGCGTGGTGATGTCGTCGCCATCAAAGCGGACCGCCCCCGAATCGGGCGTCCGGAGTCCGGTGAGGGCCTCGACTAACTCGGTCTGGCCGTTTCCCTGCACGCCAGCGATGCCGAGGATCTCGCCCTCTCGGACCTTGAGGTCGACCCCGGAGACCTTCTCGAGCCCGCGGTCGCCCGTGACTCGCACCTCCTCGACCTCGAGGAGCGGCGAGCCTGGTTCGGTCTCGCGAGGCTGACGATCGAACAGTACCTCGCGGCCGACCATCATCTGGGCCAGCTCCTGTTCGGAGGTTTCCGACGCGGGAACGGTGCCGACCGCCTTCCCGTCGCGGAGAACGGTGATCTCGTCGGCGATTTCCATGACCTCGTCGAGTTTGTGCGAGATGAAGATGAGCGAGCGACCGTCCGCTCTGAGGTCTTCCATGACGGCCATCAGCCCGTCGACCTCCTGTGGCGTGAGGACGGCCGTCGGTTCGTCCAGGATGAGGACGTCCGCGCCCCGGTAGAGGCTCTTGACGATTTCGACGCGCTGTCTCGTTCCGAGGTCGAGGTCCTGGATCGGGGTGTCGAGGTGGTCGGCGACCTCGAATCCGTACCGGTCGCTGATGTCCTCGATCGACTCTCGTGCGGCCTCCTCGTCGACGAAGCCGTTCTCGACGGGTTCGTGGCCGAGGATGACGTTCTGGAGGACGGTCATCGGTTCGACCAGCTGGAAGTGCTGGTGGATCATGCCGATCCCCGCGTCCATAGCGTCACGAGGCGTGTCGATCGTCCGTTCCTCGCTGTCAACGAAGATTGCCCCCTCGTCCTGATCGTAGAGCCCGTAGAGGACGCTCATCAGCGTCGTCTTCCCGGAGCCGTTTTCGCCGAGAAGGGCGTGAATCGAGCCGGCCTCTAGCGTGAAGTCGACGCTATCGTTGGCGACGACGTCGCCGAACCGTTTCGTGATCCCCTCCAGGCGGACGGCCGGTAGTGGGTTGTGCGTGTGCGAAGTCATGAAGTGGTCAAAGACGTGAGAACGGAAAACCTGACTGCACGGTCCTCTCGTCGACTAGCATCCAGTCGGCCCGCACTCGAAGTCGATCTCGCCGTCGATGATGGCCTGCTTTGCGTCCTCGATGTTCTGGTCGAGGGAGTCGGGCATGCTGTCTTCGAACGCCTGTCCGGTCACCCAGTCGATCTGTCCACCTTCGGTCGAGAGGTTTTGTTCGCCCTGCACGCTCTCCCAGTCGTCGTTGACGACGGCTTCTGCGACCGTGTAGGTGGCCTCGTTGAGCGCCTTGATGGCCGATCCGAGGATCACGTCCTGGTAGCTGTCGAACGAAACCGACTGGTCGCTGTCGACGCCGAGGGCGAATCGGCCGTTGTCTTCGGCGGCCTGGAACGCCCCTTCACCGGCGGCCGAGGCCGCGTGCCAGACGATGTCGGCCCCGCTCTCGATCTGTGAGGTGGCCTGATCGTTGACCCCCGACGGGTCGTTGAAGCTGCCGCCGTAGCCGGTGAGCACCTCGATACTGTCGTCGACCCAGTGGATGCCCTGTTCGTACGAGACCTCGAACGCCTCAATCAGCGGGATTTCTTCGCCACCGACGAAGCCGACGACGCTCTCGTCCGGATTGGTCGAACTCCCCTCGTGTTCGATCTCCTCCTGGGTCAGCGTCCCGGCACCGACACCGGCGAGGAACGACATTTCGTTGTTCATCTCGATCCACCCCGAGACGTTCTCTGCCTCGACGACGTTGTTGATGAGCATCCAGTTCACGTCCGGGTACTCCTGGGCGTTCTCCTGGAGCGGTTCGGTGTGCTGGTCGGCGACCAGGACGATCAGATCTGGCTCGGATTCGGCGGCGTCAGCCTGGCGCTGGCCGTACTCGCCCTGGTTGGTCTCTTCGATCGTATTGACGCTAATGTCCCACTCGTCGGCTGCCTCCTCCAGCCCCTCGAGCGCATTGTCGTTGAACGCCTGGTCGTCGAAGCCCGCCGGGCTCGAGATGATGGTCATCTGGTACTCGGCGTCGCTTCCGCCGTTTCCGCCGATACACCCGGCGAGGGCCATCCCACCGACGACTGCACCCGATCGAAGGACGGAACGCCGATCGACCGGTACGGTTCTATTGCGCGACTCTCCAGACCCATCACGTCCACCAGTTCTGGAAAACATGTCACTACCAGATATGGGACTCCTACTATAAAATCATTTAGACCCAACAGGTCACTCTTGCCGTTAAAAGAGCTGTATAGGCCGGAATTCAGGTTGTATTTTATATTCTGTATCCTTATTTATCTAATTACTATAATATACGTTAGAGTGACTGGTCGGCACGTACAGTTGTGGTCGGGTCGGCAAATACAGACTGGAGAGTAGTACCTTCAGCGGACCGAACGATCGTCAGGTGAGTTCCGCTAGTCCCTCCAGGCGTCGACTGACGCGTGAAACCGGACGAACGCTATCGATTTCGCCCACCGATTCAGGCGTGGAACACCACTGGTGGCTTGATAGGGATCGATGTGGTGGCTTTCCTGATGACTACGCGTACACGACCCCACCGTTCGCCGAGACACGCACTCCCGCTCCCGACTCTCGACGAGCAACACGGTGATTGCTGATGGGACGCATCCTCGTCGCCTACGGCTCGAGCGAGGGACAGACGGCGGCCATCGCCGATCGGATTGGTGACGTGCTCGCCGACGCCGGTCACGATCCGCTCGTGATCAGCACGAAACACCCGCCACCAGAGATCGATATCGGGCGCTACGACGGGGTCGTCGTCGCCGCATCCGTCCACATGGGCGACCACCAGCCAGACGCCGTGTCGTTCGTTCGCGAGAACCTGGACGCACTCGAGCGCGTCCCCTCGGCGTTCGTCTCGGTGAGCCTGACGGCGGCGACCGGGGATACAGATGCCGACCGGACGACCGAGGCGTACGTCGAGGGATTTCTCGAGGAAACGGGCTGGTCGCCGACGCGAACCCACGTCGTCGCCGGCGCGCTGAAGTACCGCGATTACGGACTGCTTACGCGCTTCATCGTGCGTCGCATCGCCGGCAAGGAGGGGCTGGCGACCGACACCAGCCGAGACCACGAGTACACCGACTGGGACGACCTCGAGGCGTTTGTGCGGGAGTTCGCGACGGTGGTGGACGATCATAGCTCGAGCGCCCAGTAACCCTTCATAGTCAGACACAGTATCCGGAAGAACGTAGGAACGTGAGTTGGGGGGTCGGAACTAGGAAGATGTGGTTGAGTAGTCGGGAGGATGCTCGAGATAGCGGTTAGCCACTGTAAGGCGTCATAAGAGAGGAGAAAAGGAATGGAGAGAGATCCGAAAAAGCGGTGGCAAATCGTATGCTCGAATGTTCATAATCGGTTTCCGTATTGCGGTTTCTATGTTGGTAGCCCCTCATAAGGAAAGGGAGACGAAGATAGCCTCGGGTTGGAATCTCGAAGTCGAATTTGGAGGTTTAGAGCCTTCTCTGCGGGGATCGCGTTCGTCCACACGAGACGAACGAATGGGGCCTCAGCGGACTGTCTGAAAGTTCATAATCGGTTCTCTGCTATCGGTTTTGAGAGGGGAGACAACACCGAAATAGCCGAAAAAGGCGCGACGCCCTGTAAGAGAGAAAAAGCGCCCTAGAGAGGCTCTCGTGCCGGTTAGGCCTGTCTGGCTGCTCGAGATTAGTTCGACGTAGCGAGTGCCGACCACGAGACCGACTACGCTCACTGTCCACTCTAAGCACCCACTTCGAGACAGGCAGATACGCCCAAGCAGTCTCGAAAGGCCCATATTTGGAGATTGGAGCGTGAGCCACGTCCTCAAAGGAGAACCTTCTCATGCACACTCCCCTCGACGATTTTCATAATTGGCCTCCCGAATCAGGATTGTACTACTCTTCCGGATGCCTCCCCCGATTATGAAGATATAAAACGCACTTTGAAGGGCACCGAGACTTTCGATTGGCTCTGAGCGGCGATACTGTGGTACAACGTCTGAGTCGAGAAAGGGAATCTCTGAGCATGACGATCTGGCACCCAAAAACATTTTTTCGGCCATCCGGTGTCGAGCACGTATGGATCCAGACGCCGAGAACACGGATGACTCGACGACGGCCGGTCTCCAGTTGAGCGACGCCGAAAAAGACGCCCTCCACGACCTCCAGCTTGCCGTCGAGCATCTCCACCGGGGCTACGGCGCCCTGCTCGAGTGTCACCACGAGGTTGGCCACGCGATGGATCAGGTGGCCGACGCCGAGGACCGTCTCCGGGAGGCAGACCACGAGACCTGGGCGAACGACCTCAGGGACGAGTACCTCCCCGCCGGCTCGATCGGCGACCGGTGGACCTACGAGCTGATCGAGGAGTTCTCCGACGGGTTCCTGCGAGAGCTGACCGACTTCGAGGCGACCGTCCGGGACGAACTCGCCGACGGCCAGGGACACGTCACCGAGCGCGAGCAACAGCGACGGTGGCGCGAGCGAGCCGAAGGGTGGAAAGACGAGTAGCTCGAGAAGCGAGTCGAGACCGCGAAGGTCGAGCGACCTCGATCGAGCCGAGGCTGTTCGAGCGATGAAAGAGAGAAGATGTCGGCGACAGCGACGGCAGTCGCGGTTCCTCAGTCGTCAGCCGGCGCCGCCCCGGAGCCGTCCTCGGCCTGGGCCTTCGTCCAGGCGAGTTTGCCGCCGGCAGCGAGGATGTCGCGCTCGCGCTCGGAGGCGTCCAGCGTGGCGGTGAACTCCTCCTCACCGTTAACGCGAACGGTGAACTCCTCGGCGCCGCTCGAGACGGCCTCGGATACGTCCTCGACGATCTCGATGTCGTCGCCCTGCTCGATGGCGTCGTAGGTCTCCTCGTCGATGGTCAGCGGGAGCAGGCCGAAGTTGAAGAGGTTCGCGCGGTGGATCCGGGCGAAGCTCTGGGCCAGGACGCCCTCCACGCCCAGATACATCGGACACAGGGCCGCGTGCTCGCGGGAGGAACCCTGCCCGTAGTTCTCGCCGGCGACGAGGAAGCCGCCGTCGGACTCGAGCGCGCGCTGGGCGAAGGTGTCGTCAACGCGGCTGAGCGTGAATTCGGAGAGTTTGGGGACGTTCGACCGGTACATCAGGATGTCCTGGGTTGCGGGGATGATGTGGTCGGTCGTGATGTTGTCCTCCATCTTCAGCAGCGCCGGACCCTCGAGTTCGGCCTCGAGGGGGTCCTTGAGCGGGACGTCGCCGATGTTGGGCCCTTTGACGAGTTCGTCGTCGACGGCTTCGTCCGGGCTGATGAGGTCGGCTTTCGAGGCGTTGTACTCCTCGGCGAGTTCGAAGCCAGGATCCTCGAGGTCCCCGAGTTCCTCTGCCAGGTCGCGCGGGTCGACGATTTCGCCTTTGAGCGCCGCGGCGGCGGCGACCTCCGGGGAGCAGAGGTAGACGTTGTCGTCTTCGATGCCCGAGCGACCCTCGAAGTTGCGGTTGAACGTCCGCAGGCTCACCGAGTCAGAGGCGGGCACGTGACCGATGCCGATACACGCGCCACACGTGGCTTCGGAGAAGTTGACGCCGGCGGCCATCATCTCGGCGACCCATCCCTGGCGGGCCAGCAGTTCGGAAGCCTGCTTCGAGCCGGGGGCGACGATCATCTCGGTCGTCTTGTTGACCTCGCGGCCCTCGAGCATCTTCGCTGCGGGGAGGATGTCCTCGAAGGCGCCGTTGGTACAGGAGCCGACGATGACCTGATCGACGTCGGTGCCCGCGACCTCACTGACGGGCACGACCTTGTCGGGCATCGACGGTTTGGCGATCAGGGGTTCGAGATCCGAGAGGTCGACGACGATTTCGTCGTCGTACTCGGCGTCGTCGTCGGGCTGGAGCTCGACGTACTCGTCGCCGCGACCGACGCGCTCGAGGTAGTCCTCGGTCTGCTCGTCGGTCGGGAAGATCGAGCTCGTTGCGCCGAGTTCCGTCCCCATGTTGGTGATGGTCATGCGCTCGGGAGCACTGAGGCTCTCGGCGCCAGGACCGGTGTACTCGAGGATCTTGCCGACGCCGCCTTTGACGGTGAGGCGACGGAGCATCTCGAGGATGACGTCTTTCGCGGTGGCCCACTCGGGGAGTTCGCCCTCGAGGCGGACGTTGACGACCTCGGGCATCTCGATGTAGTAGGGGGCGCCGCCCATCGCGACGGTGATGTCGATCCCGCCAGCGCCGATGGCGAGTTCGCCCAGTCCACCCGGCGTCGGGGTGTGGCTGTCCGAGCCGAGCAGGGTCTTGCCGGGCGCGGCGAAGTTCTCGCGGTGGACGTTGTGGCAGATGCCGTTGCCGGGGCGAGAGAAGTGGGCCCCGTAGGTGCCGGCTGCAGATCGCAGGAAGCGGTGGTCGTCAGTGTTCTTGAAGTCGAACTGGTAAGTCTGGTGGTCACAGTACTGGGCGGCCAGTTCGGTCTGCACTTCGTCGAGGCCCATCGCCTCGAACTGGAGCCAGACCATCGTGCCGGTCGTGTCCTGTGTCAGCACCTGGTCGATCTCGATCCCGATCTCCTCGCCGGTCTCGAGATTGCCCTCGACGAGGTGGTCGTCGAGAATTTTCTCGGTAAGCGTCTGTCCCATAGCATCCCAAACTGGGCTATCCTGCCTGATAAATCCAGCGTGTTTCCGAGTGGGTGAGCGTCCAAAATGTGGTTGTAAAACGGTTCATTCTGCAATAATTGCGTCCACAGGTATGCGTTCGAGACAGTGACGAGAAACCGGTACTCGAGTTCGTGTACATATTCCTTCCAAATGTGTATCCGACGGCGTCGAGCGGGGGACAGCAATAATTGCCGCGATCTACGACAGGAACCAGTAGCTATACAACCTCGGGTAAATCAGCCACTGGCATGAACGGCGAGCGAGTCGGGAGACTGCTCGAGGGGACGGTCGATCGCTGGACCGCACTCGATACCGACTGGCAAGGTGTTGTCGTCGGCCTGGCGATCGTCGCCCTCGTCGGCGGTTTCGGCGTGGACGTCGCATGGTAGCGGCCGCCGCCAGAACGCTTCCCGGTTTGCTCGCCCTCTGTCTCGGAGCGGTGCTCGCCCGCGGTCTCTCGACGCTCGCGGGCCCGAACGAGTTGCTCCTCGCCATCGCCCTCGGGGCCGTGCTGGCAAACGGTGTCGGCGTTCCCGAACAACTTCGTCCAGGACTGGCAACGCACAAGATCTGGCTCGCCGCGGGAATCGTGTTACTCGGCGCGTCGGTGACCCTTGAGTCGATCCTCGAGACGGGGGTGACGGTTCTCTTGTTGCTGGTCGCGACGGTGACGCTCACTCTCCTCACCGTCGAGGCGATTGCTCGAACCGTTGGCGGCCTTTCCGAGCGCTTCGGATCGTTGCTCGCGGCGGGTGCCGGAATCTGTGGCGTCTCAGCCGTCGTCGCCGTCGGCGGCGGGATCCGTGCTCGAGAGACCCAGATCGCCTACGCGGCGGGCACCGTGTTGCTGGTCGACGCGATCACGCTCGTCGTCTACCCGGTCGTCGGTTCCGTGCTCGATCTCTCCGGACAGGTCTTCGGCGTCTGGGCTGGCGTCAGCATGCTCTCGACCGGCCCGGTAGTCGCCGTCGGGTTCGCTCACTCGGAGACCGCCGGGCAGTGGGCGACGATGACGAAACTCGCCCGCAATGCCCTCATCGGCGTCGTCGCGGTCGGCTACGCGAGCTACTACGCTCGTCGAGACGCCGGCGAATCGACGTCCCTGCGGCTGCTGTGGTCGAACGTCCCGAAGTTCGTGCTGGGCTTTCTCGCGCTGGTCGCGCTCTCGAGCGCGGGCGTCTTCTCGCCGGCCCAGCAGGAATCGCTCGCGAACGCGGTCGACTGGCTGTTCTTGCTCGCGTTCGTCGGCCTCGGGACGGAGATCCGGGTGGCGGACCTCAGGCGAGCTGGCATCGCTCCCGCACTCGTCGTAATCGCCGCAGTGGTGGTCGCGAGCGTGGTGTCGCTCGCGGTCGCCCTTGCGGTGCTGTGACGCGTGACGGCGAGCACTCGAGCTAGAGGTTCAGGACCACGAGGACGAGCTGGCACGCGACGATCACGCCGAGGGTCGCCAGCGCGCAGGCGTCGTAGACGAGCCGGAACTCGTCGAACTCGTCGATCGCTCCCCGGTGCACCAGCCAGGATCGGAGCCACCGAGCGCCGGCGTACAGCCCGATCAGCCCCACGGGAAATGCGACCAGGACTGCCAGCGTCGGCGCGTGTTCGGGTCCGTAGTAGGTGCCGATCGTCCACCGAATTCGGACGGTGCCCGCGAGGCGTCCGTACGAGACGGCGCTCAACGCGACGCTCGCGAGGACGATCACGAGACCACCGAGCGAGAGCGGTCGCGAGCGTTCGAGGTTCGAGCCATCCGGTCGGCCAGGGGTAGTCGTGACCATGGCGCCTCTCGAGACGGCCGGGACCAGTAAAACGACTCGAGCACGGCTTCAAACCCTGCAGTCGTGGGAAATGCTATACGGGTGTGGGGTCGAAATGAGACCATCGTGAGTGAGGATGCGGACGTCGCGGCTGACGCCGACATCGAGCGGCTGGCGACCGTGCTCGAAGACCCGACAGCACGGACCATCCTCACCGAGACGAGCCAGGAACCACTGTCGGCGAGAACCCTGAGCGAACGGTGTGGAGTCTCTGAACCCACGATCTACCGTCGCCTCGAGGACCTTCGCGAGTGCGACCTGCTCGTCGAGCGGACGAAACCGGACCCCGAACGCGGCCACCACCGAACCATGTACGCGACGAACTTCGAACGACTCACGGTCGAACTGTGCGACGGACACCTCGAGTTACGGGTCGACCGCCGCGAGGACCCCGCGGACCGATTCACGCGGCTGATCGAGGGGATGTGAGATGGCGTTCCAGCCACTCCAGCTGTGGGATCCGGCGATGCCACCGGACTGGGTGATCGCGTTCCAGCAGGTGACGCAGGTCGTGAGCGTGCTCATCGGCGTGTTCATCGCCTACCAGGCCTACCGTGGCTACCGACGCAACGACAGTCGACCGATGCTGTTTCTCGCGCTCGGATTCGTCCTCGTGCTCGCCGTGCCGTTCTGTCTCTTCGTCCTGTACGCCGCGATTCCGGGAATCCCCCAATCCGCCGTCGTCGTCGCCTCACAGTCGAGCCAGGTAGCGGGCCTGCTGGCGATCCTCTACGCGCTGTGGATGCCGACCTGAGAGTGAGGATGAAGGTGAACTCGAGGCCGCCCTACCGAGAGCGCCGTCCGAGAACGAGCGCCAGAGCGACGGCGACGATCGCCGCACTAACGCCGAATCCTGGAACTGACTCTGCCCCCTCCGAAACCCGCGACTCGATCCCGGACTCGACGGTTACCGTCACCCGCTGGTCGCCGGCCCCGATCTCGTGGCGCCCGCGGTCCTCGAACGACAGCGTCGTCTCGACGGTCGTCGACTCGCCCGGACCGAGGGTGACGGTCTCCTCGGCGACGACGCCGTCGACGGTGCGGATTTCGACGGTCGTTCGCCCGACTCGAGACTGCTCGTTCTCGACCGTCGCCGTCACCGTAATCGACTCCCCGCGTTCGACCCGGTCGGGGTTGGCCTCGAGGGCCGTCACCGTGAGTTCGGCGGGGTCGACGACGTCCACGACGAACGGCTCGTCGCCGACGTGGAGCGCGTATCGACCGGCCGTTTCGGGCGTCCACGACAGCCGTTCGACGGTCGCCTCGCCGGGCTCGAGGCGGCCGGTCGCTTCGGACGCAATGGCGTCGTCGACCAGGACGGTTGCCCGGTAGGGCCCCTCTCGATCACCGCGGTTGTCGACCGCGACCGGGAACGTGACCGTCTCGCCCACGACGAGCGTCCGGGGAACGCCGTCGGTAGTCGTTTCGCGGAGGCCCTCGAGTTCGACCCCCTCGCCGTCTGCGAGTCCGTACGCCATCACCGGCGTCGGCTGGTCGAACGCGTCGGCGTGTTCGAATCGGTTCCAGGTGTCGGGGGCCGACGCCGTTCGCGCGTAGGTCTCGGCGAACTCGCGAACGTCGCTCCCGCCGCGGTCCTCGAGGTCCGCGAGCCAGTCCTCGAACGTGGCCGTCTCGCCCTGGTTCTGTGCCCGAAAGACGTCCTCCATGGTCGACTCGCCGTCGCTCTCGAGGCGCAGCTGGCGGTCGATTGCGCCGTAGACGAGCGGACCCTTGACGTAGTCGGTGAGCGGGTCCTGCCAGGTGGTAGGGTCCGTAAGGACGCCCTCGGCATAGGGCGAGTCCCGGCCCTCGCCGAGCGAGCGTCGGAACGTCAGGTAGTCGAGGTCGCCGCGCTCGTAGGTGAGCAGGCTGGCGTAGTACTCCGCCTGGGCCTCGACGAGCCAGCCGCTGGCCCGGTCCAGGTTCGAGCGGGCGAACCGCTGGCGGGTGTGGACGTACTCGTGGAGCCAGACGCTGCCCGCCACGTCGAGGCGGGCGTCGTCGCGCACCCAGGCGTCCCGCTCGCCGTACTGGATGCCGTTGGCGCCCCACTCCACCGACCCCGTGGGGGCGGCGACGATCATCACTTCGCTGTGGTGGTTTCCGACGCCGAGTCGTTCGCTGGCGTGAGCGAGCGCCTCAAGCACGTCGCCGGGCGATTCTTCGAGGTCGGCGGCCTCGGGCACGACCAGGCGGATGGTCTCGCTTCCGGCGGTCGTCTCGTGAACTTCGTGCGGTCCGAAGAACGCGACGTGTTTCCCGGCGACCCCCTCGCCGTCGACGGCGACCTCGCGGTGGACGTCGACGCTCGAGCGCTCGCGCCAGCGCAACTGGAGCTGGGGCGTCGCGACGATGCCCCACTCGCCGGTTTCGACGAACGTGTAGCCGCTTCCATCGTGGCCGTGGCGGCCGACATCCGTCCGGTTCGCCGGGAGCCTGAGCGTGAGTTGGGGTGAACGCCCCTCGTGGTCGCTCTCGGCCCACCGGTAGGCGCCGTCGTCGGTCTCCTCGAACTCGCTCGTCTCGAGGACGGTCGCCTCGGACCCGGGCGTCACCGTGAGCCGGGTCACTGGTTCCGGTACGTCGTAGGTGACGACCGCCTCGAACTCGCCAGGGCGGTCAGGTCGCTGGTGGAGGACGACGGATTCGCGAATCAGGTCGGGTTCGGCATCCGAGGCCGGGATGGCGTTCGCGGCCGCGTTCAAGTCGACGTCAGTCGCACCCGCTGCAGTCAACCCGTCGACGTCAGTCGCGCCTGCTGCGAGCGAACCCGACGGAACTGCATCCGGCCCGTTGTCTGACGCCTCGAGCCCCGAACCGTCCACGTTCGCGACATGACTCTCGAGCGATGGAGACGGCGAAGCGGACGCCGGGCTGGCGGCGAACGCCCCCGCGCCAGCGCTCGCGGGTACGCTTCCGAGGACGACCACGATCAGGAGGGCAGCGACGAACCGGCGTGTCACACGTCTCCTTCTCTCCCGCGCGAGCAAGACTGTTCTGGCTTCCTGACGGTCCATCGATGAAAGCTGACGTCCTGGCAGTCCGTCGACGAAAGCCGGACCGTTTTCGTTCCCGAGAACATAACTGGCACCGTGTACGAGCGACCAGCCACCGTCCGAACGGGTAGCGAGTCGGAGGGGCCTCCGTGACCGATCGCCGCGTCCGACGGGCGACGCCGGACGACGCCCTGGCCGTCCGTCGACTCGTCGACGGCGCATTGCTCGAGGTCGGCGACGTCGAGTCCCGGATCGACGACGGTTCGGTGCTGGTCGCGACGGAACCGCGGCCTCGACCTGGTGCCACCGGCGAGACGCGACGAATCCTCGGCGCAGTCGTCCTCGAGGCGCCGGTTCGAGGCGAAACGAAGGGGGCACACGTCGCGGCAATCGCCGTCCATCGCCGCCACCGCGGCCGCGGCATCGGAACTGACCTGCTCGAGGCGGCGCTCGAGCGGGCGGGGGCGCTGACGGCGAACTTCGACGCGGACGTACGGCCGTTTTACGAGTCGCTCGGCTTCGACGTCGAGTCGATCGCGGAGGGGCGGTATCGTGGAGTGAAACGAGGCGCGGGGGCACGGACTGACGGCTGAAGGATCCAGGTTCATTGCGACTTCGATGACGATCAATCCGGGCGGAGTGTAGCCGACAACTCCGCCCTCGATCACCGTTATCGGATACCTTCCGGCGGGAAAGCCGATCCTCGAGTGTGATGGCTGACACGCCCGCCTGTCAGTGATAGCGATCATGCTCACATTTTATACCGGCGAGTGTGGTAGGTGGCCCCGGCATGAACTCCAGACAACTCCTCACCGGCAATCCGAAGCGGAGCTCGATGCTCTACCTCGGGATCGGTGCCATCTCGCTGCTGAAAGCGCTGGCGGTCCGCAACGACAAGCGGCGCTTCAAACGCGAACTGCTCGACGCCGCCCTGTTCCTCGGCGTCGGACTCGCACTGCGCAAGTACGGCAGCCTCAGAGAGCAGAAACAACAGGAACTGCGCGAGTCCGTCCCAGACGTGCTCCTCCAGGCGCTCGAGGGCGACGGGAGCGGCACCGACTTCGCGTCGATGGCCAAGAAACGACTCGGCGGCGAGTCGGAGCCGGAACCCGAACCCTCGCTGCGGGATCGAGCGACGGGATTCGTTCGCTCGTAGGTTCGTAGGCCCGTAGAAGCGTCGAATCGACTCGAACCGTCGCACCTCTCGTCTTCGTTGTCAGGCTTCGACGAGCTTGTAGGCACCCCCGTCAGTCTCGCCGTCCTCGGGAGCGGGCGCCCGCTCGGCGTAGTAGATGGCGCCGTCGGCGACCAGCGGCGTGCTCGTGACGATGCCGTCGTGGTCGACGTGCCAGATTTCCTCGCCGGTCTGTTTCTCGACGGCGTACAGCGTCCGGTCCTTCGAGCCGAAGACCACCCGGTCGGCACACACCGTCGGGCACCCGGTGAGCGGGTCGTCGGTTCCGAATCGCCAGTACTCCTCGCCGGTGGCGGCGTCGAGCGCGTAGAGGTTGCCGTCGTGACTCCCCGCGAAGACGACTCCGAGGCTCGGATCGACCCCTGGGCCCGTCATCGAGAGCCCGCCTGTCTCGACCGACCAGTCCTCGGTGCCGTCCTCGAGGTCGACCCGGTAGATGCGCTGGTCCCACGAGCCGAAGTAGGCCCCGCCGTCGTAGGTGGCGACCGGCCCTTTGATCTCGCCGTCGGTGCCGTTGTCGGGGTCGGTCTCGAACGTCCACTCGAGTTCCAGGTCCGGGTACGACCAGCCGTAGAGCACGCCGTCGTTGGCGCCGACGACCAGTCGCCCCGCGTCGGGATCGATCGCGGGCGTCGAGTGGGGGTGGTCGGTGGGCCGGCGCTCGGCGTCCTCCCACAGCACCTCGCCGGTGTCGGGGTCGACGGCGAACATGCTGCCCTCGGGATCGGGGTACTCGACGGCCACGAAGACGCGCTCGCCGTCGAAGATCGGACTCGAGCCGATCGACCCGCCCAGCTTCTCGGCCCACACCTCGTCGCCGGTTTCGAGGTCGAACGCGTAGAGGACGCCGTCGTAAGCACCGATGAAGACGGTATCTGCGGTGACGACGGCCGTCCCGTGGATGCCGTTGCCGTCCGTCTCGGTGTCGGCTTCCCACAGCACCTCGCCATCGGCGGTGAGCGCCGTGACGACGCCGGTGTCGCCTGGCATCACGAGACCGCCGTCTGGCGTCGGCGTCGCGCTCGCTTTCGCCGCGCTGTGATCGCCGGTGTTTACCTCCGGGAGGCGCCAGGCCTGCTCGACCGCGTCGGGGATCGTTTCCTGGGGACGGTATCCCCAGTTCTCGAGCGAACCCCGAAACTGGGTAACGCCATTGGGGTAGGTCGCCTCGAGTGGATTGTCGATGGACTCGATCAGGGGGTCGTCTTCGGGGGCGTTGCCGTTGTCGTTGCCGTCACTATTACCGGCGTTCGGCGTCGAGTCGTCGGATTCCGACTGGTCGAGACAACCCGCGGTCGACGACGCGAGACTCGCGCCGCCGAGTCGGAGGACACGTCGTCGGGAGAGGTCGTACATTACGACAGCAGTCTTACGCGAGTGGCGTGAAGTACCACGGGCGCGGTGGCCCGTGGCTTCGCCATGGTCTCTGGCACGAGGCCAGCGGAACGACCGGTGGCGAATTTAATTCCGCCCGCGCTCGTCTCTGGCGAGACTCGCGTAGAACCAGTAACACCCGAACACACTGGGAGTGCCACTGCAACAGAGGTCGTCTGTTGCTGCCGTGGCGGGTGTGTCCGTGGGCGTCCGCCCCTTCACGAGGGCGCGACACAGGCCCGGCGCACTGCGTCTTACCCCGAAATGGGTGCGCGGGTTTTGCGAGGCCGATAACGTGGGTTCCAATCAACAGTACGGCGTTCCGATACTTAAAAACGGGGACGCAGCCGAGCGGACGCGCTTCACCCCCGCCCACGGTGGGGCAGGGAACTCGCGCTGCTTTTCGTTTAGACTTTCTTCTCGAGCGGGGCTCGAGCGCTCGGGGGAGAGCGACTAGCAACTCCCTCGAGGAGCGGAAAAGCGGCCGCGACCGCGGAGCTATCTCGAAACCGGCTCGAGTTCGGCCGTGAAGTGGCGCAGTTCGGGCACCTCGGGTTCGCGCTTGATCTCGAGCCCCGTTGCCTCGTCGGCGCGCTCGAGGACGGCCGCCGCAGCGTCGGCGACGTGTTCGAAGTGCTCGCGGTGGTAGGTCCGGCGAGGGACCGCCAGCCGGACGAGTTCCGGGCGGTCGGTGCCGGGGAACGCGAAGCTCCCGAGTTCGACGCCGCGAACGCCTCCCTCGCGGTAGAGTTCACAGACCAGCACCTGTCCAGGGAAGTCGCTCGACTCGAGGTGCGGGAAGACGGCCTCGGCGTCGAGGTAGACCGCGTGGCCGCCGGTCGGCGTGTAGACGGGGACGTCGCGATCCTCGAGCAGGCTCGCGAGTGTCCGAATGCTCCCGACGCGGTCGGCCACGTAAGCCTCCTCGACGGCTTCCCGGAGGCCGACCGCCAGGGCCTCCATGTCTCGACCGGCCATGCCGCCGTAGGTCGGGAAGCCCTCGTAGAGGATCGCCCGCTGTTTGCAGCGGTCGGCCAGCGCCTCGTCCTGCGTGGCGACGAACCCGCCGACGTTCGCGAGGCCGTCTTTCTTGCCGCTCATGACCAGCGCGTCGGCGTAGCCCAGCTGCTCGCGGGCGACCTCTGCGACCGACGCCTCGGCGAACTCAGCTTCGCGCTCGACGACGAAGTAGGCGTTCTCGGCGAAGCGACAGGCGTCGACGACGAACGTGGCGTCGATCTCGTCGGCGAACTCGGCGACCCGGCGGGTGTTCTCGACGCTCACCGGCTGACCCGCCGCCGAGTTGTTCGTGATCGTCTGGATGACCACGGGGACGCGGTCGGCGCCCACCTCCTCGACGACCTCGCGGCCGCGCTCGAGCGAGAAGTCGCCCTTGAAGTCTCCAGGGGCCCCGGGGTCGGTCGCCACCTCGACCGGGCAGTCGACCGGGTCGGCGCCCTGGTTGGCGACGTGTGCCCGCGTCGTGTCGAAGTGGGTGTTGTTCAGGGCGACGTCACCCTCCTCGAGCAGGGTTCCATAGAGGACGTTCTCGGCCCCGCGCCCCTGGTGGGCCGGGACGACGTGGGGAAAGCCCATGACCTCCTCGACGGCCGCCTCGAGCCGTCGGAAGCTCTTCGAGCCGGCGTAGGACTCGTCGCCCCGGATCAGGGCCGCCCACTGGTCCTCGCTCATCGTTCCCGTGCCGCTGTCGGTCAGCAGGTCGATGAAGACGTCCTCGGCGTCGAGGTTGAAGACGTTGTAGCCCGCGTCCTCGAGGGCGCGTTCGCGCTCGCCGCGAGAAGGGAGGTCGATCGGTTCGACCATCGTCGACTTGTAGTGTACCATATCCCGTTCTCGGGCGCGGCGGTAGTTCAATGCATCTGCGGGTTTCTGGGGGTTATCCGCCCCGACCGTACACCGGGCGACGAATTGGGGCTTCGAAGCACGTCCCGTCGTCGCGGGAGGTAGCGTGGTCGGCACGCTCGAGACGTCGACCAGTCGAGCCAAAGTAGGCCCGCGCTCAGGGCTCGAGGCGATACCGGATCGTCCGCGCGCCGTCGAACCGGGGGCCCGACCCGGTGTCGCCGAAGCCGAGTTCCTCGGCGGCATCTTCGACCGCCCCGTGGCCGTCCGGGACGAGTACTTCGACGGCCATTCCCTCACACTCGGCGAAGCGAACGGGTTCGGCCAGCAGGCGCTCGCAGGCGGCCTCGGTGCCGTCGATCTGGGTGACGTGGACGGTGTCGCCCTGGGCGTCGAAACTGACGAACCCGAGGAGGTCCTCGGGATCGGACTTCCCGTACTGCGAGGCGTCCGCGTCGTTCGCGCCGTCCGCAGGTGGGACGTCGGCGTTCGGGTCGTGAGTACCGTCCTCGGCCACGCGCACCGTCCGGTCGTGGACGAGGTTCCGGGCCACGTCAGTCGGAGCGTCGGCGATGGAGGCAATCGCGTCGGCATCGGCCTCGAGGGCATCCCGTACGTTCATTACTGTTTGTCAATGCCACGCACGAATATAAATCCGACGAGCCACGGACACCACCGTTCCTCACCGTCGACGCGGCCACTTTCTTGTGCCAGGGAGGCAAAACGCACCGCATGAACGACGCGTCGGCGACGGACGACACTCGCTGTGCGTTCTGTGGACACGCGTGCCCGCTCGAGCCGGTTACCGAAGACGACGAGGGAGCGGACCCGGACCGGGTCTTCTGCTCGCGCGCCTGCCGCGACGCTTTTCGGGAGAACGAAGACGGGTCCCGACGCGAGGCGGGACACCGAACGCTCGAGACGGGCGTCGCCGCCCTCGAGGCGAGCCTCCCGCAGGGACTCCCGCGCAACTCGTTCGTCCTCCTGGTGGGCAACTCCGGGACGCGCGAGGAGGCCATCCAGGCCGAACTGGTCTGGCGCGCGCTCGAGCGCGGCGAACCGGCAATCGTGGTGGCGTTCACCGAACCGCCCACGTCGGTCGTCGAGAACTTCCTCGCGATGGACTGGAACGTCCTCCCCTACCTCGAGTCCGGCCAACTTCGCGTCCTCGACTGCTTCACCTCCAGGATGGACGACCCCGAGCGCCTCCACGACCGGATGACCGAGTGGAACACACACCTGCGGCGCGTCGTCGAGCCCCAGACGGCCACCGTCCGCGATCCGAGCGACGCCCACGAGGTACTGAACGTCCTCGACAACGGCCTCGAGGACCTCGAAATGATCGAGACGGGGCTGGTCGTCGTCGACTCCATCGCGGAGTTCGCCTCGCTCGTCCAGCCCGTCCAAGCCTACGACTTCGTCCGGGACGCCCGCGCCGAGGTCTGCAAGGGCCGGTTCGTGCCGCTGATCGCCGGGGGAACGGTCGCGGGCGGCGAGGAGGTCTTCCCCCGGAACCTCGCGTACGCCGTCGACGGCGTGATCGACCTCGCACTCGACAACTCGATCGTCGAGGACACACTCTTTCGTCGACTCCGGGTGCGCAAGCTCCGGGGCGTCCTCGCGATCAGCGAGTGGCACACCTACGAGTACACGAGCGGGCTCGGTATGGTGACCTTCGATCCGCTCGAGGAACTCGAGGGTGAGCGCGGTGACGGTGGTGGAGGGCAGGACGGCAACGGTGAGGGCGAGGGTGGGGAAGGGGCAGACGCCGAGAAAACGAGCGGGAAGGGCGCCGACAAAGCGAGTGGGACAAACGACGAGACGGGCGGGACGAACGACCCTCGAGACGACGTCGATGGAGGCGAACGCATCGACGAGCCCCACGTCGAGGAACGGAACAGCTAACTGCTCCAGCCGAAACCCTCCGCCAATGCCCTTTGGTGTCGACGAAGCCGGCAAAGGCCCCGTCTTCGGGTCCATGTTCGCCGCCGCGGTCTGGGCCCCGACTCGAGACGCCCTCCCCGACGGCGTCGCCGACTCCAAGCGCCTCTCGCCGGGGCGACGGGAGACCCTGGCCGAGAACATCCGCGCGGACGCTCGACTTCGGGTCGGCGTCGCCGAAATTTCCACTGACCGTATCGACGCCCCCGACACCGACATGAACGGCCTGACCGTCAAGGCTCACGCGAGCGCGCTCGAGGGGGCCGCTTCCGGGTGTGACGAACCCCTTCCGAAATCGACGACGGCCCACTGCGACGCGTGCGACACCGACGCAGACCGCTTCGCCCGCCGGGTCACCGATGCCTGCACCCTCGAGACCACGATCGAGGCGACCCACGGCGCCGACGACGACGACCTGCTCGTCGGGGCCGCGAGCATCGTCGCCAAGGTCGCCCGCGACGCCCACGTCGCCGCTATCGCCGACGAGTACGGCGAGGTCGGCAGCGGCTACCCCTCCGACCCGACCACGCGGGCGTTTCTCGAGGAGTACGTCGCGAGATACGATGAATTGCCGCCGTTCGCCCGCGCGTCGTGGTCGACCTGCGCCGACGTGCTCGCCGACGCCGAACAGACGGGCCTCGAGCAATTTTGATATATCCGGCCCGAAAGACGCCGGTATGAGCGAAGACGAGGTCGCTCGAACCCTGCAGGCCTACGAATCGGACGCCGACGCCTACGTCGAGAAGTACCGGACCGAGTCGGTGCTCGCCCGGTACGGCGAGGCGTTCCTCGAGGCGCTCGAGGCCACTGGCAGGACGCGCGTCCTCGACGTCGGCTGTGGCCCCGGCGTAGACTCGGCGGCGCTCGAGGCCCGCGGCTACGACGCCGTTGGCCTGGATCCGACCGAGTCGTTCCTCCGGGCGGCGACGGCGGCCGTCCCGTCGGCGTCGTTCCTTCGAGGCGACATGCGCGCGCTCCCCGTCGCGACCGGCGCGGTCGACGGCCTCTGGGCGTGCGCATCGTTTCTCCACGTCCCACGGGCGGACGCGCCCGCGACGCTCCGCGAGTTCCGACGGGTGCTCGACGCCGACGCCGTTCTGTACCTCTCCGTCAAACGACCGGACCTGGCCGCCCGCGACGGGAGCGACCGCCACTTCGAGCCCTACCGATCGGCGGAGATTCGCGACCTGCTCGAGGCGGCCGGGTTCGAACGGGTGACGGTGACCGAGCTAGACGGGTGGGTCTCCGCGATCGCTCGTACGCCTGCCGAATAGCAATTAACTTTTGACTCGCGCGTCGTAGCATGACCCATGGGATACGTCTGTCCAATCTGTGAGGCGGGCGTCACCGACGGCCGCCAGCTCGCCGACCACCTCGCCGTCACCGCGTCGCTCGGTCGCACCGCCCACCTCGAGTGGCTCGAGGAGCACGCTCCCAACTGGGACTCGAGAACGCGGGACGAACTCGCCGACGCCGTCACCCCGCACGCGCTCGAGGTGGAGTTGCCGGTCTCGAAAGACGCTCCCGAGGGGCCGGGTTCGGTCGCGCAGTCGGAGCGGGGGGCGGGCGCGAGGACCCAGCAGAACTCGAGGGACCCGAAAGACCCGAAAGATCCCAGGCTCGAGGACGCCATCGCCCGACAGGCGCGTGGGCCTGGACGGGGGGACGTGACCGCCGAAACCAGGGACGTCCTCGAGGAGGCGATGGCGCTGACGGATCGAATGGAGGGCGGCGCTACGGGAGACGAGGGCGACCCGGAGACACGCCTCGAGGACGAAACTGGAAACGAAAACGCGTAACTGTCCGCCCGCCGACCCTCTCGACATGCACACCGCCGGTACCTTCGCCCCCGAGACGCTCGAGGACGCGAGCGACCAGTACGAATCGGTGGGCCCCGCCGCCCAGACCGTCGTCCGCGAGGTCGCCAAAGCCATGGATTTCGACCGCGAGGAGTACGCCGACCGCGTCTCGAGCGACGTCGTGGAGACGGCTCGAGACGCCCTGTTCGCGAGTTTGCTCGAGGTTCGCGTCGGCACCCGCAAGGAGTACGAGGACTGGCGCGAGACGTACGACGGCGAGGTGGTCGAGGCGGGGAGCGAGCACGTCGATCACGTGGTCTGGCACGCCGCCCCGACCGGCGAGGCCGTCGCCGCGACTTTCCACGAGAAAGAGGAAGCCGCCATCGCGACGCTTCGGCGTCAGGCGTTCGGCCGACTGTACCGCGACCAGCTATAGGATCTTTTCAAGTGTCGCATCGGCGACCGGGTGGACGTAGCGCGTCATCTGGTGAGAACGTTCGAGCGAACCATCCCGGGTGAGCGGCGAAGAGCGCGTGCACCAGCGTCTCGAGATCGCGGCGTTCGTGGAGCGACGCGGAGACCGGCGCCCGTAGGGACGGCAATCAGGATGAGTTTGGACCTGAACTCGAATCCGAATCCGAACGCGACCCCAAATCCGAACTCGAGTCGTCGACCACCTCGAACGACGTTCCGCCGCACCGGCAGCCCTCTCGTCGCCCAATCGGGCGGATTTTTTCGTCGGACCACCGCTCCGCTGCGTACGCCGCCCCGCAAGACGTACAGATCGCCGCGACTTTCTGCACGCGTTCGCGCTCGTGCTCGCTATCGACACCACCTTCGTCTTCACCTGCGACTTCGTTTGACACCGGTTCGGCGGCGTCGTCTCCCGCAACCTGGTCGTCCATGTGGGCCCCTAGAGGGACCACACCAGGATAGCAACCCTGCGGTAATTTCGAGGGCGTTTATATGAGCGTGCTGGCGCGTCTCGCGGACTCCATCCACTCCCGCCTGCGCGAAAGCGTTATCGAGACGACGAAGTGACGGCGGAACGCCGACGAAGCGCCGGCGAAACGCGTATCCTCCGTCGGTCCCGATGGTCGACTAATGCGCCGACGGACCCTCCTCCTCGTCTCGATCTTCGTTCTCGTGCTGCTCGCCCTCCTGGTCGTCCTCGGCGCCGTCCCCGCGCTGATCGGCGGCGGGGACGTCTACTACGTGGTCGCGAACGAGGTCAACCTCGAGGACGGCGAACCGCCAGAGGCGAACGTCACGGGGACGATCGCCGCCGAGAACCTCTCGGAGAACCGCTTCCCGTACACGACGGGCGCGCTCGAGGACGGCCGCTCGGCGGCCTACGAGGAGGGGCGGTTCGGCTTCGAGTCGGCGTTCACCCACACGCCGTTCGACGAGTTCAGCGAGTTCGAGACGTGGAATCGCGCGGCGACCGACCCCGAGGCGGACGTGGTCTACCTCGAGCGAAACGGTACCTACTACCGCCTCGAGATCACACCAGCTAGCGATGTCGATGGACCCTGACGACGCGGACGACGGGGGTGCCGACGCCAACTCGGGTACTACCGAGGATGCACCGGCGTGGCCCGTGCTCGAGTCGCAGACCGAGTACGAAACCGGCTGGTACGACGGCGGCTACGATCTGGTCGAACAGCCCGACGGCTCCGAGAAGCGCTACTACTGGGCCGACCTCCCCCCGGCAGTGGTGATCGTCGCGGCGACCGAGGAGTCGATCCTGTTCGTCGAGCAGTACCGTCCCGCAATCCGGGAAACCCACCTCGAGTTGCCCGCCGGCATCGTCGAAGCGGGTGAGTCCTACACCGCCGCAGCCGCGCGCGAACTCGAGGAGGAGACCGGCTTTCGCCCTTCGAGTCTCGCCCTCTTACAGGAGTACCGCGTCGCGACTGGCGTCCTTCGCCACGACCGCGGCGTCGTGTACGCGGAGGGGCTCGAACCCGGCGAGCGCGACCTCGACGGCAACGAGTTCCTCGAGGTGCGGACGATCCCGAAGGGCGAGGCGCTGGCTCGAGCGCGCGAGGAGCCGGCGAACGACTCGACGCTGAGCGCGCTGTTGCTGGCCCGCGAGGACGGGTTGCTCTAGAGGACTATGAGTATCGTTTAACCCGCTCGAGGCCCAATCCCGACCAACACGATGGACGGCGAAATCTCCACTGACGACGTCTCGGCACTGCTCGAGTCCGACGCCGACGTGCGGATCGTCGACATTCGCGACCGGACGAGCTTCGAACGCGGCCACATTCCCGGCAGCGAGAACGTCCCGTTTCACGAGCTAACGGCGAAAATCGAGGACTTCGACGGCGCCGACCGGATCGTCACCGTCTGCCCGCACGGGCAGGCGAGCGTCCAGGCGGCACGGCTCATCGGCTCCTACGAGGGGAGCGCGGACGCCCGCGTCGAGAGCATGGCCGGGGGACTCGAGGCCTGGGCCGAGGCCTACGAGTTGGCGGCCGACGACGGCGAGAGCAGCGAGCGAGACGGGCGAGACGAGCGCGGCGAGGGCAAACACGGTACTCGAGGGAACGCCGACTCGAGTGCGCCGTTCTGATTCTACGGGTAGGTATCCACTCGCGGTCGTCGCGGGGGCAATTACTGTACCAGTTGCCGAATCGATCTGGCAGACGCGACTCGAACGGAACGAGTGTCGAACGACGACCACCCCGTTGTAACGACCCTGACTATGACGGCCGAACAATCATCCCTGTGAATGATGCACATGCGGATGGTCTGGTTCCGCATCGCACCACATGGGACAGACCGTCAGGATTTCAGCGGGCTGAGAGCCGCATCAGCACCCGGCCACACCCCCCACGTGGCCGGTTTTGCTGTCGGCGTATTCGAATCCTCGAGGGACTGGTCCGAAGATGGCGTCGTTACTCGAGTTGTACGACTCGAGGCGTGTTCGGACGCGTCACACGAAAAACGGGAGAGCGGCGTCACCGCTCGAGGCATACGAAAACGAAAAACCGCACCGCAGGTGCTATTTTCGTTCGGTTCGCGACCCACCGTGGATCGGAAGTCCGGTCAGCGCATCGACGGTCAGGCGACGTTGAACCCGCGATCGCGGAGGAAGTCCTCGATGCGGCCGCGGTGGTTACCCTGGAGTTCGATGTGGCTGTCCTCGACGGTCCCGCCACAGGCGAACTTCGATTTCAGATCCGACGACAGACTGTCGAGATCGACGTCTTTGGGGTCGAATCCTTCGATGACCGTTACCTCTTTACCGTATCTGCGCTCGTCAATGCGGATGGTGAGTTGCTGCTGGCCCTTGGCCACGTCCTCGCAGACGCAGAGTTCCTGGGGCAGCCCGCACGTCGAGCAGACTTCCGACATTACGTTCGCCCGTACGGAATGAGCATATTAAACACTATCGGGACCGCAACCGTCTTCCCCCTCCAGCGGTCGGACGCTCGAGCCGCCGCTGCCGGAAGTCGCCTGACAACCGATGGGATTTTCCCGTCTGCGCGTCCAGGGTGTTGGCATGAACTATCGCGCAGTCGAACCGACGGGAGAGTACGTCGCCAGCCTCGACCACGGCGCCGACTGGCGGGCCGAGATCGAGTCGCTCGCGACCGAGGTCGACGCCGACGCCGCCTGGTTCACCGCCCTCGGGGCCGTCCAGGACGCCGAACTCTGGTTCTACGATCAGGACACCCTCGAGTACGAACCCGTCTCCTTCGACGAGCCGCTCGAGGTGGCCAGTTGCGTGGGGAACGTCTCCTGGCTGGAGGGAGACCGGTTCGCCCACACCCACGCCGTCCTCTCGCGACCCGACGGGACGGCCCTCGCGGGCCACCTGAACGCCGCGACCGTCTTCGCGGGCGAAGTGTACATGCGCACCTTCGAGGAGTCCCTCGAGCGCGAGCACGACGAGACCACCGACCTCGACCTCTGGCTCTAACATGCGGGCCGAGGACGAGCGCTACTTCGAGACGCTCGAATCCCAGCTCGAGGAAGCCATGGACGTCGCCGAAACCGCCAAACAGCGGGGCGACGACCCGAAACCGGAGGTCGAAATCCCGGTCGCGAAGGACATGGCCGACCGCGTCGAGAACATTCTCGGAATCGACGGCGTTGCCGAGCGCGTGCGCGAACTCGAGGGGCAGATGTCCCGCGAGGAGGCCGCCCTCGCGCTCGCAGAAGATTTCGCCGACGGCTCCGTCGGTGACTACGAGACGAAAGCCGGGAAGGTCGAGGGGGCGGTCCGGACCGCAGTTGCCCTCCTGACCGAAGGGGTCGTCGCGGCACCGATCGAGGGCATCGACAAGGTCGAGATCCTCACCAACGACGACGGCACCGAGTTCGTCAACGTCTACTACGCAGGGCCGATTCGTTCCGCGGGCGGGACCGCCCAGGCCCTCTCGGTGCTGGTCGCGGACTACACCCGCGCACTGGTCGGCCTCGAGACCTACGAGGCCCGCCAGGAGGAGATCGAACGCTACGCCGAGGAGGTCGGCCTCTACGACAAGGAAACCGGGTTGCAGTACTCCCCGAAGGACGAGGAGACGAAGTTTATCGCTAAACACCTCCCGATCATGCTCGACGGGGAGGCGACGGGCGACGAGGAGGTCTCGGGCTTTCGGGACCTCGAGCGCGTCGACACCAACTCCGCGCGCGGCGGGATGTGTCTGGTGATGGCCGAAGGAATCGCGCTGAAGGCGCCCAAGATCCAGCGCTATACGTCCCAGCTCGACGAGATCGACTGGCCGTGGCTCCAGGATCTGATCGACGGGACCTACTACAACGACGAGGCGTCGGCGGGTGAAGGCGAGGACGGAGATGAGGGCGACGGAGACGGGGACAGAGACGAGGGGGCAAGCACCGACGACTCGAGTCCCGAACCCGACGAGGACCAGCACGCGGGCCCCCCGCGCGTCGAACCCGCCACGAAGTTCCTCCGGGACCTGATCGCCGGTCGCCCGGTCTTCTCTCACCCCTGTGCCGAGGGAGGCTTTCGCCTGCGCTACGGCCGCGCGCGAAACCACGGCTTCGCGACCGCGGGCGTCCACCCCGCCTCGATGCACATCCTGGACGACTTCCTCGCGACGGGCACCCAGATCAAGACCGAACGCCCCGGCAAGGCCGCCGGGGTGATCCCGGTCGACAGCATCGAGGGGCCCACCGTCCGCCTGGCCAACGGCGATGTCCGCCGGATCGACGACGTCGAGGAGGCCCTCGAGGTCCGCAACGGAATCGAGAAGATCCTGGACGCCGGCGAGTACCTGGTCAACTACGGCGAGTTCGTCGAGAACAACCACGCGCTCGCGCCCGCCGCCTACGCCGTCGAGTGGTGGGTCCAGGACCTCGAGGCCGCGGGCGCGGACGTCCAGGCGCTCGAGGACGACCCCCGGATCGACCTCGAGGACCCGCCCGCCGAGCAGGTCCTCGAGTGGGCGCTCGAGTACGACGCCCCGCTCCATCCGACATACACCTACCAGTGGCACGACCTTTCGGTCGCGGCGTTCAACGGGCTGGCCGAGGCCGTGAGCGACGGGACGGTCGAGGGCGAAGGCACAGGTGGCGAGGCACTCGTCCTGGAGCACACCGACGCTACCCGCGAGGCGCTCGAGACCATCGTCATCGAACACCGTCAGCGCCCCGAGCGAATCGAGGTCGACGACTGGGAGCCGTTCGTACGCAGCCTGGGGCTGACGGCGGACCTCGAGCGCACCTGGTCGCTCGAGGACCTGAGCGAACGGGCACGCACCTGGGGAGTAGACGAGGACGGCGACAACGCCATCGAGGCGGTCAACGAGGTCGCCCCCGTCGCGGTCCGCGAACGGGCCCCGACCCGCATCGGCACGCGAATGGGACGACCCGAGAAGTCCGAGCGCCGGGACCTCAGCCCGCCCGTCCACACCCTCTTTCCCATCGGCGAGGCCGGCGGCGCCCAGCGCAACGTCGCCGACGCCGGCAAGTACGCCGAGACGATGAGCGACACGCCCGGCGTCGTCGAGCTCGAGATCGGGCGCAAGCGCTGTGAGGACTGCGGCGAGACCACGTTCAAGAATCGCTGTCCCGAGTGCAGCGAGCGGACCGTCCCGGACTACGAGTGTCCCTCCTGTGAGTCCCGGGTCGACCCCGACGAGGCGGGCCGTGTCGAGTGCGACCGCTGTGAGATCGAGGCGACCTGCGTCGAACACACGGAGATCGACGTCCACGAGGTGTATCGAGACGCCCTCGAGGCCGTCGGCGAGCGCGAGAACGCCTTCGAGATCCTGAAAGGCGTCAAGGGGCTCACCTCGACGACCAAAGTGCCCGAACCGATGGAGAAAGGAGTGCTCCGGGCGAAACACGACGTCTCGACGTTCAAGGACGGCACGGTTCGCTACGACATGACCGACCTCCCCGTCACCTCGGTCCGAGCCAGCGAACTCGACATTACCGTCGGCCAGCTCGAGGCCCTGGGATACGAGGAGGACGTCCACGGCGAACCGCTGACCCACGAGGACCAGCTGGTCGAGCTCAAGGTCCAGGACATCGTCCTCTCGGACGGGGCGGCCGAGCACATGATGCAGACCGCCGACTTCATCGACGACCTGCTCGCGCAGTACTACGGGCTCGAGCCGTTCTACGAGATTGACGATCGCCAGGAACTCGTCGGCGAGCTAGTATTTGGTATGGCACCGCACACCTCCGCAGCTACTGTCGGGAGAGTGATCGGTTTCACGAGCGCCGCCGTCGGCTACGCGCACCCGTTTTTCCATGCAGCAAAAAGACGCAACTGTGACGGAGATGAAGATTGTGTGATGCTTCTCATGGACGGATTGCTGAACTTTAGTATTAGCTTCTTGCCAGACAAACGGGGCGGCCGCATGGACGCCCCCCTCGTCATGTCCTCGAGGATCGACCCCTCCGAGATCGACGACGAGGCCCACAACATGGACGTCGTCTCCCACTATCCCCACGAATTCTACGAGGCCACCCTCGAGCAGGCCGACCCCGGTGACGTCGAGGACATCGTCGAAATCGCGGAAGATACGCTGGGAACCGACCGCGAGTACACCGGCTTCGGGCACACCCACGACACCACCGACATCGCCATGGGGCCGGATCTCTCTGCCTACAAGACGCTCGGGTCGATGATGGACAAGATGGATGCCCAGCTCGAGCTGGCGCGCAAACTCGAGGCCGTCGACGAGACGGACGTCGCCGAGCGGGTCATCGAGTACCACTTCCTGCCCGACCTCATCGGCAACCTGCGGGCGTTCTCGCGTCAGGAGACGCGGTGTCTCGACTGCGGGGAGAAGTTCCGACGGATGCCCCTCACCGAGGTCTGCCGGGAGTGTGGCGGCCGCGTCAACCTGACTGTCCACAAGGGGTCGGTCAACAAGTATATGCAGACGGCCATCGACGTCGCCGAGGAGTACGGCTGTCGAGACTACACCAAACAACGGCTGGAAGTGCTCGAGAAGTCCCTGGAGAGCGTCTTCGAGAACGACAAGAACAAGCAAAGTGGCATCGCCGACTTCATGTGACCGCGGCTAGTGGTGAGCGTCTCTGTTCGGACGTCTCGTCGGATCAACCGTGCTTCTGGCTCGCGTCGCACACCTCTGGCTCGGCGCTCGGCGGCGGACCGGTTAACTCCGGAGGTTGTCGACGATATTCGTTTTGAATCCGCTGTACACGGCAGCCAGTGGGCTCGACCAGCTCAGTCGGTGGTACATTCGAACCTCTGGGGCGAACTTCGCCTTGTACTCGGAGAGCCCGTAGAGATTCGCTCCGCCGTGGTCGAGGCGCTCGAGGCCGCGGTCGCGCGCCTGGCAGATGACGTGCCAGAGCATGAGGTCCATCACCGGGACGCTGTGGTCGCGATTGCTAACCCCCTGCCACGTGACCAGCGTTCTATCGTCTTCCAGGGTGATCTGACCACCGACGAGTTCGCCATCGGCGTCGAACCGGTACACGCGCATGAGCCCGTCGGGAAGTGCGCCGTATAGGGCCGAAAAGAACGCCGGCGGTGCGGCGTACTCGTCGTGTCGTTTCCGTAGCCCGTCGATGATAGCGGGTATCTCTGCACCGTTCGTTTCCGTTATTTCGTAGCTGTCGTCCGGCGTGTTTCGAATGTTTTGCCGGAGGTCGCTGCTGAACGTCATCAGCAAATCCTCTTCCGACGGCGTGAGATCGACGGCGTACGTGAAGTACGGCTTGCGTGCGGCGTACTCGTTCCAGAAGAACGGCCGCGGATCGCCGTACTCCGTGGCGGTCTGGACGTAGATGTACGCTGGACCGATCGTGTCCCGAATCGCCTCGTCGACGGACGCGACGAAGCGGTTGTGGCGCCGCAACGCTTTTCGTTCTTTCAGCGAGTCCTGGTTGAGCAGTATCGGCCCAAGGTAGTTAACTCGCAAACCGGTCGGCGGGGAATAGGCCGTTTGAACGGGACCTTTCGAGTTGGAGAACACCGGAAAGAGTCCGACCGGCTGGTTACCTTTGTACCCGACGTACGGATACAGCGTTCCGGCGTAGTCTTCCATGACTTCCAGGGCCTCGTAGCGGTGGAAGGGCGTCCGATGGGGTGACTGTTCGACCAGGCTATTCCACTCGTCCGGGTCGTCTACGGGGGACACGTCGATGGTCATTTTCCTCACCGTATCGGCGTACTGGACGGCACGCAGCACTCCTACGGACGAGAACCCCGTGTAAAGTTCTTTCACGCATTTCGCTGAAAAGTGTCGCAGTCGCCGTTTTCACTCCTGTTGGCCTGAAACAACCGGAGTCGTGACCAGTAGCGACGCGAACGGAGACGAACCAGTGACCAGTTTTTCAATCATTCGCGAGGAATGCGGGAGTACTACTACACATGACACCTACAGACACTACCGGAATCGCTACCCGTCGTCACCTGCACCGGAGAAAGCGTACAGCGTGCCAATCCGGTTTCGCGAGCTCGCGACCGTGACCGTCGAGCCAGGCCCGCTCGAGGTCCGCCTCCGGAACCGCTTCGGCGGGACGGTAGGCGAGTCCCGCGTCGTCATCCGCCAGGCCGTCGACCTCGCGGACTCCGGACAGTACGAGGCCGACGTGGGTGCCGAGTTGACCACCGAGGCGGTGCTCGAGGAACTCGCGGACGCGCCCCACGGCACGCCCGCGGACCGGTGGAACTGGTGGATCGGGTCGCTCGAGGTCGCCTACGGGGGGTACGGCCAGTTCGGCATTCAGCGCTACCGCGACGGCTGAGACACGGCCTGGACGACGGCGGTCGCCAGTATTACTATAGAAAATATAGTTTTAGACTGAGTCGGCAGCCGGGTCGAGCATCACGCCATCGAGTACCTCGAGAGCGGCGCGAACGACGGGATTCGAGAGTGACGTAAACAGCAGAATATCGGAGTCGAGCTACCCGTGAAGACGACCAGACGCCTGCGCACACAAGATACATCTCCGTCTCGCCGGTACCGGCAGGTATGGGTGGACGACAGTCAGCACTCGACGAGACCGACCGGGGGATCCTCCACATGCTCCAACTAGACGCCCGGAACAACAGAGCCAGGGAGATCGGGGAGGCCGTGGGCGTCTCCGCGAGCACCGTCCGGAATCGAATCGAAGCGCTCGAGGACGAGGGCGTGATCAGGGGATACGTTCCGAAGATCGACTACGAGCGGGCGGGCTATCAGCTGTCGATCCTCTTCACCTGCACCGCGAACAATCCATCCGAACCCCTCACCGAGGACTTACTGGAGAAACACGGCGTCGTCTCCGTCCGGAAACTGCTCGCCGGTCGAGAGAACTATCACATCAGAGTCGTCGGCACGGACACGAACGACGTGTCGAACATCGCGAACTCGATCCGCGAGTGCGGCCTCGAGATCGTTCGATCGGAGGTGCTGGACGACGAGTACGTCCAGCCGTTCGATCACTTCGGCAAGGACGTTCCCTCGGGAGAGGACTGAGAAACGGTCGCCCTCAAGTTTCAATCTGTTTTCTGTGGAATAAGCAGCGTTCGGCGGTAAAATCCAGGTCTCCCGGAACTGGTGGAGGGATTTATACGTATCCATCGGCTCCCTAGCGGTGATGGAAACCGCGACACCCACGCAATCAGTCTCCTCCAGCTCGCCCGTCACGACCGTCGTCGAACTCGTCGCCGACCGAGAAGGAACGGACCCGATGGAGCTACAACCGCCGCTTTACGACGTGATCGATCCCGAGGCGCTCAACGCGCTCTTCGCGCCGACCAGTCGCGGCCGACCGCGCGAATCCGGCGAAGTTACGTTCGAGTACCTGGGGTACGACGTCACCGTCCGGGGGGACGGGGACGTTTCCGTGAGAGACACTACCGAACGGTAGCGACCACGAGTGATCGTGGCGGTCGGACTGGATCCATTATTCACTCGTCTCGCACGCCCACAGCGGTGAGTGAGCGTCCGATAGCCAGATGTCCCTCGGCCCGACGCCCGGCTATGTCCCGGCTGGTCACTGCGCTACCGGACTCGAAACCACTCACGAACGGCTGGGACCGCCCGCGCTCTGGACGCGCCAGCTCCCCTCGAGGCCGCAGGCTTCCCGGACCTCGTAGTCGATTTCGGTCTCCGGCCCGATTCGCGCCCCGCCGTCGACGGACTCGACGCGCAGAGGGACGTCGAGGGTGTTCCCGCAGCAGCCGACGCCGACGAACTCCTCCCAGACGTCTCCCGGTTCGGCCCGCTCGCGAGTCTTGCGAAGGAAGGCCCGAAACGCCGGTTTCTCGACCTGAAACCGCCCCCAGTCCGAGAGGTCCTCGGGGTACGAGAGGACGAGCCGAGCGGCCGCCCGTCCGCCGGTCCCGTCCGCGTTCGGCTCCACAACCGCGTCGCTCCCCGAAGTCCCATCGCGTGCTGTACTCGCGTCACTCGAGTGTTCCATACGACGGCTACGCGCTCGAGCGTGATGACGGGTTCCATTTCGTTCACCGAACCACCACCTGAAATATCGTGATGGAATTGAGAAGGCTTACTTTCACCGACGGCAACACCCAGGGTATATGGGGACTTTCGCGGTACCGGAAATCGATTACACCCGGTACACCAACCGCCAGCTGGCGGCGGTTCCACTCGCCGTCCTTGCGTTCGCGTTGCTCGTTCTCCTCGGCGGCTACGTCGTCTACGGCACGCCGGTCGAACTGGGCATGGACTTCGCCGGCGGAACCGAGTTGACGATCGAGACGACGAGTTCCGAAGCGGAGATCGAGGCCGCCTTCAGCGAGGAGCCCGAGTCGGTGCAGTCGGTCCAGGCCACCGAGAACCAGTACCTCGTCCAGTTCGCGCCGACCGACGCGGACGTACAGTCGGAGGCAGAGTCGAACCTCGAGCCCGTCTCCGGCAACGACCGGGTCGTCCAGCTCTCGGCGGAGACGTCGGCGAGTTTCGGGGCGGCCGCCCAGCAAACGGCGCTGCTCGGCCTCGGAGCCGCGTTCGTCGGGATGAGCGTCATCGCGTTCGTCCTCTTCCGGACGTTCGTTCCCTCCATCGCTATCGTCATCTCGGCGTTTTCCGACCTCGTTATCCCGCTCGCGTTCATGAACGTCCTCGGGATTCCGCTCTCGCTCGGGACCGTCGCCGGACTCCTGTTGATCGTCGGGTACTCCGTCGACTCGGACATCCTGCTGAACAACCACATTCTCAGGCGCAGCGGTGACTTCTACGAGAGCACCCACCGGGCGATGCGCACCGGGATCACCATGACCGTCACGTCAATGGCGGCGATGCTGGTCATGGCCGTCGCCGCGTGGGCGCTCGGCGTCGAACTCCTGCTCTCGATCGGCCTGATCCTCACCGTCGGACTGGCCGCCGATCTGATGAACACCTACCTGCTGAACCTCAGCCTGCTTCGGTGGTACAAGTTCGAGGGGGTGGCCCGATGAGCGCCATCGGATCGATCAAGGCGAACTGGCGCGTCCTGTTGTTGGTCGTCTTCCTCACGGCGGCGCTCCTCGCGCTGTTCGTCCCACCCGGCGTCGTCGGGGACAGCGAGGAAGCCTACGCCACCAACGAATCCGACTCGAGCATACACAACCTCGAGTTCGGCCTCGGTCTCGACGGCGGGACGAAGATCAGCGCCCCGGTCACGGGGATGACCGTCGAGGAAGTCAGCGTCGACGCCGAGGGCACCCAGCTGGATCGACGCGGCCAGGAGATTCAGGCAACCGTCTCGGAGGAACTCGACCTCGAGACCGGCGACGCCCTCGTCCGGACGGACCACCAGAACGGCGAGGTCAGCGTCGAAGTCTTCACTGGGAACGTCTCGGAAGCCGAGTTCGCCGCGGCGCTCCAGGAAGCCGGCCTCGACGTCACCGAGGACGACGTCAGGCAGGGCGTCACCCAGGCGACTCGCGACGACATCCAGATGACGATCGAGTTGCGGATCAACGAGGCCGGCCTCTCTGGCAGCCAGGTCTCCCAGGCCGAGATGGACGGCACCTACTACATCGTCACCGAGGCGCCCGCGATGACCACCGAGGAGCTTCGAGCCCTGCTCGAGTACCGCGGAATCGTCGAGATCGTGATGCACTACCCGGACGGCGAGGGCGGTCAGCAAAACGAGACGGCGCTCGTCCAGCAGGACTTCGGGAGCATCGGGACGGCCTCCTACAACAGCGAGGATGGGTACGACTACGTCCCGGTCACGGTCAACCCCGGTCCCGCCGAGGAGTACCAGCAGGCGATGGTCGAGAACGGGTTCACCCAGAATCCTAGCAGTTGTAACTACGGGAACCCCGAGGCCAGAGGGTCGAACTACTGCCTCCTGACCGTGGTCGACGGTGAGGTCATCGACGCCCACAGCGTCGCCCCGACGCTCGCCTCGAGCATGGAACGCGGCGAGTGGGCAAACGGCGGGCAGTTCCAGATGATCACGCCCAGCCAGCAGGACGCCCAGACCCTCTCGATCAACCTCCGGGCCGGCGAACTGCGCGCCCCCCTCGACTTCGACCGGGCCCAGACCTACATGATCAGCCCCGCGCTGGCCGAGCAGTTCAAGAACTACTCGCTGCTGATCGGAATCCTGGCCGTGCTCACCGTCAGCGGCGTCGTCTACGTGCGCTACGGCGACCGTCGCGTCGCCCTCCCGATGATCGTCACCGCCCTCTCGGAGGTCGTCATCCTCCTCGGCGTCGCCGCCCTGTTGCGGATGCCCCTCGACCTCTCACACGTCGCCGGATTTATCGCCGTCGTCGGGACCGGCGTGGACGACCTGGTCATCATCGCCGACGAGGTGTTAGACGAAGGCGACGTCAACTCGAGGCGCGTCTTCGAGTCCCGGTTCCGGAAGGCGTTCTGGGTCATCGGGGCCGCAGCGGCGACGACGATCATCGCCATGTCGCCGCTGGCCGTACTCAGCCTGGGCGACCTCCGGGGGTTCGCCATCATCACGATCCTGGGCGTGCTCGTCGGAGTCCTCATCACGCGGCCGGCCTACGGGGACATCCTGCGCCGGTTGCTGACCGACAAGTAAATCGCCGTTTTCGCGTTTTTCCCGCTAGTCGGCTCGAGTTTTGTAACCAATACCGAACGCTCAGGTCGGCTCTGGCGAAGGAGACTAATTCGGGTTGAGTCCGCGCTGCATACGCGGATAGAGGAGCGCCGAGTTCGGCACAACTAACTCCTCGAGAAGACAGAACTGGCGCCCGTGTGCAGTCGTGTTTGACTGTTGGATCGCTTCCAGCTATCCGCTTACACCTGTACTTCCCGTCGCTCGCCAGCCGTTACTGGCAGCGTAAACGAGAACGTCGCTCCCTCGCCCGGCGCTGACTCGACCCAGATCTCCCCGCCGTGGCGCTCGACGATTCGCTCACATAGTGCGAGTCCGATGCCGGTCCCGTCGTACTCGCCGTGGGTGTGAAGGCGCTGGAACACCTCGAAGATGCAGTCCTGATTGTCAGTATCGATGCCGATGCCCTCGTCGCGGACCGACACGATCCACTCGGCTCCATCGCGTTCGGCCGAGACGTGGATCTGGGGCTTCTCGTCGCCGCTGTAGGTGATCGCGTTCTCCAGCAGGTTCTGGAATACCTGGCGGAGCTGGCTGGCATCACCGCTGACGCGAGGAAGGTCGTCGGTGGCGACCTCGGCGTCGCTCTCCGAAATCTGGACTTGAAGATCCGCCAACACGTCGTCGAACACGGCGTCGAGGTCGATGCGTTCCAGCGGATCGCCCTGCGTCTCGACCCGCGAATAGGCGAGCAGCCCGTCGATCATCTCGCGCATGCGGTCGGCCCCGTCCACCGCAAACTCGAGGAACTCCTCGCCGTCCTCGTCGAGCGCGTTCTCGTACCGTCGTTCGAGCAGCTGAAGGTACGTCGAGACCATCCGGAGTGGTTCCTGCAGGTCGTGGGAGGCGGCGTAGGCGAACTGCTCGAGCCGTTCGTTCGACGCTTCGAGTCGCTCGATCACCTCCTCTAACCGTTGCTCGCGCTGCTTGCGTTCAGTAATATCCTGAACCGCTCCGCGGAGCGAGGCGGCCTCGTTATCGACGATCTCCGGAACACCCTGCAGCCGCAGCCACCGTATGTCGCCGCTGTTCGTACGAATCCGTGCCTCCACGTCGAAGGGGTCGCCCGAGTCGAGCGCGTTCTCGACGGCGTCCTCGACGATCACCTGGTCGTCCTCGTGATACATGTCGAGGGCATCCTCCAGCGGCGGTTCCTCGTCGGCATCCACTTCCAGAAGCTCGAAGATGTGGTCGGTCCAGAACACGCCCATCGTTTCCGGGTCGATCTCCCAGCCGCCGACGTCCGCGATGCGTTCGGTTTTCTCGAGTAAGTCGAGCGTCCGTTCGAGTTCACGTTCGCGCTCGACCTGTTCGGTGACGTCGCGCGTCAACGCAAGCTGAGACGTCGTCCCGTCGGGGCGATGCAGCGGCGCCGCGTGCGTTTCCATGTGCCGGCGCGTGCCGTCTAGCCCGACGATGTCGAACTCCAGGACGCCTCGCTCGCCCCGACAGATCCGCTCGTTGAACTCGCGGAACGTCTCGCGGTGTTCGGGGGCGATCAGTCCGTAGACAGATTCGCCGATTACCGCCGATTCCGAGTTGGCCCCCACCATGTCGAGCCCGGCGGAGTTCATCTGGAGCAGAGTGCCGTCGTCGGCAACGGTCTTGATACACTCGGGCGCGGTCTCGACGAGCGCACTCAGGTGCTCTGTGCGCTCGCGAAGTTCCTGCTCGCGGTGGCGGCGCTCGAGTTCGTATTTTACCCACTGCCCCATCAGGTGCTGAAACGTCCGTTCGGCCTCCGAAAACGCGTCCGCTCTCGGTTCGGTCGAAACAAACCAGAACGTCCGGTTGCTGTCGTCCTCGAACTCGAGGTACGTTCCGAGGTACGTCCGCACACCGAACTGGTCGTAGCACAGCTTGCCTTCGAGCCCGTCGCTCGTCGGAGCGGTAATCGCACAGGTTCCCCCTTCGTCCGCAGGCACACGGCAGTACGTTTCGGAGAGAGGATACGATTTGCCCGGAGCGAGGTGTTCGTGCTCACCGTTCGTGATCTCCACCTCGAAGTGATCAGTGTCCGGTTCAGCGACGGCGATACCGCCGAGTTCCATATCGAAGTGTTCACAGCCGAGGTCGAGTAAGTCCTGGAGTTTCTCATCGAACGGCCGATCGGGATCGGACGTTATCTCGTACAATTGCCGTTGGGCCCGTTCCCACTTCCTGCGCTCGCTATTGTCGCGGACCACCGCGAGCAGGACCGGACGGCCGTTGTGTTCCATTCGAGACGCAGAAATCTCTGCTGGAATCTGGCCCCGGTTCTTGGTGTGACAGGTAAGTTCATCAGTCCACCCGGTGCCGTCTTCGAACACCCACTCGACGAATTCCCGGAACGCGTCGAGTTCGCTGGGGTGTATGTCGGAAGGAGCCAGGGCTACCAATTCGTCGTACGTATAGCCGAGCATCTCGGTTGCGGCCCGGTTCGCATCGACGATCTCGTCCGCTTCGGGGTCGACGATGAGGATGCCGTCGTGACTGCTCTCGAAAACTCGCTCCAGATATTCTTGTCGTTCCGTTAATGCCGTCTTCACCTCCGTCCGCTCTTGCAGCGTCTGCATCATACGATCGACCTTCGCCTCCGCCTTCTCGGAGCCGAAGAACTTCTCGGGTGGTGTGTAGTAGAAGTTCTGTGAGACGGTGCTGTCGGAGACGATGTGTGGGTGCGTCTTGATGACGTCGTGGATAACTGACGCCGGGAATCGCTCTCGGTTGTACTGGCACATGACGGCGTAGTCTTCGTCCTGGTAGAGGGAATTGAGCACGGCCTCGTACTCGACCAGTTCGTCGGCACTCGTGTCTCCCTCCAGTGCCCACGTCATCTCGGCGGCCGCTCTGAGTCCCGTATAGCCGTCTTCGTCTTTCGCCTGTTCGAGCGACTCCTCCCAGAATTCCAGCATGGTGGCCCGATCGAACTCGCCGGTTCGGTGGTAGGTGTCCGCTGGTGTGAGGACGGAGAGCGCACCCGATTCGAGGGCGGTGTTCACGTCGATGCCGTGGTCCCGCATCGCCTCCACGACTTCTTCTCTGGAGTTGTCGTCGGCGACGTACAGACACTGTTCGCCACGTTCGAGCCCCTCGCAGATGAACGGGATCGCAGATGCAAATTGGTCTTCACGGCGCTCGTAGATGAGTGCAAAATGGTCGTTCGAGTGGTCGTGGGTGTCCTGGGGCTCGACCGGCCCCCGAAATTCCGAGTGCTGATGCAGTGCCCCCGGCCCACCCTCGCGGTCCGGTTCTCGCTGTCGCGTACCGCGCTTGACCTGGTTACTCACTAAATCAGGTTATTCACGGAGATTCTTAACTCTGGTCCCCAATTAGACCAGGTGATCTATCGTCCATCTGCTACTGGTTTTAGCAAATGCTAGGTTTCGCGTCACCCAGAGCGCCGACACCGGGGACACGTCTCCACGAATCCGTTCTCGTCACCGTGGGTTCGACGGTAGTCGATCGAGACGGGGCGACCGCAGTGCTGACAGGTACTCGACTCCGGTGTGAAGTCCATACTCGAGGCTCTGTGGAGCGTGAGAATAGCGGCTGTGGGTGGGTATGCAAGGTGGTTCGCGAACGCCACGAGCCCGCGGGGTGTCGCGAGTATCGCAAACGCGTTACGAAAGCTCGCGAACCATCACGATGGCGTCCTCCCCGTCTTCGTAGTACCGCGGCACCCGCCGTAGCGGGTCGAACCCGAACCGGTCGTAGAGGCGTTTCGCCCCGTCGTTCGATTCCCGGACCTCGAGTTTGACCGAGTGAGCACCCTGGCTCGCGAGGACGGCGAGCGACCGGCCCAGCAGCGCCGAACCGATACCCGAACCGCGCCAGTCGGGATGGACGGCGACGTCCTTGACGTGGCCGATGTCGCGTCCGTAGTTCGGCGTCACGTCCGAGACGACGTAGCCGGCGACCCGCCCGTCGCCGGTTTCGGCGACCAGAAACCCGGGCTCGCCCAGAAACTGGGTGAACGCATCGTAGGGCCACGGCTGGGGGAACGACGTGTTCTCGATCCGCACGACCGCGAGGAGGTCGGCCCGCTCGGCCTGGCGGATCGTCACGCCGTCTCGAGTCCGCGTCGACTCGGTCGGGGTCGTCACAGGAGGGAGTATCGACGTGGGGGTAAAAGAAGTACGCGACCGTTCAGCCGGTTTCGTCAGCTTCGGATTGGCCGTCGTTCTCGTTTTCGTCCTCGCTTTCGTTCTCGTCCTCGTCGTTCGCATCTTCCGTACCGCCGTACTGCGTCTGTTCCTCCTTCGAGAGTTCGCTTCCGTCGTCGTCGGATTCGGACCCGGACCCGGATTCGCTCTCGTCTCGGGATCCAGATTCGTTCTCGTCGTCAGCCATACGTATCAGGCCGGGATCGCTTCCATATCGAACTCTTCGGTGAGCGTCTTCAACTCCTCGAGGGCGTCCTGTTCCTCCCGCAGGTTCTCCTCGAGCAGGTCGGCCGCCTCGGGCATGTCCATCTGGGCCGCCAGCGGGATCAGGTTGCCATAAGCCGCGATCTCGTAGTGTTCGGTCTTCTCGGCGGCCGCCATGTTGTGATAGTCGAGGACCTCCTGGCTGGGATCGGTCTCGAGGAACTCCTCGTACTCCTCGATCAGTCCCTCGATGCCCTCACACTCTTCTTTCTCGGGCGGTTCGCCGAACGCGTCGAACACCTCCTCGAGGCGGTCGATGTGGGTCTGGGTCTCCTCGCGGTGTTCGGCGAAGGCGTTCGCGATTTCCTCGCGTTCGGTGTGTTCCTCGAGGTCTTCCAGCGCGTCGAGTAGCTGGTGCTCGGCGTGGTAGATGTCCTCGAGGCCGTGCTCGAACAGGTCCTGGATCGTTTCGGTCATGGAACCACCAGGTCGGACTCCGCCGGGGAGGGACAAACGTCGTCAGCCTGCGATGGCAGGCGGGTTACTCGGCGGCCTCGTCTGTCTCGCCGGCAGCCTCCTCGACGCGATCGGCATGTTTTTCCAGGTCGGCCGCCAGCGCCCGCGCCTGGTCTGGCGTCAGGCGCACCTCCTCCATGTGCGCCGGCAGGTGCGTCTCGGACATGTTGTCCAGCTCGAATTGCAGTTTGACGTGGTCGGGCTGTCTCCGGGCTGCAGTCGCGTCCACCACCGCGTCCCGCTCGTCCTCAAAGTCGTGTCCCGTCACGACCGCGTCGGCGAGGTCCAGCGTCGTGTGCGCGGTGACGCGCATGAGTCGGTCGGCCATAGACTCAGTCGTCCGACGGAATCGGCGACCCGTCCGGCGTCGCCGGGGCCGGGCTCTCGTCGAGCGCGTCCTGGTCCGCGTAGGGGTACCAGGTCCGCTTGGTGTTGTGCATGTACGGATCTTCGTAGTCGGTCTCCTCGGGTTCGATGAGGTCGGCCAGTTCGTCGTCGTCGCGGGCGGCGACGAACTCGCGGAAGCTCTCTTCGCCCGTCCGGGCGTCGGCGAAGTTCTCGAGCAGGTTCGCGATGGCGCCCGGCACCTCGTCGACAGGAACGCGCTCGCCGACCCAGGAGGCGAACTGCGGGTTCTCGCCGAGGCCGCCACCCAGACCGATGTCGAGCGCCTCGACCGGTTCGCCGTCCTTGCGCGTTTTCATCCCCCGCAGGGAGACGTCGGCGATCTGGGGCTGGGCGCACGACGCGGTACACCCCGAGAGGTGGATGTGGAAGTCGTCGACGCCCTCGGGCAACTCGACATTCTCGACCAGCCAGCGCGAGAACCGGACCTGCCGATTCTTCGTCTCGACGATCGAGAGCGAGCAGAACTCGGTCCCGGTGCAGGCGATCGACCCGCGCTGGAACGGATGCGGGTCCGGGCTGTAGGTCTCGAGCAGCGGCTCTGCGAGCAGGTCGTCCAGATTCTCGTCGGGAACGTCCGTGAAGACGACGTTCTGGCGCTGGGTGAGACGAACTTCGCCGGAGCCATACTCGTCGGCGATGTCGGCCAGTTCGAGGGCGTCGTCGGCACCGATCCGGCCGACGAGGACGTTCAGCCCGACGTAGGAATTGCCGTCTGGCTGGGCGTGGACGCCGACGTGGTCGTGCTTGCCGGTGGCCTCGCCGGCGTTGTAGGAATACGACGAGCGCAGGTCCTCGCCCGCGGTCTCGAGGTCGAAGTCGACGTACTCCTCCTGGAGGACGTCGCGAACCTTCTCCGGGCCCCACTCGTCGACGAGGAACTTCATCCGGGCGGCGTAGCGGTTCTCGCGGTTGCCGTAGTCCCGGAACAGGCCCGAGATGCCGCCAGCGACGTCGACGGCCTGCTCGGGTGTGACGAAGACGTCGATCCCGCGGGCGAAGCGGGGCTCGTTGCGGGCGAGACCGCCGCCGACGCGGACGTTGTACCCCGTGACCCGCTCGCCGTCGATTTCCTTCTCAGCCGGCTCGAACGCGAGGTCGTTGATATCGCCCTGGCCACAGCCCTCGTCGCAGCCGGTAACCGACACCTTCCATTTTCGGGGGAGATTTGAGTGTGCCTCGTTTCGCTTGAACGTATCGTGGAGGTCGTCGGCCAGCGCGCCGGCGTCGACGTGTTCGTGCTCGTCCTTCCCGGCGACCGGACAGCCGACGATGTTTCGCCAGGAATCCCCACACGCCTGCACCGCCGAGAGACCGACGTCCTCGAGTCGATCGAAGATTGCGGGGACGTCCTCGAGGTTGATCCAGTGGAGCTGAACGGCCTGGCGGGTCGTCACGTCGAGCCAGCCGTTGCCGAACTCCGGATTGGCGGCGGGGCCGTTCGAGTACTCCTTCGCGAGTTCGGCCAGGACGCGAAACTGTCCCGGCTCGAGGACCCCGCTCGGCGGACCGACCCGGAGCATGAAATAGGACTCCTGGCCGGCGCGCTGGTGGTACAGCCCGTACCACTTGAAGCGCTCGAACCAGGCGTCGTGTTCGTCCTCGGGAATCGACTCCCACCCCGACGCGGCGAACTCCTCGATCGCCTCCCTGATATCGGTCCCGTACAGTTCGTCTTTCCAGTTCTCGACGTCGCTTGGCATCTGCACCGGGCTACGCGGACCACCTACAAGGCCCCGGCCGTGGCGTCAGTTCTCCCCGCCTCTCGCCCGTTCCGGCGGTATTTGCCGGGCCGATTCGCCCGCTCGGCGGGACGACGGCTCGAGCGTCGACTGGACGGCCGACGACTCGTACCGCTCGAACTCGCCGTCGACGACCCGGCCTACTGGGAGGCGTTCGAGGGAGTCGTGGCGACCGCACTCGAGACACCGGCCGACCGCCCCCGCGATCACGCTGGTGCCGTCGACGCCGACGTCCGTGAACCCCTCGAGCAGGACGTACGCCGGTTCGCACCGACAGAATCGGCCGCGAGCGAGGGTCCAGACGTCGCTCGCGCCCACCGTCCGGGAATCGTTGACGCTGATCCACGCCCCGTCGTCGAGGGTACGCAACGAAATTGCCATACCCTCGCTTCGGGTGGACGCCACCTTCGTCCATCGGCCCGTGCAATGCTTCGCCGTTGTCGTGACGGCTGTTTGGGCGGAGATCGCCAGCAGGCGTCGTCGTCTTTCGTTTCGTCCCGTCAGAGATACCAGCAATCGTTACCCGAGAACGGGAGCCGGGGTATCGCTTGCACCCGAAGCCGTGCTTAAGCGATGGCCGACCATACGGGGGAGTATGCCCGACGATCCGTCACGGCTACACGACCGCCCATCACGCCGCCAGCCCTCCGAACGCAGGGTACGGAGTCGCCAGCACGTCTCCGCCGACGTGGCTCCGGAATTGCACCTCCCTCCCATCGAATCCGGCGCGTGGGGATCGGTACCGACCGACGATCCGACGGAGGACACACGATGACGAACGCGTCACCCGACGGACGCCAGCTGGACGAATCCGACGACGAAAGCGACGAAGGAAACGACGGCGGCCGACCCACCCCGGAGGCTACTCGCGGTGAGAACGACACGGCCCACCTCGAGGACGTCGACGTCGGCGCTGGCTGTACGGAAATCTGGGAGCACCTCGCCGAGCGACGCGAGGAGTAGTGAGGAGGCCCGGATGCACTCCTCGACGAACCACAGCGGACCGTCTGGAACGCTTTTTAGGCACGTCGCCCCTATCAGCGGTACATGACCGACGACCACACCGGAGACCGCCGCGCTCGAGACGGCGATCCCGGGGACGAGGCTCCGGTCCCGACGGATCGAAAATCGCCAGTCGGCGCACCGGTCATCCGGGGCGACGAATCGATCACGGGAAGCCACGCTCGCCAGGCCGTCCAGTTCGACCCCGACGATCCGGACAGTCTCGCACTCGCGGCCGAAACCGTCGCCCAGTTCGCCACCGGGCCCGTCGACGAAGATCACCTCTACATGCTCCGCGGTGCCGCAGCCTGTGCCGCCCTCGTCCGCGGGGAAGGATCCTACAAGACCGCCGCCGAGCGAGCCAGCGACCAGGTCGAGGGTGACGGGACGGTCACGGTCTCGTTCATCCGCAAGTGGGCCCGCGTCCACGACCTCCCCCGATCGGTTCGTCGACAGGTCGCCCTCGGCGAAATCGCCCCCTCCGCCGCCAAACACATCGCCCGCGTCGGCGGCGAGGACCGACTCCTGCTCGCCTGGGCCGTCCTCGACGGCGACCTCACCGTTCGCGACGTCCGCCAGGTCGCCAGCCAGGTCAACGACGGCACCTCGGTCGAGCACGCACTCGCCGACTGCGACGTCACCCTCGGCCGCCTCGAACTCACCCTCCCAGCGTCGGCCTACCGCGACCTCCGGCGACGAGCCTCACTCGAGGGCGTCGATCCGGGAACGATCGTCGCGGACGCCCTCGAGAACACGCTCGAGTAGCCTCTGGAGCAAGCGTTGCGAACGCACTCGCTAATCCGCTCGGATAGTTCCAGTCCCGGACGAGCGTCACAATTCCTCACCGCGACAGGTACGCCCGCGCCGTCTCCGCAATGACCGCCCCCGCCTCGAGAACCTCGTTCCACTCGATGGTCTCCTCCGGAAAGTGAGCCTGGTCGATGCTCCCCGGCCCAAACAGGACCGTCGGAATCCCCGCCTCGACGTAGTGTCGATTGTCGGCGCCGTAGGTCGCCCCGCGCGGTTCGGTCGCCTCGGCGTCGAACCCTCGCGCCACCATCCCGTCCTGGAGCGCCGAAACCACCGGTTCGTCCGCCGCGATTTCCGCCGGCTCGAACTGCACCGAGAACCGCTCGATCGTCGGCCCGCTGACCCCCGCCGGCCAGGACGGATCGTCCGACAGCGACTCGAGGCGGCTTCGGAGCGCGTGTTCGACGTCCGTCACCGTCTCCCCGGGCGCGACGCCAACACGAACCTCCGCCGTCAGTTCGTCCGGGACCGAGGACGCCCACCGTCCTGCCTCGACTCGCCCGATACAGATCGGCCACGGGATCGGGAACTCGTCGTACAGCGGATGGGAGACGGCCTCGCTTCGCTCCCGTTCGAACGCCTCACACTCCTCGCGAACGCGCTCGAACGCCGGCAACACCGACGCCCCCCGCCACCGTGTCGCCGCGTGGGCCGACCGGCCCTCGAGGCCAATTCGGACCATCAGGCTCCCCTCGACCGCCGTCACCGGACGCAACTCCGTCGGTTCCGCGACGATCGCCGCGTCTCGCTCGAACGGATAGGGATTCTCGAGGGCCGCCGCGGCCGCACCGATCCCGCCTTCCTCCTCGCCGACGACGCTCTCGACGACGATTCGGCCGTCCAAGTCGGGGCCGTGGCCAGTATTCGTAGCGCCCTCTGCCAGGTGACGCGCCGCAAACACGCACACCCCCAGCCCCGACTTCATGTCCGCCGCACCCCTGGCCGTCAGGCGACCGTCGCGCCACCGGGGCTCGAACGGCTCACCCTCCCACCCCGACCCCGTGGGAACGACGTCGACGTGACCGTTCAACACCAGCGTCGGCCCTGCGTCAGGATCCCCGAACTCGAGGACTCCAGCGACGCTCGGCCGACCTGCCGTCTCGATGTCGTCGGGGTCGTCCGGAAACGACGGATGCTCGGCCAGGACGGCCGGGTCGGCCTCCCAGGTGTAGGTTCGAAAGCCCGCCGCCTCGAGTTCCTCACGTAGCCACACCTGGGCCGACTTCTCGTTTCCTGCAGTCGTCTCGAACGAACAGCACGTATCGACGAACTCTCGAAGGTCGTCGTCCCAGATGCGGAAATTCATGTGCGAGACCACGTCGGACCCCGATATAATACCGTGGGAGAAAGAAACGTTTAACCACGCGTCCCCGAAAGAGGAGCATACGGGGCCGGTAGCTCAGTTCGGCAGAGCGTCTGGCTTTTAACCAGACGGTCGCGTGTTCAAATCGCGCCCGGCCCGCTTTTGTCACGAGCACATTCGCGAGTGGCAAAACGGCCCCGTGATTTGAAGTAGATCAGAGAGGCACAGCGAAGCGAGCATTTCTGGGCGTCGTTCACAATCGCGCCCGGCCCGCTATCCTGTCGCAAACACGTTCGTGAGCAGCGAGTTCGGATCGATCCGGCGCCGTCGACACGAGCGATTTTCGAGTATCGAACCGCATCGGATGCACCCCATTCGGACCCAGACCGCACCGAACAGCCACAGTTGTCACTCCAGAACGGCCAACGCACACAGACACCGAACACCGAAAATACCCCATACCAATCACGTCGACAAACCGATACGCGAACCGCGATCGCCTATAAATTCGAGCCCTCAACCTCGCAGCGGCATGAACGCCAATCCAAACAGCAGGACGATCGCAATCACTGACAGCCCGATTGCCCACCAGAAGCCGTGAATTCGCTCGTTGTGCTCATCGACTGCCTGGTGTTGAGCCTGGAAACTCTCGACATCCTCGGTCAGATAAACGACGTCCTCACTCGGGAAGTGAACGCCGTAGGACGTCTGCTCGATCATCACTTCCTCGTTGTGGGCGAGCGACACCTCCGTGACTTCCTCACCGGTGTACTCGAGGGTCACCTCGTCCGATTCGATCGTCGTCACCTCGGCGTCGACCTGTTCTTCCATCTCGGATTCGTAGAAGGTCACCCCGTCTCCAACCGCGTACTCCTGAGTGTCGATATCGTCGACCTCTGTCACGTGGCGAACGACCTCCTGGCCGTCCTCCTCGACGGTCACGTAGACGCCATCGGCGCGCTCGATGAACGTGTATCCCTCTCCGTCTTCGGAATCGACTGCCTCGATCAGCAGGAAGGTTTCGGGTTGGGCTTCCTCGTCGCTCTCGTTGCCGTCCTCACTTTCGTTGCCATCGCCGGTTTCGTTGCCATCCTCGGTTTCGTTGCTGTCCTCGCTCTCGTTACCGCCATCATCACCAGCATCCTCTCCCGGCGGCGCATAGATGTAGACGTAGTACTCCGTTCCCTCCTCTTCGAACTGAACCGTATCGCCATCGTCCCAGGCGTCACCGTTCGCAGCACTCGCACCGGACCACGTCACGTCCGTCGGAACGGAATCGTTGACGTGTTCCAACGTCCCCGTTCCGGCAGCCCCGTCCAGCTCGGACACGTTGTACGTCCGATCCTCGACCGTTATCTCGTCACCCTGCTCGAGTTGATGATCCGCATCGGCTTCGTCGATCGTCACCTGCGGTGATTCCGCGGTCGCGATAACGGCGTACGCGCCCGCAGCGATCACCATAAACAGGACGGCATAGACGATCCCTGCGCGTAATTGCATGTATGAGGCGTTGTCCGCGCGTCGTATAACGGTTACTAAGTTCTCGAAAGAGCAGAGGCAGGGATAGCGTCCGGTCGAACTGAACCCACTCGAGAGATCGCGATCGACTGGCCCTCGACGATTCGATGGAGTTGGACCACAGGAATCGAAAATCGACGTGCTCGAAGGATGAGATGAAACGGACTACTCGGACGGAACAGGGAACGAAACGGGAAAGAGCCAAGGGCCGGATTTGAACCGGCGATGGGTTGCTCTGCAGGCAACTGCGTTCGGCCGAACTCTGCCACCTTGGCGCGCTCGAATGTAGCCTCCGCGTTCGTTTAAGCGTAGCGGTACGACGTGCCCGCTGTAACGACGAAAACCCCCACGAGCGCAGTCGCTCGTGAGGGTTGAATAGTGTATGAGTGGTGTCGGCGGCGAGCCGGGGTTCCCAGCGGGTCTCCCACGCCAGTACTGGCCGAAACGCGGGCGGGCTTAACTGCCGTGTTCGGGATGGGTACGGGTGGTGCCCCGCCGCTCTGGCCGCCGTAACGCCGACTCGCGGAGTCGAACCGCGATACTGCCAGGGTCGGTGTACGGTGTCCGATGTCTTGGTCTCTGTGACCGTTATGTACGTGTAGTCCAATTAGCGCCTGGACCCGTTCTTACGGGTTGATCCATGCGAAATGAATGGTGGCTCGATCGGTTAGTGCTCGCGGGCTCAACACCTCGTTGCCTCGGTGCGTACACCCCGAGTCTATCGAACTCGTCTTCTACGAGTGATCTCGGTGGCATCTCTTTTTCGGGTGGGTTTCGAGCTTAGATGCGTTCAGCTCTTACCCCGTGGTGCGTCGCTGCCCGGCACGTGCCCTCTCGGACAGCCGGTACACGAGTGGCACCCATTCGGAGTTCCTCTCGTACTATACGAACGTTCCCGTCAGATACCGTTACACCCCCAATAGATAGCAGCCGACCTGTCTCACGACGGTCTAAACCCAGCTCACGACCTCCTTTAATAGGCGAACAACCTCACCCTTGCCTGCTTCTGCACAGGCAGGATGGAGGGAACCGACATCGAGGTAGCAAGCCACCCGGTCGATATGTGCTCTTGCGGGTGACGACTCTGTTATCCCTAAGGTAGCTTTTCTGTCAGCAATTGCCCGCATTGGGCGGGCTAATTGGTTCGCTAGACCACGCTTTCGCGTCAGCGTCCGTTGTTGTGCCGGACACTGTCAGGCTTCCGTATGCTCTTGCGCTCTTTCTCGGGTCTCCGACCCGAGTGAGGAAACCTTGGGGCGCGCTCGATATCTTTTCAAGCGCGTACCGCCCCAGTCAAACTGCCCGGCTACCAGTGTCCTCCGCCAGGAGTGAGAGTCGCAGTCACCATCGGGTAGTATTTCAGTGATGCCTCGGTGGCCCGCTGGCGCGGGTACCTGTGTAACGGCTCCTACCTATGCTGCACAATGGCGACCACGTCTCAGTGACAGCCTGCAGTAAAGCTCTATAGGGTCTTCGCTTCCCCTTGGGGGTCTCCAGACTCCGCACTGGAATGTACAGTTCACCGGGCCCAACGTTGGGACAGTGGCGCTCTCATTGATCCATTCATGCAAGCCGCTACTAAAGCGGCAAGGTACTACGCTACCTTAAGAGGGTCATAGTTACCCCCGCCGTTAACAGGTCCTTCGTCCCCTTGTACGGGGTGTTCAGATACCTGCACTGGGCAGGATTCAGTGACCGTACGAGTCCTTACGGATTTGCGGTCACCTATGTTGTTACTAGACAGTTGGAGCGCCCGAGTCACTGCGACCTGCCACTTTCCGTGGCAGGCATCCCTTATTGCGAACGTACGGGACTAACTTGCCGAATTCCCTAACGTCGGTTGCTCCCGACAGACCTTGGCTTTCGCCGCCACGAGTACCTGTGTCGGATCTCGGTACGGACAGTGTGCTTGCCTTTTCACGGGCTCTGGGTTGACCTCTCTTGCGTTATCCAGCCGTTCGACCGCTTCGTGCCATTACGGCTTCCACGGTCTTGGACTGTTCACCCGGGCGAAAGCCCGGGAGAGGCGACCCCAAAGCGTCGGCTTTGAGTGCACACTGGCATAGGAATATTAACCTATTTCCCTTTTGTCAGCTTCGACTTGCGGGCTGACTTAGGACCGGCTAACCCTCAGCTGATTAGCATTGCTGAGGAACCCTTACTCGTTCGGCCGTCGGGGTTCTCACCCGACTAACGCTGCTACTATGACCAGAATTTTCGTTACTGCACGGTCCACACGAAATCTCTTCCGTGCTTCCACCCGAACAGTACGCCAACCTACGGAATCGTGCGGTGACGCACGTCGCTAGGTCTCGGTGATGGACTTGAGCCCCGATCATTTTCGGCGCCGCAAACCTCGGCCGGTAAGCTGTTACGCTTTTCTTAGAGGGTAGCTGCTTCTAAGCTCACCTCCCGGCTGTCTAGGGCTTGCGACCACCTTCGATCGCACTTAGTCCATACTTGGGGACCTTAACCCAGCTCTGGGTTGTCTCCCTCACGGTACACAGGCTTACCCCGCGCACCGGACTCCTCACGTCGACGGCGTTCGTAAGTTCGGAGTTGGACAGGGGGGCGAACTCCTCTCGGAGTCCGGTCCCCCAATCCGTCGCTCTACCTCACGAACTACCTCGGTGAAGGTCATGCTTCGACATGTTTCGGTTGGAACCAGCTGTTTCCGGATTCGATGGGCCTTTCACCCCTAGACATAGGTCACGCGAGGGTATTGTAGGACACCAACGCTAGCGGGCCTCCACGTGGCTTTCGCCACGCTTCACCCTGCCCATGCCTAGATCATCCGGTTTCGGGTCGTGCCCGCCTGACTCCCCGCGCTTGAACACGGTGACCCTGGTCGTAAGACTGCGGTCATATCGGTTTCCCTCTGCCTTCCCCGATACTCGGGTTAGACTCGTCAGACAGGCACACTCTCTGGTTCGTTTTTCAAAACGCACGACGGAACACCGGCTTCCCTCTCGGCTTACTACAGGTTCGCACCTGGTTCATTCTGAGAGGGACCTTGTATGCCCCGTCGCTCTATCGCCAACTGAGTTCACGCCCTATTGCACCTCCCTTTTTGGGGTGCTTTTCAGCGTTCGCTCACGCTACTTGTTCGCTATCGGTCTCGAGGAGTGTTTAGTCTTCGCGGTCAATGCCCGCGGGATTCACGAGGGAATTCCAACCCCCGCTACTCTGGAGCTGACTCCCATCGTACTGATCGACGGTACGGGACTGTCACCCTGTTTCGTGCTCTATTCCAAGAGACTTCTCGTCGATGGTCGGATGTTGCAGGTCAGTCCGAACACCACATTGCCCGTGAGGGCTTCGGTTTGGACTGTGTCGGGTTCACTCGCCGTTACTAACGACATCGCGGTTTGCTTTCTTTTCCTGTCGATACTAAGATGTTTCAATTCTCGACGTTCCCCATTGCGCAAAGCAATTGCAAGAGGATTCCTATTCGGAGATCCCAAGTTCTTCCCCTCCGTGCGGGTCCCTTGGGCTTATCGCAGCTTGGCACGTCCGTCATCGGCTCTCGAGCCGAGCGATCCACCAGTTGGCACAGTAGCCACGTTCTTTCGGATCGGTTGCTACACGAAGTGTAGCGGTTGTGACCCGGGAACGGGTCCAGTGGACGCCTGGACTACACGTACACACGGTCTCATCTGCCACCAGTAGACGGCTGGCGACATCGACCCTTCCCACCCACGCTTGCGCGGGGTGGTGCATCGGTTCATTCGGGATCAGACGCCGTACTCGAAAGAGTACGACGATCGTCACCCGAGAGATGGACCCACAGGGATTCGAACCCTGGGCATCCTCCTTGCAAAGGAGGCACTCTACCACTGAGCTATGGGCCCACCCCCTCTCGGGGGCACAAACGTTAGCCTTGGTAGTTCAAAGGTGCTCGCTCGGCCGATCGAGCGGTCGGTGAACGGACCGCGTGTGGGCTGGGGCGTCGCCCCAGTCCCGGTCTGTGGAGGTGATCCAGCCGCAGATTCCCCTACGGCTACCTTGTTACGACTTAAGCCCCCTTGCGAAGCCCAGATTCGACCGGCGTTACGCCGGCCTCATCCGGACCTCACTCGGGTGCTTTGACGGGCGGTGTGTGCAAGGAGCAGGGACGTATTCACCGCGCCCTTCTGAGGCGCGATTACTACCGAATCCAGCTTCATGCGGGTGAGTTTCAACCCGCAATCCGAACTACGATCGAGTTTAGGAGATTAGCGTCGCCTCTCGGCGTAGCATCCCACTGTCTCGACCATTGTAGCCCGCGTGTAGCCCAGCACATTCGGGGCATACTGACCTACCGTTGCCCGTTCCTTCCTCCAGTTTGGCACTGGCAGTCCTCCTAATGTACCCAACCACCACAAGGGTGTTGCTGGCAATTAGGAGTGCGGGTCTCGCTCGTTGCCTGACTTAACAGGACGCCTCACGGTACGAGCTGACGGCGGCCATGCACCTCCTCTCAGTAGCTCCACTAAGCTCATCACACTGAGCTTCACAGCATACTGTCGGTGCTGGTGAGATGTCCGGCGTTGAGTCCAATTAAACCGCAGGCTCCTCCGGTTGTAGTGCTCCCCCGCCAATTCCTTTAAGTTTCATCCTTGCGGACGTACTTCCCAGGCGGTCTGCTTCACGGCTTCCCTACGGCACAACGCTGGCTCGTAGCCAGCGTCACACCTAGCAGACATCGTTTACGGCTCGGACTACCCGGGTATCTAATCCGGTTCGTGACCCGAGCTTTCGTCCCTCACTGTCGGATCCGTCTTCCTGAGGCGCTTTCGCCACCGGTGGTCCGTCCAGGATTACGGGATTTCACTCCTACCCCAGACGTACCCCTCAGGTCTTCCGGTCCCTAGCCGAACAGTTTCCGCCGGACGTCTACTCGTTAAGCGAGTAGATTTCCCGACGGACTTGTGCGGCCAGCTACGGACGCTTTAGGCCCAATAATAGCGGTCATCACTTGGGCTGCCGGTATTACCGCGGCGGCTGGCACCGGTCTTGCCCAGCCCTTATTCGTGTACCACCTTACGGTACACAAAAGCGAGGACTATATGCCCTCGCACTTGGAGTCCCCTTATCGCACTGTCGTGCAGTGTAAAGGTTTCGCGCCTGCTGCGCCCCGTAGGGCCCGGAATCTTGTCTCAGATTCCGTCTCCGGGCTCTTGCTCTCACAACCCGTACCGATTATCGGCACGGTGGGCCGTTACCCCACCGTCTACCTAATCGGCCGCAGCCACATCCTGTCGCGCCTGAGCATTTCGAGCTCGAGCCAGTTCCAGGCATCGAGCCGTATGGGCTATTAGCCTCAGTTTCCCGAGGTTATCGCCCTCAACAGGGTAGTTTGGCCACGTGTTACTGAGCTATCTGCCACGAGTCTGAACTCGTGCGACTAGCATGGCTAAATCGGACTCCAATAGCAATGACCTCCGGCAGGATCAACCGGAATGCTATCCCTCCAGCAGAGCTGGAGGAGTTGGCGGTGAATGTAGGTACACACTCACACTAAATGGGTCCGTTCGGTGACCAGCCTCGATTAACCGATCGAGCGTCACCGAACTACCAAGGCTAACATCAGATCCCATCTGTACGGCGGACCGCAGGGGTGAGATCCTCATTTCCTTCGGACTACATTGTAGGTCGTCCGGGGTACATAACCCCTTCGAACCGAGTCCGAGATGATGGAGCGAGTTGAACGCCCCATCGATCACGCGTTCTTTGCGTTTGCATCCGAATGCCCTCGTTTACTTAAGGGCGTCGGATCGGATCGAAGCCGGCGAAGCCGACCTCGTTCACATCCAATCCGAGTCGCCTTACACACTTAAGGGCATCGGATCGCGGCCCGGCCGGAAGTCGCATCCGGCGAGGCGTTCGCGTTCCAATCTGAACGTCCCTAAGTATATAAGGCCGTTGGATTGGTGTGGCCGGCGAGGCCGACCACGTTTGCGTCCAATCCGAGTTGGCTTATACACTTAAGGTCGTCGGATCAGTTCGACGCCCAGTGTAAGGGTGGAATGCAGTGCCAACCTCCGTGCCGGGAAACGGCCAGAGGGGACGTGGCCGCGTGGGCCACGTCGTTTGCATTCTATTCGAGGAGAGGGTTAGTATATAAGGCCGTCGAACCGATAGCTCTGTGGGAGTCCGCTACCATGGCACGGTTTTTCACCGACCACGGGTGCTCGAGGAACGTCAAAATGATAATAAATGTATCCCTCGACTCGGGCCTCGAGTCAGTCCAACGGCGTGGCTGCTCGTCGAGTGGTGTCCCGCGGGCGGAGGTCGATCGGTCATTCCTCCCTGGCAGGTGGGGTCGGATCGAGTGGTACCCGCGTACGTGGAGGTCGTGCGTGCACGCGTAAGAAGACGTTGGATACGCTGCAACGGTGCAAGGGAGAGCGAGAGAGCTATGGCCACGAAGCCGAACGCCTAGGTATATGCGCGAGCGAGCGACCAGGCGGCGAGTTCTCGAGGGAATCGGACTCGTGACAACCGCAGGACTAGCAGGGTGTCTCTTCGGGGGCGATGACGACGGCGACTACTACGAGGGCGAATCGTTCGTCGCCGAGGACGACGAGCCCGGTTTCGGTGGACACCTCGACGGGATCGATCATCCAGGGACCGTCGACTGGACGGGGGCCAGCGGGGAAGAGCTGGTCGTCGCGGTCGGCACCGGTCGCGAGGGGATGGGATACGCCCCGCGTGCGGTTCGCGTCGAAGCCGGCTCGACGGTCACCTGGGAGTGGACGGGTGCAGGCGGTCGACACGACGTGGTCGACACCGACGGTGTGTTCGACAGCGGCGAGCGATACGGCGAGGGAGAGACGTTCTCGTTCACGTTCGACGAGCCGGGTGTCTACACCTACTACTGCACCCCTCACCGCCACCGGGGGATGAAAGGTGCACTCGAGGTCGTCTAAGTGCAACGGCTTGTCGAATTTTTCGACCCACGGAGCAAACGGTCACTCGAGGGGAAGCAGAAAGAGGAGTGAGGAAGAGCGGCGACGTGCGACAATTGGCTACGGTTAGCGGCTATCTGATACCGGTTACCGGTTCAGCGTGTGAATCGCGTGTCCGAGCGCGTTCTCGGCGGCTTCCATCACGGCTTCCGAGAGCGTCGGGTGGGTGTGAATCGTGGACACGACGTCCTCGAGGGTGGCTCCGAGTTCGATGGCGAGGCCGAGTTCGGCGATCAGTTCGGAGGCCTCGGGGCCGACGATCTGGGCACCGAGGACGAACCCGGCGTCCTCGTCGGCGACGATCTTGACGAAGCCGTCGGTGTGGCCCGTGGTGAGCGCACGGCCACTGGCCTGGAACGGGAACTTCCCGGAGACCGTCTCGAATCCCATCTCCTCGGCCTCCATCTCGGTCATGCCGACGGTGCCGATCTCGGGGTCGGTGAAGACGGCCGCGGGCATCGCCTGGTAGTCGAGCGCCGAGGGCTCGCCGGCGATGACCTCGGCGGCGACCTGGCCCTCCTTGCTGCCGGCGTGGGCGAGCATCGGTTCGCCGGCGACGTCGCCGACGGCGAAGACGTGCTCGACGTTCGTCCGGCCGCGGTCGTCGGTCGGGATGAAGCCCCGTTTGTCGGTTTCGATGCCGGCGGCCTCGAGTTCGAGCGTATCGGAGACCGGCGCCCGGCCGACAGCCACGAGGACCTTCTCGGCGTCGATCTCGAGCGTGTCTTCGCCGTCTTCGGCGGTGGCCTCGACGCGAATGCCATTGCCGTGCTCGCTCCAGCGGGAGGCTCCGTACTCGAAGTGGAAGTCGATCCCGAGGTCTTTCGCGCGCTTTTTAACCGGACGAGCGAGGTCGGGATCGAAGCCGTTGAGCGCTTCGTCGAGCATCTCGACGACCGTCACGTCGGTGCCGAGTTTCGCGAAGACGGTCGCCAGTTCCATCCCGATGTAGCCGGCGCCGACGACGACCAGCGAGTCGGGGACCGAGTCGAGCGCGAGGGCCTGCCGCGAGTTGAGCACGGGGTCGTCGTCGTAGGAGAAGTTTGGGATCTCGATCGGGCGAGAGCCGGTCGCGACGATCGCATGCTCGAAGTCGATGGATTCGCTGCCCTGCCCCTCGCCGCCGTGGGAGACGCGGACCGTGTTCTCGCCGTCGAAGTGGGCGACGCCCTCCATGAGGTTGACCCCGTTGGCCTTACAGAGCTTCTCGACGCCCCCCGTGAGCTGATCGACGACGCCGTCCTTCCAGGAGACCATCCCCTCGAGGTCGATGGCCGGGTCGGCGTGGATGCCCATCTCCTCGGCGTTGCCGGCCTCGTGGGCCAGGTCGCTGGCGGTGATGAGCGCCTTCGAGGGGATACAGCCGTGGTTGAGGCAGGTTCCCCCGTAGGCCTCCTTCTCGACGAGCGTGACGTCGAGGTCGAGTTGGCCGGCCCGAATCGCGGCCACGTAGCCTGCTGGGCCCGCACCGATAACGAGTACGTCCGTTCCAGTCGAAATGTCTCCGACGACCATTATACTAGAGCAAATCCAATCGAGATATAAAAACGGGCAGGTATTGCGCCGACCGACGGGGTATGCGAAGGCTCGAACAAGGGGCGTGCGGGTCTCGAGCGAGGCAGCGTCAGTCGACTCGAGTGGCGTCGTACCCACGAGATTCGATCGCGTCGAGGACCTCCCTGGCGTGTTCGCGGCCGCTGGTGACGACCTGGAAGACGAGGTAGGCCTCCCCGACCCGGAGATCGCCGACGGCCCGGTCGTGACGGACCGTCCGGATGTTCGCACCGAGATCCGAGATGACGCCCGAAATTTCCTCCATCTTGCCGGGCTGGTCGGCGATGCGGACCTGCAGTCGCAACAGCTGGTCGCGGTCGGTCAGCGCGTGCTCGAGGACCGTCTGGAGCATGGAGATGTCGATGTTGCCGCCGCCGAGCACCGGAACGACGGTTTCGCCGCTGACGTCGAGGTCGGGAGAGAGCAGCGCTGCGACCGATGCCGCGCCGGCCCCCTCGACGAGCTGTTTGGCTCGCTCGAGGAGGACGAGCGTGCTCTGGGCGATCTGGTCGTCGGTGACGGTGACGACCTCGTCGACGTGCTCGCGGATGATCTCGAAGGTGAGTTCCGAGATGCCGCCCGTGGCGATCCCGTCGGCGATGGTGTTCGGGTCGTCGATTTCCTGTGGGAAGCCCTTGTCGAGGCTGTCGGGCACCGTCGCGGCGGAATCCGCCTGTACGCCGACGACGCGGATTTCGGGGTCGAGGCCGGCGAGGGCGGTAGCGATGCCGCCGATCATGCCGCCGCCGCCGATCGGCACGATGACGGTATCGACCTCGGGGAGCGCCTCGTGGATCTCGAGTCCCAGCGTCCCCTGCCCGGCGACGATGTCGGGATCGTCGTAAGCGTGGACGAAGCCGACGTTCTCGGCTTCGGTGAGCGTCTTCGCGTGGGCCATCGCCGCCTGGAAGTCGTTGCCGTGGAGTTCGACGTCGCCGCCGTAGCTCCGGGTCGCGTTGACCTTCGCCTGCGGCGCGTTCTTCGGCATGACGATGGTCGACTCGAGGCCCGTCTTGGTCGCGGCGAGAGCCACCCCCTGGGCGTGGTTGCCCGCACTGGCGGCGACGACGCGGTCGACGGTGCCCTCCTCGGCCACCTGGACGAGCTTGTTGTAGGCGCCGCGCGTCTTGAACGAGCCCGTCCGCTGGAGGTGTTCCATCTTCAGGAACACCGTCGCGTCGGCCATTCCGCTCAGCGATCGGTTGGACTCGAGCGGCGTCTCGCGAACGACCGACTCGTCGTCGAAGCGTTCCCGGGCCGCCAGCACGTCTTCGAAACGGACCTCGACCATGGCGGTACAATCAGGATGGCGCAGTATTTCACCTTCGGTTTGTCGTGGCCCTGTCCCCGGACCCCGGAAGCGCCTCGAGCGCCGATAACCACGTCAGCGGGCGTCGATAGCCACGTCAGCGGGCGATCAAAGGAACCGCGGAATCGACCCCGTTATCTCGAGTCGCTCGCAGTAGTGAGCGAGCGGGTCGCCGGCGGGCGTCGGCACGTCCGCCGCCTCGAACAGGTCGTTCTCGTGGATCGTCACCTCCGCCGGGGCGAGCGACCAGGGTTCGTGGGCGATTTCGGCGACGAGCGTTCGATCGCCGTAGGGGACGAGCATCCGTCGGCGTTCGGTGAGCCAGTGGGTAAGCGAGTCGAGTCTCGCGCGAGTCGGGGGCGCGATCGGTCGGTACTCCGCGTCGAAGCGCGCGAGGCCCCCACTCGGGTCGTCGCGCTCGCTCGAGAACCCGACCCGGCCGTCGGTGCCGTCGACGCGCTGGCGGGCGTTGAAGCAGGGGACGTCGAGCCCCCTCCGAGCGAGGAACGCCAGCAACGGGCCGTCGATGTCGATACTAAAGAAGTACAGCCCGGAGACGTCCCGGTAACGAACGTACGTTCGAAGGTTGAGTTCGGGACGCGTGACGCGCATCGCGCTCGGCGTGTCTCGAACGCCCGCTCGAGCGAGGACGAACGGGACGATCGAGAGCCAGGCCCGATCCTCGAAAGTCTCGAGGTCGAACCGATCGGGAACGTGCGGCCGGAGGCGGTCCGGGTCGATGGGCCAGTGGAGGAAGGCCCCCTCGCGCCACACCATCGAGAAGGGGTGTGGTAGCCACGGGAGGGACGCTGGCTCCGTCTCGGCAGTCGTCGAATCAGGGTGAAGGATTCGCTGTTCGGTCATGGTCGATGCGAAGGAGCGACCTCTCGTTCGAAGAACAGTCGGGCGAGCATTCCGCGCGGTAGTGGTCCGAGCGCTTTCGTCGGCGCCGATTGGTCGGTCGCAGCGGCGTTATTCATATGCGCCTCTACGTTACCTGCGGAGATAAATCACTCAGGAACCAATTAGTACAGGCGACTGTCTCGAAGCGCTATACGACCTCGATTGGAAGCCCGGACCGGGAGCGAGTTCACGGGGCCACGGTCTCGAGCTGGTGAATCGGCTCGACAAGGCGAACGAGCGTCCGTAGAACGGCCTACTCGAGGTAGATTGCCGGGCGGAACGGTCGGGCCTGGCTCGCTTTGCTGGCGGAATCGATCGGATCGGCGTCCTCGGCGTCGATTACGACGTCGGCGTCGAACTCGGTCTCGAGGAAGTCCGCGGACGCTTCGTAGACGGCCCGTTCGTCGATCCCGGCGAGCGTCTCGAGTGCAGCGTTCTCGCGCTCGCGGACGAACGAGACGAGGTCGCCCACGAGGTCGTTGACCGTCTCCCCTCGCTCCCGAAGGGCTGGACGTTGCATGACCTGCTCCATCACGGCTCCCTGGTCCGGGCCGGTTTCCACGACCGTCTCGAACACCTCGCGTTTCCAGTCGGCCGCGACGTAGACGCGAATCGTCTCGGGGTCGGTGTCGGTCACGTCGACGATGTCGCGAACGTCATCGACCAGCGCCGTTACCAGCCGTTCCTCGGCGATGACACTCGAGTCCTCGAACTCGGGCACTGGCTCGGGCCACGGCACGTCCTCGGCTGGTTCGCCCGTCAGGCGCTCGTGGAGTTCGTTCGCCGCGAACGGGATGACGGGCGCGAGCAGGCGCAGTCGCGTCTCGAGGACAGTACGAAGGGTCCATCGTGCGCCCGGGCGGTCGAGGTCCGCCCGGCGGCGATACCACTTCAGTCGTTCCTCGAAGCGGTAGAAGGCCGTCTGGCTGGCGTTCCGGGTCTCGAAGCGGTCCATCGCGTCGGTGACCTCGCGAACCGTCTCCTGCAGGTGGGCGAGGAGCCAGCGATCGATACGCTCGAGGCCCCGTTCGCCTGCCGGTCCCTCGATCAGGTCCACGGCGCGGTTCCAGAAACGCTCGAGTTGATCGCGCGCCGCGGCGACGGCCTCGGCCCGCCAGTCGTAGTCCTGCCAGGGTTCGGCGCTGTTGAGCAGGAAGAAGCGCACGGTGTCGGCCCCGTAGCGGTCGATAGCCTCGCCGGGGAGCACGACGTGTCCCCGCGAGGAACTCATCGACTCGCCCTCGAGCAGGCCCATACCCATGACGGTGATTCCCCGCGGCCACTTCGCCTGCTCGAACAGCTCGGCGTGGTGGGAGAGGAAAAATGTCAGGTGATTCGAGATCAGGTCGTTGCCCGAACACCGGTAGTCGACGGGGTACCAGTACTCGAACTCCTCGCGCAGGTCCAGGGCGCGCTCGTCGGGCTCGTCGACGGACTCCGGACCCAGCAAGAGCGTATCGAAGAACTCCCGCGTCAGGTCCTCGACCGGGACGTCTCGGATCCGGTGGGCGACGGTGTAGTACGCCGTGTAGATCGTCGAGTCCGACAGCGGTTCGATGACGAACGCGTCGTCCCACGGCAGTTTCGTCCCGAGTCCGTAGTTGCGGATGCAGGGCCACTCCTCGAGCCACTCGATCGTGTGATCGTACTGCTCGCGGGTGTTCTCGGGGATCGCGTCCAGGTTCGCGACGGCCCGGTGGGCCTTCTCGCGCCAGGCCGCGTCGTCGTACCGCAGGAACCAGGTGTCCTGTTCGGCGACCTCGACGCGTCCGCCGCAGCGACAGACGACCGTCTCGGCGAAGTCGTACATCGCGTGGAAAGCCCCCTGCTCTCGGTAGTGCGCGTCGAGTTCCTCGCGGACGTCCTCGATCACCCTGCCGGCGAACGCCCCGTAGTCCTCGTGCAGTTCGCCCCGGTGGAACTCGCGGGTGTACAGCTCCTCGGTCGCCAGCTTGAGTTCGGGATCGTCCGGAGACTCGATGTCGTACTCGTCGACGGCGTCCGCCGCGGGGAACTCGCCGTAGCCCTCGACGGTCAGGACGGCCCACGGTTCGATGGCTCGAACCTCTTCGGGGTCGAGACCGTAGGCTCTCAGGTCGTCGGCACGGGCTTTCGCCGCCTCGAGCGCCACCCAGTCGTTGGGCGAGTGGGCGGGGACGGACATGACGACGCCGGTGGCGCTGTCGGTGTCCACGAACTCGGCCGGAAGGACGACGATTTCCTCGTCGGTGACGGGGTTCCGGATACGGGTGCCGACCAGCGCGGTGCCCGGAACGGTCTCGAGCACCTCGACCTCGCGCGCCTGCAACGCGAGTTTCTCGGTCGCCTCGAGGGAGACGACCCACTCCTCGCCGTCCACGGTCGCTCGAGCGTAGGTCGCGTCGGGGTCGACGAAGGCGTTCGTGACCCCGCGAACGGTCTCGGGGCGCAGGGTCGCCATCGGGTAGACGGTGCCCTCGTTCCCCGATTTCGGTTCGGAATCCTCACCGTTCGGTCCCGGTTCCGCCTCGCCGCCCGCTCCGCTCGAGTCGTCGCTCGCGGCGCGGAATTTCACCAACGTGTACTCCTGGAACTCGACGTCCTCGCCCTCGTAGATGTCGTGGGTCGTGACCGGCTGCTCCTCGTTCGTACAGTAGTTCACCGGGTGCAGCCCCTTCTCGAGGAGGCCGCGCTCGTGCATGGTCTCGTACTGCCAGGCGATGAACTTCGAATAGCGCTCGTCTTCGGTGGTAAACTCCCGGCGCCAGTCGATCGACAGCCCGAGGCGGCGCATCCCCGCCTCGTAATGGTTCTCGATGAAGTACCGGGCGAATCCCATCGGCGTCTCGAGGTTCCGGAGGTCGGACTCGGGCACCCCGAAGGCGTTTCGCAGGCTGTCGAGCTGGTGGGCGTCGCCGCGCTTCAGTCGCTCGACGGCGCCGACGATGGGCGTGCCGGTGACGTGCCACGCAATGAGGAAGAGGACGTTGTCGCCCCGCTGACGCCGGTAGCGGGCGTACGCGTCGGGGACGGTGTACGTGCGCGCGTGCCCGATGTGCATGCCGCCGTTCGGGTACGGGTAGGGGACGGTCACGAACGTCGCTTCTCTCGAACAGCGGCCGTCCGGATCGGCCTCGTACCGACCCGACTCCGCCCACCGTTCGCGCCAGCGCGCCTCGAGTTCCTGTGGCTCGTAGCCATCGCTCTTAGCAGTGGCTGTTCGGGATTTCCACCCTTGAGCGTCCTGGCTCACGCCGATCCCTCGGCGGTCGACCGGACAATTGGCCGTGGTTGTACCGTCGCTGGCGGCTGGTGGATTCGTTTCTGCTGGACGTCGCAGTCGTCGGCGAGCCGTCGTCTCATGCTCGAGCCTACGCGGGTGACGGAAAAATAGATAGTGTGCTGACAGTCTCACCCTGTCACTAATTCCAGCACCGAAGCCCAGGCGGCTACTCCTCGATCTCGATCGCCGGCCGCCCCGGTTCCGCGTTCGAGAGCACCGACTCGTCGGCATCGTCAGCTCGAACTACCCGAACCGGCGCGTCGAACTCGCGTTCGATCAGCCAGGCGGCCGACTCGAGGGCCGCGTGTTCCTCGTCGGGGTCGAGCGTTGTCGAGAGTGCCTCTCGCTCTACTTGCAGGTCCTGGCCGTAACTCGCGGCGGCGTCGCCCTGCCCGCGGATGTGCGATTCCTGCATGAGTTCGCCGATCAGGTTGTTCGCGTCGCTCTCGACGGCGATCTCGAGGGCGTCGTACTTCCAGTCGGGGGCGACGACGACATCGATCCCCTGCGGGTCGTCGATGCCAGCCACGTCGATAATCTGGCGGACGTCCTCGCGGGTGTTCTCGACGAGTTTGCGCCGTTTCTCGACGTGGTCGCGGTCGACCGTCGCGGTCGGCCAGTCGGCATCGACGACGAAGCCGCCGTCCTCGCCCACGAGGGTCGCGTAGAGTTCCTCCGCGAGGTGGGGCGCGACCGGCGCCAGTAGACAAACGACGGCCGACAGCCCGCGCTCGTAGGTCTCGGCGTGAGGGTCAGCGTAGTCGGCGTACTGTCGGAGCGTGCGCACGAGATCCTGGGTCTCGCGAAGCGCGCGATTGAACCGCAGGTCGTCGTACGTCTCGGTGGCGATGGCGAGCGTCGCGTCGATCTCGCTCTCGACGTAGCTCGCGACGGCGTCGTTCGCGCCCGCGGGCGCGTCCGCGACGTAGTCCTCGATCATCTCCTTCAGTCGCGTGAGGAAAGCGTACGTCGACCGGACGCCCTCCTCGCTCCAGTCGAAGTCGCGCTCGGGCTGGGCGGCCTGCATCATGAACAGCCGGGCGGTGTCGGCGCCGTACTCCTCGACGATCCGCTGAGGCGAGACGGTGTTCCCCTTCGACTTGGACATCTTCTCGCCCTCGAGCTGGACCATCCCCTGGGCGAGCAGGTTCGTGAACGGCTCGCGGTGTTCGAGGCCCTCGTGGTCGGAGAGGACCTTCGTGAAGAACCGCGAGTAGAGCAGGTGCATCACGGCGTGTTCGATGCCGCCGACGTACTGGTCGACGGGCATCCAGTCGTTGGCCCGCTCGAGGTCGAAGGGAGCGTCCTCGAGGTCGGGCGAGACGTACCGCAGGAAGTACCACGAGGAGTCGACGAAGGTGTCCATCGTGTCGGTTTCGCGCTCGGCTGGACCGCCGCAGTCGGGACAGGTCGTCTGCTTCCAGTCCTCGGCAGCGTCCAGCGGGTTGCCGGTGGTGTTGATGAACGCCGGTAACTCGACGGGCAGGTCTTCTTCGGGAACCATCACGGGACCGCAGTCGGGGCAGTGGACGACCGGAATCGGCGTCCCCCAGTAGCGCTGCCTCGAGATGCCCCAGTCTCTGAGCTGGTACTGGGTGGCGTGCTCGGCGGTCTCGATATCCTCGGTCAGGCGCTCGCGTGCGGTTTCGCTGTCGAGGCCCGAGTACTCGCCGGAGTTGACGAGGACACCGTCGTCGGTGTAAGCCGTCTCCTGGACGTCTGGTGCATCGGGAACCGATTCACCGTCCCAGTCGTTGGGCTCGGGAGCGACGACGGGCACGACGTCCTCGCCCATCTTCGTCGCGAACGCGTGGTCGCGCTCGTCGTGGCCCGGGACGGCCATCAGTGCGCCCGTTCCGACGTCCGAGAGGACGAAGTCGGCGACGTAGACCGGAATCTCCTCGCCCGTGGCGGGATTCGTCGCGGTCAGATCGGTGGCGACGCCGTTCGGCTCGTCGCCCTCGGGGTCGGCCTCGTGCTCGACGAAGTGGCGGACCTCCTCGTCCTCCTCGGCCAGTTCCTGGGTGATCGGGTGATCGGGTGCGAGCGCGAAGAACGTCGCCCCGAACACCGTGTCGACGCGCGTGGTGAACGCCCGGGCGTCCCCGTGGCCCTCGATTTCGAAATCGAGTTCGGTCCCGTACTGGCGACCGATCCAGTTACGCTGCATCTGGCGGACCGAGTTCGGCCACCCCTCCAGGTCGTCGATGGCCTCGAGCAACTCGTCGGCGTACTCCGTAATTCGGAGGAACCACTGCTCGAGTTCGCGGGTCTCGACGGGGGTGTCACAGCGCCAGCAGAGTTCCGCCTCGCCCTCGACTTGCTCGTCGGCCAGGACAGTCTCGCAGTGGGGACACCAGTTGACCTCGGCGTCCCGGCGCTCGACCAGGCCCTCCTCGTGGAAGCGGGTGAACAGCCACTGGTTCCAGCGGTAGTACTCGGGGGTGCAGGTGGCGAGCTCGCGGTCCCAGTCGTAGCCGAATCCCATCGATTCCATCTGCCCACGCATGGTGTCGATGCAGTCGAACGTCCAGTCGCGCGGGTTGGTGTCGCGCTCTTTAGCCGCGTTCTCGGCGGGGAGGCCGAAGGCGTCCCACCCCATCGGGTGGAGCACGTCGTCGCCGCGCATCCGTCGGTAGCGGGCGTAGGCATCGGTGATCGTGTAGTTTCGAACGTGACCCATGTGGAGTTTGCCCGAGGGGTAGGGGTACATCCCCAGGACGTACGTCGGATCCTCGACGTCGTCGGGCGTTCGGTACACGTTCGCGTCGTCCCACGCCTCCTGCCAGCGTCGTTCGACCGTCGCGTGGTCGTATCCCGAGTCGCTCATTTGCTTATATAGGATTGGCGGAGGCGAGGTTCTATACCTTTCCATTGGCGGGCAAACGGACAGTTCCCGCTCGCCTCGAGGCGAGCACCCGAACCAGTAGTTTCGTTCCGGTACGTTTTCGAACCGGGTCGAGGGGACGAAGTGGGACCGTTCTCGAGAGTGAAACCGCTAGATAGCGGCAGGGAAACGGGAACAAGATGGAACGGTCAAAAACCGATGCAACCGTCGCGGCTTTATATACGTACGCCGACGGAACTACGGACCACAATGGCACCACTCATCAGCGCACTGGTCGCGTTCATCGTCGCACTACTGGTTGGCGGCCTGGCAATCTACCTCGCCGCGAGCGTCGTCATCGACGCCCACAGTTACGAGCACGCAATCGTGACCGCTATCATCGGCGCCATCGCGTGGGCGCTCACGTCCTGGATTCCGCTCCTGGGGCCGATCATCGCCCTGATCGTCTGGATCGGTGTGATCAACTGGCGTTACCCTGGCGGCTGGGTGACCGCTGCAGCCATCGGCGTGGTCGCCTGGCTGTCGGCGCTCGTCATCCTGTTCGTGCTCAACGCGGTTCTGGGACTCGGCGTCGGCGCGTTCGGCGTGCCGATCTGAGGGCGTCCCGAGCGGTCGCTGTCTCGTCCTCAAAACGTGTCGCCCCACCCGAACAGTTATTTCGAGAAGTTGTGAAGTAATTGTCAATGAGGCGACGCCACGTCCTCGGCGGCTTCCTCGCCTGGGCCTCACTGGGTTCTGGTTGTCTCTCGAGTAGCGACGAGGCCCAGAGCGAGCCAGCGACGGTCGAGAACCCGCCGGAGTGGCTCCGGGAGCGCGGCCAGTGCGAAGACGAGTGGGCGTGGGGGTCGCTGGAACTCTCGAGGGCGGAGCCCGGTTCCGGGTTCGGCACCGCCGTCGTCCCGTACGACCGTCTCGGCGAGGAATCGAAGCGACTCGTTCGCTTCGCGGTGCACAACGACGGTGCAGTGGCCTGCGATCAGACTGGCGGGACGGCCTTCCAGACCCTCTTGGGCGACGTCGACGAACTCGCCGAGCGGGACCGGGAGGCACACAGCGAGAACCCGTGGGTGTACAAAATTCGCACGGCGAGAGCGACGTACCGGATCGAACGGCTCGAGGCGTTCGACGCGGTTCTCGTCTGAGTCCCGATCGAGGCGACCGCTCGAGAGCACATTTCTGGTGAAAACGCTTCCGGAACCTGGGGTTCGCGGTTCGCTAGTCGATGTCGATTCGCTTCGAGTCGTCGCTCTGTTCGAGTTTCGGCAGCGTCACGGTGAGCACGCCGTTGTTGTAGGTGGCCGTTATCGACTCCTCGTCGACCGGTTCGGGGAGGTGCAGCCGCCGACTGACCGACTTGTGCGACCGCTCCCGGCGGAGGTAGCGGTCGTGCTCGTCGGTGCGGTCGGTCTCCTGTTCGGCCTCGAGGCGGAGCGTCCCCTCGACGAGCGTCAACTCGATGTCCTCGGTCTCGAAACCGGGGAGGTCGGCCGTCACGACGTACTCGTCACGGTGGTCGGCCACGTCGACGGCAACCGAACCCGGAAACGAGAGGCCGCTACCGCCGACGCCCGTTTCGAACTGCTTGCTGACTCGGTCGAGCATCTCCTCGAGGTCGTCGAACGGATTGCGTCGCATGGGAGTCGATAGGCGCTCGAGGAGGATAAATTGTGCCCCGGCGAGGACGACAGAACTGGCAGGGTCGTGTCGAGCGTATCTCGCGTACTCTCAGTCGACGACGTACGCGAGGCCGTACACTCTCACTCGACGACGTGCTCGAGGTCGTACGACCCCAGCCGGCGAACCCACCCTCTCTCGGCGAGGGCCTCCAGGTCGGCGAGAGCCTCCTGGGTGCGCTCCTCGTAGAGGCCGGCGTCGACGTCCATGTGGAAGACGTAGTCGCCGAGTCGCTCCCCGCTCGGGCGGGACTCGACCCGGCTCAGGTTGATGTCGCGGTCGGCGAAGGGCTCGAGCAACTCGAGGAGCAGACCGGGGTAGTTCGCGTTCGGATAGACGACGAGCGAGGTCTTCCCGCCGGCCTCCGAACGCTCGGAGGCGGGTGCGAGCGCGAAGAACCGCGTCGCGTTCGACGTCTGGTCCTGGATGTCGGCGGCGATGACCTCGAGGTCGTCACCTGCCGTGGCGGGATGGGCGATGCCCGCGACCGAGGGGTTCTCGCGGGCGTACTCGACGCCCTGAGCCGTGCTCGAGACGGCCTCGAGGGTCGCGTCGGGGTACTCGGACTCGAGGTAGGCGCGACACTGGGCGAGCGCCTGGGAGTGGCTGGCGATGGTGTCGAAGTTCGGTCCCTGGGCGAGCAGGGCGTGGCGGATCGGCGTGACGATTTCGCGGACGACGGCGACGTCGTACTCCGCGAGGGCGTCCTGGCTCTCAGTAACGCTCCCTTCGATGCTGTTCTCGATGGGAATTACTCCGCGGTCGAACTCGCCGGCGGCGACGGCGGCGACGATGTCGGTGACCGACTGGCGGAAGACCACGTCGTCGTCGAGCGCTCGCGTCGCACGATGCGAGTAGGTCCCTTCGGGGCCGAGCGTGACGGCTGTCATACCCGCTGGTGGGAGTCGAACCCCGAAAAGCGTGCCGAAGGTGGCGATTCCTCGAGTTCGCAGTCGGTACACTCCACTTTCGACTCGACGCTAGAGCGAGCCGTAATCGTCGCTGAACACCTCGAGCGTGGCGACGAGCGCGCCGAGGACGATGGGACCGTAGAACAGCCCCATGAACCCGAACGCGGTGACCCCGCCTAGGACGCCGACAATTATCACGGCCGGATTGAGTTCGGCGTAGCGGTCGACGACGATTGGTCGCAAGTAGTCGTCCGAGAGGCCGACGATGACCATACTGTAGATCGCCAGCCCGATCGCGAACGTCGGCTGATTGACCATGAGCAGGTAGATCACGGCGGGGCCCCAGACCAGGAACGAGCCAACGATGGGGATCAACGAGAGGACGATCATGACGACCGTCCAGAACAGCGCGTTGGGAATGCCGACGACGAACAGGCCGATTCCCGCCAGTCCGCCCTGGATCAGCGCGATGAGGACGTGGCCGGCCAGCACCGCCCACGTCACGTTCTCGAGCGCCTCGAAGAGGTTCGTCTGGACGGCGTCCGGGAGCGGCGTCACCTCGCGAAGCCACCTGAGCAGGGAGTCGCCGTCCCGGAGGAGATAGTAAAGCAAGAAGAGCGCCACGCCGATACCGATGGCCGTGTGCGTGAGCCCCGCCAGCAGTTCCGGACTCCGTTCCAAGAGCGTCTGTCCCGCGGTTCGGGCCCACTCCATGGCCGTTGACTCGAGGTCGACCCCGAATCGCTGGGCGACCGACTGGAAGGGCTCGAGCGGAAGCGAATCGGCGTCAGCGCCTTCGACGAGTGCCCGGGCGTCGCGAAAGACGTACGCTACGACGATCACGACGGGGACGATGGCGAGGAGCAGTGCCAGCAAGACGAGCGAAAACGCGGCGATCGCGGGCGAGGTTCGTCGCTCGAGGCGGCGCTGGACCGGCGTCAGCACGAACGCGAGGAGGACGGCGGCCAGCACGTACTGGATGTACGGGAAGACGAGTTGCGCTGACAGCAACAGCAATATGGCGATGAGAACGAGCAGCGTCCCTCTCGATCGGTTCACATCTCGAACTCAACGGGGAGGGGGTTAAAAGCGGTGGCGGCAGGTACAGGCCGACGGCGGCGTACGGTCGAGAGCGGCGGCCCAGACGCCGATAGATCGGCCGTAATGCAGGATGCAGGCCGACCTCGAGCAGCACGCCGAAGACGCCCGCGTGAAGACCCGGTTACCGCCGAGAAGATGGTATTTCTGCCGGGAAACCGGAGAAACGCGGGATTGACCGGCGTAAACGGTTCGTCCGTGTCGACTTTCCGCTCGCTCGTCACACGGGTTCAAGGCCGTGGTTCGCCTAGTATCGGTTATGTCGACCCAGCTCGACCCGCTCTCGATCTCGGCCGACCTCCTCTACACAGTCAAGACGGACGGGGAGCGGGGCGCCCTCCGCGACCATCTCGCCACGCTCGAGCGAACGCGACTCGATCGGGCGCTCGGCGGCCGCGCGGAGAAACTCGCTTTCTGGCTCAACTGCTACAACGCATACGTGCAGATCCTCCTCGACGACGATCCCTCGCTGCTCGAGGGGGGAGTGCTCGACCGCTGGAAGTTCTTCGCCAGGGATCGCGTCCCGATCGCGGGCGTCTGGCTAAGTCTCAACGACATCCAACACGGGCTCCTTCGCGGCTCGAGGCATCCCTGGGGGATGGGGTACCTGCCGCGACCGTTCCCGACGGCCTTCGAGCGCCAGTTTCGACTCGAGTCGGTCGATCCGCGGATACACTTCGCGCTGAACTGCGGCACCGAAAGCTGTCCCCCGGTCGCCGTCTACAGCCCCGCCGACGTCGAGGCCGAACTCGAGACCGCGACCGACTGGTTCCTCGAGGAGAACGTGAGCTACCAGCCACGAGAGCGCGTGGCCCGCGTGCCGCGGGTATTCCTCTGGTACCGCGGTGATTTCGGCGGTTCGAGCGGGATTCGGTCGTTCCTCGAGCGCTACGACGTGATTCCGCCCGACGTGACGCCGACGTTGCAGTACGACGAGTACGACTGGTCGATGGATCTGGGGGATTATCGCCGAAAGTGATTCGTCGGAGTCCTCGCTGGCCGGAGCAGGCCAATACGGACCAAATCGGGTCGATACGGGTCGAAACGGTCGAAACGGTCGAAACGGACCCAGGTGGGCCATCGGCGTCATTGCTGCCCAGGAGACCTCGGCAACATTGCCGCCTCGAGGACCTCAGTTCCCGTGCCCTCGACCCTCGAGGTACTCCTTCGTTCGCCCGAGAACGACGCACTCCGTCTCTCGGAGGTCCGCGACGGATTCCGATCCCGTGACGAACATCGCCGTCTCGAGTTCGACCCGGAGGGTCTCCAGGAGGTCGACGACCGCTTCGATTCCCTGCCCCGCCGGCGAGAGAAACGGTTTGGCGAGACCGCCAGCCTGCGCACCGAGGGCGATGGCCTTCGCCACGTCCAGACCGGAGCGGACGCCGCCGCTGGCGATCACGGTGTCGTGGACGTTCGCGGCCTCGAGCGTGCTCACGGCGGTCGGAACCCCCCAGGCCCGGAATCGTCGGCCGACGTGTTCCTGGCGGGTCGCGCCGATGGCGGCAGCCCGGTAGGACTCGATGCCCGACCACGTCGTCCCGCCCTTTCCGGCGACGTCGATGGCGTCGACGCCCGCTGCTGTCAACCGCTCGGCGGTGCCCCGGGCGATACCGTTGCCCGTCTCCTTGACGATCACCGGCACCGAGAGGTCGCTCGCGACCGTTTCGATGGCCTCGAGACAGCCGCGGGCGTCGACGTCGCCCTCGGGCTGGACCGCCTCCTGGAGGAAGTTGAGGTGGATCGCCATCGCGTCCGCCTCGATCATCTCCACGGCACGCTCGACGTCGCTCACGTCGTACTCGAGCAACTGGGCGGCACCGACGTTGCCGTAGAGGAAGGCGTCGGGGGCCACGTCGCGGACCACGGTGTAGGACTCGAGGAGGTCCGGGTCGTCGAGTTCGAGCCCGGCGCGCTGGCTGCCGACGCCCATCGCGACGCCCATTTCCTGGGCCGCGGCGGCGAGCGATCGGTTGATCGTCGTGGTGTTGGGGTGGCCGCCGGTCATGCTCTCGATGACGATGGGGGCCGCGAGTTCGTAGCCGAACAGGTCCACGCTCGTATCGATCTCGTCCCGGTGGATCTCCGGCAGCGCCTCGTGGACGAGTTCGACGTCCTCGAAGCCGGTCCCCGAGGTTTCGACGTCTTCTTCTTCGATAATGCGGATGTGATCGTCTTTGCGGTCGGATGTCTCGGGCATCGCTTCGTCTCTGCTGTGACGTTCGCCGGCGGTATTGAAAAGGTGTCCATTCGCGTCCGGTCCATTGACCGTGGCGTGTCCGTTCCAGCGACGGACGACCGGCGCCGAGGAAGCAGTCGCGTCGAGTGACCGCCCCCTTCATAATGCGTCGTGTGTTACCAACAAACATGGTATCCTCACTCGACGACGTCGAATATCTCGCACGGTCGTCCCACCGTGTCGCCGTGCTTACGGCGATTAGCGAACGGCCTCGGACGCGAGCCGAGTTGTGTGAGGTGACGGGCGCGTCGGCGTCGACGATCAGTCGAACCCTTCGAGCCCTCGAGGAGCGACGCTGGATCGCCCGAACCGGCCACCACTACGAGGCCACGCCGCTCGGAGCCTACGTCTCGGAAGGAGTTGCGGACTTACTCGAGCGCCTCGAGACGGAACGCAAGCTCCGCGACGTCTGGGACTGGCTACCGGTCGACGACGCCGACGTCCCGATCGAGGAACTCGCCGACGCCGTCGTGACGCCGGCCACGGTCGAGGATCCCTACCGGCCGGTGTCACGCTTCGTCTCCTTGCTCGAGGAGGCAGACACGTTCCGCTTCGTCGGCTTCGAACTGGGGCTGCTCGAGCCCTGCAAAGACGAACTCTGCGGACGAATCATCGACGGCATGGACGCGACGGTCATCGATCCACCCAGCGTCGCGACCTACATCAGGTCGAGCTACCCCGACCTGTCGACGCGAACTCTCGAGAGCGGGAATCTCACCGTCTTGCTCCACGACGATCCGCCGTCTTACGGACTCAGCCTCTTCGACCGCCGCGTCGGCCTCTGTATCTACATGCCCGAGACCGGAACCCTGCGCTCGCTGATCGACACCGACGCGCCGGCCGTGCGCTCGTGGGCCGAGTGGACGTTCGAACGACACCGCCACGAAGCGCGGCCGTTGGCGCTCGAGGCTGGAGCCGAGCCGGAGGCGGATTCCGGGTCCGGGTCCGAGCCCTAAAGCGGGCACGTCTCGGTGATGGCGGGTCGACCGTGGTCGAACCGCTCGAGTAGACAATATTGCTCGAGTAGACGCTAGTCATCGAGAATACGTTCGTCCTCGAGTAGCCCTCCGTATCCAGCAGCTGTCAGGTGCTTGCACGACGTGACCACCGGTCAGCACGTGCACTTCCAGTGGTTACCGGGTCAAATTCACTAGGTGCCTACACGACATTTCCGCTCCATGGAGAGATTGCGGAGGCGATACCAATGACTGACAGCTACTTTACCGACCGAACAGCACCTCGAGGCGGGTCCCGATGAGCACCACGAACGGCGTCGACGTCGACGCGCTGGGCGAGGCGATCGACGCGATCAGCGACGATTCGACCGTGGGCCAGTTTACCTTCCACGCGGAAACCGAGTGGACCGACGGGCTCCGGTGTGAGACGACCATCGACGAATTCGACCAGGCGGGCGAGCGCGTGCAGACGCGCGAGTTCACTATCGAGGGCGACGAACCCGAGCAGATCCTCGGCCAGCGAACCGCGCCGAACGCGGTCGAACTCCTGCTCGCGGCCCTCGGTTCGTGCCTGAGCGTCGGCTACGCCGCGAACGCCGCTGCGATGGGCATCGACCTCGAGGACATCCGCTTCGAGATGGACGGCGACGTCGACCTCCGGGGATTCCTCGGCATCGACGAGACCGTCAGGCCCGGCTACGAGGGGATCACCTGCACTGCATACGTCGACGCCGACGCCCCGGAAGCCGAACTGGTCGAACTTCGCGAGCGCGCGGAAGCGACCTCGCCGCTCATCGACAGCATCACGAACGAGGTTCCGGTGGAGACCGACCTGGTTGCCGCCACGAAGCCATGAGCGAGACGAATGCGTCGAGGCTCGACACGGACGAACTCGAGCAGAAGGTCAAAGCCGTCTACCAGGACGTCGCGCGGTCGCCGGACGGGGACTTTCACTTCGAAATGGGGCGCGACCTGGCCGAGCGCCTCGGCTACGACCCGTCGGTGCTCGATCGAATCCAGTCGCGGGCCATCGACTCTTTCGCCGGCGTCGGGTACCACTTCAACCTCGCGAGCCTCGAGCCCGGCGAGCGCGTCCTCGACCTCGGGAGCGGCTCGGGGATGGACGTCTTCGTCGCAGCGATTTACGTCGGTGACGAGGGGACGGTGGTCGGCATCGACATGACCGACGACCAGCTCGAGAACGGTCGGAGATACCGCGACGACGGCGGGTTCGACAACGTCAGCTTCGAAAAGGGGTACATCGAGGACCTGCCGTTCGACGACGAGTCGTTCGACGCGGTCATCTCCAATGGCGTGATCAACCTCTCGGCCGAGAAAGATCGCGTCTTCGCAGAGGTGCGTCGCGTCCTCGCTCCGGGCGGCCGACTCGCGCTGTCGGACATCACCAGCGAGGAGCAGATGCCCGACTCCATCAAGACGAACGCGGACCTCTGGGCGGCCTGTATCGGCGGAGCGGTGCAAGTCGACGACTACGCCGACGCCATCGAGACGCCAGGGTTCGACGTGGTCGACCGCCGAGCGAACGATCGGTACGAATTTACCTCGGATCGAGCACAGAGCGCGTGCCAGACCTACGGGGTCAAGAGTATCTCGCTGGTGGCTCGCAAGCGTTGAACGGGCCCCAATTGGGGCTCGCTCGAGTGGACCACACTCTACTCACGAGCGTCCGGAGCCACCCATGAGCCCCTCGTGAGCCGTTCGGAACCCACTCGAAAACCACTCGAGCAGAGCCGATCGCACACGTCTGGCGCTCCGACGTTTCCATGGCTGGCGATTCGCCTTTCAGGTTTTTGTGACTGCCCGTCAAACGCGTGACCATGTGGCGAGCAATCGTCCTCGGGTTCACCGTCGTCGAAATCCTGTTCCCCGACCAGATCATCGCCTGGGGAGAACGAAGAGCGTTCGAGAATCCGAACGACGGCGAGTTGCGCACGTGGACCATGCCGATGGCTCGCCTCGAGGGCGTGCTGTTCGCGTGGCTCGCCCTCGGCGGGCGTCGTCGGACCCCCACGGTCGCCGGGCTGCTCGCCGTCCTCGGCGTACCAGCCCTCCTGGCCCCGGAGCGATTCGTTCGAACGGCGCTCAAACTCGCCTACCGGAATCCGGACGACCTCGAGTTGAAACCGTGGGTGGTTCCGGCGACGCGAGCGATCGGTCTCTGCTACGTCGTCCTCGGCACGGTCGCCGGGCGCGTGTCGGCACCCGCCGAGGACTCCCGGTCGAAGTCGAATGCGCGCCCGGAGTAGCGCCCGGTCTCGTCGACGTACGTGGGACACGATACGCAGAACGGGTTAGTACGACCGCACCTCGAGTCCGTCGTCGGTTCCGACGTACGTCGCGTCGGCGAGATCGACGAACAGGCCGTGTTCGAGGACGCCGGGAATCGACGCGAGGTCGCGGCCGAGGGCGGCCGGGTCGTCGATCGAACCGAACGCGCAGTCGAGGACGAGGTTCCCGTTGTCGGTGACCACGGGGCCGTCCTTGTGCGTCGCCATGCGGAGGGTCGGTTCACCGCCGAGGTCCGCAACGCGATTCGCGACCACGGTGTGTGCCGCGGGGAGCACTTCGACTGGAACCGGTGCCTCGAGTGCGGAGACAAGTTTCGAGGAATCCGCGACGACGACGAACCGGTCGGCCGCGGCGGCGACGAGTTTTTCGCGGGCATGGGCCGCGCCGCCACCCTTGATCAGTACCCCGTGGGCGGGGGAGTCGGGGTCGTCGACGACCTGGTCCGCTCCGTCGATGGCCAGGTCGATCCCGTCGACGGCGTCGAGGTCGGTCAGCGGGATTCCGACCTCGAGGGCCAGTTGCCTGGACTGGAAGGAGGTCGCGATTCCCCGGATCTCGAGGCCGTCTGCGACTGCACGGCCGAGTGCTTCGATGGCGTAGGCGGTCGTGGATCCGGTGCCGAGGCCGACGACCATCCCGTCTTCGATCTCCTCGGCTGCTCGTTCCCCCGCACGGCGCTTGTGGGCGTCGGCGCCGCCCGACGATTTCGCGCTCATACCGTCACGAGCGGGCGGCGGGGGGAAAAGCGTAGCCCTCGAGGCCGACCCCTGGTCGGCTGAGCGAGTTGAGACCAACTCAATCGGGCGATTGTTCGAGCCAACCACACCCGCCAAAGCTTTTGGCTCGAGCGGCCCTGTAGAGGGACGATGGGACCGAGCGACGACGCGGTGACGATGACCGACGTACGGAAGACGTACCGCGTCGGCGAGCCGGTACACGCCCTCGACGGCGTCTCGCTGTCGATCCCGCGCGGATCGTACACGGCCATCATGGGCCCGAGCGGGTCGGGAAAGTCGACGCTGATGAACCTCGTCGGCTGTCTCGACACCCCGACGTCGGGCACCGTCGCCGTCGACGGGGAGGACATTTCGACGCTCTCGGAACGCGAACGTACCCGCCTGCGAGGAACCAGGGTCGGGTTCGTCTTCCAGACGTTCAACCTGATGCCGCGACTCGACGCCCTCGAGAACGTGGCCCTCCCTCAACTGTTCCGCGGCGTCGGTCGGACGGAGCGCCACGACCGCGCGCAGGACCTGCTCGAGCGCGTCGGACTCGGCGACCGACTCGATCACCTCCCGAACGAGTTATCGGGCGGTCAGCGCCAGCGGGTCGCCCTCGCCCGCGCACTGGTGAACGATCCGGCGATCGTTCTCGCCGACGAGCCCTCCGGCAACCTGGACACCAAAACGGAGGCGGACGTGCTCGACCTCTTCGAGGAGTTCCACGACGCCGGGACGACGCTCGTCGTCGTCACCCACGAGCGCCACGTCGCCGAACGTGCCGAGCGCATCGTCCACCTTCTGGACGGGAACGTCGAGCGAATCGAACTCCTGGAAGGTGGGGGTGAGAAGGCGTCCCCCGGTGGCGATTCTCGAGTGGAAACGAAGGGGTCTGGCGAGGGTGGTCGAGACGGAGTCGCGGACGAAGGTCCTGCTGGCCGACCCTCGAGTGACGGTGTGCTCTCGAGCAAAGATGTGTCCTCCGGCAATAATGATCCCACCGCAAGTAACCAGGGTTCCACCACGAGCGATGACGACCCCACCACGAGCGAGGAGAAACGCTGATGAGTCCACTCGAGTCGCTCCGGCTCTCCTGGCGGTCGATTCGCGGTCACCGACTTCGGTCGGCGCTGACGACGCTCGGAGTGATCATCGGCGTCGCCGCCGTCATCGCCTTCGTCGCCCTCGGTGCGAGCCTACAGGCCGGCATCATCGGCGACATCAGCCCTGACGACCAGCGGAACCTCTACGGCTGGGCGGCCGACCCGGACACCGAGGGCGGTCCGCTCGCCGGCGCCCAGTTCGTCTTCAGCCAGGACGACCTCGAGGCCGTCGAGGAACTCGAGGCCGTCGACGCCGCCTACGGCTACGCGACCATCGACGCCCAGTCGGTGACCCACGAGGGTGAGACCAGGCTACAGAGCAACGGCCTGATCGCCGCCGGCCCGTCCTACATTCGCGAGTCCTCCCTGCGCGAGGGACGCCAGTTCGAGATGGGCGAACGCGAGGCAGTCATCAATCCCGCCGCGGCCGAGCAGTTCGAGGAGAACGTCAGCGTCGGCGACGAACTCGAGGTCCGGATCGCTACTGGCGGAACCGAGACGGTCACCGTCGTCGGGATCACCGACACTTCGGAGGGGCTGAGCCCGTTCGAGGGGTTCGACGCAGCGCCACGGATGTACGTCCCGACGGATCCGTTCTACCTCGAACAGGCGGTCGGTCCGGCGGGTGGAGGTGGCGATTCGGGTGAGGGGAACGACGATAGCGAATCGGATAACGACGAGACAGGTTCGGAAACCGACGTCCGCTACCTCGCCATCGTCGTCGAGGCTCCCAGTGCCGACGAGGACGACGTCGACGCCGCTCGAGAGGCCGCCACTGCGTACTTCGAGAGCGAGGAATCCGACGCGAGCGAGTTCCTCGGCGAGGACGTCGCCGTCTCGCTCCAGACGAGCACCGAGTTACTCCAGCAACTCGAGGACATCCTCGACATCCTCCAGAGTTTTATCGTCGGCATCGCCGCCATCTCGCTCGTCGTCGGTTCGATCGGTATCGCGAACATCATGCTCGTGTCGGTCACCGAGCGAACCCGCGAGATCGGAATCATGAAAGCCGTCGGCGCGCAGAACCGGGACGTTCTCGGACTGTTCCTCACCGAAGCCGTGATCCTCGGCGTCATCGGAGCGGTTCTGGGAACCGTCCTCGGCCTCGTCGTCGCCGCACTCGCAGCCAGGTACATCGACATTCCGCTGGTGTACCCACTCGAGTACGTCGCTCTCGCGATTGTCGCCGGCATTCTGGTCGGCGTCGTGTCCGGGTTGTATCCGGCGTGGCGAGCCGCGAGGACGGATCCGATCGACGCGCTTCGATACGAGTGAGCGTCGGTCGCGGCCAATCGCGTCGGAACTATCAGTGGTCGCAGCCGTTCGGACTGGAACAATCGCCGGTATTGGCCCGGTGGACCGGAACTATCGGCGGTCCCGCTCGTGTCGGCGTTCCGATTCTGGCTCGAGCTCCGTTCCTCGCCGTTCTGCCTCAAATTCTGCATCGGGTTCTCGACGATCCGGCCCACGAGAGAGGGTGTCCGCGTCGCTCGCCGGCGTGAGCCCGATCGATCGCTGGAGTCGACGCCGCTCGTCCGGGTATTCGGCAGCGAGCATCGATCCCACGAACCCGCCGACGGCCGCACCGCCAATGGTGTAGAGACAGGTGGCGATGCCGAACGTGAGGACGAAGAACAGTACCAGAGCGAATCCCTCAACGGGGAACCCACTAAGGGCGGCACCGAAGCCGAACAGTCCGAGGAACAAGAAGAGCACACCGGCGATCGGCACGGTCATGATCGCTCCCGCGAGCGCACCCGAAACGGTCCCCCTACGAGCGTCGCGGCCCTCGAGGAAGCCAGACGCTGCACCGCCCAGAACGGTCGAGAACGGGAGAAACGAGAGAACGACCCCGACGATCGCTCCAATGACCGCGTGAACTGGCGTCGACGAGCGGACCATACGCCCATGTAGGACGCCGAGGTGGAAAAATACCGTGCCCCCGAGAGAGGTATCGTAGATCCGACGCCCGTGGCGAGTGTGAGCGTGAAGGTCGATTCTCGAGAGGTGTCAGGAAACGATACGATATCAGGGGACCGAGAAGCAACGCAGTCTCGAGCGAAAACCTTTGAACGCGCTGACATCGGACTTAAGCACCAGCACGTCGATATCTCGCACGATGGGACTGGATCGACGGTCGTACCTTCGCGTCGCAACCGGATCCACGACGCTCGCCCTGACGTCGCTCGCGGGCTGTGCCACCCGCGAATCGGAACCAGAGCCACAGGAGCCAAACGGCGACGACGAACCGGACGAACCTGAGGACGAAGGCGTCCTCCGAGTCGCGACGACGGACGCGTTCGCCCATGGCGAGAATCCCGCCTCAGCCTGGCTCAAAACCCAGTTCGAGGAGACGTTCGACAACGTCGAAGTCGACTGGGTGATTCCCGAATCCGGCATCGGCCACTACATCGAACGCGAGCAGCGCGGATTTCTCCCGGACGTCGACGCCTACGTCGGCCTCTCGGCCGCCAACCTCGCGACCGTCGACCGTAATCTCGAGGAGGGCGGCCTGTTTCGCGAACTCAACCGGGATCGAATCGAGACGCTCGACGGCGTCGTCGACGAACTCGGCCTCGATGATCCCGCCGGACGAATCGTCCCGGTCAGCACGCAGTACTCCTGTCTAATGGTCGATGAGACGCGTATCGACCCACCGACCAAACTCGAGGAGCTCGGGGAACCGACCTACGCCGACTCGCTGCTCACCCCGACGCCATCCCGCGGTCGCGGCAGCGCCTTCCTCGACTGGCTGTTCGAATCCGCCGGTCCCGACGACGCGCTGACCGTCTGGGCCGAACTCGAGGACAACGGACTCGACATCTACGACACCTGGGTCGAGACGCTGCTGGCCTACGCCGAGCGCACTCGACCGATGACCGTCGCCTACGCGGCGGATGCGCTCGCGGCGATCGACCGGGCAGTGACGTCAGATACCGACGAAACCCGGGGAAGCGAGCGAAACGAAACTGATGGCTCGGACAATGCGACCGATGGAACCGAGGCCGACGGCGACGGTTCCACCGATTCGGGGACGGACGACGCCAACGAATCGGGTGCCGACGACGAGTCGGATGCGGACGGCGGCGGTTCCAACGGCGACGACTCGAGCGCAGACGACGACTCGGACGACGAATCGGTCGACGTCGGCGGCGATCCCGATCAGTACCAGGTCACGTACCTCGACGAGGAGGCCTACGCCGAACCCCTCCAGATGGCCATCTTCGAAAACGCGATCAACGTCGACCTGGCCTACACGTTCCTCGAGTTCGCGCTCTCGCCGGAGATTCAGGCCGGACTCGCTCCACGCCTCGGACAGTACCCGGTGCGACCCATTGCCGAACTCGAGTTCTCCGAGGAGTTCGACGTCTACGCCGACCACGCCGAAGACCCCCCATCCGTCGTGACGTTTTCGTACGAAACCCGGCGGGACGACCTTCCAGCGTGGCGCGGTGCCTGGGAGGAGGAGTTCGATTACTGATAACACCCCGCGAGAGCACTGAAGCGGGCGCTACCGAAATTTCCAGTAGCGAGAAGTTTGAGGGGTTTCGACGAGAAGTTGAGGCGTCGCGACGGGAGGTCGGGGCGTCACGGCGGAAAGTCAGAGTCGTCGCGGCGAGAACTCGAGGACATCTTGCCGCGAAAATTAGACTACCTTACTGGCTCGACTCGAGCCGCTCGCGAAATCGCTCGAGGCCGAACTCGAGCATGTCGGGACTGACCGGCTGAAACTCGTCGTCGTCCGGAAGGAACTGTCGGACCGAATCCCAGCTGTCGCGAGCGTACCGTTCGTCGAGCAGGACCCGGACGCCGACGTCTTCGGGCGATCGGATCACCCGACCGATCGCCTGCCTGGCCTTCCGAACCGCCGGAACCGTCAGCGCGTAGGTGAACCCGTCGCCGAACGCGTCGTCGTAGGCTCGCCGAATCGCCTTCGTCCGCGGGCTCGCCGTGTTGACGATCGGAACGCCACAGATGGCTGCCGCCGCCAACCGGTCTCCGCTGTAATCGACGCCCTCCGTCAGGGTCCCGCGGAGGCTCGTGACGAGTACCTTCCCCCCACCCGCGAAGAACTCGTCTTTCAGCGATTCCGTGGCGTCGTCGCTGCTCGAGGCGTCGAGCAAGACGGGCTTGTCGACTCCCGAATGTGCCTCGAGGACCGACGCGGCCCACTCGGCCTCGCCGTAGCTCGGCATTCCGACGAGGACGTTCCCCGGAACTCGGGCGACCTGCGCCAGCGCGTCCGCGTACGCAGTTCGCGTCGGCGTCTCCTCGCCAGGCGGCCCCCGGTTGTCGTAGGTAAACTTCGGCACCGACACTGCGAAGCTCTCGCGATTCGCCTCGGGGAAGTGCAAGCCGTACTGCCGTTCGACGACCGGACGCCCCTCCTCACGCGCGAGGTACTCGAGGCCCGTGACCTCCCGGAAGGCGTCCATCGGCTCGAGGGTCGCGCTCATCAAGATCCCGCCGCCGAACCCCGACAGTCGCGACCCGATGGCGTCGCTGGGAACGCAGCTGTGCAACGCGAGTCGAGCCGTGTACGCTCGCCGCCAGGAGTCGGCCGGTTCCATCTCGTCCCAGGTTCGCTCGAGTTCGATCTCTCGGAAGTTCGTCGTGTGATCGCGACGGTACCACTCCCCGAGCAAGCGGCCGACGGCGGGCGACGCCCGAGTCTTCTCCTCGTCCTCGGCCTCGTTGAGAATCCGTTCGACGACCGCGCCGACCGACTCGGCTCGCACCCAGATCGCGTCGCTGTACCCCGCCCCGGTCGCCCACTCGGAAATCTCGTCCTCGGCCGGCACCGTCGGATCGCGAAGCGGGATTTCGTCGTCCTCGAGCGACGTCAGATCGGTCTGCCAGGCCCGATTTGTCCGCTCCAGGTGGGCGCGAACTCGACGGTCGAGTTCCCCGCGGAGGTCCTGGACGAACTCGAGGGTACGCTCGAGTTCCTCGATCGAGACGTCGGTGTCGTTCAGTTCGGCGCGAACGAGGTCCGCATCGGCAGTCTTCGAGCCACCCTGGGTCTGGCGACCCTCCTGGTCGAATCGAACCGGCTGGAGCACCCGCGAGAGTTCCGTTTCGGCGTCGCGAAGCGTGGTATCCGCGACTCTGTCGCTCACTAGATCGCGAACCCGGGGCTCGAGCATGTGCGCTTCGTCACAGACGACGAACGTCGAGTCGTCGAGCAAGGCGCCGGTGAACGCGGCGGTCGTCGTCGGGTCGAAGGCGTGGTAGTAGTTGCCGATGACGACTTCCACGTGGCCCAGCACGGCCCCCATCACCGAGTGCGGGCAGGTGCCGTGTCGAACCGACTCAGCGACGAGGTCTTCGGGCGTGAGCAGTCCGGTTTCGGTCACGTCGAATGGAGCCGCTTCGACTGGATCGGCGTCGCCCCCCTCTTCCGGCAGGTCCTCGAGATACTGGGCGTAAAACGGACAGTACTCGACCTCGCTTCCCGCGGGGCCGCCAGTGTTGTACTCCGGCATCTCCGGTGGGTACGGCGTCGGTTCGCCGGCCGTCTCGAGATAGCGTGCGCCGGCGCTGCTGACGGTCGATCCGCCCGTTCCTGCGCCGCCGTTTCCGCCATCGGTACCCCCTTCGGTTCCACTGGAACTGCTGCGCCCGTGCCGGCTCCCGCGACCGCTATCGGCCAGACCGAGCTGCTGGCTCCGAGCCTGGGCAGCGAGCGCGCCGGCCGTCGTCGAGCCACCCTCGCCGGTAAGGTCGCGCGTCCGATCGCGGAGGGTTTCGCATCGGTCGTAGACGGTGTCGTCGCTGATTCCGCCTGCATTTTCACGGTTGTACGGGCAGACGTCGGCTTTGCCGACGAGCGTGAGTCCCGAAATCGGGTTCCAGTCGGTGGGCAGGTTCTCGTTGATCGTCTCGAGGTCCGTCTCGAACTGGCGCAGTTGCTGTTTGACGCTGGTGAGGACGAACACCCGTTCGTACTGGCTGTCGGGGTCGCGAACCAGGTCGATGCCCGCCGTGAGTGCGATCATCGTCTTGCCGGTCCCGCAGGCTCCTTCGATAACCGTGTACCCGCCCTCGGTAGCGGTTTCGATGGCCGTCTCGATCCCGTCGACTTGCTCGTCGTAGGGTTCGTCGTGGCCGAACACTGGGCGCCAGTCCGTCATCTCCTCCGTACTCATCGTCGGTCGTCCATAGCGTTGACGGACTGATCTGGCCGCGCCATTGTATATAAGGGATCGGCAGCGGCGTTTGCAGTCGGAAAACGAATCGTCGGTCGGTAGCGACGAGATGAATCGTCGTCACTCGAGTTTGCAGTCGAATCGACTCGTCGGGCGAGCCCGGTGGATCGGCGCCTCGACTGGAACGCGGGGTGGTGCTAGTGCGCAAAGCGACGTTGGAACGCGAGGCGATGTAGAGCGCAACACTGCGCTGAAACGCGAGGCTCGCTAGAACACCACCTGACGATTCAGAAACCCACCACTGAACGCACCACAAAAGACACGGGCCGGCCATCGGAACGACCAGCCGCGACCCTGTATTCCCAGGTGGCCACCCCCCAGTGGCCACTCGAAGAGGCGATGGCTCGAAACGTAAACCTTTGGATAGCTTTCACACAGTGAAGCGACTGGTGTCCAGGCACACAGTGAAACGACGCCAGCCGGCGACTCCGAGGCGCGGGCGCGATCAGAGCGCGTCCTTGTACGCCTCGAGCGTCCGCTCGACGTCCTCCTCGGTGTGACCGTAACTGACGAACTGGCTCTCGAACTGGTTCTGGGAGAGGAAGATGCCCTGTTCGCGCATCTCGCCCCAGAAGATCCGCCGCCAGCGTTCGGTTTCGGCTCGTTTGACGTCGGCCGCGTTCTTCGGACAGTACTCGTAGCGCGGGCAGTCGGGATCCTGGCGACAGCCGGCTTCGCACTGGTCACCGGCCTCGAGTTCGTCTCGAGAGGGGCCCTCGCGCGTAAAGATTACTTTGAACATGCTGTCGATTCCGACCACGGTGTAATTCGGCGCCTGATCAGCGAGAATGTCGGTGAGACCGGCCCGAAGCGTCTCGCCGAGCCCGTTGACGTGGTCGTAGACGTCGTTTTCGGCCGCGAACGTGAGCGTCTCGAGGCCGGCGGCCATCGTCACGGGGTGGCCGGAGAAGGTGCCGGCCTGGAAGACCTCCCCGGTGGGCGCGAATTCCTCGATCAACTCGGCGCGGCCGCCGATGGCGCCGACGGGAAACCCGCCGCCGATGATCTTGCCGAAGGTGGTGAGGTCGGGCGTGATGCCGAAGTGACTCTGGGCGCAGCCCAGCCCGCCGACGCGAAAGCCGGTGATGACCTCGTCGAAGATCAGGAGCGAGTCGTGATCGTCGGTGAGCTCGCGAAGGGTCTCGAGGTAGCCGTCGACAGGGTGGACGATACCGTAGTTGGCGAGGATCGGTTCGACGAGGACGCCCGCGATGTCGTCGCCGTGTTCCTGGAAGACTTCGCGAACGGCCGCTTCGTCGTTGAACGGGACAGGAAGAGTGTGCTCGGCGAACGCCTGCGGGATGCCGGCGGAGGAGGGAGCGGGATGTTCGGCGTCGCCTTCGACCAGCGTCGACTCCTGGGCGCCGTGGTACCCGCCCTGCATGATGACGATCTTGTTCCGGCCGGTCGTTCCGCGGGCGAGACGGACGGCCGAGACGGTCGCTTCCGTCCCGGAGTTGACGAACCGAATCTTCTCGACGCTCGGGACGTGCCGGACGACGAACTCGGCGAGGTCAACCTCGAGTTCGGTCGGCGTACCGTACATCGGACCCTCGCTGGCCGCTCGCTGGATCGCCGCCTGGACGGGGTCGGGGAGATCGTGTCCGAGAAGCAGGGGGCCGAGACCCATGACCCAGTCGACGAGTCGGTTGCCGTCGGCGTCGACGACGTGGCCGCCGTCGCCCTTCCGAACGAAAAAGGGATACGGCTCGATGGCCGCCCGGACGGCGGAGTTGACGCCGCCGGGCATGACGGACAGCGCCCGGTCGTACAGCGCGCGTGAGCGTTCGTCGTTCATGGTATGGTCGGCGCTTTGGTCGCGGACGGCAAAGATGTACCGAGGTCTGGTTCCGTCGAGATCTGGGCTGGTGTGAGAGTGTTTGGACCGTGCCTGAAAGCGAAGTGATTCTCGAGTTGAAACGAAGGGGTGTTAGGCCCTACAGAGGTTGATATTAGATATTTGTTATTATCACGAAGAGAGGCAAAGTGAATTATTCTGAGAGGTTTGCCGGGGTTAGAACACCCCCACCCCTTCGTTTCAGGTGGAGATGGTCGAAGGGGTGGTGGGTTTCGTGGGTCGGGAGGGCTGGCTCGGTGATTGAGTGGGGACGATCTCTGCTCGAGACGGCAGGAGAAGCCGTGAGAGTCGTGAATTCGAAGAGAAGAGGCGGTCTAGTAACTCAAGCCGTCTAGAACGACGTTTCTAGTAGGGTCTAGTAACAAAAACCAACTTATCTAGTAAGATGCGTTATTTGCTAGTGCTGCGGACAAATTTCTCAGGAGGTATCTTAAACCTTCCCGTCCTAGAAACCCCTCCCACCCCCACCCCTCCATTTCGGTCTCCACCTGAAACAAAGGGGTGGGGGGTTCCCTCCAAATTCCCTCCCGGGAGATCGCGGTATCATACCCCATGATTCGTAGCTTCCGCTCACAACTCTCCCTAACCACAATCATCTCTTTTCCACTCACAACTCTCCAATCTCGTTGGGACTCCCGACGTCACCCGGTTCTCCCTCTCCCAAACCTGCGCTCCCTAGCACACCCCCTTCTTCCAATCCTTCTCCTACTCCTGCCCTTGACTTCTCCCACTCTCTGCCCTTGATTCCTCTCACCCTCCGCGTCTCGCCTCCTCCTGCTCTCTCCGTTCAAAATTGAGCCTTTCCCCAACCACTTCAAGCTGCAGCCAGTCATCACGACCCGCTCGAGGCGCCGACGTCCGGTCGCTCAATGATCGGAATCCCCAACACAATTATACGGTTCTCGTCGTTCGTCTACGTGAAACTCCGGACGATTCCCATGACATCCGACTCCGACTCCGATTCAACGGACGCTCGAGACGATCACGCAACCGTCCTCTTCGACCTCCTCGAGGGGAACGAACGCCACGTCGACTCTCTCCCCGACGGCTACTTCGACGCCGTTCGAGACGAACAACACCCCGACGCCGTCACCATGTGTTGTTCGGATTCGCGGGTCTCACAGGAAGGGATGTGGTCGATTGACCGACCTGGAGCCATCTTCACGCCGAGTACGATCGGCAACCAGATCTGGGACGTCGAGGACGGCGAGCGATTCGTCGACGGGAGCGTTCTGTACCCGATTCACTACACCGATACGGAGGCAGTCGCCGTCGTCGGTCACACCGGCTGTGGTGCCGTTACGGCCGCCTACGAGGTCGCGTCGGGCGACGAGGAACCCCCGGGCCCGCGCGGGGTCACCAAGTGGGTCGAGGCGCTCGTTCCCGTCGTCGAGTCGGGTCTCGAGAGCGAACTGGTCGATACCGATAACGGTTCCGACGAAAACGCCGACGCCGACACCGGGATTATCGACCAGCTCGTCGAGTACAACGTCCACCGACAGGTCTCCTACCTTCGAATGGCGGAATCGATTCCGTCCTCGGTCACCTGCTACGGCTTCGTCTACGACTTTCACGAAACCTACGGGTCCGAGCCGGGGCGGGCGTACCTTGTTAACCTCGACGGCGAAACCGACCCGCGGGCCATAGCGATGGACCTTCCCGATGCGTACGCCGATAGCATCTCGAGCCTGCTCTACTGATCGCGGTCGCTGCAGTCGATGCGGAGGATGATCCTTCTCACCCACGTTCCGACGGCTATCGAACGATTCTGTACTCGGAAGTAATTCGATCGCGCGACAGATTTCGTCTCGAGGCGAAACGACCCGCGGACCGAACGTTATTCGTCCTCGCGTTCGAACGCTCGAGTATGCCACAACCCCCGATCTGGGACTCGCTGTGGGGTTTCCTCGAGAACGACACCAACTTCTACTACGCCATTGGATTCCTGACGATTGCCGTCTTCGTCGTCGCGTTCGTCGCCGTCTCGCTGACCAGCTCGGTGGATCTCACCCAGGGCGGCTTCTTCGGAATCGTCGTCGGGTTCTCACTGTTCATGCTGGTCTTTTTCGTCTCGATCTTCGCCCAGCGACTCGAGGACGAGGAGTAACCGCGATTCGAAGCGGCGCCAGAATACGGCGGTAGAAGGGCTCTCGACCCCTGTCAATCGCCCATCTTGGCTGGAGGCTACATCGGAACGGTTATCCGTCTTCCCCGACTCTCTTCAGAAGCAATGGCGAAAGGAACCGTTGATTTCTTCAACGACACTGGCGGCTACGGATTCATCGAGACTGAGGACGCGGACGACGACGTTTTCTTCCACATGGAAGACGTTGGCGGTCCTGACCTGGAAGAAGGCCAGGAAATCGAGTTCGACATCGAGCAGGCCCCCAAGGGCCCGCGCGCGACGAACGTCGAGCGCCTGTAAATCGGGAATTCACTGAGGTATCGTTTTTGAACTATATTTTTACGACCGCGAGTGACGACGCCAGTACTCGTGTCGCGGTCGCGGTTCGAACCACGAACAATCATCACTGCCCCGACTCAAGTCCTAGTCCTGGATACGGTCCTCGACTACGACGAATCTCGCTCGACACGAAATGGTGCCCTCATCGACGAGAACCTTCGTCGCCGGGGCCTCGCCGACGCGGTCAAGCGTACCCCAAACTGATCCGGGTTGCTGAGTCCGAACCGTTTTGTCGCTCACGCGCTCACGACCACTATGGACGACACCGAATCCGCCGGATCGAACCCGGACCCCGAACCGACGATTCGCCGTACCGACGACGTCGAGTACGAATCCGTCGACGCTGCGGACGGACTCGCCAAAGGCGTCCTCATCGCGGCCGAACACGGGGCCCCGAACTTCGCGATTCGCCGGTTCACCCTCGAGCCAGGTGCCGAGGTTCCGCCGCACACGAACGCCGTCGAGCACGAGCAGTACGTTCTCGAAGGCGAGTACGTCGTCGGAATCGGCGACGAAGAGTACGACGTCGAAGCGGGCGACTCCCTCCTGATCCCGGCCGGAACCGTTCACTGGTACCGCAACGAAACCGACGTCGAGGGCGCGTTCCTCTGTGCGGTCCCCAACGGCGACGACGAGATCGAACTCCTCGAGTAAGCGAACCGACTCGTTTCGGCCGGCCTAAATCAACGCACTTTTAAACTGTTAGGCTAGCCTAAAACGCATGACTTCGAATCGAACGCGACGGGCGGTTCTGGCGACAGGGACGGCGGCGCTCGTCGGCCTCGCGGGGTGCGTGAGCGGTACCGGCCGGGAGGAAGATCCTGATTCTAACGACGGAAACGGCAACGGCAACGAGACAGGGAACGAAAACTCGAGCGACACTGATGAAAACGAAGGTAACGGTTCCTATTCGGTCACGATGGAACCCGTCGGCACCCTCGAGTTCGACCAGCCGCCCGAACGGTGGGCGACGTACTTCCCCGGGTACGCGGACATGGGTGTTACGCTCGGCGTCGGCGATGGTCTCCTCTCGGTCGGGAATCTCCCCCGCTATCACACCCAGCACTACGACGAACTCGAGGGCGTCTCCGTCGAGAAGGACGACCTCGTCCAGCTAATCGGCGAGGGCGGCATCGACAAGGAGGTGTTCTACGAACTCGAGGCCGACCTCCACCTGATGGACCCGAACTGGCTGATCGAAAACGGCGCGTTCAACCTCGAACAGTCCGACGTAGACGAGATTTCGACGGAAATCGCGCCGTTCATGGGAAACGTCATTTTCCGACAGACCGACCCGTGGCACGACTACCGGTACTACTCGCTGTACGAGGCCTTCGAGATCGTCGCCCAGATCTTCCAGCGCGAGGAGCGCTACGAGGCGTTCAAATCGTTCCACGACGAGTTCATCGCGGACGTCCAGGCGGAGTTACCGCCTGAATCCGAGCGCCCGAGCGCCCTGCTCGTCTGGGGCGGCGAGGAGCCCGAAGCGTTCTCGCCGTACCGGCTCGGCGAGGGAACGAGCAAGAAACAGTGGCGCGACCTCGGCATCGGAGACGCCCTCGAGGGAACCGGCGTCGACGGACTGAGCACGGACGACCGCGGTCAGATCGACTACGAGACGATGCTCGAGGTCGACCCCGACGTACTCCTCGTGCGCGGACACGAGGCCAAGTCCGCCGAAGAATTCGAGGACTCCGTGCTCGCGTTCATGCAGGATCACCCCATGGCGAGCGATCTCGCCGCCGTCCAGAACGAGCGCGTGTTCCGCGGTGGTCCGCTCTACCAGGGCCCCATCATCAACCTGTTCACGACGGAACGCGCCGCACTGGAACTGTTCCCCGATCGGTTCGAGGGCGACCTGTTCGACCGCGAGCGAGTCGCCGAAATCGTCACTGACGGGCCCTGAAATGGGTGACTCGAGGACGTCACAGGAACTATCCGCGCGACTCGAGAGCTACGAGTGGATAGACGCTCGACTGGTCGGGGTCGCCATCGGGAGCGTGGCGGTCGTGCTCGTCTCGCTGTTCGTCCAGGTGAGCTTTGGGGTGTACTCGATGTCCATCACGGAGGCGTGGTACGCCGTCCTCGACGCCGACGTCTGGTACGACGAGCGGGTGTTGCTGTCGTTCCTCCTCGGCGAGGACCTAATGCGGACCGTGCTGTTCGTGCCCGAGAGTTACGAACTCCCCAACCTGGCGCGGAACACGACGATCGTCTGGAACGGCCGCTTGCCGCGGGTACTCGCGGCGGTGCTGGTCGGATCGAATCTCGCGATATCCGGGGCGATCTTCCAGGCGGTCACGCGCAACGAACTCGCGAGTCCGTACATCCTCGGGGTCTCCTCGGGCGCCGGGCTGGCGATCTTGCTTACGCTCGTGATCTTCTCGGGGATGACGGCGTTGCTCCCGATTAGCGCGGCTTTCGGCGGTGCGCTCGCGTTCGTCCTCGTCTACGCTATCGCCTGGAAGGGCGGAACCAACCCCGTGCGACTCGTACTCGCGGGCGTGATCGTCGGCACCGTCTTCAACTCGCTCCAGACGGCCCTCCTCCTGTTCGCTCAGGACATGGCGACCGTGCAGACGGCCATCTCCTGGACGACCGGGACGCTCACCGGCGCGGACTGGGACGAGGTTCGACTCGTCCTTCCCTGGACGATCCTCACGTCGATCCTCGCCCTGGCGGGCGCGAGGCAGTTGAACGTCCTCCTGCTGGGAGAACGAACCGCTGGCGCGCTCGGAATGTCCGTCGAGCGCGTCCGGTTCGGCCTCTCGGGAATCGCTATCGTGGCGGCGTCGTCGTCGATCGCCGCGGCGGGCATCGTCGGCTTCGTCGGACTCATTGTCCCTCACGCCGTACGGACGCTCGTGGGCTCGGATTACAAACGCCTGATCGTGGGCTGTCTGTTCGTCGGTCCGGCGTTGCTGGTCGCCGCCGACGTCGGTGCGCGACTGGGCATGGCCGTCCTCTTCGGCAGCACCAACCAGCTCCCGGTCGGTATCCTGACCGGCCTGATCGGCGGCCCGTACTTCCTGTACCTGATGCGTAGACGCAAGCATCTGGGTGATCTCTAAGCATGAAACGCCTGCCAACCTTCCGTGGGAGCGATCGAGAGGAGGAGACGGACGCGACGGACGCAACCGACGCTGAACCCGAAAACGCCCCGGAGACTGACGACGAAAGGACCAGCTCGAGCTCCGTACGAACGTCGAGTCTTGAATCCACCTCGACGACCGATGGTGCCGAGGAGGGACAGGAGGTCGAGGGTGTTGAAGCAGGACAGGACTCGGTCGAATCGGACGACTCGAGCGTCCCCGAAGCAACGCGGGCGTCCTCGAACACCGCCCGACCTGTACGAACGGGAAGCGAACTCGTCGGCACGGACCTCGAGATCGGTTACCCCGACACCGACGAACCGGTCGTCGAGTGCGAGCGGATCGACCTCCCCGCTGGGGAAGTGACGGCCCTCGTGGGACCCAACGGGAGCGGAAAGTCGACGCTCCTGAAGTCGCTCGCCCGTCAGCTGGCACCCGACCGGGGCGCCGTCCTCCTGGACGGGGACGACACCGACGAATTCGGGAAGAAGGCCTTCGCCCGGCAGGTCGGCCTCCTCTCCCAGGAACACGACTCGCCGGGGAGCATCACCGTCGAGGAACTGGTTTACCACGGCCGCTATCCCTACCGCGGGTTCTTCGACGCGGTCGACGAGGCGGACGCGGAAGCCGTGGACCGCGCCATCGACCTGGCTGGCGTCGACCACCTCCGTGAAGCCGACGTCGGGAGCCTCAGCGGCGGCCAGAAGCAACTGGTCTGGATCGCGATGAGCTTAGCCCAGGAGACCGACGTCCTCTTGCTCGACGAACCGACGACCTACCTCGACTTACACCACCAGCTTCGGGTGCTCGAGGTCGTCGACGCACTGACGACCGAACGCGACGTGACGGTCGGCGTCGTCCTGCACGACATCGGTCAGGCGGCCCGCTACGCGGACAACCTGGTCGCACTCAGAGACGGCAGCGTCTACGACTGGGGCCCGCCGGACGAGGTGGTCACGGACGTCCTGCTCGAGGAGGTCTTCGGCGTGGTCGCGACCGTTGGCTACGGCGAGGAGGGGCCGATCATCCAGCCCCACCATCCGGTCGACCGCTGACGACGCGCGAGTGCGCTCGAGGGTCATCGGGACCGGCCTGTTTGCCGCTCGACGTCTCGGCCGCGCAACGCTCGCTCGAGCCGCGTTGAACGGGAGAAAACCGAGGAAAACGGCCGCCAAATGGCGCCAAACCCCGGAAAACCGATTCCACCGAGTTGCTGCTTGAAGTGGGTCTGGCGACCAGAGTCGAGTGCAGCCATGAACCGAACAACGCTGATCGCAGCCGTGCTGGCAGTGCTCGTGGTAACGACCGGCTTCGCCGCCGCAGTACCCGGAAATGCGCCAACGTCCGTGGGTGCGGGCGACGACAGCTCCGACGTTCCAGCGGACGATCGCGCCGGTGCTGACGACCGTGTCGACGACCGAGCCGAGGACCGCGGCGAGAACGCAGATACTGACGACGACCGACGCGGGAACGCCGCTGGCGCCGACCGTAGTGCGGACGCTCGCCAGGGACAGGGTCCGAACGTCGACCTCCCCGCGCAGGTTTCCGATCACGTTTCCGCGATCCACGACCGAATCGCGGCCTTCCTGAACGGCAGCCTCGAGGGCACGCTCGGCGAGGCGATCCGTGACGTGACGCCGAACGATGAGGAGGAGACGGACGAGCAGGAGTCCGACGAACGCGACGAACGTAACGAGGCCGACGACGACACCGACGAAGGTGACGAGCAGGAAGCCGACGAAAACGACGATACTGACGATAGCGACGACGAAAACGACGAAAACGACGAAAATGACGAAGGACGCGAAGACACGGAAGACGCTAACGACGACGCCGAGAAGTCGGACGACACCGACGAATAATACTGAATCTTCGACCCACTCCACGGAGTCATCGACTCTCGAGGTGGACGTAACGGATCCTGAACCACGTCCAACCTGAGACGTTCTTCCGACCTTCGAGACAGTTCGATACCGTCTCGACCGGCTGTTTTACAAAATTTAAACATAACCAAAGCGACTCGAACCGGCTGACAGTTCCTTTCCAGTCCGAGTCCGACTCGATAGCTGCGATACGAACTCCGTTACTAGCCGCCTCTCTCGTTCTCACTTTCGTGTATTTTAAGCGACGTGGCAAGCATCGACTCGTATGAACCGTCGCGTCGGCGCAATTGTCCTGGTGGTCTTGCTCTGCTTCTCCGGCGTCGGACCGACAGCAGGCGTATTCGGGACGACCGTGGCCGGAGCGACGCAACCCGAATCGAACGCGTTCCAGCAGGACCAGATCGACGCCGACGAGGTCCGGATGGACGTCGCTATTCAGTCCGACGGGACCGCCGAGTGGACCCTCGAGTTCTGGATTCGGCTCGACGACGACGAGAGCGAGACGGCATTCGAATCGTTGCGCCAGGACATCCGCGATGATCCCGACAATTACACGCAATCGTTCGCCGACCGGATGACCGAGACGGCCGCGACGGCGAGTGAAGCGACGGGTCGGGAGATGACCGTCGACGGGTTCGATGTGGAGACCCAGCGGCAGTCGCTCGCGCGCGAGTACGGCGTCGTCAGGTACACGTTCGACTGGCACGGCTTCGCCGCCGTCGAAGACGGCGAGATCCGCGTCGGCGACGCTATCGAAGGGATCTATCTCGACGAGGGGACGAGATTGCTCGTCGAGTGGCCGGAGGGCTACGAACGCACCGCGGTCGCACCCGATCCCGACGACGAACGCGACCGCGCGGTGATCTGGCGCGGCGGCGAGACCGATTTCGTCTCCGGGGAGCCTCGAGTGGTCCTCGCCGCCGGTGGGGGCCCGAGCACGACGACCATGGTCGCTGCTGCGCTCGTCGTCGTCGCACTCGCCGCCGGTGGGGCCTGGTGGTATCGAAACCGCGACCAGCCAGCCGGCCAGGACGGCGGCAGCGGGGATACGGTCACCCACTCAGGTGTACAGGCGGCGGATCGAGTCGACGAAACCGGCGCCGACCTCGGCGACTCCGGGGACGAATCGGGAACTCGAGACGGACCAGCGTCTGAACCGCCGGCCGATCGGTCGACGTCGCCGCTCGATCAGTCGGCGTCATCGGCCGATCAGCCAACGTCACCGGCCGAACAATCGACGTCGCCCGCCGTCGGAACGCCTGACGTGGAACTTCTAAGCAACGAAGAGCAGGTCATCCACCTCCTCGAGTCCAGTGGCGGCCGGATGAAACAGCAGTCGGTCGTCGAGGAACTCGACTGGACGGACGCGAAAACCAGCAAAGTCGTCACTGGCCTCCGCGAGGAGGGCAAACTCGAGTCCTTCCGACTGGGTCGGGAAAACGTGCTCTCGCTTCCGGAGGTGGAGGGCCCGGGAGGGGTGGATTCCGAGCGTGGCGACTCGTCGGCAACCGGTGGTGGCGGTGGTGACGGTGATGACGGAGGCGACGGAGATAACGGAGGTCACGGAGATGACGGACGACCGTGACCCGCTCGGCCGTCCGTCTCGAGTCTGCGGCGATGGCAATGCCGGAACCGCCAGAACCGGCAAATCGACGAAATCGATAGACGGAACCGAATCGAAAACGGCGTTGAATCGCGTTGATGGTCGTTGATCCGGGGCCATCGACTCCAACGTATATCGTCGAACCAGTTCAATATCCACCAATGAATCGACGCACATCGATGGCACTGACGATTGCCCTATTCGTCGTGGCGGTAGCGGTTCCATTCGCGGCGGCGAGCGTCGTCCCGAACGGCGCCGTGCAGGAGGAATCCGACACCGAGAACGAATCGGTCGCCCCCGGCGAACAGCTCTCGGCCGCCGTCGGCGTCCAGGACGCCGACCTCGAGGGCGACGTCTCCGAACGAGCGTTCGGTCTCGAACTGGCGAACGCCGAGTCCGACGAGGCGAAGGCGGCGATCATCGCCGAGCGCCACGGAGCAGACGAAAGTCGTCTCGAGGACCTCGAGGGGAGACTCGAAACACTCAACGAGTCCCGCGAGGCGGGCGAGATCAGCGAGGGGCGCTATCGCGCCGAGGTCGCCAAGGTCGTCGCCGAGATGGGGAGCGTCGAGCGACGTGCGGCGATCGCCGCGAACGCCGCCGGTGAGTTGCCGACCGACGTTCTCTCGGCGCAGGGCGTCGACGTCGAGGAGATTCGGACGCTCCGGGAGCGTGCTGGCGAGCGCGGAGGACCGGACACTGCAGCGACGGCGCGGTCGATTGCCGGCGAGGGCGTCGGCCAGCCGATGGACGACCGGTCGCCCGACGGCGGCAACGAACCGGCTCGAGACGGCGGGAACGAGAGCGCCGACACGGGATCGTCGCAGGGACGGTAATTTCGAGCAATCGCTGAACGGACAGTACTCTCGAGCAATCGTCGGCGGGAGAACTCGACATCGAAACCTGCTCTCGATACCGCTCCTCGCATTTTGCCTCGACTCGAGGTTTTTGCGCGCTGACAGAACGGTCACTGAGTCGCCCGGATTAAACTATAGTTATTATAGTGTGGATGCACTGGCGATCGACCGAGTCCGAACCGCTCAAGTACGCTACGCTGTTACTGACGGGCGTGTCAAAACAGGTCCCCGAGGTCGAGACGCTCTTTTGTCACGAGACCGGGAACGACTACCTCGTGGTGGTCACCCGGGACGGAAAGCGGCTGTTCCGGGCAAAACTCGGCGTCTCGGAGACCTCGGCAGGACCACGACCCGCGAAGTTTCGCGTCAAGCGTAACTCGAGCGAGGAGCCCCGTCAGCCCGACGAGTTCGTCGATCTCGCTCGTCGCGCCGGCCGCATCCGCATCTCCGAGCAGACCTCCCGGGGGAGTCGTCGGGAACTCGAGGACATGTTCGCGGGCTATCAGCTCGAGGAGAAGACGAAGGTCGTCCGGACCTGTCGGTACTGTGCGTCTTCGGGCCGATACTCCCCAATCACGACCGAGACGGCGATCAAGGACGACGAGGACTGGATCTGCACCGACTGTGCGGCCCGCGAACTCGAGCGGGAACTCTCCTACGTCGGGAACGTGACGGGGGCGGCGAAGGACCGCCTCGAGGAGCTGATGCTCGAGGTGCAGGATCTCCAGCGGATCACGAACCTGCTGAAGGGGCGACTCGATCCGGACCTCACGAAGTTCGACACCATCTCGGCGACGACCGACGAGGTCGATCCGGTGGGCGTCGACACCCTCAATCTGCATCCGGGCCTGCAGGATTTGCTCGAGGACCGGTTCGACACCCTGTTGCCGGTCCAGAGCCTCTCGGTCGAGAACGGCCTGTTCGACGGTGACGACCAGCTGGTCGTGAGCGCCACGGCAACCGGGAAGACCCTCGTAGGGGAGCTCGCGGGGCTCAACCGCGTGCTCAACGGCAAGGGCAAACTGCTCTTTCTCGTGCCCCTCGTCGCGCTGGCCAACCAGAAGTACGAGGACTTCCAGGACGAGTACGGCCACCTCGTGGACGTCTCCATTCGCGTCGGCGCGAGCCGAATTGCCGACTCGGGCAACCAGTTCGACCCGAACGCAGACGTCATCGTCGGCACCTACGAGGGAATCGACCACGCACTCCGGACGGGCAAGGACATGGGTGACATCGGCACCGTCGTCATCGACGAGGTTCACACGCTCAAGGAAGAAGAACGGGGTCACCGCCTCGACGGCCTCATCTCGAGGCTGAAGTACACGGCCGAAAAGCGCGCGGCGGCCCGCGAGAACTACGGCGGCGCCCAGTGGATCTACCTCTCGGCGACCGTCGGCAACGCCGAACAGCTGGGGGCGGCGCTCGAGGCCACCCTCATCGAGTTCGAGGAGCGCCCGGTTCCCATCGAACGCCACGTCACCTTCGCCGACGGTCGCGAAAAGGTCAACGTCGAGAACAAACTCGTGAGACGCGAGTTCGACACCGAGTCCTCGAAGGGGTATCGGGGCCAGACGATCATCTTCACCAACTCCCGCAGGCGGTGTCACGAAATTTCGCGAAAGCTCGAGTACAACGCCGCGCCGTACCACGCGGGGCTCGATTACCGGCGGCGAAAGCGCGTCGAGAAGATGTTCGCCGACCAGGACCTCGCGGCGGTCGTCACCACCGCAGCGCTGGCGGCGGGCGTCGACTTCCCGGCCTCGCAGGTGATCTTCGACTCGCTGGCGATGGGCATCGAGTGGCTCTCGGTCCAGGAGTTCCACCAGATGCTCGGGCGGGCGGGACGCCCGGACTACCACGACCAGGGGACCGTCTACGTCCTCGTCGAACCCGATTGCAGCTACCACAACTCGATGGAGATGACCGAGGACGAGGTGGCCTTCAAGCTCCTCAAGGGGGAGATGGAGCCGGTGATGACCCACTACGACGAGGACGGCGCCATCGAAGAGACCCTGGCGAACATTACGGTCGGTGGGAAGGCGGCGAAGGCGCTCAACGACCGGATGCTCGGCGAGGTGCCGACGACCCACGCCATCGGCAAGTTGCTCGAGTACGACTTCATCGACGGCTTCTCGCCGACGCCGCTGGGGCGAGTGGTCACGGAACACTTCCTCTCGCCGGGGGAGGCGTTCGCCATCGTCGACGGCATCCGCAAGGACGCCCATCCCTACGACCTGATCGCTGACATCGAGTTGCGGGAATCCGATCTGTAACGGTTTTCGGGTCTGTCGACGCCTGAAGCAGTCTGTGTGTATTTGTTGTGATTCTCGAGACCGCGTTTCAGTGAGCACGACGTGCTGTGGCTCGAAACTCCTCGAATTGTTCGAATGGTCCGAAAGGCTCGAGATGGTCGTCTGACGAGCGCTTCCCATCTCTCCGTTTGACTGCTCCCGACTAACGATCAGTGCAGGTGAGTTACTAACTCTCTGTCGACCAATCTATCAGACCAAAACCAACAGGAATATGATGACAATCGGCGGTGTCGCTACCAGCACGAAAATGTGCCGCCAGGTACCGTATGGCGGTTCCGAAACCTCTCTCGAGCGTCGATTCCACTCGTAGGCAATCCACGAACCCAGAATAACCGCCAGTATTGCGAGTAGTGCAATGGTGAACATCACGAAACTCCACCCAACCAGAACGTCGAACAGTCCAAATCCAGCGACCGTTCCCAGAATACCTCCTCCCAGGTGTGAATCCGTCGGAAGGTGAAGACTGCGACCCAAGAACACGACCCCGAGTGTAACCAGCGCAAACCAGGCGGCTGGAAGCACAACCGAAAGAGACGGGGACACCAAGGGTACATCACTGTTATTTATTATCAGATAAAGAATTCCAACCGGAACAACCAGACCGTAAATGAAGGCTATTCCGAAGAGGACAACATCTGGTTTATCACTCATACTGTAAAATATCATCTACTCTCCTATATTTGTTTACTAGCTGTAGTGTCTGTGGGATTCAACCATTATCCGTACGAGATGGGAGTCGAAATGGAGGACTAAGTTGCACTTTCGAGAAGAGTACACTGTGTGGCCCCTCGAGATACGGAAGCCGTAAAAATCGGAGGAACGGACACTCGAGACCAGTTCGCCGCCTTCCACACGCTTATTCGCGTTCCTGTGTAATTTCAACCCATGACGGACGTACTGATCGTCGGCGGCGGTCCAGCCGGATTGAGCGCGGCCCTGTTCACCGGAAAGAACGGCCTCGAGACGACCGTCTACGACACGGACGCGACGTGGATGCACAAGGCTCACCTGTTCAACTACCCGGGCGTCCAGTCGATGGACGGTTCCCGGTACCTCGAGACCCTCCGCGAGCAGGTCGACGACTTCGGCGTCGACCGTCAGCAGGGCGTGGAAGTCACGGGCGTCGAGTCCACGGGCGACGGCTACCGCGTCACGACCGAAGACGGCGAGGAGACGGCCCCCTACCTCGTGCTCGCGACGGGTGCCAACCGCGACCTCGCGGAGGACCTGGGCTGTGACTTCACGGACGATGACGTCGTCGACGTCGATATCACGATGGAGACCAGCCTCGAGAACGCCTACGCGACGGGGGCGATGGGGCGTGCCGAGGAGTGGCAGGCGGTCATCTCGGCGGGCGACGGTGCGGCGGCGGCGCTCAACATCCTGACGAAGGAGAAGGGCGAGCACTACCACGACTTCGACGTGCCGGACGACGCGAAGTCGCTGTTCGGCTCGCTGGTGGACGACGGCGACGAGTAACGTACTCTCGAAACGCTCGAGTTCCGGACTCGCGCTTCCGTATTCGGTTCTAGACTCGGGCAGACTGCACCCGTTCTATTCAGTTCTCGCCGTTGTCGATGGCCGTCTCGAACCCCTCGTCGGTTCGGACGACGCCAGCGGCACAGACCGCATACTCGAACTCGGCCTCGAGTACCTCGCTCGCCGCGTCCAGGGCGTCCGTTGGCTCGAACTCGAACACTTCCGGCGTATTTTTCTCGTAGGTGGCCACGAGTGTCGGCTCCTCGACGGTTTCGACGAGCAGGGCGTCCCGACGGACGGTGGCGATCAGAGCCTCGCCGTCGGCGTCGATGGTCGCCGCGATTCGGGGCGTGTCGTAGTCGTCTTTCTCGAAGTCTAGCGCGAGCAACGCGGTGGCGAGGGCGTCTCGAGCGGGGTAGCCAAGCTCGAGTTTCTCCGCGATGGGGTCGACGTGGGAGCCGTTGCCGAAGGCGACCGTTTCGCCGGTCGGCGTCTCGACGACGCGCAGGCAGTTGTAGGCGACGTAGGGGTTGTCCGTCTCGGGCGCGTCGGGGGTGGGGCCGACGGTGAGTGCGTCCTCGCGGGCAGTAATCTGGCGATTGGGAAACGAGCGGGAGGAGACGCGGTAGGCGCCCGCGTCCGGGCCGACGACGACGAATCGTCCGACGTACATACGCGTTCGTGTGTATCTCGAGGGAAAATAGGTGTCGATGTATGCACGACCGTCCCGCTTCAGCACCGCCACCGATGTCGGCCGGGCGCTCCCACCCGCTGTCAGTCGTCCCGCCCCCGATTTTATCATCCTGTGAGCGAAACGCTCGCGTATGCAACCCGTCGAGATCAACGCCCTCGAGCCCGTCGAATTCGCCGACGGTGGCCGGCGGCGGGAACTCTCGAGGGCACTTGAAACGTCGGACCTCGCGATCAACGAGTACCGGATCCCGCCAGGCGGGGAGTTTCCGGGTGGCTTGCACGCACACCTCGATCAGGAGGAGGTGTTCGTGGTCCTGTCGGGCGTTGCGACGTTCGAGACGCTGTCGGGTATCGTGACCGTCGCGGAACACGAGGCGGTGCGATTCGGTTGCGGAACCTTTCAGTCCGGCAAAAACGGTGGTGACGCGGAACTGGTGGTGCTGGCACTCGGCGCACCACGGGAATCCGAGGACGTCCGGGTACCTGCCTCTTGTCCGGATTGTGGGAACGAACCCCTGCGACTGCGAACCGACGAGGGGACGGTCACGTTCGAGTGTCCGAACTGCGACAGGACGTTCGACCCTGGCCGCTGCCCCGTCTGTGGGGGCGAGGACCTCGCGTTCGCTCGAGGAACAGGCGTCGACGGCAGCATCGAGTCGGCGGTCGTTCGCTGTCGCGACTGCGAGGAGACGTTCGAAGAGCCACCCCTTTCCGAGCAATGATCGTCCCGCCCGGCCCGAGACGACAGCCATAAGTAGTGGCCGCGCGAATCTGGTTCTGCGCTCGCAGACCCATGGGGTAGCGGCCAATCCTGAAGCCTTCTGGGGGCTTCGACCCAGGTTCGAATCCTGGTGGGTCTACTTCTCACACTTCGACTCGAGTTCGATCGTAGCCCTTGCTAGCGGTTTCCACTCGAAATGAAGGGGTTCTCTCATCGAAATTACTGCCGAGAAGCGGGGTGTACACCAGAAGGTTTAGACGGTGGCACGACCTGAAAACCCGTATGCGACGACGTACGGTTCTCGAGGCGGTCGGGATCGCTTCGATATCGGGTCTATCGGGCTGTCTCGGATCGATCCTCGAGGACGAGGACTCGCCCGGTGGAGACGCGACGACCGACGAGGGCTACGAGACAGAATCGCAGGGCGGCCAGACCGTCCCGCTGGTCCCGCTCGAGGACGCCTACGAGTGGTACGAGGCCGACGAGGCGGAGTTCCTCGACACGCGCGGGGCGGGACAGTACGGCGCCTCGCACATCGAAGGGGCACACCTGAGCACGGCGCCTGACGGCGTCGAGGACGACCCCACGACGGAGTGGAGCGAGGACACCCGGATCGTCACCTACTGCGGGTGCCCGCACTCGCTGGCCGTCCTCCGGGCGAGCGAACTGCTCGCGAACGGCTTCGAGAACGTCTACGCGCTCGACGAGGGGTACAACGGGTGGACCGACGCGGGCTATCCGATCGAAGGCGAGAGCGCCGAGTCCATCCCGACCTACGAGATCGTCGGCCGATCCTCGCCGGACCACGAGGGGGAGTACGTCTGGCTCTCGACACTCGACGAGTCCCAGCAGGAAATTTCGCAGGTCGAGGCCGACGGCTCCTACGAACTCCTCGTCCGCTTCGCTGACGTCGACGAGGACACCGTTCTGTCGCTCGAAGCACCGGACTACGCCCTCGAGGCGACCCTCGGCGAGTTGACGAGCGGCGTCGTGGACGCCTGACGGACGTTCAACGTTTTTCACCTCGGATTCTGTACCGGTTCGCATGCCCTCCGATCGACTCGTACTCTCCACCCGGATGGCGGTCTCCGTCGTTGCGCTCGCCGCGGTGACCGTCGCGTTCCTGGCCGGCGTCTGGCTGATCTTCTACGGGGCGCTTCTCGCCGCCGGGTTCGGTGGTGCGGCGCCAATCGCCGGTCTCGTGACGGTCGCGACCCTCCTGTGCATCGGGTTCCTCGAGTACCACCAGCGGGAAACGATCGAGCGTATGGCGGACGCCCACCCGGTCGACCGGGAGGCGGCGCCGGAGCTCTACCGCGTCGCGACGCGAGTCGCCGCCCAGCTCGACGTTCCTGCACCGGCGATCGCCGTCTCGCCACGGTCGGCCCCCGAGGCGACTCTCGTCGGACTCTGTCCCCGATCCATGCACCTCGTCCTCTCGACGGGAACGCTCGACGCCCTCGAGGATCCCGCTGAACTCGAGGCGGTGATCGCCCACGAACTCGCCCACGTCGCGAACCGGGACGGGATGGTGATGACGGCGATCTCACTCCCCGTCGTCCTTGCCGACGGCGTCCGGTCGCGAATCACGGCGTTCGAGAACCCCGGCTGGTTCGTCGTCGTCATCGTCCCGCTGGGACTCGTGTCGACCGTCGTCTTGCTCGTCGGTCGGTTCCTGACGGCACACCTCTCGCGGGCACGAGAACGGGCCGCCGACCGCGCCGTGATCGACGTCACCGGGTCGCCTGCAGCCCTGGCCAGCGCCCTCGCACGCCTCGACCGATCGATCGCCGAGACGCCCGACCGCGACCTGCGAGCCGTTTCGGGGATATCCTCGCTGTCGATCCTGCCCCTCGAGCCAGCGGAACTCGAGAAGGTCATGCTCGGGCCAGAGGGCGACGTCGAACCGTCGTTCTGGTGGCTCCGCGCGCGACTGCACCGCCTCGAGCGGCGGTTCTTCGGGACGCACCCGCCGACGGCGAACCGCATCGAAGCCCTCTCCGCGTCCGCGTCGATTCGAGACGGCCCGCGCACCGAATTGTCCTGAACAGTCAGATCGGCTGACCGAGGGTTTAGGGTGCTCGAGCCCCTATTACTGTCGAATAGCCCGACGACCGAATCCACCACTATCGACGCATCCATGAACACAGTCGCGTCACCGAAAGCATCGCTCCCCCTCCCGCCCCGCCGACACCTCGACGACCGGTCGGTCCGGGCGAGAACCGATCGTATGTCCGTACTCCCGCTCGGCGACGGCCTCTACGAGGTCGAGGCCGGCAGCGGCGCAACCTACCTGGTCGACCTCGAGGCCGGCCGGTGTACCTGCCCGGATCACGTCTTCCGGGACGCCCGGTGTAAGCACGTCCGCCGAATCGCCATCGAGATTACCGAGGGACGGACGCCGCCGCCGGGCCAGCTCGCCGTCCCCTGTTTCGACTGTGGCGACCCGACGTTCGTCGACGAGGACGGCCCGGAAGCCGACGGTCCGGCCTACTGCGACGAGCACGCCGTCTACCCCGGCGACCGCGTCCGCGACCGGGAAACCGGCGACCGCCTGACGGTCGTCGACGTCTCGGACCTTCGGGCGGACGCCGTCCACATCAGCGCCGCCGACACCTCAGTCGCGGACTACGTCACCAACAGGCGCTACGACCCCGACGTGCCGGTCGTCGGCGCGGTGTACCCCCACGCAACGGTCGCTCGAAACGGCCCCGTTCCCGAGTCGCTGCGCGTGTACGTCTTCCCGCGGACGCGCCTCGAGAAGGTCTGAGCCTGAGCCTCCAGGTCCGAGCCTGGGCCTCCTCTGAACCCGTTCTCATCCCCGAGGGCGCCAGCGACTGCCGAAAACGAGGCGCAACGCCCTACCCGTTGATTTCGCCCCGTTTTATCGTCGTCCGAATCCGAGTACTCGAGTATGACGATCACGGACGACCGAATCGACTACGGCGCCCTCGAGGAGGGTCGCCACGTCAACTACTGGACCCTCGACCGGACGCTCCAGCGCGAGGTCGCCCGCATCTACACCGCGGACGAACTCGAGTGGGCCCGCCCGCGCCTCGAGTCCTTCGGCGACCTCGTCGGGCACACAGTCGCCGACAACGCGGACGTGATCGACGATCACGGGCCGGAACTCGAGCCCTACGACAAACACGGCGAGGTGCAGAACCGGGTTCGCTACCCGCCCGAACAGCTCGAGAACGAGCGCCTGGTCTACGAGTCGGGAATCGTCGCCGACGCGTTCGAGGCGCCACCCGGTCGCGACGACCCGATGCCCCTGGCGCACAATCTCGCGATGCAGTACCTGCTCTGTTACGCCGACGTCGGCTTCGACTGCCCGGTCGCGATGACCGCCGGCTCCGCACTGGTCCTCGAGAAGTTCGACGACGGGAGCCTCGAGTCCTACTACGACGGCCTGACGAGCCGCGCATACGACGACCTGATCGAGGGGGCGATGTTCCTCACCGAGAAGCAGGGCGGCAGCGACGTCGGCGCCACCGAAACCCGCGCCGAGTGGGACGAGGAGGGGGGTTGCTACCGCCTCACCGGCGAGAAGTGGTTCTGCTCGAATATCGACGCCCAGGGGACGCTCGCGCTCGCCCGAATCGAAGGCGCACCCGACGGCACGAGCGGGCTCTCGCTGTTTCTCGTTCCACACGAACTCGAGGGGGAACTGAACGATCAGCTGTACCGCCGGCTGAAGGACAAGCTAGGGACCGTCGCGGTTCCAACGGGCGAAGTCGAGTTCCGGGGTACGAAGGCGTTTCTCGTCGGCGAACCGGAGAACGGGTTCCGGCAGATGGCCGAGATGCTCAACCTCGAGCGGCTCTCGAACGCTGCAGCGTCGTGCGGCCTCATTGGCCGGGCGCTCCTCGAGAGCAAAGTCAGGGCGGCCAACCGGGAGGCCTTCGGCAAACCGATCGACCAGCACCCGCTGATGCGTCGCGATCTGGTCGACATGGCCGTCGATCACGAGGCGGCGACGGCGTTCACGATGGAGGCCGCGCGGCTGTTCTCGATCCGGGAGCGGGCCGAGCGGGCGGCGCGTGGGGACCTCGAAATTCCGGACGACCGTCTCGAGGAACTCGAGACCGAAGGAGAACACGCCTACCGACTCATGCGACTCCTGATCCCCATCGCGAAGGCCCGGACGGGCCGAATGGCCGTCGACACCGCCTCCTACGCGATGGAGATCCAGGGCGGCAACGGCTACGTGAACGACTTCGTCACGCACCGCCTGCTGCGCGACGCGCAGGTGCTCCCCATCTGGGAGGGAACCGAGAACGTCCTCTCGCTCGACGTGCTCCGTGCGCTCGAGCGTGAGGCCGCTCACGAACCGTTCCTCGAAGTCGTGGAGGCGCGTCTCGAGGCCGTCTCCCATCCGCTCCTCGCTGATTCCGCCGAGGCGGTCGAGAGGGAGTTTCAGGACCTCGGAACCGCTCTCGCTGACCTGGCGACGAAGGATAGCGAGTACGCCCAACTCCAGGCCAAGGAGCTGACTCACTACGTCTTCGACGTCTTCACCGCAGCGCTGTTGCTCGAGGAGGCCCAGCGTGCGCTCGAGGGTCGGCGTGATGGACGCGACGGCGGCGGTCCTGATGCCCGCCTCGCACTCGTCGCTCGGCGATTCGTCGACCGGCAGTTCGACAATCGGGCGGCCCGCGGGATCACGAGCGGCGACCGGTTCGTGCTCGAGCACTTCGACGCGATTGTCGGCTACGAGTCGATCGATCCGACGACACTCGAGGACTGACCGTCGTCCCTTATCCCCCGACCTCCTCTCACTCGTCCTCCAGGCGGCTGTACCCCCACGAGTCGGTTTCGTCGCGCTCGCTCGAGTCCGCTATCGACCCGGCTCGATCGTTTTCACTTTCCTCCGTGGGACTCCGATTTCCGCGTCCGCCGAGGCTCATCGCCTCGCGTTCGGCCGTCTCTCGATTGACGACCTCCGGGTTCGTGGTTTCGTCGCTGATCAGCACGTAGAGCACGAGCGGAACCAGTAGCGAGAGGAGGAGCACGAAGGCGATGAATCCGGCGGTCATGGGTACGATTCGACGTCCAGCGACAATAAAGTATTCAACCATCCGTCACGAACGGGGCGTATGGTCTCCGATCGCGATAAGGGCTGTCCGAAGTGCGGCCACACCGAGACGGAAGTCGACGACATCGCCACCTCCGGCACCGGCCTCTCGAAGATTTTCGACATCCAGAACCGGCGGTTCCGCGTGGTCTCGTGTACCAACTGCGGGTACTCCGAACTGTACCGCGGTAACTCGAGCAACGACATGATCGACCTCTTCCTGGGGTGAGCGCCTCGAGGTTACCGTTTCGACTCGAGACCTCCATCTCGACTCGACGGCACTCGAGCATCGACGCCGACTGGCGGCTTACTTGAGTATCGCCGTCCCTGCCTTACTCGAGCATCGCGGCCGCCTCCTCGACGTCCATCACGCCCTGCTCGACCGCCTGGAGGACGCGCACGATTTCGGGATCCGGTCCCGGATCAGTGGCGTCTCCGACTTCATCGAGGGTGACCTTCGTCGAGCGGCCGACGAATTCGTCGAAGTCGGTGCCTTCGGCGACGGCGGTCTCCTTTTTCACGCGGTAGTTCCCGCCGTCGGTGACGTGGAGGTCGCCGGGGTGGAAGAAGTACCAGTCCTCGCGGTCGAACCGGACGCCGATACGGGGTTTCGCGCCGAAGTTCTGCGCGAAGTAGATGAGCGCCTCGACCTCCTCGCCGGTGAGGTAGATGGGATTGCCGGCGCTCGATTTGGCCTCGATCGCGTAGAAGGTCTCGCCGTCGCCGGCGAGCACGTCGGGCAGTTCGCGTTCGGTCGCAGAGCCGCTGGCGGGCGCTCGCATGACGGCGAACCCGGCCTCGTCGAGCAGGTTGACGAGTTCGCGTTCCCGGCGGTCGCCCTTCGCCTGAGACATGTCCCCCTCTCGCCACCGAATCGTTATAAACCGGCCGACTGCAGCCGAGGCCACCAACCACCCGTCGAAGGCGCCGTCGGCTTACGCCAGCCAACGGTTTAACCGTCGGGTCGTGGAACGCGTCGGTATGTCGTCGCTCCTGCTGTACGGCTCGTACGGGTTCGTCGGGTCGCTCGTCGCCGAGGCGGCCGTCGATCGAGGCGTCGACGTGATCCTCGCCGGTCGAGACGGCGATCGGGTAGTCGACCAGGTCGACGAACTCGGGCGCCCTGGCCGACGGTTCGCTCTCGACGATCCGTCGACCGTGGCCGAGGCGCTCGACGACATCGAGTGCGTGTTGAACTGCGCCGGACCGTTCTCGAACACCGCCGACCCGCTCGTCGAGGCCTGCATCCGCACCGGAACCGACTACGTCGACGTCACCGGCGAAATTCCCGTCATCGAGTCGATTCACGACCGCGACGGGGACGCCCGCGAGGCCGGCGTGACGCTGCTCCCGGCCGCGGGGTTCTCCGTGATCGCGATGGACTGCCTCGCCGCCCACCTCGCGGAGCGGTTCCCCGGCGCCTCGGCGCTCGCGCTGGGGGTCGATTCGATCCGGGTGCCGTCGGTCGGCACGCTCAGAACGGTCGTCGAGGGCGTCGACACCGGCGGTGCGATTCGCCGGAACGGCCACCTCGAGCGCGTCCCGGCCGGGTGGCAGACGCGATGGCTCGACTTCGGGCACGGCGAACGACCGGCCGTCACCGTGCCCATGGGCGACGTGTCGGCGGCGTACTACACGACCGGCGTGCCGAACGTCGAAGTGTACGCGATGGTGCCCCCGCCCGCCCGGCTCGGTCTCAAATCGCACCGGCTGCTCGCCCCGGTGCTCGCGAGAGATCCCGTCCAGCGGGCGTTGAAGGCGGCCGCCGACCTCGTCCGCGAGGGGCCGTCCGAGCGGGCGCGAGAGCGAGGGTCGGCACTCGTCTGGGGCGAGGCGCGCGAGGGCGACGTGCGCGTCGTCTCGCGGCTCGAGACGCCCGACCCGTACGTGGTGACCGTCGACGGCGCCGTCGCGGCGGCCCGACGGGTGCTCGCCGGCGACGCCGACGAGGGATTCTGCACGCCGGCGGGCGCGTTCGGACCCGAGTTCGTCTTCGACCTCGAGCGCGCGTCGGGGTCGTTCGACGACGACGAGAAACAGATCGAGTCGGGCGCGATGCCCGCCGAGTGATCCTCGAAACCGTTACCTTTCGACGGCCGGCGTTCGACTTAGGTGCCCCGGCGGTGGACGTTCTCGCGTGCCGTCGAACACGCTCGACGATCGGGATCGAACGATCCTCGAGGCACTCGAGGATGGCCCCGCGGGAATCGAGGCGCTCTCGGCCCGCCTCGATACGGGGCCCGACGAGGTCGCGGACAGCCTCGAGCACCTCGCGGACAACGCGCTCGTGAACCGCGGGGACGACGGGTACGGACTCACCGACAGCGGGCGACGCGTCCTCGAGGCGACCCCCGTCGGCGCGCGCGATTACCGGATTGACACCCCCGACGAGGTCGAACGGGCGCTCGAGTCGCGCGACCTGCGACCGGACGAGGCGTCGGCCGTCCGTGCGGCGTTCTCGTTCCTCCGGTACTGGGGAGAGGCCACGGCCGCGGAGGTAATCGACGCGACCTACAGCGAGGTCCCCGCGGGCTACGAGTCGGCCGAGCGGTGGTGGTCCGAGTGCGTTCGCGATCACCTCGGGGCCCTGCCGACCGTCGCGCGCTCGGGCGACGAGGACCTCGGCGAACGGTGGCGCTACGAGGAAACTCCCGTGATCGACCGTCCGGAAGACGCTGACGGCCGGGACGTCCTGGATCCGGCCTCGGCCCGCCGGTCGATCGGAAGCGCCCGACACGCCATCGAGACCGTCGACCGTTCGCCGGCCGAGCGACGAGCCGCCCGTTCGGCGTTCGTGACGCTGGCCGAACGTGGGCGGACGAGCATCGACGACCTCCTCGAGTCGATCGACGAACCCCATCGACGCGTAGCGATCGAGAATCGACGCGACGTGCTCGAGGCCCCGCTACTCGAGGTTCCCGGCGTCTCGCGCGACGAGGACGCCGACGGTGCGTTCGTCCTTCGGTACGACCCGGCGACCGGGGACGTCGGATCGGATCGGGACGTTGGATCGGACCACGACGACTCGCACTCGGACGGCGAGGGCTCACGCTGATCACCGCGGTCCGCAGGTTGCGTGAGCAGCGACCACCCGTTTCTCGTTCGAGCGCGTCGACCCGCACATGAGCGATACGGATACGAACACCGATCGAGCGTTCGAGGAGACGTTTGCAGACGTTCTCGACGCGGTTCCGGACGAACACGTCGATCGCTCGCGATTCGTTCCCGGCGTCGGATCGCAGTCGGCCGACGTGATGCTCGTCGGGGAGGCCCCAGGAAAACAGGAGGTCGAGCAGGGAGAACCGTTCGTCGGCCAGGCCGGCGACCAGCTCGACCGGGCGCTCGAGTCGATCGGGCACGACCGGGGGGAGTGCTACATCACGAACCTGGTCAAGGTCAGACCGCCGGAGAATCGCGACCCGTACGTCGCCGAGATCGAGGCCTGGCGGCCGGTGCTTGACGCCGAACTCGAGCGCGTCGATCCGTCGGTCGTCGTGCCGCTGGGGAGTTTCGCGGCGCGGGAATTGCTCGACACGGACGAGACGATCACAGAGCTGAGCGGCCGGACACTCTCCTGGAACGGGCGAACCGTCGTCCCCGCGTTTCACCCGGCCGCGGCGCTCTATGACCGCAGCAAGGTCGACGAAATCGAGTCGGCGCTCTCGCGGGCGTTCTCACAGGTGCTCGAGCAGTCGTGAGGGATGCGAATGGCGGTTCGAGAGGGGTACGAACGGCGGTTCGTGGGGAACGTTGAGGGCGGTTCGTGAAGGGCGATTACAACGCGAATAGAGGGGATGGTCGAGGCAAGACCATGCAGGCACGAACCACTTCGAACGGGCTGTGTTAGACCGACTCGTATGAGTCCAGTATTCACCGCGGACGACGTCGGCAAGTCGGTCGAGACCGCCTCGGGAGACACGGTCGGTATCGTCACCGCCGTCGACCCCGGAACGGCCTACGTCGAACCGGACCCGGAGATGGCCGACTCCACCAGGGCCGCGCTCGGGTGGGGCGGCCGGGAAGACGCCGTCCCCCTCGCGGACGACGCCGTCGACCGGGTTACGGAGGACGCGGTTCGACTCGACCCGTCGTTCCCCGGAGAGGACCTGACGAGCGACGCGAACCCGGCCGACTCGGAGTTGCCATCGTCGGAAGCCTCGGGGAAGAACACCCCCGCTCCGGACGAGGAGTACACGCCGGGGGAACCGGTCACAGGCGACCAGGAGGAGCCGTCGCCGCCGCCCGGAGAGGAGGATCCGGACCCGGGGGCGGGCGCGGGCGAACGAATCGACGGCGACGAGGAACGACGGGGGGACCCAGCCGGCAATCCGGCGGACGTCACGGACCCCGTCGGCGAAATCGACGCCGCAGACGAGACGGATCCGCTCGCCGACGGGGACTCGAGCGGGTCGGTCGATCCGGCCGCGGACCTCGAGGAACTCGAGGAGATCGAGGAAGCCCAGCGCCGGGAACTCGAGGTGGATCCGACGGAACTCACGGACAGCGACCCGGAAGCCGAGGTTCGTCCGGGCGAGGACGTCGGCCAGCGGACCGACGCGGCGGTCGAACCGGACGCGGTTCGCGAGGGACTCGAGGGCTCGGAGCGTTCGGGCTCCGAAGACGCCGAGGCGGAACGCGGCGACGAGGACGAGCGCCGAACGGAACGCGGTACCGACGAGCAGGACGACGAATCGAACCGGTAGGAGACACCCTCCGTCGTTCTAGCCCGGGGTAGGAGGTACCAGTCGCACCGCCACCCGATCACCCCGACGAGAGCGCCTCCTCGAGCCGTTGCTCGAGGTCGCTGAGGTCGTCGTAGAGCGACTCGTCGATCTGGCCGGCGGTTTCCGCGTCGACGTCCTCGAGGCGCTCGGCCAGCCCCTGCAGCCGGGAGTACTTCTCGCCCTCGTCGACGCCGGTCTTCTGGACGTACACCTGTTGCTCGACGTCGTAAACGGCGTCGGGCTCGAGGTCGGTGACCGCCAGGACGACGTCCAGTTTGTCGGAGTCGACCCCGAGCACCCACTCGTGGGGGATGCCGTGCTCGTCGAGGGCGTCCAGGACGACGTCCTCGTCCTTCGGCTGGCGCCGGTCGCGGGTCGTTCGCCGGACCGTCCCGAAGCGACCGTGGAGTTGTTGATCGGGGCCGAGTCGCTCGAGGAGCGTCCCACTGGTCGTTCGCCGCACCCGGTCGGACCCTCGCTGGACGTCCGAGAGCAGGACGTACAGGTCGGTCAGGGTCTCCGTGTCGAGCGTCGACGGCTCTTCGCGACCATCCCGCTCGAGGCGCTCGAGCTGATCGGCGAGCAGGGTGGCGTCGTCGTGCACCCGCTCGAGGCTCGTCCGGGCGTCTTCGGGCGGGACGAGGTGCGGGCTCTCGCCCGCGACGGCCTCCTCCGGGGCACGCTCGAGGGTCTGGCCGTCGGAGACGTGCTCGACCGAGAGACTCAGGACGCTCGCGTACGGCTCGACGCCCGGTGGGAGTTCCGCGAGCGGGATCGGGCCGCCCTCGAGTTGCTCGGCCAGCACGTCGAACTGCTCGCGGTGGAGCGGGCGCTCCTCGCCGCTGTCGACGAACTGGATCACGAGTCGATCCTCGAGGGCGTCGGTGATCCGGAACGCACGCTCGGAGACCGGCGTCACGAGTTCGGCTCCTGGCTCGAGGCTTCTACACGCGTCGCGAAGGGCATTCCAGTCCATAGGGAACGGTCGACGGCCACCTCGAAAAGCCATTGCCGCGTGTGTGCCGGGTGGCGACCCGCTTCCGACGATGGGATGGCGACGCCGACGACGGACGGCGTCTACGGGACGCCCCTCCCCGGCCCTGCCAGCCGATGCAGGCACCACACTATTCGCTCGAGGCGGGGCTAGCCCAGTGTATGTGCGCCACCTTCACGGCTGACGACGTCGGCAAGACGGTCGAAAACGACGAGGGAACGGCGGTCGGCGTCGTCGTTTCGGTCGAGGACGACACCGCGTTCGTCGAACCGGACCCGGGAATCGTGGATTCGCTCAGGGCAGCCCTCGGCTGGTCGTCCGACCCCCAGGACGCCGTCCCGCTCCACGAGAGCGACGTCCGTGCGGTCGACGAGACGATTCGACTCGAGGCGTTCCCCTCGAGCGAGGGGCCGTCCTGGGACGAGCGGGAGGCGGGCGACGCCGCACGCGGGGGCGGAGCTGGTACTGATACGGCGAAAACCGAGGATTCGGGCGCGTCTCGTCCCGCGGACATCGAGGACGCCCCGCCGGAGGGCGACCAGACGGTCACGAAGGAACGGGAATTGAACGAGGAGCACTGACGGTTCCGTCGCTTCGGCTCCATGGGTCGACGAAACTACATTTCTATAGTAATAACCCGAATCGATAGAATCCCCGAAGAGATCTTCTCGAGGGATCTGGCAGATCAGTAACCCAGGCCGAGGGCCCGATTCGTGACCAGCGCGAGGAGGACGACGACCAGGAGACCGGCCAGGATCGTGAAGGCGACGTTCCAGCCGAGGACGTCGGCGAAGAGGCCGGTCGCGACGGAGCCGAGCGAGCCGACGACGCCGTAGACGGTCCGGACGAGGCCGAAGCCGGCCCCGCGCTCCTCGTCCGTGAGATTGTCCATGATCCGAGGGAGCAGGGCTGCACCCCAGCCCAGGCCCGTCCCGACGAGCAAAACGGCGAGGACGATCGAGGGAAAGCCGGGGCCGAAGACGAACAGCAGGAGACCGCTCGAGCCGAGCACCATACAGCCGGCGGCGGCGAGGTCGCGGCCGTAGCGGTCGGAGACGGCGCCGACGCCGACCTGGGTGATCGCCTGCACGACGAAGTACGCCGAGAAGACGATGCCGGCGAGGGTCTGGGAGTGACCGCGGTGTTCGATCAGGAAGGTGGGGAGAAACGACGACAGCGCCTGCCAGACGAACGCCGAGAGGATCGCCAGACAGACGGTGAACGCGATGGGCGGACGCGAGAGCACCTCGAGCAGGGGCTCGAGTTCGAACCGGTCGCGCATCGGCTGGTCGGGGCGGCGCGGCTCGGTCGGTTCGACGTAGCGGGAGAACAGGACGAATATCGGGACGGCGGCGACGACGCCGAGGGCGATGGCGTAGCGCCAGCCGAGGACGACGGCGACCCAGGCGGCCAGGGCCGGGGCGACGAGGCCGGCGAGCGGGCCGCCACCGTTGTGGACACCGATGGCGGAGCCGATGTTGTCGTAGGTTCGGGTCAGGAGCGTCGTCGCGACGCTGTAGTGGAGGCCTGCGACGGCGCCGAGTACGAGCGTCGCGAGCAGGAAGATCGGAAACGCCGGGGAGACGGCGATGAGGAGGCTCGAGACGGCCGTGCCGCCGACGGCGACCAGGATGACGGGTCGTTCGCCGAAGCGGTCGGCCAGGATGCCGCTGGGAAACTGCGCGAGGAAGTAGGTCATCCAGAGGCCGGTGAGCGCGATGCCGACGACGAAGTTCGAGACGCCGAAGGCGTCGGTGACGTCGGTGACGACCGGGCTGATCACCAGGCGGGCGACCATCGTCGCGAAGAACGCGAGCGTACAGAGTGCGAGGACGGTCTCCCGGTAGCGCCATCGATTCAGCAGATTCATCGTCGTCGGTTTCGTCTCTTGTCGTCAGTGGTCCCTCGAGGCAGCACGGGTGACTGCGTCGCAGCTTCCAACGTCTGTTCCGCCGTCGCTCGAGGTCGAGGTCGTGTACCTCTACTGAATCGCGCGACAAAGTACGGTCGGTTGCGGCAGACCGTGATCCGCCGGCTGGTCGTCGGGGCCGAGACGGTGAACGAATACCTACCACTGAACTACCCGGGGGAGGCTCCGTTCTACCACGTCGTGAATCGCCGTCGACGCCGTCACCTACGGTTTCCACGGGAGCCTCGTTCTGCCATCTGAGCGCATGACCTCTCTGTTGCGGTCGGGCCACGCCAGCAACCGATCGCGGAGTAACTCGCCATCGGCCGTCTTCGGATCGAATCCGCTGACCCTGGCAGTGAGCGTTAAGAGGAGCCAACCGCCGTATCCGAGAACGACGGTCACGCCGGTCAGGACGACGACCGAGACGACCACCCTTGCGAGGCGCGTCCTGAACGATACGTCAGAATTGGCCGATTCTTCGTCGGTTACCATGCCGGTACCCACTCCCGATAGCATCAAAAATTCAACGGGATTTTCCGATACCGAGTGGTACTTCCACGTGCACGTTCGAAAATATACGCTCGACGACGCTGTCGAGGCGGATTCGATACGACCGCTACTCTTGGACCTGGAACCCGCGCTCGCGAAGGAGTGGCGGCAGCCGACTGCGATGATCTCCCTGAAGCTCGATTCGGCCCTCTTCGACGGTGCCACCGGTCCCGAGCGCCTGTTTGAGTTCAGACGCGGTCGATTTCAGGTCCGCCGTCGAGAGGTCGAACCCCTCGAGAATCGTGACGGGTTTCCCGTACCGGCGCTTCTCGAGGCGAATCGTGAGCACCTGTTCGGCGACGGTGAGGTCGTCGTGGGAGTCGAGTTCGTCGAGCAGGTCGTCGAGGTCGTCGTTTGACACGGTAGGTGTGCTACGTCTTCGAGTGCCAAAGCGTTGTCTCTCGCCCGAATTGACTGTCACTCGAGGGAACGAGACGTCACTCGAGATTGAGCGTGTAGACGACCTCCCGACGGGACTCGCCACCGATGTCGACCGTGCCCTCGCCGGTTTTCTCGAACCCCAGGTCCTCGTAGAACGCCCGCCCGTCGGCGTTCGACGCGAGGTCGATCGCCCGCATACGGCGCATGTTGAAGTCCTCGAGGTTCTCGCGGAGGCGCTCGTGGAGGGCCGTCCCGATGCCCTCGCGCTGGTGGTCGGGGTGGACGTACAGCCGGAGGACGTCGCCCTCGTCCTCCTGGACGACGCCGTGGGCGACCCCCACGATTCCACCTTCACCCGCTTCGGCGACCAGCATCGTCGTGCCGGGCGTCGAGAGCGCGCGCTCGAGATCCTCGTCGCTGTACCAGGCGTCGACGGTCTCGTCGATCTCGTCGGGATCGAGTTCCGTATACGTATCGTGCCAGGTTTCGCGGGCGAGTTCGCGGATGGCCTCGCGGTCGTCGGCCGTGGCCGGGCGGATGTCGGCGTCCATACGCGGTCTACGTTATCGAGTACCAAAGAGGTGGTCGGGGTTCGTATCGACGGTCGGAATCGACCTGCTGACCAACCGTTCACAGTGACGACCGCTCACAGCCGCTCCTTGACCGTTTGCGCCGTTCGCTCGCCCACGCCAGGAACGCTCTGCAGGTCCTCGAGGCTCGCCGCCCGGACGTTCTCGACGCTGCCGAAGCGTCCCAGCAGCCGCTTTCGCGTCTCCGGCCCGATTCCCGGGACGTCGTCGAGCACCGTCGAGACCTCGTCGCGTAGCGTCTGGTGGTACTGGACGGCGAAGCGGTGGGCCTCGTCGCGCACGCGCTGGAGCAGGTGGAGGTGCGGGGCGTCCCGCGGCCAGTCGTACTCTCGATCGGGCGTGACGACGCGCTCTTCGGCTTTCGCCAGCCCGATGGCGGGGACGTCCCAGCCCACGTCCTCCAGGGCCTCGAGCGCCGCTTCCAGCTGTCCTCGACCCCCGTCGATCACCAGCAGGTCCGGGTCGGGCCGGTCGTCCCGCCCGTCGAGGGCTCGCTCGGCGCGCCAGGTGACGAGCCGACGCATGTTGGCGTAGTCGTCGTTCTCGTCGGTGAGCTTCTTTCGGCGGTAGCCCGACTTGTCGGCGCTTCCGTCGTCGAACGCGACGTTGCTGCCGACCGCCGACGAGCCCTGGGCGTGGCTCACGTCGAACCCCTCGAGGCGCCTGGCGCGCTCGAGGCCCAGCGAGTCGGCGAGCATGCCGCACTCGTCCCGCCGGCCGACGTTCTGGCGAGCGTTCTTCAGCGCCAGTTCGACGAGTTTCGCCTCGCGGCCGGCGCCCGGCACGCGGACGGCCACGCCCTCGGCCTCGAGCCAGGCGGCTACTTCCGGGTCGCCGTGGCGCTCGGGGAGCAACAGCGCGTCCGGCAGCTGTCGCTCGGCGTAGTACTGGACCAGGAAGGCCGCAAGGACGGCTGGGACAGCGCTCTCCGCCTCGTCGTCGGTCGCAGGTACCTCGAGCGTGTGGCGGTCGCGGTCGACCAGTTTGCCGCGGTCGGATCGCAGGCGGGCGACGGTCGCGTCCTCGCCGCGAATCGCGACGCCGACGACGTCGACGAGGTGTTCCTGTCCCTCGCCCATCGACTGGACGGCGTCGTCGGCGTCCCCGTGGAACGCCTCGACGGTCTCGAGGCGGTCCCGGAGGTGAGCGGCGCGCTCGAACTGCTTGCTCTCGGCGGCGGTCTCCATCCCCCGCCGGAGGGGGTCCGTGAGCACGCCCGTCTCGCCCTCGAAGAACCGGACGGCCGACTGCACGTCCTCGCGGTAGCTCTCGAGGTCGATCTCGCGGGTGCAGGGGGCGCTGCAGAGCCCCATCTCGTAGTCGAGGCAGGGGCGGTCGCGGCCCGCGTACTTGTTGTCCGAGCAGCCGCGCAGGCCGTGGGTCTCCCGCAGGGCCTTCACGACGGTTTCGAGCCGTCCCTTGTTCGTGAACGGGCCGAAGACGGTCGCGGCCTCGGCCGGGTCGCGGGTGATTTCGATCTGCGGGGCCTCGTGGGCTGTCAATTGCACCATCGGGTAGGACTTGTCGTCCTTCAGCCGGACGTTGTACCGGGGCTGGTGGCGCTTGATCAGGTTGGCCTCGAGCAACAGCGCCTGGGTCTCGGTGTCGGTGACGGCGATCTCGAGGTCGTCGGCGCGGTCGACCATTCGCCTGATGCGGGCGCTCCGCGGGTCCGCGTACGAGCGCACCCGCGAGCGGAGGTCGACGGCCTTACCGACGTACAGCGTCGCCTCGCCGTTTCGAAACTGGTAGACGCCGGGCTCCCTGGGCAGGTCGCTGGCTCGCTCGCGAAGCGTCCCGACGTCCATCGCTATCGACGCCCCTAGTCGGGCGAGGGGTTTCAGTGTACCGTCCTCGGACGGCGGTGCCGCCACGTCGCCAGAAGATTCTGGAGTCTTCGCTCTGTGTGACTGTCACCACACGGTCCGACAACCGTTATACCGGTCGATGGTGTGGAAACCGCTGCCCGTACGTGGCGAGTGATTCCAATGGTCAAAGAGGTACAATGCAAAGACGCGGGGTTCGAGGACTGTGACTTCGTCATCCGGGACGAAAACGAGGACGAGATGGTCGACCTCGTCCAGCAACACGCCGAGCGGACCCACGACAAATCCGTGTCTCGAGACGACGTCCAGGGGCTGATCCACGAGGTTTGAGACGACTACGGTCTCATTTTTGTCGGGGTGATACCCCGTGCCCGTTCGGCGACGAACATCCCGCCCGGCGACGAACGCTCCGGCCAGCGACGGGCGAGGGCCGACACCGAAACCTCGCCGACGAACGCGAAACACGCTTCGTCTCGAGGACCCTCCTCGAGCACATGTCCGACGCCGAATCCACGACCACTGTCGAAATCGTCCTCTTTCCCGGTTTCGACGAACTCGACGCCATCGGCCCTTTCGAGGTCTTCCAGAACGGTGCTCGTGCCGGTGCGCCCCTCGAGACGACACTCGTCACCCTCGAGTCCGTGGACCGGGTTCGAGCGAGCCACGGCCTGCGCGTCGAGCCCGACGGGGTCCTGGGCGACCCGGACGTACTCGTCGTCCCGGGCGGGGGCTGGACGAGCGACGACGGGGGCGTTAGCCGTGTAATCGACGAGGGTCGGCTTCCGGAGGCCGTCGCCACCCGTCATGCGAGCGGAACCGTCGTCGCGTCGATCTGTACGGGCGCGATGGTACTCGCCGACGCGGGCCTGCTGGACGGTCGGCCCGCTGTCACCCACCAGGTCGCCCTCGAGGCCCTCGAGCCGGTCGCGGACGTGCGCTCGGCGCGTGTCGTCGACGACGGCGACGTGTTGACCGCGGGCGGCGTCACGTCGGGCATCGACCTGGCGCTATGGTTCCTCGAGCGCGAGTTCGGCGAGGGGATTGCGACGGCGGTCACGGAGGAGATGGAACACGAGCGTCGGGGCGAGGTGGTTTTCCGTTGAACGGAGATAGGGCGACTACACGGAACTGAAGTGATTGAACGGGCCTGAACAGCTGAACTGCCTGAGGGCCCACTCGAGGGGCCAACATCGAGCGACCCGGGAATAAAATCCGATCAATCGGTACTCGAGGCCGCGACGTCGACCGCACGTTGATTCATCCCGGAGCCGGTCTCGTACCAGTAGTACAGACCTAGACCGACGGCCACGGCGACGTTCGAGATCGTGACGGCCCAGAAGGCGGCGGTCGCGTCCATGCCGAGGACGTAGATCCCGAGCGCGGCGACCGGGAGGCGAACGGCCCAGTACTGACAGAGCGTGGCGACGAAACTCGTCCGCGTTCGGCGGGCGCCGTTGAACCCAGCCATCAGCAGGTAGTTCGCACCGATGGCCCAGTAGCCGTAGGCGAGGATCTCGAGGTACGCGACGGTGTGGGCGACCTCGTCGGGCGTCGCGTCGGGCACGAAGACTGTCGTCAGCGTCTCGGGAACGAGCCACTGGACGGCACCGACGACGGTGAGGGCACCCGCGGCGATGGCGACGCCGACCCATGTCGTCCTGGTTGCCCGGCCTGGATTCTCGGCGCCGAGGTTCTGCCCGATGACGCTCTGAGCGGCCTGCTGGAGGCCCTGGGCGGGGATGAAGGCGATGGAAGCGACTCGGGCGCCGATGGTGTAGGCAGCGACGGCGGCCGATCCGCCCGCGACGGCGATGATGGCAACCATCAGCACGCGGACGGACTGGCTCGCGACGTACTGGCCGGCGTTCGGCCAGCCGACGTCGACGATCTCGCGGGCGTCCTCGAGGTCGAAGCCGATATCACGAAGCCCGATCCGGAAGCCGTCCCGGCCGTAGACGGCGAGGCCGATCGCGAAGAAAAAGCCCGCCGTGTAGCCGATGGCGGTCGCGGCGGCCGCTCCCTCGACGCCGAGTTCTGGGAACACCCACCAGCCGAAGATGAGGAACGGATCGAGAGCGACGTTGACGACCACGGTGGCGACGTTGATGTAGAGCGCTGCACGGGCGTCGCCCCAGCCGACGAAGCCCGACTCGAGGGCGTCGCTGGCGGTCGCGAGTGGAATGCCGAGCGCGATGACCGCGAGGTAGGCGGCGGCGGCTTCGATGACCTGTGGTTCGGCCGCGAACAGCCCCATCACGTCTCGCGCGAAGACGAACGCGACGATGCCGAGGATCGTTCCGCCGATCAGGCCGACGACGGTGCCGGTGACGGCGACGCGACGGGCTCCCTCGAGGTTCTCGCTTCCGACGCGCTGGGCGACGACGACCTGCGTACCCACCGAGATGCCGATGGCGACGGTGAACAGCAGGGCGATGATCGGAAAGTTCAACCCGACGGCCGCGATGGCGTTGCCACCTAATCGACCGAGCCAGAAGACGTCGATCACCTGATTGGCGACGTGCACGAGGTTCTGGACGAGCAGCGGTGCGGCGAGTACGAGGAGGACTTTCGGGAGAGAGCCGTTCGAAATTTCCTCACGCGAAGCGGATAGCATCGTCAGTGACCTGTTACATTGGCACACGGGTCGTAATATAACTGTTCATTCACGTTGACCCTTTGTCTCAACGGAACGGCGGGCGAATTTCGCCCGGAACCACCACGACTTTTCACCATCGCCGTCCAGGATCAGGTATGAGTCGCTCGCGAAAGCCCGACTGGCTGAAGATGCGGCCGCCGTCGGGCCGGGAGTTCACCGGGATCAAGGAGACGCTGCGCGAGCACGACCTCAACACCGTCTGTGAGGAGGCGAACTGCCCGAATCTGGGCGAGTGCTGGAGCGGCCGAAACGGAGCAGACGAATCAGATAGCGGTGGCACGGCGACGTTCATGCTGATGGGCCATCGCTGCTCGCGCGGGTGTAACTTCTGTGACGTCGAGACCGGCGGGATGGAACCGCTCGACCCGGACGAACCCGAAAACGTTGGGAAGGCGATCGCTGAAATAGGCCTCGACTACGTCGTCCTGACGAGCGTAGACCGGGACGACCTTCCCGACCAGGGCGCTGGCCACTTCGCGCGAACGATTCGCGAAATCAAGAAGCGCCACCCGGGCATCCTCGTCGAGGTCCTCATCCCCGACTTCCAGGGCGAGGAACGCCTCGTCCGAAAGATCATCGACGCCCAGCCGGACGTCATCGCCCACAACGTCGAGACCGTCGAGCGCCTGCAGTTCCCTGTCCGGGACCGCCGGGCCGGCTACGAACAGAGCCTGGGCGTGCTCGAGCAGGTCGAGCGCGAGTCGGACATCTACACGAAGACGTCGATCATGCTCGGCCACGGCGAGTACGACCACGAGGTCTACCAGACGCTGGCCGACCTCCGCGAGCGCGGCGTCGATATCGTCACGCTGGGTCAGTACCTCCAGCCGTCGTTGAGTCACCTCGAGGTCAAGCGCTACGACCACCCGGACAAGTACGAGACCTGGCGACGGGTCGCCGAGGAGGAACTCGGATTTCTTTACTGTGCCAGCGGGCCGATGGTTCGCTCGTCGTACAAGGCCGGGGAACTGTTCGTCGACGCCGTGCTTCGGGAGGGCAAGAGCGTCGAGGATGCTCGAGCGAGCGCTCGTCAGAGCCCCGCGTCGAACTGAGCGGTCTCTCTTCCCGCGATTCCATCACCTTTCGACGCGTTTCGATATCGTACCGGGCCGCCGCACGAGCGGTTCGCTCCTGGAACTCGCTCGAGCGACCAACATCCGTCCAGTAACGTGGACATAATCCGCGATACTCCAAACTATTCTTGCGAATACTCGGGTTTATTTGGACGGTCGGTCGCTCTTACCCGAAAACAACGGCGAACTTTGGTAATCAATGGCAAGAATCGTGCTGATAGTAAATTATTTACGAAACTCCTTTAACGTGAGCGATAGACCATTAGGGTATGCGAAGGTGGGTATACCCGTGAGCACGCTACAGCACGACCCCAGCGATCGAGTACAGGTACTCGACGACGACGGTCGCGTCCTCGAGGGCGTCGAGGTTCCGGATCTCGACGAATCCGAGTTCCTCGAGCTCTACGAGCAGATGAAACTCGCCCGCCACTTCGACCAGCGGGCGGTGAGTCTCCAGCGACAGGGTCGCATGGGGACGTATCCGCCGCTGTCGGGCCAGGAGGGCGCCCAGATCGGAAGCGCCCACGCCCTGGACGACGAGGACTGGCTCTTCCCGAGTTACCGCGAGCACGGGGCGGCGCTCGTCCGCGGCCTCTCGTTGAAACAGACGCTGCTCTACTGGATGGGCCACGAGGAGGGCAACGCGGTTCCCGAAGAGCAGAACATCTTCACGGTCGCCGTGCCCATCGCGACCCAGATTCCCCACGCCACCGGGGCCGCCTGGGCCTCTCGACTGCGCGGCGAGGAGAAGGCGTTCCTCTGTTACTTCGGCGACGGCGCCACGAGCGAGGGCGACTTCCACGAAGGGCTGAACTTCGCGGGCGTCTTCGACGCGCCGGCCGTCTTCTTCTGTAACAACAACCAGTGGGCCATCTCGGTGCCTCGAGAGCGCCAGACCGCGAGTGACACCATCGCCCAGAAGGCCAAAGCCTACGGGTTCGAGGGCGTCCAGGTCGACGGGATGGACCCGCTGGCCGTCTACAAGGTGACCCGCGATGCCATCCAGAAGGCGAAGAATCCGGGCGAGGGCGAACTTCGCCCGACGCTCATCGAGGCGGTACAGTACCGTTTCGGGGCCCACACCACCGCGGACGACCCCTCGGTCTACCGCGACGACGAGGAGGTCGAACGCTGGAAACAGAAGGATCCGATCCCGCGCATGGAGACGTTCCTGCGCGAACACGGGATGCTCGACGACGAGCGCGCCGACGCGATCGAAGAGCGCGTCACCGACGCGGTCGCGGACGCGATCGACGCCGCCGAAGCCGTCGAGCGGCCGGACCCCGAGGAAATCTTCTCGCAGGTCTACGCCGAGATGCCGCGACGACTCGCGGAGCAACGCGAGTGGTTCGAACGGATTCGCGAACAGTACGGAGACGACGCGCTACTGGAGGACTAACATGGCAGCAGAATCTGAAAACCTCACGCTGGTACAGGCGGTCCGCGACGGACTGCGTCAGGAGATGGAACGGGACGAAGACGTCGTCGTCATGGGCGAGGACGTCGGAAAGAACGGCGGGGTCTTCCGGGCGACGGAAGGGCTCTACGACGAGTTCGGCGAGGACCGCGTCATCGACACGCCGCTCGCCGAGTCGGGCATCGTCGGGACGGCCATCGGGATGGCCGCCTACGGACTCCGGCCCGTCCCCGAGATGCAGTTCCTCGGGTTCATCTACCCCGCCTTCGACCAGATCGTCTCCCACGCCGCGCGCCTGCGAACGCGTTCGCGCGGTCGCTTCACCTGCCCGATGGTCATCCGCGCCCCTTACGGCGGTGGGATCCGGGCGCCCGAGCACCACTCCGAGTCGAGCGAGGCGATGTTCGTCCACCAGCCCGGTCTCAAGGTCGTCATCCCCTCGACGCCTTACGACACGAAGGGGCTGCTCACGAGCGCGATTCGCTCACCCGACCCGGTCATCTTCCTCGAGCCCAAGCTCATCTACCGGGCGTTCCGTGAGGAGGTGCCCAACGAGCCCTACGAGGTACCGATCGGCGAGGCGGCCGTCCGCCGCGAGGGATCTGATATTTCGGTGTTCACCTACGGCGCGATGACCCGCCCGACGCTCGAGGCCGCCGAAAACCTCGAGGGCGAGATCGACGTCGAGGTCGTCGACCTCCGTACGGTCTCCCCGCTGGACATCGACACCATCGTCGAGTCGTTCAAGAAGACCGGCCGTGGCGCGGTCGTCCACGAAGCGCCGAAGACGAACGGCATGGGTGCCGAAATCGCCGCGACCATCCAGGAGGAGGCCCTGATGTACCAGGAGGCGCCGATCCAGCGCATCAGCGGGTTCGACACGCCGTTCCCGCTGTACGCGCTCGAGGACTACTACCTGCCAGAGCCGGCCCGTATCGAGACGGGAATCCGGGACGCGATGGATTTTTAGGGTCGCCGGAAGCGACCCTGTGCGTTCAGGAACGCCGACTGCGTCGGTCTGGATTGATTCCGAGGCGGGCTATGGACTGATCAATCGTCTTCTTGCACCTCTTCGCTCGATTATTTACGGGTGATTTAGACCGTACTCCATCTAATTGACGACATCTGTCAACAACACTTAAATGAACGATAGATAATCCATACACGATGAAATCTTCTGACGGTCACAAAAATCAATATCATACCGATGAGTTACTAGGTGAGGCCCGATACGAATGAGTGATCGACACCGTGGGCCCCTCGAGTACGCGCTCGTCTGTATCGGTGCGGTCGTCGTTGTCCTGACCGTGCTCGGATTCGCGTCCGGTCATGCCATCGCCGCGTCGGCCGATAAATCGCCTGCGGTCGACGGTCAAAATGGAGACATCCACGGAGAGCCGCCCGAGAACGCGACGTACGTGGTCGAGATCACCCCGAGAGCACCGGATGCCGCTCAAGTCAGCGTTGAGATCAGCTACGAAGCGAGATCGACTGCAGAACTCCAGCGAGCGCGCAACGAAACGCTGGACGTAGCGTGGTTCCGCGGCGAGGAAATCGTTCAGGACGCGATGGCGGCCAACGACCTCGATTCCGACGCGGTCGAGCACCCCAGGAGAGGCTACTCGGTTCCCCGAGGCGACGACGCGGAAACCATAACGATCCGCTACAGCGTCCAGTGGATCGACATTCCGACAACTGACGACGATCGAATCCGGATCGGGCCCGGGTTCGGTGCTGCACTCGAGTCGGGCGACGAGTTCCGGGTCGCGGTACCCGCCGAACGGTGGGAGAACTGGACCGTCAATCGGGATAAGCCCGACACTGTGACGCACGCACAGCAGATCTACGTCTGGACAATCGGCGACGATCCGGTGCCCGAGATTGTCCTGTACCGTGGCGACGTCGCTGCAGAGAGTGACGATTCCCTCGAACGATCACCAGCAGTGGCGATTTTCGCCCTGCTTCTGATAGCCGGGTTGTTGGCGCGTCGCCGGCGGTTGTAGTCGAGCTCACCGTCACAATCCGTTCGGGCACGGGTCGGCAGCTAGTTCGATCGAACGAATCGACGGACGAACCACCGTTCTGTCCCGAGCAATATATGTGCGAATCGAAAGGGTAACGAAAACCGTATGTGAGCGAACCGTGAAGGCGACGTATGCGCGAATTCAAACTTCCCGACGTGGGCGAGGGCGTGGCCGAGGGTGAACTGGTCTCGTGGCTGGTTGAACCCGGCGACACGGTCAGCGAGGACCAGCCAGTCGCCGAGGTCGAGACGGACAAGGCGCTGGTCGAGGTTCCCTCGCCGTACAACGGCACGGTCGCGGAACTTCGCGCCGAGGAGGGTGAAATGGTCCCGGTCGGTGACGTGATTATCACGTTCAACGTCGAGGGCGAGGCGGATGCGGCGGAGGAGGCGAGCGCCGAAACGGAAACCGAAGCAGACGCCGACCAGGCCGAGACGGCCGACTCGAGTTCGACCGACTCCGCGGACGCAGCGGCCGACCCCGAGTCCGTCGACGTTCCCGAGGGCCGCGTCTTCGCCCCGCCGCGGGTTCGCAAACTCGCCCGCGAGCAGGGCGTCGACATCTCGACAGTCCAAGGCAGCGGTCCTGGCGACCGGATCACCGAGGGTGACGTCGAGGCGGCCGCGGGTGGCTCGAGCGACGGTGGCGCCGAATCCGCCGAGGCCGCAGAGACGGCTCCGGCGGAGCCGACCGAGGGAACCGGCGGCGTCGACGCCGCCGCGGGTGCCCACGGTGAGACCGAGTCGGGAGCAGGAACAGGAACAGGAACTGGGGCGAATGCCTCGAGCGCTCCATCCGTCGAATCGGCCGACCGCGACCGCACGCTGGCCGCTCCCGCCACTCGCCGCGTCGCGGAGGAACAGGGCGTCGATATCAACGCCGTCCCCGCGACCGAAGAGCGCGACGGCGAGGCGTTCGTCACGCCCGAGGCCGTGATGGAGTACGCCGAGGCCCAGCAGCGCGCCCAGGAGGCCGACGCCGCCGCAGTCGCGACCGGCGAGACCGGCCCGCGTGAGACCCGCGAGCCGTTCAAGGGCGTCCGCAAGACCATCGCGAACGCGATGGAGCGCTCGAAGTACACGGCACCGCACGTCACCCACCACGACGAGGTCGACGTGACGAAACTCGTCGAAACCCGTGAGCGGCTCAAGCCGACCGCCGAGGAACAGGGCATCCGGCTGACCTACATGCCGTTCATCATGAAGGCGGTCGTCGCGGCGCTCAAGGAGTTCCCGGAGATGAATGCGATGATCGACGACGAGAACCAGGAGATCGTCCACCGCAACTACTACAACATCGGCGTCGCGGCCGCGACCGACGCTGGGTTGATGGTACCGGTCGTCGAGGACGCCGACCACAAGGGCATGCTCCAGCTCTCCTCGGAGACGGACGAACTGGTGACGAAGGCCCGCGAGCGAACCATCAGCCCGGACGAACTCCGGGGCTCGACGTTCACCATCACGAACATCGGCGGCATCGGCGGCGAGTACGCCACGCCGATTCTGAACTACCCCGAGGCGGGCATCCTCGCGGTTGGCGAGATCAAGCGCAAGCCACGCGTCGTCACCGACGACGAGGGTAACGAATCGATCGAACCCCGCTCGGTCATGACGCTCTCGCTCTCGTTCGACCACCGCCTCATCGACGGCGCCGAAGGCGCGGCGTTCACCAACGAGGTCATGCAGTACCTCGAGAACCCCGAACTCCTGTTGCTCGAGTAAGCGTACTCGAGCGTTTTTCTCCGCAGAGTAGAGCTGTCAGTCTGTCAGTGACACGAAGATTGCGATTACGCATCGTTTAAATACCACTAGCGTGCTCCGTGTGTACATGGTACAACCACATCCGTTCGGCGCGTGGTCGCTCCTGCCGCCGTTGCTGGCGATCATGCTCGCCATCCTCACCCGCCGGGCCATGCTCTCGCTGTTTCTCGGCGTCTGGTCCGGCGGCGTGCTCATCGCCTGGGACAACGCAGAGAGCGCCCTCGACATCGCCGCCGTCCCGTTCGTCGGCGTAATCGAAGCGTTCGGCTGGATCGTCGCCTCGTTCGGGGACGACACGTTCCACGCCGAGATCATCACGTTCACGTTCCTGCTGGGTGCCGGTATCGCTCTCACGTGGCGAATGGGCGGCTCGATCGCTATAGCCCGCGCTGCGACCGATCGGGTCGACTCCCACCGGCGGGTCGGCCTGGCCGCCTGGTTGCTCGGCCTGGTGTGGTTCTTCGACGACTACGCCAACACGGCCATCGTCGGTTCGGCGGTCAAGGACATCGCCGACGAGATGCGAATGTCCCGGGAGAAACTGGCCTACATCCTCGACTCGACGGCCGCGCCGGTGGCGACCTTCGGCATCTCGAGCTGGGTCGCCTTCCAGATCAGCCTCATCCAGAACGAGTACCAGAACATCGACGGCGAGACGCCCTCGGCCGTGGCGACGTTCCTCTGGTCGATCCCGTTCAACGTCTACTGCCTGCTGGCCCTGTTGATGGTCCTGATCGTCGTCCTCACCCGCCGAGACTTCGGAGAGATGCTCACCGCGGAAACGCGCGCCAGGGAGACGGGGAACGTCACGCGCGAGGACGCTACGCCGCTCCAGAGCATGAAGGAGGACCTCGGTGAGCCGGTCGTCGAGGATCCCCTGGTGCGAACGTTCGTCGTGCCGGTCGCGGTCCTGGTGATCGTCGTCATGGGAGGGGCGGCGATCACCGGCTTCCAGGCCGCCGGCGTCACGCCCGCCGAGGCTGCATCTGGCGGCGACGCGCTCATCACCCTCGTGGACAACGTCGACTTCACGGGCGCGCTCGTCTGGGGCTCGTTCGCTATGGTCGCGACCGCTGTCGCGATGTCGCTGTACTACGGCGTGATGGACCTCGAGGAGTCCATGGAGACCGTCCTGGACGGGTTCGGGATCATGCTCACCGCCGTCAGCATCCTCGTCCTGGCGTGGTCGATCGGGACCGTCGCGGAGGTGCTCGAGACTGGCCGGTACGTCACCGACATCGCCGCTGGATTCATCACACCGACGCTGCTCCCGGTTGTCGTGTTGCTGACGACCGCCGTGATCGCCTTCTCGATCGGCACCTCGTGGGGAACGATGGGGATCGTGACGCCGGTCGCCATCCCGCTGGCCTACGAGGTCGGCAACGGCTCGCCGGAAGTGCTGGCACTCGCCGTCGGAACCGTGTTCTCGGGGGCCATCTTCGGCGATCACTGCTCGCCCATTTCGGACACGACGATCCTCTCCTCGACGTTCGCCGGCGCCGACCACATCGACCACGTCAGGACCCAGCTGTACTACGCGGTTACGGTGATCTTCGTCGCACTGATCGTCTACCTGGCGTACGGTCTGTTCGGCCTCTCGCCGTTCGTCCTGGTGCCCCTCGGCGCGATTCTGCTCGTCGGTCTCGTGTACGCCCTCTCGGAACTCGACGCCGGCCGTAAGAACATCTCTGCCAAGCCATTCGCCGGAACCCAGCGTCGAGAAGCCCCTGGTGACGACTGACGGTTCCGGGCCGCTCGAGTGACGAGTTTGCGGCTCGCTCTTTCACCCCCAAAGTGGGCGGTCACTCGAGTGAACTCCCGCCACGACCACGGTTCGTCACACCCTTCTTACCGTGTGAACCCGTACCACAAGCATGGGCTTCGGGCCACCAGCGGTTTTCAGCGCAGCCGTCGACGCCCTCAGGCCACCGCCGCGCCTCGTCGACTGGTCGATCTTCGCCATCGTCGTGCTCGAGGCGGTCTCGGGACTGCTCTCGTTCACCGTCGGCAGGCCGGAGGGGTGGCCGCTCTTCTGGCTCCACCGGATCCTCGGCCTGACACTCGTCGTCTTCCTGGGGTTCAAACTCGCCAGGGTTCGTCACCGACTGACCGATCGCCGGCTGTGGCGTCGCTCCACCGCCCTGTCGGTACTCACCCTGGTCGCGGTGACGGGCGCAGTCGGCACGGGTGTCGTCTGGGTGTTCGGCGCGGACGTCCGCATCGCGTACTGGACTCTGCTGAGCGTTCACGTTGGGTTCGGTCTCGCGCTCGTTCCCCTGATGGCCTGGCACCTCGCGACCCGGTTTCGCCGCCCGCGCCGGCGCGACTTCGACCGTCGCCGGACGACGCTCACCTACGGGGCGTTGCTGCTCGGCGGGGCCGCCGCCTACCGGGTCCAGGAGACCACCAACCGACTCCTCGAGACTCGTGGCGCCGATCGGCGGTTCACCGGCTCACAGCCGCGACGCGGCGACGGGAACGCGAGCTTCCCGGTCACCTCGTGGGCCGCGGACGATCCAGACCCGATCGACCTCGCTGAGTGGACGCTGTCCGTTCAGGGTGAGGTCGAAACGCCCCTCGAGTACGGCACCGACGAGCTGGTTCCGGACAGCGACGAGGAGGCGCTCCTCGACTGCACGAGTGGCTGGTACACCGTCCAGCGCTGGAACGGCGTTCGCGTTGGCGACCTGCTCGAGGCGGCAGACGTCGACGCGGACGCCCGATACGTCCGGTTCGTCTCGGTGACCGGCTACCGGTGGTCGCTCCCGATCGAGGAAGCGCGGGACGCGTTGCTCGCGACGCACGTTGGCGGCGAACCGTTGAGCCACGGGCACGGGGCGCCGATGCGACTCGTGGCGCCCGGTCGTCGCGGCTTCCAGTGGGTGAAGTGGGTCGAGCGAGTCGAGGTCCGTCGCCGCGGCGATCCAGTCCAGTGGCTCGCGACGCTGGTGAGTGGGTTCGAGTAAGACGTACTCGAGTGGACGGTTCGAGTGTCGAGTGAGGGGAGTGGGACCGCCGGCCCGCCAGTCTCGACGGTTCAGTGGCGGATTCCTGGCGACGCCTTTTACGGGTCGGACCCATCAGTCGCCGCATGAGCATCGTAACCGAGTTCACGCTCCCGGCCGAGGCGTTCGCCCTCGAGGATGCGCTCGAGACGGTCCCGGACCTCACGATCGAGGCCGAGCGACTCGCCACCCACAGCCGCGAGTGGGTCATGCCGTTCCTGTGGGCGACCGCGGACGACCTCGACGCGGCGGAAGCGGCGATACGGGCCGATTCCTCGGTTACAGAACTGAATGAGATCAATCGTACCGACGACGTCGGCTACTTCAACGTCCACTGGGCCGAACGCGTCCAGGAACTGATCGACCAGGTCGTCGACCAACACGGAATCGTCCAGGAAGCAGCAGCGACGAACGGGACCTGGTATCTCAAACTCCAGTTCGTCGGGCAGGGGCGACTCGAGTCGTTCCAGCACTACTTCGACGAACGGGGCTACTCCTTCGAACTCCAGCGGCTCTACGAGGTGACGGACCCGAAGGAACGCGAGTACGACCTGACGCCCCAGCAACGGGAGGCGATGATCACCGCGCTCGAGATGGGCTACTTCGCCGTCCCGCGCGAGACGCAGATCGCCGAACTGGCGGACGCCCTCGACATCTCGACGAACGCCGTCTCACAGCGGCTCCGTCGGGCGACGAACAACCTCACCAGAAATACGCTCACGGTATCCTCGGAGCGGGCGGAGGACCTCGAGCGATCATGATCCCATCCTCGGGTATATAAGTAGCTTCTAACTCAAAGCAGTTCGGCTTTCCTCGTTCCCGTGATGGAGTATACTATGGCCGAGCCGCCACGGTCGAAGACGAGCGTCGAGCCCTCCTCGCAGTCCGAACCGCGGCCGAATGGAGTCGACAGATCGGACGAGAGCGAAAGCGACGTCAAAGAAAACGGAAAACGAAAGGTCGCGGCCGCCTGCCAATCCTGTTCGAACGTCTACGCCGCTCAGTTGTGGCCCGACGGGACGGTACAGCCGATCGGCCGGCGAACGGGCTGTCGATGCGGGTGCAAAGAGTTCGACGTCATCGAGTGAGCAGCAGCGAGGGTGGAGCCGCTAGAACTCTTCGGCTGGCGGGGCGACACCCTCGTCCTTCCCCTCGAGGTCGAACTCTTCGCGAACCTCCCGCAACCGATCCCGGATGTCCGCCGCGAGCTCGAACTCGAGATTGCTCGCTGCCTCTTGCATGCGATCCTCAAGTTCGGCGACATAGCGGGCGGCGTCCTCTTCGTCCTCGAGGTCGGTCCCGGCGACGCTCGAGGTGTCGGTCTTGCTCCCGGGCAGGTTGGTCTCGCCGACTTCCTTCTCGATGGTCATCGGCTCGTGGCCGTGTTCTTCGTTGAACTCGCGTTGAATCTCGCGACGGCGCCGCGTCTCCTCGATGGCCGACTCCATCGCGTTCGAGACTTCGTCGGCGTAGAGCACGACCTCGCCGTTGACGTTGCGGGCCGCCCGCCCCATCGTCTGGACGAGCGTGGTTTCGGATCGGAGGAACCCCTCCTGGTCGGCGTCCAGGATCGCCACGAGGGAGACCTCGGGAATGTCCAGGCCCTCCCGCAGGAGGTTGATGCCGACGAGGACGTCGATCTTCCCGAGGCGGAGGGAGCGGACGATCTCGTGCCGCTCGAGGGTATCCGTCTCGTCGTGCATGTAGGCGACGTCGACGCCCGCCTCCTCGAGGTACTCGGTCAGGTCCTCGGCCATCCGCTTTGTCAGCGTCGTCACGAGGGTGCGCTCGTCGCGGTCAATGCGGGCGTCGATGCGGTCCATGAGGTCGTCGATCTGGCCGGTCGCGGGGGCCACTTCTACTTCGGGGTCGACGAGGTAGGTGGGGCGAACGATCTGTTCGACGATCTGGTCGCTCTCCTCGCGCTCGTAGTCGCCCGGCGTCGCGGAGACGTACAGCGTCTTGTCGGTTCGCTCCTCGAACTCCTCGAACGTGAGCGGGCGGTTGTCGTAGGCGGTCGGGAGCCGAAAGCCGTTCTCGACCAGCGAGTCCTTCCGGGACTTGTCGCCGGCGTACTGGCCCCGAACCTGGGGCAGGGTGACGTGGGATTCGTCGACCACGGTGAGGAAGTCGTCTGGGAAGTAATCCAGCAGGGTGTAGGGCGTGTCGCCGGGGTCGCGGTCGTCGAGGTACACCGAATAGTTCTCGATGCCCGAGCAGTAGCCCGTCTCCTCCATCATCTCGAGGTCGAACGTAGTCCGCTCCTCGATGCGCTGGGCGGCGAGCAGGTCGCCCTTCCGCTCGAAGTACGAGATCCGCGAGTCCAGGTCGTCCCGAATCTCTTCGACGGCCTGCTCGAGGCGCGTCTCGGGCATCGAGTAGTGCTCCGCGGGGTGGACGAGGACGGCGGGTTCGGTGCTCTTGACCTCGCCCTCGAGCGGGTCGACTTTGAGCATGCGGTCAATTTCGTCGCCCCAGAACTCGATGCGGACGGCGTAGCGGCCGTACATTGGAAAAATCTCGATGGTGTCGCCGCGAACCCGGAACGTGCCCTGGGTGAAGTCGACGTCGTTGCGCTCGTAGTTCAGGTCGACCAGGCGCTTCAACAACTCGTCGCGGCCGATCTCCTCGCCCGTCTCGAGGCGCATTGCCATCTCGACGTAGTTTCGCGGGTCACCGAGGCCGTAGATGGCCGAGACCGAGGCGACGACGATCACGTCGTCTCGTGTGAGCAGCGAGCGCGTCGCCGAGTGACGGAGGCGGTCGATCTCGTCGTTGATCGAGGCGTCCTTGTCGATGTAGGTGTCGGTCTGCTCGACGTAGGCCTCGGGCTGGTAGTAGTCGTAGTAGGAGACGAAGTACTCGACGGCGTTGTCGGGGAACAGGTTCCGGAACTCCTCGTAGAGCTGGGCGGCCAGGGTCTTGTTGTGGGCGATGACCAGCGTCGGCTCCTGGACCTCCTCCATTACCCACGAGACGGTGTTGGTCTTCCCTGACCCCGTCACGCCGAGCAGCGTCTGGCGGTCCATGCCGTCGGCGAAGCCCGCCGCCAGCTGGTCGATCGCCTCGGGCTGGTCGCCCGCGGGTTCGAACGGGGCGTCGACCGCGAACGGTTTCGCGGCCTCGGGTCGATCCGGCTGGAGGGGGCCTCGAGTGTCGCTCATCGTATCCGTGACCAGGGGCTCGGGCTACGTAAGCCGCTCGTCTGACGGCCACGGCTGGCTGGTCCGCTGACCGAGGCCGACGCGCATATGCCGCCCCCACGTCTTTGACGCCGGTCGTCGTCGAGAGCGTATGTCCAGTTCCAGCGGAGACGCCGACTTACAGCAGGCTCGAGCCGACCTCGAGCTGGCGACCGAGACCGCCGGCGACGACGTGCGGGACGTAATCCGGGATACGGCGGCCGCTTTCGCCGAAATCGCCGCCAGCGAGAGCGAGGCCGACCACGCCGCCTTCGACGAGCACCTCAACGCGCTCAGGCAGGCACGACGCGAGTCCGACGCCGAGACGGCAGATCGACTCGAGGACGCCATCGAACACGCCGAGAGCTATCGCCAGCGCCTCGAGCAAGCGTGAGTCTTCTCGAGAATCGGTCCTCGAGGATCGGTTTTTGGAACGGTAGGGCAGCCATACGAGGGTAACGGACCCATAACAATACCCTCGTGGTCCCCTTCAACGCGTATGCAATCGGCTGCGCACGACCATCCACGCGGGGCGCGAGAACGCGTCATCGTCCCCGGTATCACGGCCCCCAGCACCGTCGCCTGCCTGCGGTCGCTCGGTCCGCGCGGGATCTACACCATCGTCGGCTCCGAGGATCGGACGACGCCCGGCTCCGTCTCGAGGCACTGCGATCGATTCGTCACGCTCCCCGACCCAAGATCGGACCTCGAGGCCTACGGGGACGTCCTCCTCTCGCTCGCCGAACGCCCCGGCGTCGAGACGATCATTCCCGTCCGCGAGGAGGACATCTACACGCTCGCGGCGAATAAGGACGCCTTCGCCGAGTACGTCGCGACGCCGTGGCCGGACTTCGAGACCCTGCGGCAGGTGCAAGACCGGGTCGAACTCTTCGCGGCTGCCGAGCGCGCCGGCGTCGAGACGCCCGAGACGACCCTGCTCGACGAGTGGGACGACTGGTCGCGCGAGACGATCATCAAGCCTCGCTACACCGTCGCCGCCCCCGAGTACCTCGGTCACGACGCCGGGCTCAGCGACATCGGCTCGACCGTCTACCACGAACCCGGCACCCCGCCCGCGGTCGAATCGTCGCTCAACGAGTGGGGTCACGTCCCCATCGTCCAGGAGTACGTCCCCGACTCCCGGGAGTACGGCTTCTTCGCGCTGTACGACGAGGGGGAGGCGGTCGCCACCTTCCAGCACTGCCAGAAACGGGGTTACAAGTACAGTGGTGGGCCGAGTGCCTACCGAGAGTCGACCGACATCCCCGAACTCGAGGCCGCCGGTCTCGCGCTGCTGGACGAACTCGAGTGGCACGGCCTGGCGATGGTCGAGTTCCTGCGCAATCCCGAGACGGGGTCGTTCGAACTGATGGAGATCAACCCGCGGTTCTGGTCGTCGCTCCCGTTCTCCGTCCGTGCTGGGGCCGACTTCCCCTACTACTACTGGCAACTCGCGCGTGGCGAACCGATCAGCCAGCCCGACTACGAGGTCGGCATCGGCGGCCACCTGCTCCGAGGCGAACTCTGTCACCTCCACAGCATCCTGGCCGAGGACTACCCGCTGGTCGAACGTCCCTCGTTTCTCTCCGCCGTCAGCGACGTCGCCACGTCGATTGTTCGAGAGCCCCGGTTCGACTACGCCGTCGCGGACGACCCCGTCCCGTTCGTCCAGGACGGCTGGAATTTCGTCCGTTCGGCCGCCCGCGAGCAACTCAGCGCCGTTCGAGCGGGCGGTGAAGCCGACGAATCGTCGCCGGCCGTCGGCTCGCCAGCGCTCGCCGAGCAAGAGCCCACGCCGAAGCCGGCGACGGCCGACCTCGAGGCGCTCGAGGACCAGCGCGGTCGGACGAACTGACGCCGAGTCGTTGCTACTCGGCGTCGGACGATAAATCGGCACCGAGCGGGTGGCTCACCGTTTGAGTGGACGAGGCAGTGGGTGGCACACGCTAGTGGGGGGTGGACGAATCGGCGACCGGCGGCTCACTCGAGTCGCTCCCGAATCGCCTCGGGTTCGTACGAGAGCGTCAGCGACCGCGACCGTCCGCGTCCGTCGATCTCGGCGTACTCGGCGTCGATCAGGCCGAGCTGGTCGAGCTTGTTGACGATTTCCGAATAGCGGGTGTAGCCGAGGTCGGTCTCCTCGCTGAACCGCTCGTACACCTCGCCGGCCTGCGCGCCGTCGTGGTCGACGAGTACCTCGAGGAGGGCTCGCTCGTTCTCGCTCAGGCTGTTGAGGCTCCTGGAGAGGTTGATGTACTTCGACGTCTCGTAGGCCTTCTCGACGTCCTCGAGTTCGACGGTTCGGCTCGCGCGCATCTCGGCGTTGAGTCCGGCCCGTCTGAGGAGGTCGATTCCCACCCGGAGATCGCCACTTTTGGCCGTGAGCGAGCCGACCTGCTCCAGGACATCTGTGGCGACGACGCCGTCGTGGAACCCGCGGGTGACGCGCTCGTGGAGGATGTCGACGATTTCCGGTTGATCGTACACCGGGAAGTAGACGTCCTCGGGCCGGAAGACGCTCTGGACGCGAGTGTCGAGGGCGTCGATCACCTCGAGTGCCGGGTCCGAGGAGACGACAATGACGCCGATCTTCGCCCCCGGGTGTTCCTCGTGAGCGCGAAGCAGCGAGTAGAGCGTATCTGACGCCTCGTTCTCGTAGAAGAGGTAGTTGACGTCGTCGAGCGCGACGACGAGCACGCGGTCGTCCTCGACGAGTTTCTCGGCGATCTGGCCGAAGAGCTTCTTGAAGGAGATGCCCGACGACGGGGGTTCGTAGTCGAAACAGCCCTCGAACAGCCGCGAGAAGACCGAGTATCGCGTCGAGTTGACCTGACAGTTGACCCGGATCGTCTGGACGTCCCGGGTCTGGGCGCCGACCTCGTCGTACAGCTTCTGGATCGCCGTCGTCTTCCCCGTTCCCGGCGGTCCGCGGACCATCACGTTGAGCGGGCGCGAGCCCCGGACCGCGGGTCGCAGCGCGTACGTGAGACTCTGCATCTGCGAATCGCGGTGGCGGAACGTCTCGGGGACGTAATCGATCTCGAAGACGTGCTCGTTCCTGAACACGGATTCGTCCCACGACAACATCCCCTCCTCGGGGTCGCCAGTCATCACTTTCACCACGCCCTCGAAGCTACTTAGTTGTTTGCGGTCGTTTTCGGCGTGAAGCCGGGTCCTCACCGCTCGAGACAGCCGAAACGGGAAATTGGTGCGCGAGCGCCGACACAGCGTCCGCGACTTTATATACGAAGCCGGGGCCAGAACGGATCGATGGTCGACGTACCTGCGGACGGAAACGAGCGTCTGGCCGCCCTCGGCGGCGTATGCCTCGTCGTCAGCGCGTTCCTGCCTTGGGCCAGCATCGACGTGTTCGACATATCGACGACGACGAACGGATTCACCGGCATGGGCTACGCCGTTCCAGTCGCCGGCTTCGTTGCCCTCGGACTGGTAACCCTGCGCGAGTGGACCGCGTTCGGGGCCAAGGTGACCGCGGCCGTGGGCGTCCTGACGCTCCTGTCGCTGGGCGTGATTTACACCTCCCTCGAGAACGTCTTCGCCGTCGGCTACCCCGCCCACTACGTCACCGTCTCGCCGGAACCCGGCCTCTACGTCGCCGCCTTCGCCAGCGCCCTCGTCGCCGTCGCGGGGTATCGGGGGATGCAGGCGGCCGCCACCGAGACCGCGGCTCGACCCTCGAACGAGCCTCGCGGATGACCCGACCTCGTGGTCGCTCTCCGACGATGTTCACTCTCCGATTCCGTGATCACCCTCTGACCGCGGTCACTCGAACTTCTCGAGCAACCGGTCGTAGAAGGCGGCGTTCCCATCCTGGGCAAGCTTCTCGACGATCAATTCGGGGGTCGATCGGGCGAGGTGGTCCTTGACCGGCGACCGGTTGACCTCGAGTTTGCCGTCGACCAGGCCGACGGCCTCGATGCCGTCGACGGCCACGTCGATGGCGGCCATCTCCCGGATTTCCCCAGCCAGGTGGGAGACGAAGACGGCCGTCGCGCCGTTCTCGGCGAGTGCCTCGAGGATGCCAGCGATAATCTTCGCGCTCGCCCCGGGCTCGGTGATGCTCTCGAGTTCGTCGACGAGGACGAGCGAGCCCTCGCCACCGGTGGCGAGGGCCGCGAACTCCCGGACGGTGGACTCGAACGCCCCGGCGTCGAGGGTCCCCTGGGTCTTGGCGTGGTAGTGCACGTCGTCGAAGCGGCGCAGTCGGACGCCTTCGGCGGGAACGGGCAGACCCACGTGCGCGAGCACGACGACGCTCGCGACCAGGTCGAGCGTCGAGGTCTTCCCGCCGCTGTTGACCCCCGAGAGCAGGGTGGTGCCCGACACCGCGTAGTCGACGGGTTCGATTTCCTCGAGGGGCTCCTCGAGGACGGGCGAGCGGCCGCCTTCGATGGCGAATCCGATTTCTTCGGCGTCGTCGCCGTCCCAGACGAACTCGGGCATCGTGCACTCGAAGTCCCGCGCGAAGCGGGCGACGGCGAGTTCGACGTCGAGCTCGAGTGCCGAGCGAACCAGGTCTTGGGCGCCCTCGCGCTGGGCGGCGAGATCGGCCGCCAGGTCGCGTTTGAGCTGGGCCGCTCGCCGGTCCCGGGCGACGGTGAGTTCCTCGCGAAGCCGTGCCGTGGCGTTCTCGTCGCGCTCGACGGGGAAGGTCGGTTCGTCGCCGAAGACGTGACGGGCGAGTTCGGCCTCGCCAACGTCCAGGTCGAGGGCGTCGATCAGGTGCTCGCGGGCGGCCTCGACGGCTGCGTCGAACTCGTCGGCGAGTTCCCGGGAGAGCAGCGAGTCGACGCCGGCACCGCGCTCGACGAGCGAGAGCAGGTCGGCGCCCTCGATGGTCACGTCTCGTTTCTCGATCGCCTCGCGGAGTCGGTCGTTGGCGACGCTCTCGGCGACGCCCGCGACCGCGTCGAGGTCGTCGACGGCGACCGTCAGCCGGTCGAGTTCCGGGTCGCCCGCTACGGTGCCGTCGTCGTCGAGGCGTTCGAGGCCGTTCTCGAGGGCGTCGAGGTCGACCGTCGCGTCCAGTTGCGAGTTGGCGTCGCCACTACCACCACCGCCGACCGCCCGGTGAACTGCAACCGCCGCACGCAGTCGCTTCCGGTTGCGGGCGAAGAACGCGAGTGGGCGCTCCGGAACCACGTCGGCGGGATCTGCGAGCGCGTCCGGGCGAACCTGCACGTCGCCCTCGACCTCGACGCCGGCGAAGGACTCGTCGATCGCGACCACCGTCGAATAGCCTCTCGCCAGTTCGGCGAGCCCCTGGGCGTCCTCGACGATTTCGACGGAGAGCTCGGGAATCGTCTCGCGGGCTTCGGCGTAGCGCTCGGCGTCGGTCGTCGCCAGACAGCGGTCCCGGACGCGAACGTCGTCGGGGCGCTCGAGCGGTTCGACGCCCTCGAGGGCCTCGAGTACGTCGGGATGGGGATCGCGTTCGATCGCTCGACGGGAGAACTCCTGCACCTCCTCGATGCGCGAGCGCCTGGGGCTGGGGTACAGGGTCTCGAGGCGGTGAGCCGCGTAGTCGGTCACCGTCCGGTCCTGGCAGAGTGAGAGCGCCTGTCGGTAGATTTCACGCGCTCGATCGGTCGCGAGAAAGCTGCCGGGGTCGTCGTGTTCGCGCCGGATCGCCCCGCGGGCGATGCGAGCGGCCCGGCCGACGGTGACGCCGGGTGCGCTGGCGAGTGCGGCCACGTCGCCGTTCTCGAGGGCCCGTTCGGGGTCGTCGAGTTCGTCCAGTGCACGGGCGGTCTTCGCGCCGACGCCCGGGATCGACTCGAGGTCCATTGCCATCGACCGCCACGTCCCGCCGAGACGAGAAAAAGGTCCCGCCCCGTTCTCGGCTCTCGCGGACGCTCGAATCCGATCGGACCGGGGCTATTCCCAGGGGTGACGCCCGCTCGTACTCGGCCACAGGGGGTACCAGTACTCCTTGTCGGGTTCGATCTCGAGTTCGCCGTCCAGGACGGACTCGAGTTTGAACTCGGTTCCAGAGTCCCGCTCGCGACCGGCTCGCGGCGCGAAGGGGTAGTACGCGCCGCGCCGGAAGGAGTAGATCCAGTAGGCCGGTCCGCTGTCGTTTCGGTAGGCGAAGACGGCCGCGAGCAGCCGCGAGCCGTACCCTTCCTCGATGAACGTGTCCGCCGCGAAGTGGAGGCTGGTGATCAGGTCCTCGGGGTCGCTGTCCTCGAGGACGACCCAGTGGTAGCCGTGGCCGTCCTCGGTGACGCGAAAGTCGGTGCCGGTGTCTTCGCTGCCGGCCTCGAGGATCGCTTCGACGTTCTCGACGGCGTCGCGAAAGCTGCTCGAGTCGACGCCGGCGAAGCAGAGCGCGCCCGCGTCGGCGGAGTCGTAGCCGAGGTCGGCTTCCATCGTCAGGTAGGCGGTGCTCATTCCGAAGAGGTCCTCGGGCTCGGCGTCTCGGCTGGCGTCCGATTCCGCGCGGATGCCGAGCACGGATCTCAGTCCGTCGAGCAGTCCCATACCCCTCGTTGGACGGCCAGGGTTTGAAAGCTCGCGTTTTCTCGCTCCAAGCGGTAGTTCCTCACTCGAGGAGGGCTTCACTCGATGCCATCATTCGAGGAACAACCGCACGTCCGCCGCCGGCCGCTCGGGCGTTTCGTCACAGCCGTCGGGGAACGAGGTGTACCACCCGGCATCCCAGCCGCAGGTCGTCCTGGCGGTGAGATCGGCCGCCGTCGCTCCGTCCGCTTCCGGGGAGGCCTCGAACACGACGGTGTGACTCGAGGTGTGGGCCGTGTCGTCGCCCTCGACGACGTGTTCGACCGATCGAACGCGAACTGGACGGCCGACGTCGACGGGCTCGTCCGTGAGTCGTTCGATCGCTCGATCGGCCGCCGCAAGCCAGTCGTCGTCTTCGTCCTCGAGGCGAGCGTGCGGCAACAGGGCGACGGGCTCCTCAAGGTGGGTGGCGATCAGAACCGAGCCGTCGGCGGCCGTGACGCCGACGACGGCCATCCCGCGGCTGTGGGCGCGGCAGTGGTCCTCGTCGGCGTGGATCTCGGTGTGTTCCGCGTAGCGAACGTCGTCGTGGTCTCGGAACCGAGCCGGATCGGTGAGCGACTCGAGGTCGGTCAGGGAGTCGGTGCGCGTCGAGGTGGTCGCGGATCGTGGTGATTTCTCCGTCATTGGTTATTCGTCGCCGGTAATCGTTCGACTGTCCACTCGCCGTCGGTGGGAATCGTCGCCCGCACTTCGAGTTCTACGAGGGCCCCCTCGACGTTGTGACTGGCAACCCCGACCATGCAACTAGCCGGGTAGTGCGGATAGTCGATGAAGTCCGATCGGACCTCGTGAATCGTCCCTCTGGTCTCGTCGTCGAGGACATCCTCGCGAACGAACCATCGAAACTTCACGATGTCGTGCATCGACCCCTCGAGGTCCTCGAGTATCTTTTCAACGAGGCCCAGCATCTGTCGAGTCTGCTCACGAACGTCCCCCTCGGGATAGACGAGGCCGTTGATCTCGACGTGCGTGTGCGTGTCATGATGCGTCGCCACTGCGAGCGAAATTTGCGGTTCGTCGATGACGTCCGATTCAATCGTGCCCTGTCCGGGTGCGATGACGGTTTTCTTCATCTGTATCTCGTGTCTGCGTCTCGACTGGATTCGCCGCGTTCCTGGAACGGACTCATTTCGGCAACCAGACCAACGGAACGTGATCCCAGGCCCAGCGCTCCTCGGGTTTCTCGGTGAATTCCCAGAACTGCCGCGGCGGAGTGCCGAGGGTGTCTTCGATTGCCGATTCGGAGAGCGTACTTTCCCCCTCGAGCACCAGCCGGAACCGCCTGGCGAACCCGTGGGGATCGAAGTCCGGGTCGTGTTCGCGCCACGCATCGGGATTCTCGAGACGGCCGTCGTAGTGGTCTCGTCCGGCCTCGGTGATGTAGCCGAGGACGAGGTAGCCTCCAGGGGTGACCGCGTCGTACAGCGCGCGGAGCGCGCGTTCGGTGTCGTCGACGTAACACAACGTGGCGTAACAGCAGACGAGGTCGAACTGCCGGTCGGGATCGAACTCGGGGAGCGTGGCCTGCTCGAAGCGCACGTTGGCGATCCTGTTCGCGTTCGCTCGTTCGCGGTTCTCCGCGAGGATCGAGTCGGCGGCGTCGTAGCCGACGACGCTGGTTTTCGGGTGGCGTTTCGCGACGGTAAAAGCGACCTCGCCGGGGCCACAGCCGACGTCCGCGGCCGAATCAGGGACGCCTTTCGCGGCGACGAAGTCCTCGAGGAGGTCGGTCAGGTGGTGGGTACTGGGGGTCGCGCCGGCGCGGTCGTCCGCGTCGGCGGTCTCCCAGAAGCGGTTCCAGTCGATGGTTTGTTCGAAAGGAGCGTCTGGCATGCGTGAGGAGTTGCTATTCGTTCGGTCGGGTGTCGGTCGGCGGGAGCGGTCGACTCCTGGAGAGAGCCGTCGCTATGGGATCGAAGGCGAGTCGTCGGTTTACAGTGCGCCCGAAATCAGGGTTCTCGAGCGCTGTAGATACACGTGTTGGTAGTGATAAAAGAAAGCACCGATTTTAATTCGATCTCTTATTATATGTAATAATTTGTTGCGGCGGGTTAAATAGTTTTCGGCGTCCGTCGCGGACTCTCGTCGAATCCGGTGCAGGTCGACGATTGAGCGAGGATCTAGACCGTCTCCATCTCGCGCTCGAGCTGGCGCAGGCTCTCGACCCGGCGCTCGGTCGATGGATGGGTCGAGAAGAGTCGACCGACGATGCCCGATTTCAGCGGGATGATGAAGAAGGCGTTCATCTCCGCCTCTTCGCGCATGTCCCTGTCGGGAACCTTGTCGATCTCGCCCGAAATCTTTAGCAACGCGGAGGCGAGCGCGGACGGTTTACCCGTGATCGTCGCAGCACCCCGGTCGGCGGCGAACTCGCGGTACCGCGAGAGCGCCCGAATTAGCAGGTAACTCACGATCCAGACGACCAGCGAGACGACGATGGCGACGATCACGCCACCACCACCGCCGCGGCCGCGACCGTGGCCGCCGCCGAAGAAGGCGCCCCAGCGGACGATCATGAACGCGATCGTCGAGAGGAACGAGGCGATGGTCATCACCATCATGTCTCGATTCTTGACGTGGGCGAGCTCGTGGGCGAGGACGCCGTCGAGTTCGTCGCGGTCGAGCGTCCGCATCAGTCCTGTGGTGACGGCGACGGCGGCGTTCTTCTGGTTTCGCCCCGTCGCGAACGCGTTCGGTACTTTCGAATCGATGACGGCGACTTTCGGCTTCGGGAGGTCGGCCTGCTGGGAGAGGCGCTCTACGGCGCTGTGAAGCTGTGGGTACTCCTCGGCGGAGACTGTCTTCGCGCCCATCGTCTTGAGGGTGAGGGTATCGCTGAAGTAGTACTGTACCAGCGACATCCCACCGAAGAGCAGGCCGAAGATCAGCAGGTTCGCTCCGCCCGCGATGTACGCCGTCAGCACCCCTGCGAAGACGATGTACAGGGCGAACAGCAGGAACATCGTGAGGAACATCCGAAACCGCAATCCCCAGTCCGGTTTCCAGTCCATACACGAACAACGGACCGGGGGCGGATAAATCCGCCGCGAACGCGCCTCGAGCGGGTGCCGGGCCCGGCGCTCCGTGCTCGCTCGTCTCGAGTCGCGCCTCGTGGGCACCTCCATCGAACTCCAGCGACGACGCAGATTGCCGACGATATCGCTTCCTCGATACGCTTCGACGTCCAACACTCCCTCTTTCAAATGAGTCGCGAGTGCTCGAGCGGGTACGTCGAAGCACCGAGCGAGCGTTCCCAAACCCCTCTATTTCCCCTGGAAAGGCGAACACGTGGAGGCGACCACCGGTGTGGGCGCTCGAGCGTACGCCACGCGTCAGACGTCCGGTCTTCGCGTTCCACCGGAAACGTCAGACGAGCGTGAAATATGGCGTTCTACATGTTTGACGATCGATAGCACCACGATCGAAACCGACACCAGGTGGGGAGATCCGGCGTATCGCGCGAAACGCGCACTCACCGGAGACGAATTCCGTGTGCCCTGATAACACGATTCGCAAACCCCTGGTTTCGGGTGGAGTTCCCACACGCTGTGACCGAACGGCCCGTCGAACCCCTCTATTTCCGGTGGAGGAAACGGACCGGCGTCGGCGACGAACGCGTCGTTTAACTCCCTCAGTCCCCAACCACGGGACATGACCGATTCGCGTGCGTTCTGTCCCCGCTGTGGCGATCCGGTGCCGGAGCGGAGCGAAGGCGACGCGACGGACCCCCTTCGACCGGGGACGGACGTCGACCTCTGTGACAGCTGTTACTTCGACGACTTCGAATTCATCGACGCGCCCGACCGGATCGACGTGCGCGTCTGTGCCCAGTGTGGGGCCGTTCACCGGGGCCGTCGCTGGGTCGACGTCGGCGCACAGGACTACACCGACGTCGCCATCGAGGAAGTGAGCGAGGCCCTGGCCGTCCACGTCGACGTCGAGGACGTCGCCTGGCAGGTCGAACCCGAGGAGGTCGGGCCGAACACGATCCGGATGCACTGTTACTTCACGGGGACGGTTCGCGGAACGCCCGTCGAGGAGCAGGTGATGATTCCCGTAAAGATCGCTCGCCAGACCTGTACCCGGTGTGGCCGCATCGCCGGGGACTACTACGCCAGCATCGTCCAGATCAGGGCCGAGGGTCGGACGCCCACGACGGAGGAACTCGAGCGGGCGAGAGAAATCGCCGAGACCATCGTCGCGGACATGGAGGCGACCGGGGATCGAAACGCCTTCATCACCGAGACCACGGAGACCGACGACGGCCTCAACATGCGGGTTTCGACCAACAAGATCGGCAAGAAGATCGCGAACAAGATGGTCGAGGAGTTCGGCGGCACCGTCAACGACGCCGAAACCCTGGTGACCGAGGACGAGGACGGCAACGGGGTCTACCGCGTGACGTTCGCGGTCCGGCTCCCGCCGTACGTTCCCGGCGACGTGATCGACCTCGCGGACGACGACGAGGGGCCCGTCCTGGTCAGCAGCGCCCACGGCAACCTCAAGGGGATCCGATTGCGGACGGGCGAGCGCTACGAAGCGAGTTACGAGGAGGGGAACTCTCCCGAGGCCCGTAAACTCGGGGAGCGCCAGGACGCCGTCGAGGCGACCGTCGTCACGGTCGAGGACGAGCGCTCGATCCAGGTGCTCGACCCCGAGACCTACCAGGCGAAGACGATCTCTCGTCCCGAGTACGTCGACGCCGACGCCGACGAGGTGCCGGCACTGAAGAGTCGCGCTGGATTGCACATTTTGCCAGAGGACGATGAGTGAGGGCTCCGGGGAGGACGATCGGTCTCGAGGCGAAGGCGGGTCTCGAGGCGAAGGCGGGTCTCGAGACGACGCCTCGAGTTCGGATAATGATTCGAACCCGCGTAGCGACGACAATACTACAAATTCTATAGCAATGGCCTCGACCACGCTCGAGTCGCGAGACGACCCGCTCGCGGTCGTCGTCGAGAAACCGCGCTCGGAGACAGCGATCGAATCCCTGCGGGCCGAGGGCGTCTACGACGACGATCGCCGGGTGCGGGAGTACGGCTCCGAGACCGTGGCGCTCCCGGTGCTCGAGCCACCCTCGGAAACGGCCGTCCTCGAGGTCGTCCGTCAAATCGACCCCGCCTACCGTACCCGCGACCTGGCCGACCATCTCCGTGAGCGGGGATGGAGCGACGACGACCTCGAGGCGGCCCCCGGTTCCTGGGCCGTTATCGGCTCGGTGATCCTCGTTCGCGTTCCCGACGATTGCCCCGACGAGACCGACCTTGGGGAGGCCCTCCTCGACCTCCACGGCGAGGCCGACAGCGTGCTCGCCGACGAGGGGATCTCGAACGAGAGCGAGAGCGAGGGCGAAGGCGAAGGCGACGCCGGCACCTACCGCCAACCCCGAACGCGACTGCTCGCGGGCTCGAGCGACACCGAGACGGTCCACGTCGAGGACGGCACGCGCTACGCCCTCGACCCGACGCGGGTCATGTTCTCGCCGGGCAACCAGGCCGAGCGCCGGCGGATGGCCGATGTCGTCGGTCCCGACGAGCGCGTGTTCGACATGTTCGCCGGTATCGGCTACTTCACGCTCCCGATGGCGCGAGCGGGGGCGCGAGTGACCGCGACAGAGCTGAATCCGACGGCATTTCGCTACCTACTCGAGAACGCGATGGCCAACGACGTCTCGAGTCGGGTCGACGCCTACCACAGCGACTGTCGCGATCTCGCGGGGGACGTCCGTGCGGACCGGGTCGTCATGGGCTACTACGGCGTCGGCGGCGGCGAAGACGAGGCGGGACACGGGAGTCGCGTCGAGGAGGCTGTCTCGTTCCTGCCGGCGGCCCTCGAGGCCCTCGAGCCAGGCGGCGTCGTCCACTACCACGAGGCAACGCCCGAGCCGGAGCTGTGGGCACGACCGATCGGCCGGCTCGAGGCGGCCGTCGAAGAGGCAGGGCGGGACCTCGAGGTGCTCGAGAAGCGACGCGTAAAGTCGCACAGCGCCGGTGTCGAGCACGTAGTCGTGGACGCCCGCGTGGAGTGACCCTGAAGGGCTCGGTATCCGTTACGTAGCGCGTGCGCCTTCTCGCCTCTATAAACCACCCATCAAACATTGGAAAATAGAAAATACTAAATAAAAATATTGATATGGAATCGAACATCCATGGTGCACGTTGGATTAAGAGGGTGCAGGGGAGGATTGCTGGCAATCGTCCTTTCGATTATAATTGTAACGGGGGCTATTACGCCAGTCATCGCGGTCGACTCTTCGCACGAAGCGAATCGATCCGAAATCGGCGTTGACCGACCGGAAGCAATTCTGGAACGGCAAGAAGTCGACAACCTGACGGAGGGAAGTCCGACGCTTCAGAAGGTTTGGGCGCGGTTTATTCTCACGCAGGGGGTAGAGTCGAGTCTCGATTCCGACGCCGCGGCGCTCGACCACCTCAACGAATCGATGGAGTACACGTCTGGCCCGGCACAAGTATCCGACCCGGCGGCGTTCAACCACTCCGCTGCGGCCGTCGAATCGTTATCTTTGCAGGACAACTCTGAGACCGACGAGCGGCGGATTCTGGCGGCCTATCTGATCGTGTCTGCCGACAACGAAACCGCCGCGAAGCAAATAGAGGACGCAAAGTGGGCGCTCGACCACACAGGAGACGAACTCCACACTGGCACTGAACGAAGTGCGACCGCCCACGTACGGAACGCGGAACGCGCGTTCAATCGCGCACAGCGACGAATTGAGGACGCGGACGGGGACGGCTTCGAGGCGCAGGCGGACGCGATTCGCCAGTACCGGGTCGCGTGGATGCAAGCAACGAAGGCACTCGAGCGAATCGACGCCGAAATCCCGCCCGAGGTGACGATCGCCACTCGCGGCGACCCGCCGCGAAACGGAAGCGAACCGCTCGAAGGAGAGATACGGGGGACCGTCTTCGACGTTCGTCCGGAGACGCTCACCAACGCGACGGTCACGATTGGCGACGAAACGAGGACCGTTCCGATCGAGGCTAACGCCGGTCGAATGAACGCTACGTTCGCGACGAACGTCACGCTCGACGATCGGATCACGTCCGTCGAGGTCGAGGTCGTCGACGACGTCCCGAACCGCGGAAACGGCAGCGCGGTGCGAACCACAAAGCGCGGAAAGTCGGACCGAAAGAACGGAAAGAATCGCAACGGCAACGGTGCGCCACCCGGCAGTACGCAGTCAGATACCGACGTCGTTCTCTTCGATGGTGACGGCCTTCCGGATACGTACGAAATCGAGGTTGTCGGGACCGATCCTCAAGATCCCGATAGCGACACGCCGAACGTCGACCGCGATGTCGGCGACAACGGCGTTATCGACGGCCTCGAGGATTTCGACGACGACGACGTGAGCAACTATCACGAAGGTCGGTTCGACACGGACCCGTTCGACCCTGACACCGACGATGACAGGCTTCCTGACTACTTCGAAATCCAGTACTCGGAACTCGACCAGACGAGCGCGGACACCAACGGCGACGGCGTCACGGACGCCGAGTGGGACGCCGACGACGACGGGTTGACCACCTACGACGAGTACGAGGCGGAGACTGACCCGTTCCGTGCAGATGCCGATCGAGACGAACTGAACGATAGCCGCGAACTGGAGATTGGGACCGATCCGGCGGACCCCGACACTGACGACGATGGTCTGGATGACGGTGAAGAAATCGAACTGGGAACGGATCCGCTCGAAGTGGACTCGGACGGCAACGGGGTTGCGGACGGTGACGAGACGATCGAGACGACCGTCCGCGACGAGGAGACCAACGTTTCCCTGACGATGCGCGGATCGGGCGACGTGGCCTCCCAGATCGAGATTACGCCGAAACCGTCGTACTTCGAGGGTGACGACGTCAGTGCCGGACCCACCGTTCGCGTCGTCAATCGGACCGACTTCACGAACGCAACCATCGAAATCCCGATCGACGAGTCGGTTCCGGAGTCCGAATACGACGACCTCTCGGTCTTCAAATGGAGCGGGTCGGCGAACGAGACCTGGATTCCGGTCGAGTCGACGATCGAGAACGGAACTGCACGTGCGACAGTCGACTCGTTCTCGTACTTCACGGTGCTCGACGCCGACGGGTGGGTGGATGCGACCCTGCTCGACGAGACCAGCGAGGAAGTCCCGCTCCAGGCCGGTTCGAACTTCTCGTGTAACGCCGCTTGCGAGGTCACGGATAACTCGACGCTCGTGTTGGGAGGCGAGCCGAACGCTCGAAAGATTACAGTCGAACAGGGAGCCGACAGCTTCGATGTCGTCCCACTGAGCAACGGACAGCGAATCGAGGAGTTCTACGATTACGAAAACGCCCAGATCAACTCGCCGTTACCGATCGCCGAGAGCGACAAGAGTCAGCTCTTCTTCTGGTCCGGACCCGAGGGTCTAAGTCTGGTCCTCCTGCACGACAAGCCCAGCGACGGCTCCGGCGGCGCCGTTACGATGACCTTCGATGAACTCCCGACGGACCAGGGGAGATGGATCGTCAAAGACGACCCCGGTGATTACCGGCACGACACGCGCTTCGACTGGGCATGGAATCGGATTAGGACTGATGGCGGCGTGTTCCGTGGAGGGCTCACGAATCAAACGGTGACGATCAACCCGGCGTTCAACGACGAAGCGGCAAAATCTCCTCTCGATTACGGTGAACTGACGGACTGGCAGGTCCTGACGGGCCGAGCGACCGACCCGCGATCACACTCGCTGGAGATGGACGAACCGGTACGAGTCCGTATACCTGAGGCACCCGCGACGAATGAATCAGGAGAAGCCGTCGGCGACTTCGGTAACGCGTCCGTAACCTACGATCTGAGCGACGGGACCGACGAGATTGCAGTCGCGTATCAAACCGAACAGACGAACGTCGACCCTAATGCGACGTTCGTCGCCACCGGTGCGAACGGAACGACAGTCACCGAATCCCTGTCGATCGGGACGGTAGGGACCGTCAAGGAAGTGATCGATGTTTCCGCCCTCAGTGACGACGAAGCGACGCTGTCTCTCAGCGCAGACGGCGTCAACCTCAGAGCGCAATTGCTTACCACCAGTGCGGTCGACACCGACGGTGACGGAATCCCGGACGCGACCGAGCGGAAGGGATTCCTGACCCCGCGGGGGACGATTACGACCGATCCGTTCAACAGTGACACGGACGGTGACGGACTCAGTGACCGGGAAGAGATCGGCGAACCGACGAGTCTGAGCGACGTCGCCGAACGTCTCGAACCGGACAGCGGTGCGTCGGAGCGCCAGCAACGGCGGGCTCGAGCTCTCCTCGAAACGGTGGAGGCCGCAGGCTACGACACGAACTCGACGAGAGGCGTCTACCTCAACCCCGCGAGCGATCCGACGAACATCGACTCAGATGGAGACGGTCTCGACGACCGGACCGAACGGGAGGGTGACCTCACGGTCGTTCGCACGACCAGCGTTAGCGAGACCGAGCGTGCGCTCGGAGGATCGGACCCCGAGACGCTAGCGAACGCCTACGAGACGTACGAGTCGACCAGCAACCCGTGGAGCGTCGATACGGACGGCGACGGTCTCGGCGACGCTCGCGAGCAGGAACTCGCGACGGACCCGACCGGAAGCGACACCGATCGAGACGGTGTTTCCGATCGGGAGGAAGCCGAAGGTATCGGCGATCCGACGCTGTACGACGCCCAACCGCCGGAAATCGAGGTCGAACGCTCGGGATACCACATTCCGGCGAAGAGTCTCGATACCACGTACTGGGTACAGCTTCGTATTCACGACCCAGCGGGCGTCGATCGGGCCGCGTTGATCAAGGACGGAAACGAGGAGACGAGCGAATCATACGGCGGCGGAGATACCGTCTACGACACGCTCGAGTTCACCGAGGAGTTCGCCGAATCGGAGACCGACGTCGATACCAGCAGCGTCAAGTCGACGTTCGTCACCTTCGGTTCGAAGGCCACGGAGACGATCGGCAGTGTCAGCGAATCTGTCGGCGACGTAACGGCCGGATCGACGGTCTACGTAGAGAGCAGCGACGTGAACGACAACGGGGCTCGAGTCGTCGGCGTCCAGCGGGCGAACTTCTACAGCGAGGTCGCCGGTGACCTGTACACCGGAACGGTCGTCGATCAGGCGGTCGCCAGTGAGTTCGGCACGGTTTCGGGGCTCTCGTCGAGCCTCGGCGTCGCGTTCCAGGACGTCTCGCAGTTCATCGACGACCCGTACGAGGTGGTCGAAGGGACGAAGGCGCTGCTCGCGCTGTTGAGAGACGAACGACTCGGAGCAGCCGAGACGATCGTCCACGCCTACGCCCAGAACGTCGAGCAGACGCAAGCGCGGAACAACCCGTATGGTTCGCTCAACGAGAAGGAGCACCCGGCGTTGTACGACACGTTCGAGCGCAACTGGTACGAGGGGTATGCCGTCGGTTTCCTGGTGAAGACCGCACTCGGCGGCTCCGGCGCAAACGCTGCTAAGGGCACGATCAAGAGCACGAAGACCGCTCAGCAGGTCGGTTCGAAGCTCGTCGATACGAAAGCAGCGCGGGCGCTCTCGCGAGCCAGCGACGCGAAAGACGCTACGAAAGCCCGCGCGACTGCGCGGATCTTGCTCGCGGTCGACGGCGACGCCGCGGAAGCGATGCTGAGTCAGGCCGACACTGCTGGCGGGGCGTACAAGCTCTGGCGCCACCAGCGGACGATGGATGCGGACGTAGATGCGCTGTCCGACGTGCGGAAAGTGCGGCTCGGTCGGACGCTGCTTCGCGCGGATAGAGATGGGCAGTCGGCGATTCGGAAGATAGACCAGGATGCGCTGGACGACCTCGCGAGTCTGGACGTCGACCCGGCCGTGCGAGCCGGACTCGCACCCAAATACGCCGAACTCGATGCGACGCGGCGCGCGCAACTGACGGAATCGATCTCGGGCAATTCGGCGGCTGCCGAGCGCGCCGCGCGACTCGAAACCGACGGCGTCCGCGACGCACTGGAGTTCTACTGCAGGAGTAGCTTCGCTCTACGAGTCCATGGCGCAGCGCCGTCTGGTAACGATCGATTCTATGCGGGGGGCACGGTTCGCGCTCGGAGCTGTACGATTCAGACAGATTTCGATTCGCCGATGTGGCGAGTTGAATCGTCGATCCGTGATTCTCTGGCGGATCGGTTATCTTCGGAGGAGTTCGCCCGACTCGTAAGCAGTGCCGTCGATTCGAAGGCGCTGAGGGCCACTGACGATCTGGATTCCATTTCGACGGTGAAGCGCGTCGACGGCGAACTCGTGATCGAGGGAGCAAAACACGACATCGACGTCGAACTGACGTACCCTGACGACGGGGGTGCCTTCTACACGAGCAACAGCGACTATTCGCTCGACAAAATCCGAGATATGAGGAATTCGCAAATCGGCGCCGACGTCGTCGAAGAGGAGATCGCACCGAAACTCGTCGAACGACGAGAGGGGTGGGAAGTCGTGTACGGAAAGCAGAAGGGTGGAACTGATAAGGGCATAGACCTCATCGCGAAAGACGCCGATGGCAACTACGTGATTACCGAGGTCAAATTCACCGGCGAGGAAAAACGGATCAAAAAGAGCCGGTTTAACTCGGAGCGGACGATAGACGACGGAACGAAAGTCGATCAGATGGAGGACGAGTGGATCGCGGATTCGTTCGCCAAAGATATCGACGAAGCCGATATGGATCTCGACGGAGAGTACAGTTCGGTGGAACGGGCGATCGAAACGGAAGATTACAAGAAAGAGGCGATCGTCGTACAGGACGCCTCAGTGTCCAGGACGATCGACAAGGATCTTCGGGAATTGGGTATGGACGACGTGCGTATCGTCCGAACTGGAGGTGTGACGGAATGACATTCACCGACGACGAAATCCGTGCCTGCTTCGAAGACGAGGTTGACGAGACTAAAAAACGAATCCGGTGGTGGGAAAACGGCGAGGTCCCGACCGACGGGACGACCACGTATCTCTACGCCGTCGCTAGGCAGTTCGAGTACCTCGGAAAACTCGCGGCGCTACTCGGAGCGGTTCACCAGTCCCGAACGTGTTTCGGAGAGGTCGCCAAGTGCTATCTCGCGCACATCGAAGCGTGTCGCTTGCGACGCGATATGACCGAGCAGGCGAAGTGGAACCACGAACCACAGATGTTCGCGCGGGCGGTCAACGCTGCAGTCCTGAGTCGCGACGAGGAATTACTCGCGAACGTCGCAGCCGCCACGCTCGCGATGGACGAAAGTTATCTCGATGCCTTCACCGAATCGTCTCTCAGCGCGCCGGCGCGATACTACAATGCAAAGGTTAAGGCCGCAATCGCAATCGACGATAAGTCGGTACGGGCGTTGCTCACCAACCTCGAGGAGAGCCTCGAACGATTCGAGGAGAAGAGCCCGTATTGGGAGGCGATCCCGGTGTATTATCGCGCACTCGTAGATGGCTCGGAATCGGCGGCTCAAACGAGCCTTTCGGAACTGTACGATTATTACGCTGCGGAGGAACCCGATCCGGACGACCCTCGCTGGTTCGTCCTTCATCACGTGTGTGCACACATCGTGCTTGCGCGTCGACGCGGCCTGAGGGTCTCCCGGAAGTCCGGTCGGCTCCCGGAGGCGCTCTTGCGAGAAGACATGCCAGCGGACGATACCGAACTCGACGTTGACGTGGACCTGGACGCGTTCCAAGTCACGAGCGACGTCGGGTTCTTCGAACTCGAACGCGACGAGGACGATCGACCCGTAATTGCAGGACGGATCTATCACCCCGGCGGTGAGCCGGTGAGTGCCGACGACGTTCCCGAGCGCGAAGCGGGCCGGGTACTCTCCGACGAGTGGGTTGCAGCGGCCCTCGAGGAGGCAACCTGGCGCGACGCCTACGACGACGAACTGGTAGCCGACGCGACAGCCGCGTTCGAGGACGGAACGGTGGGCCGGAAACTGGTCGTGGTCCAGGATCGGACCGACGAACACACGTTCGACGAGTCGCTGGCAGAACTGCCGGTCGACGACGTTACGCTGCTGAAAGGCGCCGGACGGCGCCGTTAATCGCCGTTTTCTTTCCTGGGGCAGGCACGTGTACTGTTCGCATAAAGCACGAAAGCGATGAGTGCATCCTTGGCGACCTAGTGAAGGCAGCCCTCGGGCCGCCGCTTTTGAATACGTGCTCGGAGAGCAAAATTAATCTATAGGCGACACCTTCGGCTCGAGTCGAACAGACTTTTCGGCGAATACTGGCTCCACCGGCGAGACGATGTGCTCGGTCGTGAACTTGATACGACTTGGGTTCGAACCATCCCGATATGAACCTGAACCAGATCATCGCGGCGCTGTTCGCCCTGTTGATGATCTCGTCGATGGTCGCCTGGGGCGCGACGTTTATCTTCTAACTTAGCCGTCGGTATCCCAGACGTCCGCGAGCGGGCTTCGCTTCGAGGAGCGTCGGCCGCGTCGTGATCGCGACCGCGACTGTGATCGGCCTCGAGCATCGCTCTCGTTCGCGCTCCCGCCTGAGCCCGTCCCTTCTTTCGGCCCGGAACTCGACGTACTGTGCGAGGACGTTCTCGAGTACCCGCCGCTGCCGCCCCCGTCCCCGTCCGTCGCCTCGAGCGCTGCCCGCGGCTCGAACTCGGGCAATGCGGGCTCCGAGAGGCGATCGACCTGCTCCGCGAACCAGTCGGGCATGTCCGTCCGGGCGCGTTCGAATAAATCGAGCAGGCTCGAGTCCGCGACGTAGGTCGCCCCGTGGTCGTCGGGGGCGCGGATCACGCGTCCGCAAGCCTGGATCACGGTCCGGAGCGCCGCCCGGTAGTACCACGCCCACTGCCCCTCCTCGAGTCGGTGAGCCACCCGCGAGTCGCTCGTGTTCAGGAACGGCGCCTTGCAGAGCACCTGCCAGCGACAGAGGTCGCCTTTGAGGTCGAGGGCTTCCTCCATCTTCACCGAGAGGAAGACGTCCGGGTCCGAGGACGCTTTCCAGGCCTCGAGGTCGGCGTCCCGGTCGTCCCGGCTGTGCGCTCGAACGCGGTCGCCAACGCCGAAATCGGTGAGGAGTGACTCGAGTTGCTCCTGGATCGCGTAGGAGTGGGCGTGGATCAGCCCCTTCTCGTCGGGGTGGGCCTGCATGATGCGGACGATAGTCCGGGCGATCTTCGGCAGGGTCTCCTCGCGATGCTCGTAGGTCATCTTGCCCTGGGTGACGTCGTAGAGCGGCCGGTTCTCGACGGGGAAGGTGTGGCCGACGTCGACGAGGGCGACCCGCGAGGGCTCGAGGCCGACGTGGCGACAGAAGGCGTCCTTGTTGAGGATCGTGGCCGAGAGGAGCGCGAATTTGTTGCCCCGGTCCCAGACGGTGTACCGGAGGTAGCGCTCGGGGTCCATCGGTTTGATGGTGAGGGGCCCGCCCTGTGGATTCTCGGTTTCGTCCTCGTCGCTCGAGCCCGACCCTCCGTCGCGACTCGAGTCCGCCGCCTCGGCCTGGTCGACCAGCCACGTCGTCGGACTCTGCGGGTCGCGGTAGTCCTCGACGAAGAAGTCGAGTTCGCCGATGAGTTCCTGGAGGCGGTCCCGCTCACGCACCTCGCCAGGGGACAGCGATTCCTGGCCGAGCAACTCGTCCTTGCGACTGGTACACCGCCGACCGAGTGCCTCCGCGTAGCGAGCGGCTGCTTCGACGGAGTCGACCTGGGGGACCCGAAGGTCGTCCCAGAACGGGACCGTCCGGGGGCCAAGCTGGATCGTCGCGTACATCTCGGCCCACTCGGAGAGGCCGTGGGCCTCGTCGATCACGACCACGTCGCGTTTGCGGAACACCTCGCTGCCCGCGGTCTGCATGAAGTACGCGAGCGTCATCGCCGCGATGGATCGATTGGAGGCGATGGCCCGGTCGGAGAAGTACGGACAGCGGTGTTGCACCGAGCAATCGTACCCCCGCTCGCGGACGCAGGGGGCCTGGTTGACCGGCGTGTCGAGTTCGCCGGGGAGGATGCAGGTGTAGTTCGACTTCCCGCGGATGACGTTCAGGTCCTGGAGCAGGTCGTCGCCAGCCACGTCGTCGAGCTGGGAGACCTGCGGAGTCGTGTAGTAGGCGCCGGTCGCCTCCACCGGGTCAGCCTCGTCGACCGTACGGGCACAGCCGGCGACCGCGCGAGCCAGCAGGGACTTGCCGCTGCCCGTCGGTGCACGGACGAGAACGACGTCGTTGCCCGCCTCGAAGGCGTCGCGGATGTCGCGGAGGGCCTGTTCCTGGTTGCCCCGGTAGCTCGGCGCGGGGAACGCCTCGAAGATCCGGTCGGGATTCACCACTCGAGTCACCGGCGGGCGTGGTCCTAAAGGCTGCGGAGTCTCGCGCGTCTCGAATCCCTCCCGGTCGAATCCGAGGCAGGCTTCCGGAGAGAACGCCCGGCTTACGCGAGGGTAGGCGACAGTTTACAATCCGGACCGCCGTCGTCGAACGGCGTACGGAAGGGTCGCTCAGCGGAAGAGCACCGCGGCGTCTCTGACCCGCGGCGGCCGTTCGGCCTCGTGGCGTTCGAATCCCACCCCTTCCGCTCCTGCCTTTACTATACTTTCTATAGCCAAATCGCGAGCCCGGCGCCACGCTCATTGTCGACGCACCTAAATAGAAACTATGGCACGTCTCGAGGACCCGATCGAGATCGGCGGCGTCGAAATCTCAAACCGCCTCTACCGCGCGCCGGTCCTCGAGTGCGCGGGGAACGGACCTGATGCCGTCGAGACGCTGATCAACGACCTCGAGCCGGCCGCCGAATCCGGTGTCGGGTTGCTCTGCCAGGGGGCGACCATCGTCCGCGGCGAGGGCGGCTGTGCGGCCCCAGGGATGACTCGCGTTCACGACCCCAGTTTCGTGTCCCGCCTCTCGCGGCTCACCGACCGGATCCACGACCACGGGTGCCGGATCTTCGTGCAACTCGAGCACGGGGGCCTCCGGAGCATGGAGACCTGGCACGCCGGCTATCGGCGCGAGCACCCGGACCTCGAGCAACTCGCCGTTTCGCCCCTTCCGACACCGCTTCGCGCGCTCGACCGGGCGGGCTTTCTGGCCTACGACCCGCACGTCCTGACGACCGAGGAGGTGTACGAACTGGCCGCGGATTTCGGCCGCTCGGCGGCGTACTGCGTCGACGCGGGCTACGACGGCATCCACCTTTCGGGGGCGAACATGGGCATCGTCCAGCAGTTCCTCTCGCCGTTTTACAACCGCCGGGACGACGAATTTGGGGGCACGCCCGAGAACCGATTCGCCTTCCTGGAGGCCGTCCACGACGAGATTCGCGACCGGGCGGGAGACGTCCCGCTGATCACCAAGGCACCCGCCGAGACGCCGGCCCCGCCCTGGCCGGTCGTTCGCCGGAAGCTCTCCCTCGAGGACGGGGTCGAGATCGCCCGACGGCTCGAGCGGATCGGGTACGACGGCGTGGTCCCGGTCCAGACCTCGGTTGCCTGGGACATGAGCATCGTCCGCGGACGGTATCCGAAACGGGCCTGGGAGAACGAGGCCCTTCGCGAGGGGTACGACGAGGCCTTCGGCGGGTCGTAGCGGCGGCGACTCGTCGCGCTGGGCAATCGACTCGAGTCGCTGGTCTACGACTTCGAACCGGCCTGGAACGAGGACTTCTGTCGTCGCGTCCGCGAGTGGGTGTCGATTCCGGTGCTCGCCGAAGGCGGGATTCGAGAGCGCGGACAGATGGATCGGTTGCTGGGCGCGGCTAGCGAGTCCGACGATGGGGCGGCCAGGAACGCGGAACCCGCCTGCGACATGGTCGGCATGGCCCGTCCCTTCTACGCCGAACCGCGTCTCGGGGCGCGGTTGCTCGAGTCTCAATCCTCGCCCTCGGGAGCGACCGACCGCGAACTCGCCCCGGAGACGCGCGTCCTCTGTGAGAACTGCAACAACTGTACGGTTCCACAGGTGACGGGTGCGCCGGGAATCTGTCGCACGCCGTCAGTGCTCGAAAAGCGGGGCGAACTCGAGCGCGAGGGTGCCTACGACGGTCGGAAGTGACCTGCCACCCTCCGCATCGACCCCGGCCCCCGGCTGCCAGCCGAACGCCTATGCTCCACCGCCCGAAACGTCGGGTCACATGCGCGCAGTGCTCTTCGACATGGACGGCGTCCTCGTCGACTCCGAGGACTACTGGGTCACCCTCGAGCGTGAGGAACTCCTCCCGCAGGTCGTCCCCGACCAGGACGTCGCCGTCGCCGAGATCACCGGAATGAACTACCGCGAGATCTACGACTACCTCGACGCGGAGTACGAGACCGCGGTCTCCCGCGAGGAGTTTCTGGACCTGTTCGAAAACGCCGCCGAGACCCTCTACCGCGACCGCGTCGCCCTCCTCGAGGGCACTCACGACCTGTTCGACGAACTTGAGGAGCGGAACGTCCCGCGAGCGATCGTCTCCTCGTCGCCCCACGACTGGATCGACGTCGTCCTCGAGCGCTTCGACCTCGAGGATCGGTTCGACGCGGTCGTCAGCGCCGAGGAGATCGACGGGCCGGGCAAGCCGGAACCGGACGTCTTCGAGTACGCCGCGGCCGAACTCGGCGTCGAACCCGGGGAGTGCGTCGTCCTCGAGGACTCCGAGCACGGGATCCGCGCGGCGGCCCGTGCGGGGACGACCTGCATCGCCTACGAGATCGACGCTCACGACGACGTCGATTACTCGCCTGCCGACGCGGTCGTCGAAACGCCGCGAGAGATACGTGAGGCAGTCCTCGAGAGAGTCTAGAGTACCCCTCGCTAACTAGCCTGCTGTGGTCGCTGGTACCGACACTCACTCCGGCCAGTACGTTCAAACGTCGTGAGCGTCACTAACGGATATATGAACAGACGTCGCTATCTCGAGACGGTTGCCGCCGGCCTCGCCGTAGGCGGATTGGCTGGCTGTCTTGACGACCTCCAGGCGACCTCCAGGAGCGACGCCGATCGGACGGCCGGGAACGGCGACGGCGACGACTCCACGACCGATGGCACCGACACCAACGACGACGCCACGACCGATGGCAGCGCCGGACGCGACGAAGCCGACCGCGAGATTCGAATGGCCGCCGGACGACTGAATCGCGCCGGCGCCTCGCTTCGAGAGTCCCGTGACTCCCTCGAGGACCCCGAATCGGCCGACTACGACCCCGAGGAACCCCAGACGTTTCTCGACGAATCCCTCGAGTCGCTCGAGGCGGCCGAGGATGCCGAGCCGACCGAGGAACAACGCGCCAACATCGAGGAACTGACCGCCTACGCGGCCGTCCTCGGCCCCGCCATCGAGGTGACGGCCGTCGTCACCGACGACGGCCTCGAGGAGGAGGTCGACCGGGTCAACGACGCCATCGTCGACGAGGACCTCGTGACGGCCCGGTCGGTCGCCGAGTCGCTGGTCGACACCTTCGCCCCCGCACAGGAGACCCTCCAGCCTGCGCTCGAGGGCGTCGAATCCCTCGATGCCGACCGACTCGCCGACCTCGCGATTACGGACCTCGCGGCCGTCGAGGACGGCATCCGGACGCTCGCGTCCGTGGTCGATTCCCTGGTCGTCCTCTCGGCGTCGCTCGTGTCCCTCGTCGCTGGCCACGAAGCGCTCGAGGAAGGGGGTAATCTGGCCGACGAAGAAGCGTTCGACGAAGCGTGTACGGCGTTCGACGATGCGGCGACGATTTACGCGGATACCGCAGCGTCGCTCGAGGACGGCCACGAGGACGCTCCCGAGGGGCTGGTCGCGTACTTCGAGACGGCGCTGTGCCAGGTCGACCACCTCGAGCAGGCGGCGGTCGCGTTCAACGAGGCGGCGAAAGCGGCCGACGACGGGGACCGAAGCACGGCCGAAGAACGGGAGGCCGACGCGGAGGAGCAACTCGGGTTGGCGGAAGCGTGTGGGGCGTAAGTAGGGCGACGTCGGAACGACCTCCGACGAGTTGTGAACGTCGGGATCGACTACGAGGAGTCGCGAACACCGGAACACCGGAACGAACGCCGATTTTCGAGTATCGGAACCGACTACGACGAGTCGACCGGCCGCCCGTCCTCGGTCCGCGGGGCAACGTGATCGACATAGGCCTCGAGCGACGGTTCCTCGACGCGGACGCGAACGGCGATTTCGCCGAGTTCGTCGGGTTCGCCGACCGAGAAGTTCACGCGGCCCTCGAACGCCGCCTGCTTCTTCAGCGCAAAGTGAAACGTGTCGCCCTCGCGGCTCGAGAAGAACTCGCCACGGGCCGTGTCCAGAATCTCCTGGCGGTGGAGCTGTTCGGAGAAGTGCTCCATGGAGTGGACCGTCGCTGACACCTCGCCGAACCGTTCGTCGGGTTCGGCGTTCGGGAACAGGTTCCTGATGGCGTCTTCGACCCGGCTCGTGACCTCTGTGTCGTTGACGGGGGCGGTGATCTCGACGTCGACGCGGTAGAGCGTGCTCATATCAGGATTCGGACTCGAGGGTCGGTTCGGTATCTTCGACGTTTTCGGCGTCCTCGGCGTTTTCGACGTCTTCGATAGCGTCGCCCACCTCGAGTTCCTCGATGGCCTCGTCGCTGCTCCCTTCGGCCGCCGCATCGAGCACCTCGCTAATCTGCGACCGAAACGCCTCGAGGCTCTCCGTGTTCTCGACGACGACGTCCGCACGCGCCATCGCGTCGTCCATGCCGAAACCGCGTTCGCGCTCGTCCCGGGCCTCGAGCCCCTCGCCGCCGTCGTCCTCGTCGGCGTCTCGCCCGCGGTCGACGACGCGTTCGCGACGGATTTCGAAGGGGGCCTCGATGCTCACGAGCGTGAAGGCCTCGCCGAAGCGCTCCTCGAAGACGTCGACCTCCGTCCCGGATCGAATGCCGTCGACGAGGACGCCTTCGTGGTCCTCGAGGCGGTCTTCGAGCATCGGGAGGGAGCGTTCGGCGATGGCGGCGGGGCCGTTCTCCTCTCGTAGTGCTTGGGCGACCGTCCCGTGGCCCTTGCTGGGGTCGAGTCCCCTGTCGGCGGTTTCCTGTCGAACCACGTCGCCCATCGTGACGACCGGGATTCCTCGCTCGCGGGCGACCGTCGCGGCCTCGCCCTTGCCGCTTCCCGGGAGTCCGACGGTTCCGATAACGTACATCGGGTGCGAGTACAGGCGACGTGTGCATAAGGGCTGTGTCTCGCGAGCGGCGACGAACACTTCGACCAATCGTGTTGACATTCCTATACTATCGGTGGGTATTTATCCCTGCATTTAGTAGCGGGCCGTATGAACGCAATCGAGGTCACGAACGTCACGAAGCGATTCGGTGACGTTACCGCCCTGAACGACCTCTCGCTGACCGTCGAAGACGGCGAAATCTTCGGCTTCCTGGGGCCGAACGGAGCCGGCAAGTCGACGACGATCAACCTCCTCCTCGACTTCATCCGGCCGACCGACGGCACCGTCTCCGTGCTCGGCATGGACGCCCAGAAAGACAGCAAGGCGATCAGACAGCGCCTCGGCGTCCTCCCCGAGGGGTTCACGACCTACGACCGCCTCACCGGCCGTCAGCACCTCGAGTTCGCCATCGAGTCCAAGGACGCGACCGAGGAACCGGACCTGTTGTTCGAGCGCGTCGGCCTCACTCCGGAGGAAGGCGACCGCAAGGCCGGCGGTTACTCGAAGGGGATGTCCCAGCGACTCCTGTTCGCGATGGCCCTCGTCGGCGACCCGGACATGCTGATCCTCGACGAGCCCTCCACCGGGCTGGACCCCAACGGCGCCCGCGAGATGCGCCAGCTCATCCGCGAGGAGAACGACCGCGGGACGACCATCTTCTTCTCGAGTCACATCTTAGAGCAGGTCGAAGCGGTCTGTGACCGCGTCGGAATCATCCGGAACGGCGAGATGGTCGCCGTCGACAGCGTCGAGGGACTTCGCGACTCCGTCTCGACGGCCAGCCAGCTGCGTATCGAGGCCGACCGGATCACCGAACCCGCCATCGAGGCCGTCCGGGCCCTCGAAGGGGTCGAACGCGCCGAGGTTCTCGAATCCGGTTCGGACGGAGCGGTCGTCGCCGTCGAGACGACGGGCTCGAAGACGGCGGTGCTCGGCGCACTCGAGGACGCTGGGATCGTCGTCGAGGACTTCTCGACGGAGGAGGCGTCGCTCGAGGACGTCTTCCAGCGGTACACGGAGGTGACGGCATGAGCGTCACGGCCGTCGTCAGAACGGTCGTCAGAACGGAGGTGACGGCATGAGCGTTACGGCCATCGTCCGGAAGGACTTCCGGGACGGCATCCGCTCGCGCCTGCTGTGGGCGCTGATGGCGCTGTTCTTGCTCTCGATGGGCGGATTCACTTACGTCGCCACCCGCGGGTTCCAGGGACAGTCGGGTGACTCGGGCGTCGCACTGTTCGGGTTGCTCGGGCTCTCCGTGGTCCTCGCAATCGTCTTCCTCGTACCGCTGACCGGCCTCGTGGTGAGCATCAAATCCATCGTTCGCGAACGGGAACTCGGGAGCATCCGCATCCTTCTCTCGTTGCCTCACACCCGTCAGGAAGTCATTATCGGCAAGTTCATCGGTCGCGCTGGCCTGCTGACCGCTGCGATCCTCGCCGGGTTCGTCCCAGCGGCGATCATCATGTTCGCCCAGACCGGCGAGTTGCCGTTCTTCGAGTACGTCGCACTGGTGTTCGTGACGATCTGCTTCGGCGTCGTCTTCGTTGCCATCGGCCTCAGCGTGTCGGCGTTTACCAGCACCGAGACCCGCGCCACCATCGGCGGCGTCGGCGCCTTCTTCCTGCTGTACTTCTGGCAGGGCCTGTTCGGGTACGTCAACGGGCGCCTCGAGTTGTTCTCGGGCGACCTGTTGCTCTTCATCCAGCGCTTCGACCTGTTCGTCGTCTTCCTGGATTCGCTGATGGCGCTGCTCTCGCTCCAGCACGACATCCCGAACACGTCGTTCGTCGGCGGTCAGCTCATCGTCGAGAATCCGGAAGCGGTCGATGCGGTCTCCCAGCCGTTCTACCTCCAGCACTGGTTCGCGTTCGTGATCCTCGCGCTCTGGATCGCGGTTCCGCTCGCGATCGGGTACGCCCGGTTCGAAAAGATCGACCTGTAGCGCCGTTCCTGACACCCATCGACCGTCTTTCACCCTCTCGAACCCTCGTCGCGAGTCTCCGGCCGAATCAGGCGTCGATCCCCCGTTCCTCGAGCAACGCCCGAAATGCCTCTTCTTCGAGCACGTCCACGCCCTCTTCCTCGGCGTCGGTGAGCTTCGTCGCTCCCGGATTCTCGCCGGTGACGAGGTAGTCGGTGTTGCCGGAGACGCTCCCCGTCGCGTTCGCGCCGTGGGCTTCGACGAGTTCCTGGGCGTCACCCCGGGTCATTCCCTCGAGACTCCCCGTGAAGACAAACGTCAGACCCTCGAGTTCGTCGCCACCGCCCTCTCGATCCGCTTCCTGTGGCGAGACGTGCTCGAGGACGGCGTCGACGACGGCCGCGTTCGCCTCGCTCGCGAAGAACTCGTGGATCGTCTCGGCGACGGTTTCGCCCACGTCGTCGACGCCCTCGAGTTTCGCGGGGTCGTCCTCGGCGATTTCGCGGAAGGCCTCGAAGGTGCTGAACTCGCGAGCCAGCTCATGGGCGGTCGTCGGCCCCACGTGGGGGATGCCGAGTGCCGAGAGGAAATCCGCCAGCGGGGGCTCACGACTCGCCTCGATTTCGTTCACGAGGTTCTCGACGCTGGTCTCACCCCACCCCTCGAGGTCGCGGAGACGGTCTCGTTCTTCCGGTAGCTCGTAGAGGTCGGCGACGCTCTCGAGCAACCCCGCGTCGACCAGTTGCCGGACCGTCTTCTCGCCGAGGCCCTCGAGGTCGAGGCCGTCGTCGCCCGCGTAGTACTCGATCGAGCGTCGGCGCTGGGCGCCGCAGGCCAGGCCGCCCGTACAGAACGCCAGCGGGCCGTCGCGTTCGATGGCGCTCCCACAGACGGGGCACGCGTCGGGCAGTTCGTAGTGGCCCTGGCCCTCGCTCCCCTTCTCGACGACCTCCTCGACGTAGGGGATGACGTCGCCGGCGCGCTGGACCCGGACGGTGTCGCCGACGTTGACGTTCTTCGCGGCGATCTCCTCGGGATTGTGGAGGCTCGCCCGCGAGACGGTCACGCCGCCGACGTCGACCGGCTCGAGTAGCGCGACCGGCGTCACTCGGCCCGTGCGCCCGACCTGGACCGCGACGTCGACGATAGGCGTCACCTCTGCGCGGGCGGGGAACTTGTAGGCGTAGGCCCAGCGGTCGTGGCGAGCCGTCTGCCCGAGTTCCTCGCGGGCCCTGCGGTCGTCGACCTTGATCACGACGCCGTCGATCTCGTAGGGGAGGTCGTCGCGTTCCTCGAGCAGGTGGTCGCGGTAGTCGATGGCTGCCTCGATATCCGAGACGACTTCGACGCGGTCGTTGGTCCGGAGACCGTATCGAGGAAAGTCCTCGAGTTCCTCGCGGTGACTGTCCGCGAGGTCGCTGGCCGATAGCACGTCGAAGTAGAACACCTCGAGCGGGCGCTCGGCGACGACGGCGGGATCGAGCTGGCGAATCGTCCCCGCGGTCGCGTTCCGGGGGTTGGCGAACGGCTCCTCACCGCGCTCGATGCGCTCGCGGTTGTGTGCCTGGAAGGCGTCTTTGGGCATGTACACTTCCCCGCGGACGGCGAAGTGTTCGGGCGGATCGTCGTGCAATCGCTGGGGGACGGAGCCGATCGTTCGGGCGTTTCGCGTCACGTCGTCTCCCTCGCGGCCGTCGCCGCGGGTGACCGCCCGCTCGAGCGAGCCGTTCTCGTAGACGAACTCCATCGAGACGCCGTCGAATTTGGGTTCACAGACGTAGGTGACCTCGTCGTCGCCGTCTCCGTCGTAGCCCGCGTCGCGAAGCTCCCGGCGCACGCGTTCGTCGAACTCCCGTACGTCGTCGGCCTCGCCGCTGGCATCGATGGAGAGCATCGGTGCGACGTGTTCGACCGTCTCGAAGGCCTCGAGCGGTTCGCCCCCCACCGCTCGAGTGGGGCTGTCGGGGTGAGCGAGGTCGAATTCGCCCTCGAGTTCCCTGAGTCGGGAGAAGAGGGCGTCGTAGGTCCGATCGGCAACGATCGGGTCGTTCTCGACGTAGTACCGTCGGTCGTGTTCGCGGATAGCCTCGCGCAGGCGCTCGACCTGCTCCTCGGCTACCTCGAGGTCGAGGTCCTCGACCGGATCGAACTCGGTCGGCGGGTCCCGGAGATAGGGATTTTCCGTCGTCGGCATAGACATTACCCGAGCGTTCGTCCCGATCCGATTAAAACGTGGGCTTCGCGAGTCGTTACTTCGAGAACACGCTGTCGGCCGTCGCCGCCCCGACGACGCTGAAGATCGAGCCGACGCTGATCGCCTTGGCGGTGATCACCGCAGTCTGGACCGTGGTTTCGGCCTCCTCCACAAACGTATCGGGAGCGTCGAAGAGTAACGCCAGAATGGTGACCGACCCGAACGAGACGAGCATGAGGGAGATGAATCGTAGCGGGATTCCGCCGACTTCCTTCTCCGCGTCGGGATCGCGATTTGAATCCGCGGCGTACAGTGCCGCGTATCCGATCGCGAAGACGACGCCGACCGTCGCGAGCGCCTGCCCGAGGTTCATATTCGACGCGAGGACCCACACCTCCTCGGTGACGACGAACGGCCCCGCCAGCAGGAATCCGCCGACGAGCTGCTGGGCGGAGTCGGCCACCCGGAACTGGGGTGGTCGACGAGGACGATGAAGTTGCATACTCGAAGTAACAGACGATTCGTCAAGTATCGCCCGGTCTCGGCACGGCTATGACTATCGAGGGTCGACCCTTTCAGCGCGACCATCCACCGGTTGGGCGTTTCGGCCGGCTCGACGGGAGTGTATAGCTGCCAGCCGGATGGAGAGTGATATCGAACTCGAGCACTCGACGCCGAAGCCATCGTCGACGCGCTGGCGGACGCCGGCGACGGCGCGACGAACGCGGAGCTCGTAGCCTATTCAATATCTGTGTACGACTTGCATAGATATTGTGGACAAATTATTAGTAGCTGTTTCACAACGAGTCACGTATGACGGCAGGACCGCCGATCGCCGACCTTCACTTCGACGACGCACCGGACGTTGATTCCGTTCCTGGGCCGAAAACCCGGTCCCTGCTCGAGAAACAGCGGGAAATAGACAGTAGCGCGGTCGCGTATCCCAACGACATTCCGATCGCGTTCGAGGAGGGCAAGGGGGCGACGGTCCGCGACGCCGACGGCAACACGTACATCGATCTCTTCGCGGGGATCGGCGTGCTCAACGTCGGCCACGCCAATCCCTACGTGCTCGAGGCCGTGCACGAGCAGGCCGACAAATTCGTCCACACGGTCGACTTCCCGACCGAGGCCCGACTCGAGTTGATCGAGAAGCTCGACGAAATCGCCCCGGACGGCCTGCAGGGCCAGAACAAGGTCGTCTTCGGCGGTCCGACGGGGAGCGACGCCATCGAGGCGTCGATCAAACTCGCGAAGTACAACACCGGCGGCGACGGCCTCATCGCTTTCCGTGGGGCGTACCACGGCGCGACGACTGGCGCGATGAGCGTCACCTCGAACAAGAAGTTCAAGGGCCACTACACGCCCCTGCTCGCGGACGTCGTCCACGCGCCGTATCCCCACCCCTTCCGCCAGGACAAGACGCCCGACGAGGCGGTCGACCACGCGCTTGAGGAGGTCCAGGCGATCGTCGAGGACCCCTACGGGGGACTGGCCAACCCGGCCGGGATCATCGTCGAGCCGATCCAGGGCGAGGGCGGCATCGTCACGCCGCCGGCGGGGTTCCTGCAGGGGGTACGCGACATTGCCGACGACAACGACGTCGTGCTGGTCTTCGACGAGATCCAGAGCGGGCTCGGCCGCACAGGTCAGTGGTGGGCCTGCGACTGGGAGGGCGTCACCCCGGACGCGATGACTTCCGCCAAAGCCCTCGGCGGGGCGGGATTCCCGCTGTCGGCGACCATCTACCACGAGGACCTCGACACCTGGGGATCGGGCGACCACGCTGGCACCTACCGCGGCCACGTCGTGGGAATGCGCGCCGGAACCCGCGCCATTGAGTACATCCAGGAACACGATCTCCTGACCCACGCTCGAGACCTCGGCGAGTACATCCAGGGTCGACTCCTGGAGGCGGCCGCAGAAACGGATCGACTGGCCGACGTCCGCGGGAAGGGACTGTTCATCGGTGCCGAATTCGTCGACGCGGACGGCGCGCCGGACGGCGATCTCGTCGATGCGATCCAGACCTACTGTTTCGAACGCGGCGTCCTCGTCTGGACGGCCGGTCGCCACGGCAACGTCCTGCGGTTCCTCCCGCCGCTCGTCCTCACCCACGACCTGGCCGAGACGGCGCTCGACGTCGTCGTGGACGCGACCGAACACGTGACTGAGGAGGCGAAACGGACGGCCTGAGCCGACGTTCGAACCATGTCCGACACCACCCCACTCGAGACCGATGGCGCACCGAGCAGCAACAATCCCTACTCGCAGGGCGTTCTGGCCGGCGACACCCTGTACGTCTCCGGCTACAGCCCGGTCGACCCGGATACCGGCGAGGTCGTAGACGGCGACATCGAAGCGCAGACAGAGCGCGTGCTCGAGAACGTCGCTGCCGTGGTCGAGGCGGCCGGCGGCGACGGCCTTGACGACGTCGTGAAGGTGACGGTTTACCTGACCGACCTCGAGGACTACGACCGGGTCAACGAGGCCTACGGCGCACGGTTCGGCGAAGAACCCCCGGCACGCGTCTGTGTCGAGGTCTCGAGACTGCCAGACGACGTTCGAATCGAGATGGACGCGGTCGCGTTCCTCGGCTGAGGTAGAAGGGCCGTCCCCTTTTCCCCGGCCCGGCGTCAGTCGGCTACACCGATGACGCGTAACTAGTATACGATTATCGATCACGATTAAGTAGTTCCCGCGCTTACATCCGGCACGAATGTCCTACGACGTGCGACACAGGCTGGCCGACCTTCGGCAGGCGTTTCACCGCCATCCGGAACCCGGCTGGCGCGAGTTCCGAACGACCGCGCGCGTCGTCGACGAACTCGAGCGGCTCGACGTCGACGACCTCGCCGTCGGTCGCGAGGCGCTCTCGACTGCCGACCGGATGGCCGTGCCAGACGAGGCGGACCTGGAGCCCTGGCTCGAGCGCGCTCGCGAGGCCGGCGTTCGCGAGGACCTCCTCGAGCGCACCGCGGGCGGGCACACCGGCGTCGTCGCGACCCTCGAGCGGGGCGAGGGGCCGACCGTCGGTTTGCGCGTCGATCTCGACGCCATCTCGATGGCGGAGTCGTCGGCCGAGGATCATCGCCCCGCCACGGACGGGTTCCGCTCGGAACACGAGGGGTACATGCACGCCTGCGGGCACGACGCCCACATCGCAATCGCGCTGGGGACCGTCGAAGCGGTGAAAGACAGCGACTTCTCGGGGACGCTGAAGGTGTTCTTCCAGCCCGCCGAGGAGATCTCGGGCGGCGGCAAGGCGATGGCCGAGGGCGGCTACCTCGACGACGTCGACTATCTACTGGCGATCCACGTCGGCCTCGACCACCCGACGGGGGAGGTCGTTGCGGGCATCGAGAAACCCCTGGCGATGGCCCACCTGACCGCGACGTTCGAGGGCGCCAGCGCCCACGCCGGGAAGGCGCCCAACGAGGGGGGCAACGCGATGCAGGCGGCGGCGACGGCGATTCAGAACGCGTACGCGATTCCCCGCCACAGCGACGGCATGACCCGCGTCAACGTCGGCCGCATCGAGGGCGGCACCGCGAGCAACGTCATCGCCGAAGAGATCACGATCGAGGCTGAGGTCCGCGGCGAGACGACGGGCCTGATGGAGTACATGCGGACGGAACTCGAGCGCGTCTGCTACGCCGCTGCGGAGATGCACGACTGCGACGTCACGCTGCGGGTCATCAGCGAGTCGCCGTGTGCGGACAGCCATCCGGCGTTGCGGGATCTCGTCGGGCGCATTGCTCGCGAGGTCGACGGCGTCGAACGCGTCGTTCCCACGACCGAGTTCGGCGTCAGCGAGGACGTCACGTACCTGATGGAGCGCGTCCAGGAAAACGGCGGGCTGGCGTCGTACCTCGTCGTCGGCACCGACCACCCCACCAGTCACCACACGCCGACGTTCGACGTCGACGACGCCTCCCTCGAGATCGGCGTCTCGGTGCTAGCCGAGACGGCTGTCGAACTGTCAAAGCGGCGGGTCTGACGGTAGCTCTCGTCGTCGGAGCTGTTCGACTCCCGTCACGTTCTCGGGAACGGAAACGTTAATTCGCGGCCAGCCTGTGTGTCACGTATGAGCCAGGACGACGTGCCGGAGTCCCTCCGACCGGCGGCAGACGCGGATCGCCCACGCGGGATTCTCACGCCTTCCGACCGCGACTTCCTGCTCGGCCGGAAGACCGACTACACCGACCACTCGAGGAAACAGAAGCGAAACCGGATCCGCCGTCGGGTTCGGAACGCGATTCTCGACTTCAGCATCCTCTTCGACTATCTGGAAGAACGCGACCTCGAGACGGTGTTCGATCCCGACGACGAGGACCGGGACGCCTACACCCAGGGGATCACCGACGTGCTCGCCTTTTTGCACCTGGGAACGATGGGCTATCACACGCCGTTCAAGGACATGCTCTCGGAGGGTGTCGGCAAGGCCGAACAGCGACTGGCCGGGTCGAACTACCGGATGGTCAACGTCGAGTTCAACGTCGAACCGGTCGGCCAGATCGACGTCGACGCGGTGATCGAGAAACTCGAGAACGAGGAGTTCGCTCAGCTCACCGACGAGGAACTTCGTGCGTTCGTCCGGCTGTTGACGATGTCCGAGGGATTCTCGCCGGAGACGGCCCGCGAGGAGATCAAGGATCGCGTCGACGAGTTCGCCGAGCGAGTGGCCGAGAGTGCCGAGGCTCGAGAGCGGACGCTCGAGGAACTGACGAATTGACGAACTGGCGACCGCTGACGAACCGACGAACTGACGGCCGCTAACAGCCGCTGACGACCACCCGCCAGCCCGAATTCTGTTCAGCCCACGCTCGACCGACGATCCGTCGCGTATTCAGATTACAGGTTCCCAGAACGCCGCTTTCCGTGAATGTGGGCAATTTCTCGACCGATCGGTGTTTTCAGAACGCCTGTGGCGAAAATAGTCTCGAACCAGGGGCCGCTCGAGCCAACGTCAAATAAACGCAATCTGTAGATAGGCTGTGAGAGTGAGAAACACTTATTGTATACGGCGTAAATGGTAGCGGTATGCCAACACGAAGCATGGCAAATTGTGGGTGGAGGCTCAACCGACCAGTGAGCTGTCGCTCGGTTTGGGGGGTGAGTGGGGATGAGTGACGCCGAGCGGGGAGCGATCGCGCAGTTCCGGGAGGAGATCGATCCCATCGTCTTCGCGTTCGGGGCGTTGCTAACCGTCGGCGTAATCGCGGCGTTCTTCATCAGCCCCAAAACCGTCGAGGAAGGGATCGGGTCGCTAAACGATTCGATGCTCGGTGCGTTCAACTGGGCACTGCTGGTGATCGTGTTCCTGATCGTCGTCTTCCTCCTGTTCCTGATCGTCGGCCCGTGGGGGAGGATCAAACTCGGTGACGAGGATCCCGAGTACAGCTTCCTGTCGTTCTTCGCGATGTTGTACTCGGCCGGCTTCGCTGCGGGTGTCGTGTTCTGGGGGCCAACCGAGGGACTGTTCTACTACGATAGTCCCTCGCCGCTTTTCAACGTCGAGGGTGGGACGGCCGAAGCGATTCCCATCGCGATCCAGCAGACACTGTTCCACTGGGCGTTGCCCCAGCTGGCCGTGTTTACGATCATGGGAATCGCGATCGGGTACTTCGCGTACAACTACGATTCGGTCCCGCTGCGCGTGTCCTCGGCGCTGACGCCGATTCTCGGGAAGGAGAACCTCGACGGACCGGCGGCCAAGGTCATCGACATCCTCGCCGTCTTCGCGACGATTGGCGGCGTGGCGACCTCGCTAGGGTTCATCGGCAGCCAGTTCGTCACTGGCCTCGACTACCAGTGGGGGATCAGCATGGGGAACATCGGAATTCTCGCCGTCGTGACGATGATGACGCTGTTGTTTACGATCTCGATGGTTCTCGGCGTCGACAAGGGGATCCGACGCCTCTCGAACTTCAACATGGTCCTGTTCGTCGTGCTCATGCTCGCGACGTTCATCGTCGGACCGACGCTGTTCCTGGTATTGCTCGGTTCTCAGGCCCTCGGCGGCATGATTACCGACTTCGTCTCGATGAGTCTCTTCACCGGCGCCGGTCCGATGGGCAACGGTGATCCGGCGGCCACCGAGTGGATGAACACCTGGACCGTCTTCTACTGGGCGTGGGCGCTGTCGTGGTCCCCGTTCGCGGGACTGTTCATCGCCCGCATCTCCAAGGGACGGACCGTCCGCGAGGTCGCCTTCACCGGCATCGTCGCGACGTCGGCGGCGACCATCCCGTGGTTCACGTTCGTCGGCGGGACGGCGGTCTGGGCACAGCACAACGGCGTCGCCGACTTCGGCGCGGTGATCTCCGGCGATGCCGGTGCGGAGATTTCCGGCTTCATTCTCTTCGAGGCGTTGCAACTCACGATCGATCTGACCGCCGTCGGACTCGGCAGGTACGCGATCCCGGTCGGCGGGGTTCTGATCTACCTGTTCCTGATCCTCGTGACGACGTTCTTCGTCACGTCCGCGGACTCCTCGACGCTGGCTGTCTCGATGATGACGACGGGCGGGAAGGCCAGGCCGTCGACCATCAACCGGGTCTTCTGGGGCGTCGTCCTCGGAATGACCGCCGCAATCTTGATGATCCTCGGCGGCTCCGGCAGCGCGAACACGCTCCAGCAGGCGGCGATCATCACCGGCACTCCCTTCGCGTTCGTCTGTTTCGCCGCGATGCTCTCGCTGATCAAGGACTTCGGCTCGAACTACGGCCGCGTGTTACTGCAGGACGAGACCGTCCTCATCGGCTCGAGCAAGCCTTCGGAAACCGATTCACCGCCGACCGGCCCCGGTGGACCCGTCGAATCCGACGACGACTGAGCCACCAGCCCCTCCTCACCCCGCTGGCTGCCATCTCGTTCGGCTCCCGTGTCGATGTTCTCCCACACTAGATCGACGGTCGCAGCCATCGATCCGTTCCCTGCTATCCTATAACAAGTTTTAATGTACGAGGTACACATAATCTGTGTATGGATAGGGACACCGCGGAACCCGACGCGGACGCGCTTCCGGGCCCGAACGCTCAGCGGTGGGTCGACTTCCATCAGGCGCACTCCGCGCCCAGCGAGTACTCCCACGACTTCGTCTGGGACATCACGCGCGAGGCCGACGGCCCGTTCGTCACGGACGTCGACGGGAACGTTCTGCTCGATTTCACCTGCCACATCGGTGCTGCGCCCCTCGGCTACAATAACGAGAAGATTCTCGACAAACTCGAGGCGTTCGACCTCGTCGAGCCGATGAAGATCGCCGGCCAGGACCTGTACTTCGGCGCCGGACCGACTCCCGAGGAGTCGGCGGTACCGGGCTCGAGTCACCTCATGGAGAAGCTGGTCGAGGTCTCGAGCCAGTACGGGATGGACACCGTCTTCCTCTCGAACTCCGGCGCGGAGGCGATGGAGAACGCGATGAAGATCACGAACGATCACCGCGCCCCGGCGAAGTACGGCGTCGCATTCGCCGGCAGCTTTCACGGTCGGACCCTGGGGACTCTCTCGATCACGAAGTCCAAAGAGGTCTACACGCGCCACTACCCCCAGATCAGCGGGATCGAGACGGTGCCGTTCTGTGCCGACCGCGGCTGTGACACCGACAGCTGTGACTGCGGCTTCTTCGCCGGCGGCGACTCCCAGCTCCGCAGTATGCTCGCGCCCGAGGGCGGCCACGTTGATCCCGACGAAATCGCCTTCCTCGCGCTCGAGCCCATTCAGGGCGTCGGCGGCTACCGCTTCCCCAGCGAGGCGTTCATGCAGGAGGTGGCGGACGTCACCGACGAGTACGACATCCCGCTGGTCGTCGACGAGATCCAGGCCGGCGTCGGTCGCACCGGCGAGATCTGGGCTTCTGATCACTACCCGATCGAACCTGACGTCATCGCGAGCGCGAAGGCCCTGCGCGTCGGCGCGACGATCTCGCGCTCGGCGGTCTTCCCCGACGAGAAGAACCGGCTCGGCTCGACCTTCGGCGGCGGCGACCTGCTCGGTTCGATGATGGGCGCGCTTACCCTCGAGGCCATCGAGGAATACGATCTGCTCGACAACGCCACCGAGCGAGGCGAGCAGGCGAAAGAGATTCTGCGCGACGACGCCCCGGAGTACGTCGAGGACGTCCGCGGCAAGGGGCTGATGCTGGCCGTCGAGTTCGATACCCCCGAGCGCCGGAGCGCCGTAGTCGAGGCCGCCCTCGAGCGCGGCCTCCTGACCCTCGGCTGTGGTAAGAAGACGATCCGGCTGCTCCCGCCGCTCGACTCGAGCGAGCGCGAGATCGACCTGGGTATCGGTATCTTCCTCGAGGCGATCGAGGCGGTCGGCCCGAGTGCGAAAGTGGCGTGATCGGTTTCCGTTTTCGATTCTGATTCTAATTCTAACGCTACGACTCGAGACTCAGCATTCGGACCGCGCATGTACTGGTCGGGCCGTCCGCATGCGATGGCACGCGATGGGACGCGGTGAGCGACTGTAAGAAGCGCACGAATTGGCCGGGGAGGACGTGGAATCTCTCGTTGCCAGTGTAAGGACGCACTGTTTCGTTGCGACGGCTGTACCGTGCCGTCACCACTCCTCGATCGTGGACACCAGGATTTCCACGCCCTCCCCAGCCGATTCGCTCACTCGCTTCGCTCGCTCACTCATCCCTCGCGGCATTCGAACCGCGACAAAGTCGCGGTTCAGCGCGCCAGCAGTGGGATCGAGGGAGCTATTCGAAGGTGCTATTCGAGCGAGTTACTCGACGACAGAAACTCCACCGAGCGAATCTAGCGCCTCGAGCACGCCTTCGAGGTGCTCCCGTCCGCTGCCCTCGAGGCCAACAGTCACCGGAACCCGATTCGGTTCGTCGACGGCGCCTCGTCGCGCGCGCTCGAGGACGTCCAGTTCGGCGCCCTCGGCTTCGACGGTCTCCGCGACGTCTCCGACGACCGAGGGCCACCCCTCGATGGCCAGCCTCGCCTCGACGTAGCGCCCGAGTTCGTGGAGGCCGGTTCGCGTCAGTTCGGCGTGTTCGGTGAGGCCGACGTTGCCCCCGGAGATGATCACGCTGACGTGTGCTCCCTCGAGGTCCAGTTCGACCGAATCCGAGAGCGCGGCCGCCAGCGGCGTCGCACCCGCGCTCTCGACAACGGTCTTCGCCCGTTCGGCCAGCAACGTCACCGCGGCGGCGATCTCCCGGTCGGTGACGCTGACCACGTCGTCGACGACCTCCCGGGCGATGGCGAAGGTAGTCTCCAGCATCCGGGTATCGGCGATGCCCTCCGCGACAGTGTCGACAGTCTCAAGTTCCCGAATTTCGCCCGCCTCGAGCGAGGGCTTCGCGTGAGCGGCCCCCTCCGGCTGGACTCCGATCACGCGGATCTCGGGATCGTGGGCCCTCAGCACCGTCCCGATACCTGAAATCAGACCGCCGCCACCGATGGCGACGAGGACGGTGTCGATCTCGGGGTACTGCTCGAGCAATTCGAGGCCGATCGTTCCCTGGCCGGCGACGATCTCCTCGTCGTCGAAGGGGTGGACGAACGTCTCGCCGGTCTCGTCGGCCCGCTCGAGGGCGTGCTGGTAGGATCGCTCGTAGATGTCGCCCTCGACGACCACCTCGGCGCCGTAGCCGCGCGTGGCCTCGATCTTCGCGGCGGGAGTTACCTCGGGGACGACGATGGTCGTCTCGATGTCGAGCAACTGGCCGGCCAGCGCGACGCCCTGGGCGTGATTCCCCGCACTCGAGGAGACGACTCCCGCTTCACGCTCCAGATCCGAGAGCTGGGCCATCCGGTTGTACGCCCCCCGAATCTTGAACGAGCCCGTTCGCTGGGCGTTCTCGAGTTTGAGCCCGACCGACGCCGCGCCGCTCATCTCGGCGAAGGTGCGAGACGTGTCGAGCGGGGTGCGGTGGACGACGTCGTCGATTCGCTCCTGGGCCGTTTCGACGTCCTCGAGGGTAACGCGACTCTCGCTCATGCCTCGCTCTCGTCGCGACGAGCCACCGGGTGTCGTCGCTCGAGTTCACGAATCGTCTCGACGAGTACGTCGACGCCGTGTTCGAGGCTTCGCTCGTCGACGTCGAACGTCGGCGTGTGGTGACTGGTGGGGTGGTCGGTACCGACGATGAGGTACGACGCCAGCCCGCCGTTTTCCTGGACGCGCTCCATCAGGAACGTCGCGTCCTCGCTCGCGCCGAAGTCGGCCGCGGGGAGCACGTGCTCGACGCCCGCCACGTCGACCGCGACCTCGCTCACGAGACCCTGCAGTTCGGGGTCGCTGTCGGCCCGCGGCGATTCGCTGACGATGTCGACGTCCGCTCGACAGCCGTGGAGCGTCGCCGCCGATTTGATCGTCCGCTCGAGTCGCTCCTTTACGTACTCCTTCAGCGCCGTGGTCTCGCCGCGGGCTTCGGCGACGAGGTGGGCCCGTTCGGCGATGACGTTGCTCGCGGTTCCCGCCTCCGCACGACCGACGTTCACGCGGGTCATCCCGTCGCTGTGGCGGGGGATGCCGTAGGCGTTCTCGATCGCCGTGGCCATGGCGTGTAAGGCGTTGTCCCCCTCGTTGGGCGCCTTTCCCGCGTGGGCGGAGGTTCCCTCGATCGTCGCGTCGACGTGGCACATGGCCAGGGGTTTCTCGATACCCGCGACGACCTCCCCCGTCGGGTGGTCGAGGCCGACGTGGATCGCCAGCAGGTAGTCGAGCCCTGCCGCGAACTCGCTCTTCGCCATCGGACACCCGCCGCCGCCGGTCTCCTCGGCTGGTTGGAAGAAGACGACCAGTCGCCCGGCGAAGTCGCTCTCCACGATCGCCTCGAGCGTGGCCAGCCCCCAGGTCATGTGGGCGTCGTGGCCGCAGGCGTGCATCGTGCCGTCGAGTTCGGATCGAAAACCCTCGGCGGCCGGTTCGTGATCCGCGTCGGTCGATTCCTCGATGAACAGGCCGTCGATATCGACCCGCAGCCCGATGGCCGGTCCGTCGCCTCGATCGAGGACCGCCACGGCACCGGTGGTTCCCTCGGCCATCCGTTCGAGGAGGTCCTCGCGAACGCCGGCCTCGCGAGCGCGCTCGAGCCAGGGCTCCAGGTCCGCCTCGTCGGGCACGGCCATCCGGTCGGCGGGATCGTACGCGTCCGCCCCGACGGCGAGGTCGTCGACGTCGAGCCGCTCGAGTTCCTCGACGAGACGTGCGGTCGTCTGAAACTCACACCAGGCCGGTTCCGGTCGCCGGTGAAAACTGCGGCGGAGGGGGACGAGTCGGTCCCGTATCGGCTCGCTCATGCGAGACGATGACGCGCCCCACGCACTTAATTATACACAATCAGTGTTAACGTCGGGTACACAAAAAGGATAAGGGAACGTGTGACAACCGTAGCGTACGAACGTTTCAGGGACGGTGGGCCGTCGCTGTGACGGAGATGATCCACATGAGCACGAATCCAGACGTCGTCGTTCTCCGGGAGGGGACGGAAGGCCTGTCGATGGAATCGTACGCTGAAGCGCTTCGCGAGCGTCTCCCCGAACACACCGTCGCACTCGCTCGCACGCCAGCGGCCGAGCGCGAACTCGTTACGCAGGCGCGAGTGGTGACCGGCATCACGGTCGAGGAGGCCATGCTCGAGTACGCTGACCGCCTCGAGTTGTTCGCGTGTACGTTCGCCGGGACCGACCACGTGCCGATGGAGGCGCTGGCCGACCGCGGCGTCGCCGTGACCAACGCGGGCGGCATCCACGCGCCCGGCATCGCCGAGCAGTCGATCGCCAACATGCTCGTCTTCGCGCGAAACCTCCACGAGGGGTGGCGCCGCAAGCGAAACGGCGAGTGGCGTCACTTCCAGTCCCACGAGTTCACCGACAGCACCGTGACAGTCGTCGGCCTCGGGTCGATCGGCCAGCAGATCGTCACACGGCTCGAGGGCTTCGACGTCGAGACGATCGGCATCCGGTACACGCCGGAGAAGGGCGGCCCGACCGACGAGGTCCTCGGCTTCGAGGCGGACGACGTCCACGAAGCGTTCTCGCGCAGCGACTACGTCGTCCTCGCGTGCCCGCTCACCGACGCAACCCGCGGCCTCGTCGGCGAGGCGGAACTGGCGACGCTCCCGCCGAACGCCGTCGTCGTCAATGCCGCTCGAGGAGGGCTCATCGACACCGAGGCGCTCGTTTCGGCACTGCAGTTCAACGGGATTCGCGGGGCCGCTCTCGACGTCACCGATCCCGAGCCACTGCCCGGCGACCACCCGCTGTGGGACCTCGAGAACTGTCTCATCACGCCCCACACGGGCGGCCACACGCCGAAACACTGGGACCGGCTGGCCGACATCGTCGCGCACAACGTCCGTGCCCTCGAGTCGGGCGACGCCCTCGAAAACGCCGTCCTCGAGCCGACGTCGGGGTGACCGAGTGATGGCCACCGACGACCCGGCGTCCACGACCGATCGGGCCGACCGGACAGGGGCACCGGACTCGATGGGAGTACCGGATTCGAACCAGTCCGACTCGGCGGCGGACCGGGATGCCGATTCGGCGGCAGGCCGAGGAGCCGATTCGTCAGCGGACCGGGAGGCCGATCCCGCGGCGGATTCACGAGCGAACTACGACTACGTCGGCGGGACCGTCGACCGACCGGCTCTCGTCTCGGACCTGGACGCGCGAATCGACGGCGAGGTGCGATTCGACGAGTACACCCGCCAGCTGTACGCGACCGACGCGAGCGCGTACGAGCGGACGCCCGTCGGCGTCGTGCTGCCGCGGTCGACGGCGGACGTCTCGAGCGTCGTGAGCTACTGTGCCGACAACGGCATCCCCGTCTTGCCCCGCGGCGCCGGCACGAGCCTCGCCGGCCAGGCGGTCAACGAGGCCGTCGTTCTCGACTTCACGGCGCACATGGACGCAGTCGGCACTATCGATCCCGACGAACGACGGGCGACCGTGCAGGCGGGAACTGTTCTCGCCGACCTGAACGCGGCTCTCGAGACCCACGACCTAAAGTTCGCACCCGACCCCGCCGCCGGCAACCGCAGCACGGTTGGCGGCGCCATCGGGAACAACTCGACGGGCGCCCACTCGCTGCAGTACGGCAAGACCGACGCCTACGTCGAGGAGATGGAGGTCGTCCTCGCCGACGGCTCCGTCGAGCGCTTCGGCGAGGTGACGGTCGCCGACCTCCGAAACGCTGCGGTCCCGGACGGCGACCTGCTCGAGCGCATCTACGAGGCATTGCGCCGCGTGATCGACGAGGAAGCGGGCGCGATTGGCGAGACTTTCCCGCAACTGAAGCGCAACGTCTCGGGGTACAATCTGGACCGGCTGGTCGCGGAGGCATTCGGACGGCCCGACGCGTTCGACGAGCGGGGCGACGGCTCGCTCGCGCTCGACGGCGAACCCGACCCCGACGCGACGGTCAACCTCGCCCGGGTACTCGCCGGCAGCGAAGGGACCCTCGGCGTTGTGACGGAAGCGACGGTCTCGCTCGAGCCCGTGCCCGAAACCACGTCCGTGGCGCTGTTGACCTACCACGACCTGCTCGAGGCGATGGCCGACGTCGATACGATCGTCCGCACCCACGACCCGGCGGCGATCGAGGCGATCGACGACGTGCTGATCGACCTCGCCGAGCGAACCGAGGAGTTCGCGGCCGTCGCCGAACGACTCCCCGCGGGCACCGAGACCGCCTTGCTCGTCGAGTTCTACGCCGAAGACGACGATCACGGCCGCGAACAGGTCGCGGAGCTACTGGCCGACCGGCTGCCGGACACCGACGTCCCGGATCCGGGGGCCGACGAAGCGGATTCGAAAGACGAGGACACCGCGGCCGACCCGGAACGCGATCCCGTCCGGGCCTTCGACGCCATCGAAGCTCACGACCCACAGGGTATCGCCGAACTCTGGAAGCTCCGCAAGAGCGCGGCCCCGATCCTTCTCTCGCGAACGTCCGACGCGAAGCACATCTCGTTCATCGAGGATACGGCCGTCCCGACCGAGCACCTGGCGGACTACGTCGCGGACTTCCAGGACGTCCTCGAGGAGTACGACACGTTCGCCAGTTTCTATGCCCATGCGGGGCCGGGCTGTATGCACATGCGCCCGCTCGTCGACACCAAGAGCCCGGCTGGACTCGAGGCGTTCGAGTCACTCGCCGACGACGTCACCGACCTCGTCGTCGAGTACGGCGGCTCGGTGTCGGGCGAGCACGGCGATGGTCGCGCCCGCACGCAGTGGAATCACAAGCTCTACGGCGACGACGTGTGGGACCTCTTTCGTGACCTGAAGACGGCCTTCGACCCCAACTGGCTGCTCAACCCCGGGACCGTCTGTGGCGACCACGACATGACCGAGCACCTCCGGTTCGACCCCGACTACGCGTTCGACCCGGGGCTCGAGCCGGCTCTGAACTGGGACGTCGAGAACGGGTTCAAGGGGATGGTCGACCTCTGTCACGGCTGTGCCGGCTGTCGGAGCGGTCAGGAGACGACCGGCGGCGTGATGTGTCCGACCTATCGCGCGGCCGAGGAAGAGAGCCTCAGCACCCGCGGCCGTGCGAACGCGCTCCGGGGGGCGATGAGTGGCGAACTCGACACCGACGCGACCGACGAGGAGTTCCTGGCCGAGATCGTGGACCTCTGTATCGGCTGCAAGGGCTGTAAGCGCGACTGCCCGAGCGAGGTGGACGTGGCGAAGCTCAAAGCCGAGGTGGAACACGCCGCCCACCAGCGAAACGGAGCGTCCCTCCGGGATCGTCTCTTCGCGAACGTCGACCGGCTCAACGCCATCGGCTCCGCGCTCGCGCCGCTGTCGAACTGGGCCGCGTCGCTACCGGGATCGGGGACGGTCGCCGAGAAAACAGTCGGAATCGCCCGCGAGCGCGACCTTCCGACGTTCGCGAGCCGGAGCTTCGAGGACTGGTTCGACGCGCGCGGCTCCCGGGTCCCGCTCCAGGCGGCGGACCGGAAGGTGCTCCTCTTCCCGGATACGTACACGAACTACAACCATCCGAGGGCCGGCAAGGCGGCGGTGCAGGTCCTCGAGACGGCCGGCGTTCACGTTCGACTTCCCGATGGCGTGACCTCGACCGGACGTCCGGCCCACTCGAAGGGCTTCCTCGACCTCTCCCGCGAACGCGCCCGGACTAACGTCGACGCGCTGACGCCGTTCCTCGAGGACGGGTGGGAGGTCGTCCTGGTCGAGCCCTCCGACGCGGTCATGCTCCAGTCGGATTACCTGGACCTGCTGTCGGGACCCGACGTGGAACGCCTCGCAAGGAACACCTACGGCGTCTGTGAGTACCTCGATCGGTTCGACCTGGCTGACGAGCTACCGACCACCGGCTCGGGCCGTCTCGAGGAGCGCCTGACCTACCACGGCCACTGTCACCAGAAGGCGACGAAGAAGGACGGTCACGCCGCAGCCGTCCTCGAGACCGTCGGCTACGCGGTCGACGCGCTCGATTCGGGCTGTTGTGGTATGGCCGGTTCCTTCGGCTACGAAGCCGAACACTACTCGCTCAGCCGGGCCATCGGCGAGATTCTGCTCAACCAGGTCGACTCGAGCGACGGGGATCGGGTCGTGGCGCCGGGTGCGTCCTGTCGGACGCAGCTCTCCGCCCACGACGGCTGCGACGAGCCGCCCCACCCGATCGAAATGGTGGCGGCGGCGCTTGCGGAGCGGTCGTGAGGTCAGTCGTCGGTCTTCGATTTTTGGCCACGAGCGGATGAGACCCTCGCTCGAGCGGTCACTGGTGGCCGACATCGTCAAACTCCACAATCGGGACGGTCGCACCACCGTTCTCGAGAACGTCGGTCGAGTCCGTGACGGCTACACCCCGAGTTCCGCACGTCGTTCTAGGAAAAGCCAGTCGCCGATGAACGGAAAAATACGTGGGATAGGAAGCATACAAGCATACACCCCGTATTGATAATACGTCAGATACGCTTTTACCGATATGGCTCGTTTGTTCGTATATGTCGATCGATATCGACGAGTTCGAGGACCGCTCGTCCGCGGAACTCGAGGAGCCGAGTAACGCCGAACGAGTGCTCCGGTTCCTCTTTGAAAACAGCGACAAGGCGTGGAAGGCGTCGACGATCGCTGAACGAGCGGACGTCAACGAAAACTCGATCTCGGCGGTCCTCAACCGACTGAAGGAACGGGACCTCGTCCGGCACAAGGGGTCGTACTGGGCCATTACGGACGACACGGAACGGCTTCGTCGTGCCCACCAGTTCCATCGGACAGTTCAGCGGTTCGACGAACTCTACGGCGAAGAGGATCGCGACGAGTGGATCGAAGCGAGTGACCGAGCGAGCGAATGACGTACGATCGAGGAACGATCGTCATCGCGGAGGATCCGTTCAAGGGCGAGGACGCCAGCCGACCGTGGCTGCTCATTGGCACGGACGAGACGCCGTTTTACAGGCGGTATAGGAGAATGCCCCGGGGCTTGACCCCGGGGTTGAATCCGATAGGCAGAGATACAAACCATTAAGTAAACACATCGCTAATCAAGAGACAGCGATGGAATACGGTCACCGCTACCCTGCATACCCGACACAAGAGGTAGCTGGTGAACTGGAACGTCACATCGATGTTCATCGCCAAGCGTACAACTACACCCTATACGAGTACACTCACGTTGACGCCGACAACATCGGCTCCGCGTACAAACACCACTACCGACTTCCCGGCTGGAAAGACGAGTTCCCCGTCTTCTCAGAGGTCAACTCGAAGGCTCTGCAACGAACCGTCACACGGTTCTACGACAACCTCTCGAACCTCTCTAAGAAGAAACAAAACGGGAACAAAGTGGGGATGCTCAAGTGGAAGTCACCACGGGCGTTCCAGAGTATGACGTATTCGCAGTCCGGCTTCGAACTCAAAAACACGAGTGGCCGACACGCGACACTCTGGCTCTCCAAAATCGGTGACATCAAACTCCGCTACCACCGTGAAATCCCAGATAAAGCGTCCATCAAAGAAGTCACGGTCAAAAAAGAGACGACCGGTGACTGGTTCGTCTCGTTCGGCCTCGAAACCGACGACGCTGACTTGCCCGAGAAACCCGCGCTAGACAAGTTGGATTCAAGCAACAGCGTGGGTATCGACCTCGGTATCCTGAACTACATGCTCTGTAGGATCACTAGACTGCGGCGACTTTGGAGCAATTGGGGCTGGTTAATCGCGATAGGATCTGACCGAATATTTTCCGGATAATGATAACTGGATGGACATATTCTTGCAGAATCAAGAGACTGCGGTGAATTCCAGATACTAGCCAAGTGGGTGACTGTTATCCGATGATATTAGGCTGATCTCAGCGTCGTCTAGCGATCCTACAGAGCAGAACTACATCCATACGTCTGACGGCAAGACAGTGGATTGGCTCGACCTCGAAGACGAGTACGAGCGGCTCCGACGCGAACAGCGCAAACTCTCGCGGAAAGAGCAGGGCTCAAACAACTACGAGAAACAACGCAAGCAGGTCGCCAAGGTCAAGCGACACATTCGTCGGAAGGTGCTGGACTACCAGCACAAACTCACGACGTGGCTCGTCCTCAAGTACGACGCTGTATTCGTCGAGGACTTGAACGTGAAGGGGATGCTTGAGCAGTCGCATAACGCCCGCAACAAGCAGGACGCGGCGTGGCGACAACTCATCACCCTCCTCGAATACAAGGCCGACCTGTACGGTTGTCACGTCGTTCAGGTCGAAGCGCGAGGCACCACTAAAGAATGTGCATCGTGTGGTGTGGAGACGGCGAAGCCCATCTGGGTACGGGAACACTCCTGTCCGTCGTGCGGATTCGAGACGGACAGGGACGCGAACGCGGCGATGAACGTCCTTCAACGCGGCTTTTCTGAATTAGGGCTGGGATGGCCCGAAAATACGCCCGTGGAGACTGTGCTCCCTACGGACACACCTGACTTTCAGCGTGTGTCTGCAAAGCACGTCGTGGAAACGGGAAGCCTCGGGGCTTGACCCCGAGGCGATTCACGGCGACCAGTGTATCGCAGTCACGCTCTCGACGAAAACGTGGTACGACGAGCGCGTCCAGATTGCCGACGGCGATATCATCGATGGTGGCCTCCCGAAAGATAGTTCGATCCTCCCGTGGGCGGTCGCATCGATCGACGTGACTCGAATCGACCGTGAGCTCGGGACGCTCGACGAGAAACTCGTCGACGAGGTCGTCAGACAGCTCGGTTCGTACATCGGTCTCGAGCAGTGCTGACCACCGACTCCGATCGAATTTCCCGTCGCCGTGGGAGGGGGGGGGGGGGAGGTGGTGTCTGCCGAGCAACGTGGTGTCCAAATACGGAGACGAGGCGAACGTCAGTGACGTCGATCCGTTCCGGACCGTCGAGAGACTGATCAGCCGATAGCCACGGGAGACTCACGGCCAGAGTCCGTGAGGCGCCTTCTCCGTCGCGATCCCTATCGGCCGTTCCTCGTCCGGTACGAGTCCTCACCGTCGTCTCGAGAGCGACGTTCGCGGCTCGAATGTGCAACGGGTCGGAGTTCCGTCAGGCGGTAAACAACCGCCGCGGGAACTCAGCCAGCGTCTCCGCGCCAGTTCCCGTCACGTGGAACGTCTCGCTGATCTCCATCCCAATTTCCTCCGTCCAGATGCCGGGGATCATGTGGAACGTCATGTCCTCCTCGAGGACGGTCTCGTCGCCCGGGCGAATGCTCGCGGTGTGCTCGCCCCAGTCCGGCGGGTAGCCGAGTCCCATCGAGTACCCGATTCGGTCCTCCTTCTCGAGGCCGTACTGGGCGATCGTGTCGCGCCAGGCCTTCTCGACGGCCTCGCAGGTGACTCCCGGCTCGACGGCGTCGAGGGCCGCCTCGATCCCCTCGACCACGATGTCCGCCGTTCGCTCGAGTTCTTCGGGCGGGTCGCCGACGAACGTCGTCCGGGCCAGCGGCGAGTGATACCGGTGACGACACCCCGATAGCTCGATGATGACGGGATCGCCGTCCTCGAACGGGCGGTCGGTCCACGTGAGGTGGGGCGTGTCGGTGTGATCGCCCGAGGGCATCAGCGGGACGATCGCCGGGTAGTCGCCGCCATACGTGCCGGTGCCGGTGATCAGCGCATCGTAGATCGCGGCCGCGGCCTCGTACTCGGGGACGCCTTCCGCGATCGCGTCGAGGCCTGCCTGCATCGCGTTCTCCGAGATGCGAGCGGCCTGGCGCATGTACTCGAGTTCCTGTTCGGACTTTTTGATCCGAACCCAGCCGACCAGCAGCGTCGCGTCCTCGAACGTCGCCTCCGGGAGGTTCCCCTGTAACCGGGTGTACGACTTCGCGGTGAAGTAGGATGCGTCCATCTCGAGGCCGATTCGGCCGTCAGCGACCTCGAGGTCCTCGAGGACGCCCGCGACGTAGTCCATCGGGTGGAGGTCGTACGGCGAGTGGACGTGGTCGTCGCTGTACGCCCGGATGCTCTCCTCGGAGAGGGCGGTCGTCGCCCGGGCGCCGTTGGCGTCCATCTCGCGGCCGACCCAGACCGGTTCGTCGCGGTCAGCCGTGAGGACGACGGCCTGGTGGACGTAAAACGACCAGCCGTCGTAGCCGGTGAGGTAGTTCATGTTGGCCGGATCGGTGACGACGATGGCGTCGAGTTCCTCCTCGCGCAACCGTGCTTTCGCTCGCTCGACCCGACGTTCGTACTCGCGTTCGTCGAAGACATCTCGAGACATGGTAGCAGGCCCTACGGTGGTGGTCCACCAGGAATACTAAAAGTTTTTCGTGTATAATAGATACAGATACTGTTTACCTCTGCGCCCGGTCGTCTCTGCTGTCGAGTCAGGTCAATCGCTCATACCTACCCTTTACCCGTTTCGCGCCCTACGTCAACCTAGATGACAGCCGCGTTCGAACTGGTCGACCTCGAGGAAGCGGACACCCCCGGTGACGAGTGGGAGGAAATCGACGTCACCGACACGGAAGCCGACCGCATCGCCCGCAAGCGCGACCGCGAGTTCGAACAGTTCGAGGAACGCATCAAAGACGCCGACCAGTTCAAGGTCGAACAGTCGGTGTTCGACGACGCCACCTTCGCCGCGCTGTACAAACTCGTTCAGGACGGCCACGTCGAGGCCTTCGGCGGCCCCATCTCGACCGGCAAGGAGGCCAACGTCTACCACGCCCTCGGTGACGACCGGGAGGTCGCCGTGAAGATCTATCGGATCAACGCCTCGAACTTCCGCCAGATGCGCGACTACCTCGAGGGCGACCCCCGATTCGAGGGACTGGGCGGCAAGAAGAAAGATGTCGTCCTCGCCTGGGTCCGCAAAGAACTGGCCAACCTCGAGCGCGCCCGCGCCGCCGGCGTTCGCGTCCCGGAGCCAATCGCGGCCGAACGAAACGTCCTCGTGATGGAGTATCTCGGGAACGACGCGGACGGTCGGGCAAAGCGCCTCGGCGAAGTCCACGTCGAGAATCCGCGGACAGCCTACGAGGTGATCCGGGAGTACATGCGTCGACTCTACTCGGCCGGCCTGATCCACGGCGACCTGAGCGAGTACAACGTCATCGTCCACGAGAATCAGCTCATCGTCATCGACCTCGGGCAAGCCGTCACCGTCCACCACCCCAACAGTCGCGGCTTCCTCGAGCGAGACTGCCACAACGTCGCCTCCTTCTTCCGGCGACAGGGCCTCGAGGTGACCGACGACGAGGTTCTCGAGTTCGTCACCCAGCCCGAACCGGATCCGTCTCGAGCCTGACACGGTGGAAATTAGGTGTTATATTCAAACGTATTTCAATATTTATAGATAAAAATGAAGGTAGAATTCTAATAGTATAGTTTAAATACTATCAATGTCCCAACGAATGTATGGTGGAACAAGGTGCACATCAGGACCGGTGTCCCGAGTGCGAGGGGACCATCCAATCGACGGGGACGGAACAGATCTGTAGCCAGTGTGGACTCGTCTGTCGAGAACACGCGATCGATCCTGGCCCGGAGTGGCGATCCTACGGCGACCAGGACCAGTCTCGGCGCCGAACCGGCGCGCCGCTCACGCGGTCGCGACACGACCGCGGTCTCTCGACCGAAATCGGCTACGGTTCGGGCACGCGTCTCACCGGCCGAAAACGTCGTCAGTTCGCCAGACTCAGGCGCGAACACAACCGCGCTCGCATCGCGACCAAAGCGGATCGAAACCGCGTCTACGGATTTACCTGAATTGAGGCGCTAAGTCCCTCAACAAACGAGCGGAGCGAGCGAGTAGGGAGGGATATAGCGCCGCACGGTTCTCAAACATGTTCGATGCTTGGCCCACCGCCATCTTTATGTTGAAACATAGTGTAAACGCAGATGATGGATAGACACGAAATCGAAGGCCACGAAGTCATCGACGGGACGGCCAAAGCCACCGGGAACGGTGCTCACGTCCTCGTCCCGAAGAACTGGCGTGGTGCGGACGTGAAAGTCGTCCGAATCACCGAACCCACCGACGAGTAGCACCACTTGATGAACTACAACTACAGGTATCGACTCCGACCGTCCGACGCCCTCAAAGAACAGTTAGCGTGGACTGTCGATACCTGTATGCAGGTCTACAACCACTTCCTCCACCGACTCAATCGCACCGATGACACGTCTGCGTACTCCGAGCAGAAACTCCTGCCGAGCCTCAAGAAGTGGTGGAACGACCTGAAAGACGTTCACTCGAAAGTCCTACAGAAAGTCGTTCAGCGGTTGTACGACAACCTCTCGACGCTCAAAGGCCGCAAAGAGAACGGCTACCACGTCGGCCAACTCAAGTGGAAGGCACCAGACGAGTACCGCAGTTTCACCTACAGTCAATCCGGCTTCAAGCTCAAGAACACGAGCGGCCGGACAAAACTGTGGCTCTCGAAACTCGGAGAAATCTCTATCATCTTCCACCGCAACTTGCCCGGTAACGCCGAAATCAAGACCGTGACGGTCAAGCAGGAACCCACCGGCGAGTGGTACGCAATCCTCGGCGTCGAAACGCCCGACGACCCGCCGGAGAATTCGGAGAATCCTGAGAAGTGCGTCGGCGTCGACGTGGGGATTCTCAAGTATGCCCACGACACCGATGGAACCGCCGTCGAATCGGTCGACCTGTCCGACGAACGCGAGCGGTTGGAACGCGCACAGCGCGACCTCTCGCGGAAGGAACACGGATCTGCGAATTGGGAGGAACAGCGCCGCGTCGTGGCCGAGCGTCACGCCGAGTTGAAGAACAAGCGCCGTGACTTTCTCCACAAGTTGTCGAACTACTACGCCCGCGAGTACGACCTCGTGGCGGTTGAGGACTTGGACTTGAAGGGCTTGGTCGAACTACCGAGCAACTCGCGCAACCGAGCAGGAGCGGCGTGGGGGACGTTCCTCCGGATGCTCAAATATAAGTGCGAGCGCGAAGGGACGTACTTCGTCGCCGTGAATCCGCGCGGAACGACGAAAGAGTGTGCGTCTTGCGGCGTTTCGACGGACAAGCCGTTGTGGGTCCGCGAACACTCCTGTCCGGCGTGTGGGTTCGAGGCGGATAGAGATGCGAACGCGGCGTGGAACATTCTTTCTCGCGGTATCAAAAGGCGGTTAGGAGCGGGACGCTCCGAATCAACGCCTGTGGAGACTGCACTCCCTGTGGATACTTCGGTATCTGCAAAGCGTGTCGTTGAAACAGGAAGCCCCACCCTTAAGCGCGAGCCGTCAATCGAGCGGTAGGGTGGGGTAGTTCACCGAGATCCGTCGCATTTGAAGTCGCCTCTCGCTACCCGTATCCGTCCGCGAACAGGCGTGTACCCTCTTCAAATCGGCCCAGTCGGAGAACCTGTTCCAGGGTCGGTCGCTCGAGGGCTTCGCCGCGGCCTCGGTCTACGCGACGTGTCGAACGCGGTCGATCGCCCGAACCGTCGACGAAATCGTCGCCGTCTCCCGTGCCAGCGAAAACGAACTCAAGGCCGCCTACGACGCCCTCAACCGCGAACTCGGCCTGCCGACCGGTCCGATCGACCCGTCCCAGTATCTGCCGCGGTTCGCGTCGAAACTCGATCTCGACGCCGACGTCGAGCGGTACGCCCAGGAACGCGTCGACGCCCTCCTCGAACGGGGTCTGATCGGTGGCCGAAATCCAGGCGGCGTCGCCGCTGTCTGTCTGTATCACGCCTCGCTCGTGCTCGACTGCGAGGCCATCACCCAGCGGGCCGCCGCCGACGTCGCCGACGTCTCGCCGGTCACGATCCGATCGGCGGTCGAACTGGTCGATCAGGTGGAGTGAGAACTCGAGGCGATCCACTTTTTTGGCGACGCCCGAACGCGAGTGCAAGCGACGCCTACGTCGTCCGCAAATTGTTCGTACTCGGCTCGTAGACCTCGCCTTTCTGCTTGAGCTTCTCGATTTCGTGTTCGGCTTTCGACTGATCCATGCCAATCTCGTTCGCTCGCTCGAGGACGACGTCGATCGGCGCGCCCTCGTCGTACTCCTCCTCGACGTCGCTGATCAGTTGCTTGATGTTCTTGATCCGGTCGCGCTGGGACTTCGAGGTCCCCGCCTCGACGATGTCCGCGTCGAACTCGCCGGTCTCGGGATCGACCCCGATGTCCTGCAGACACGAGCGAACGATCTCGATCACGCGCGTGGCGTCTTCCTCCTCGACCGTGTCGGAGAGGCGGATCCGCGCGCTGGCTTCCGACAGTCGGACCAGCCCCTCGAGCTTTCGGGCCGTCACCGGCACCGCGGCGTCCTCGTCGGTCCCCTTCGAGCGGAGGTCGACGTAGAAGTCCCTGATGGCTTCTCGGGCCTCCTGAGTCATCCGCGGGTGGCAGTTCTGCTTGGCGTACGCAATGTACTTGCGCAACAGGTCGGCGTCGATCACCGGGTCGACCTCCTCGGTCATCGACTCGATCTCCTCGGTGGAGACGTCGAGCTGGGGCATCTCCCGTTGCTGGGTCGTCAACTCGCCGGCGTAGTTCGTCGTCAGAATGTGTTCTGCCAGATTGCGGTCTTTCTCCTCGTCGGGCTGGTCCGTGACGGTGAAGATCAGGTCGAACCGCGAGATGAGCGCCGGCTCGAGGTCGATCTGCTCACTGATAGGTTCGTAGTGGTCGAAGCGGCCGTACTTGGGGTTGGCCGCCCCGAGCAGCGAACAGCGGGACTTGAGGGTGGCGTTGATGCCCGCCTTCGAGACCGAGATCCGCTGTTGCTCGAGGGCTTCGTGCATGGCGCTGCGATCTTCCGGTCGCATTTTATCTAGCTCGTCGACCGCCGCGATTCCCTGGTCGGCGAGGACGAGGGCGCCGGCCTCGAGGGTCCACTGCTGGCCGTCGCCGAAGTCGTCTCTCACAGCTGCAGCGGTGAGGCCGGCCGAGGACGACCCCTTGCCAGAGGTGTAGACAGAACGGGGTGCGATGTTCTGGATGTACCCCAACATTTGAGAGTTGTGGGAGATGACCCCGTTTGAAATGTAGTTGTGCGTGCCTTCGATTTCGAGATCATAGACCCAGTCCTCGTCGGGTTCAACCGCTTCGATAATCTCTATACGGTCCCAGCAAACGTCCCCTTCGATGAAGTGTTGAAGCCGTTGTACGGCAGTTTCGAGTGACCCTCCATCTGCGGATAGTGGGCTATCTACCTTCGATTTCTCAGACGAAAGTGACCGTTCGAACCTGGATACCACTTTTTTTAGACTCTCTCTACTAGGGTTACGAGAACCCCGTTCGTAATGCTGATACGTACTCCGAGGAATTCCGCATTCAGCCTGTGTGAGGCCTAGCGACTCTCTGATACGCCGTAATTCTGTTCCAATTTTGGGAACTATGTCGGTATTCGTGTTCCCGGCCGTTCCAGTGTAACCGTCCGCAGCACTTTGCTTCCGATCCGTGACAAACCCGACTTTGGATACGTACGCTCCGAACTCTTTGCCGCTAATTCGGAGTCGATGACTTCCATTGTGTCGCTCGTGCAGTTGAGAGCGAATTCCGAGGGATAGCAGAATCGATCTGACGCCTTCGAGCAATTCTTCGCTCATCGACGCTACTGTGAGTTCGCGCTGAGTTTTGGAGACGTGCCCTTCTCCCTCAATCAGTCCTTTAACGAATTCGGCTTGGATTCTTGTCGAGGTGCGTAAAAGTTGCGCCGGAACCCGTTGTTCGTGTGATGACTGCAGTAACCGTGAATCGAGTGACTGGAGGAAACTTACGAACTCGCCAGATGAACACAGTATCTCGCGAGCCTCTTTACCAGGATGCGCCTCCCGAACCGTTATATTCAAATTGAGATCCGAAAGAGCGCGCGTAGCATCTTTCAGGACTTCCCGATCATTGTTTGTAATCGAGACGAAACCTGTGTTATCAGGGCGTTTCTCGACGTACCCCTCTGCTACAATATACCCGATTAACCGGGCGAGAGAAGGGGTCCACTCGGTTGGTACGTCGAGGCGAACGGCATTTCTCGACTGGGACCGTCGGACATCTCCCTCGAGCGAGTCGTTTCCTTCCGTTGGGAGACGACGAGGAACGCTAATAAACGAACCTTCCTGTAGCTCACTCGCTCGTACTGGTGTGAAGTGACCGTCTTGCTGAACAAACAACGGATGCGACGGTGTTACTTCGATTTCGCGTCCGCTCGAGGTCCGAATTCGATACAACTGGTCGGGTGCTTCACGCTTCCAGACTTTGGTAGCTCGTTGATTCGATATGGTGCCGTCCTGTTGAAGGGAGGGGACCTCGAGGTCGACTTCGTCCCACCACCCGTCGTCGACGGGTTTCGGATTCTCGAGGTTCGACTCGACGAGTTCCCGAATAGGTACGCTGCGCCTGTCGCCGAGCGTCACTCGAGTATCACCTGAAACACACTTCCCTGTACCAGGATCTCCGATAAGTAGCATGTGCAGGTCCCCGCGAATCCTCGAGCCGTCGGGTAACTGCTTCGTCACGCCCGAGAACAGTTGGAGCATCATCGCGAGCTTCTCCTCTTCGTAGCCGTAGATGGCCGGCGCGATGGAGCCGACCATGTCCTCGTAGACGTCCTCGCGCTGGGAAATCTCGTAGATCTGTTTCTTGTCCTCGTCGGTGATGTCCATGTCCTCGAACTGCTCCTCGTCGACCTGGACGGACATTCCCTCCATGTAGAAGTCGAAGATGGGCGACTTCTCCTGCTGGTTGCCCTGTTGCTCGAGGCGCAGGACGCCCACTGCGGAGACGTGATCGCCGGGGGTGACCTCGCCGGTGATGTCGTCCTCGATGTTGACGTCGATGGCCTGGGGCGTCTCGCCGCCGCGCAGCCCCTCGGGGCTCTCCTGGATGCGCAGCTTCTGGGAGTCGACGAACTCGGACTGATCGAAGTTCACGCGGAAGGGTCCCTGTCGCTCACAGCCCTGGCACTCGTGGGGTTCCTGGAAGTCGCCCGTCGACTGGGGAATCCGCGAGAGGGTGCCACAGAGCTGGCACTCGAATGCGGCCTCCTCGATCTTCGGGCGGACGTCGGTGGCCTTCCGGACGATGCCGCGCACCTGGACGAGGGTGTTCATGTGGCGGGCACGAATCTCGCGGATCTCGGGGGACTCGGTGTCCGGGAGGGTGTGGATGCGGACGTGGGCCTGCCCGAGGCTGACGTCGATCGGCAGGTCGTAGAGTCGGAGGGCTTCCTCGGCGTAGCGCTGGAGCTGTTCTGGCTGGTTCAGGAAGTCGTCGGCAAGGTCCGGGTCGAATCGGTAGAGGTCCTGCCAGTCGACCGACAGCGAGCGCTGTTCGTTGGGATAGCGCTGGGCGAGCTGCTTGATCTCGTTGTCGTAGTAGTTACGGAAGAACTGCTCGAACGCGTCGACGAGTTCAGAGTTGCCCGCTTGCGCCATTGGAATCGTCTAGGGTCGGCATGAGGTATAAATGGTCGTATAGCTGTCTGAAAGTGGTCAGCCTGACTCTCTCGTTCCTCGAGCAATTCGACCACTCGAGACGTTCGAGACTCGTTGTTCGGAAATGGTATAGATGGTATAGCCAGGCACACTATCGTTCGTACGAGGTGACGGCTGCTGTCACTGCTGTCTCGCCGGCGGATCCCGGCTCGCGACCTTGCCGAACAGGACTCGGTTGTCCGCGACCGTGCGGTACCCCCACTCCCGCAGCCGACCGTGTCCGGGGAGTCGCCTGAACGCTCGAGCTACGAACCGATCGGGCGTCTCGAGGCGAGCCACGGCCTCCTCGAGGGCTTCGCCGCAGGAGTAGACCCGGTCCTGGGTGAGGAGGTGGGCGCAGGTTTCGAAGTCATCGGGCAGTCGGGCGAGTTGATCCGGCGAGAGTTCCTCGAAGCCGACGAGTTCGAACGCGCCGCGGGCGCCGGCGTACTCGGCACACCAGGTGCAGAAGCCACAGTCGTCGTCGTAGACGAGTCGCGGTGGCGGCGTCTCCGTCATGTCTCCATCGACGGTTGGGCGACCGAAAGGTCTGTCCCTCGAGGGGTCGCTGGCCGTCCTCGAGTGCCAGAGTGATGACGGCCAGAGATATCTGTGAATAGATATCACCGCCTACTGATCACTGCAGGCCGAACGAATTTCAGGGATTCGCATCGTATAGCGGACGTATGAACGCGCTGTCGTCGCGGCTGAGGCGGTGGTTCGTCAACGGGGTCGTGATCACGATCCCGATCATCGTCACGCTCATCGTCCTCCTCGTCGTCCTCGAGTTCGTCCTCGGGATCCTCACGCCAGTGATCACCGGCGTCGGCTATCTCTGGGACAACGAGCCGTCGACGGCAGTCATACAGGTGCTGACCATTCTCGCGTTGCTCGCATTCTTCCTCCTCGTTGGACTCGCCGCGGAGTACACCCCCGGTACGTACCTCTCTCACTGGTTCCACCGCACGTTCGAGACGATTCCCGGCATTGGAACGATCTACACGAGCGTTCGCCAGGCGAGCAACGTCCTGATCGACGACGAGGTCGACCAGTTCGAGGACGTGAAACTCGTCGAATTCCCGCATCGGGGCGCACACGTCCTCGGCTTTCTGACCGCCGACACCCCGACGGAAATCGAGGAGAGCGCGGATGCGGGGGACATGCAGACGGTCATGATCCCGCTCGGTCCGAATCCGATGACGAACGGGTTCATCGTCCACGTTCCCGACGACGCCGTCTCCGACGTCGACGTCAGCGTTGAGGAGGCCGTGCGGATGACTGCGACGCTCGGCGTCGCGTCTAACGGCGTGGACGAGGATCGCTGATTTGCTCGAGACTCTCGGAAACCGTCGTCCGCCGCTGTAAAAAGTGAGAACGTCTGCAACTACTCCTCGAGCAACCGTTCGACCATCTCGTCGGGGTCGAAGCGCTCGAGGTCCTCGTAGCCCTGGCCGACGCCCAGGAAGAGGATCGGCTTGCCGGTGACGTGGGCCACCGAGATGGCCGCTCCGCCGTTCGAGTCGGCGTCGGCTTTCGTGAGGATGGTGCCGTCGATTTCGGCGGCCGCGTTGAACTCCCGGGCGCGGTTGACGGCGTCCTGGCCGGCGACGGCCTCGTCGACGAACAGGATCATGTCGGGGTCGACGACCCGACCGATCTTCTCGAGCTGGTCCATCAGCCCCTCGTTGGTGTGGAGACGCCCGGCGGTGTCCCCGAGGACGACGTCGATGTCGTTGGCCTCGGCGTACTCGACGGCGTCGTAGAGCACGGCCGCGGGGTCGCCGCCCTGGTCGTGGGCGATGAGTTTGGTGTCCCGGGCTCTGGCGTGCTCGGCGATCTGTTCGTTCGCGCCGGCGCGGTAGGTGTCGCCGTTGGCTATCACCGTCGAGTAGCCCCGTTCCGCGAAGTAGCGGTCCAGCTTCGCGATGGAGGTCGTCTTGCCGACGCCGTTGACGCCCGTGAAGACGATGACGACCGGCTTGTCCTCGATGGCGATTCGCTCGTCGAAGTCGAACTGGCCGACGCTGATCACGTCGTAGATGGCGTCTTTGAGGGCCTCCTCGACGACCGCGCCCGTCGAGGTGGTGAACGTGCGCGTCTCGCCGACGAGCTCCTCGCGGATGTTGTCGACGATTTCGTCGACGACGCCCATCTCGACGTCGCTCGAGAGCAGAGCCAGTTCGAGTTCCTGGAGGGGCCCTTCGAGGTCCTCTTCCTCGATGACGAACTTTCCGCGGACGAGGGATTTGGCCTTGCGGCCGAAGCCGATGCCGCCGGTTTCGTTTGCGTCGGTGTCAGCTTCGGCTTTAGCTTCGGATTCGGTTCCGGCTTCGTCCTCTTCGAACTCGAGGCCTCCCTCGTCTTCGTCTTCATCTCCGTCTCCCTCTTCGCTCACCAAACCCCCTCCGACGACCTCCTCGTCGGTCGTGGCATCCTCCTCGAGCGCTCCGTCTTCGACGGGTGCGGCGTCGGTCTCTGCAACGGTGGCGTCGTCTCGAGGGTCGGCGCCAACGTCGGTCGTCTCCGCGACCTCGGGTTCGGATTCGGTACCTGCACCAGCAGCCGTTTCGTCCTCGAAGTCGGACTCGACACCCGGGCGCGGGTCGGACGCGGTCGCTGGCGCCGTCGCTGCTGGTTCGTCCTCTACGTCCGATTCTACGGGTTCCGACTCAGGCGCGTCGACCGGCTCCTCGAGGTCGCCGCTCTCGAGGTCGTCCTCGTCGACGTCTTCGACGTTCGCCTCCGCGGCTTCTTCGGCGTCCTTGCGGAAACTGCCGAGTTTCTCCTTCAGGTTGTCGAACATGGGCGTCGCCTACGTTACTCGTCGAGACCCTGATCCGATCCCGGACCCTGGCCCTGACCCTGCATCTGCTGCATCTGTTGTTGCATCGCCTGCTGCTGGAGCTGCTGGGCCTGCTGTTCGAGCTGGCCGCTCTCGCTCTCGAGTTCCGTAATCTCCTCTTCGAGGTCGTCGATCCGGTCGCCGAGGCGGTCCTTCTTGTGCTCGAGCGTCTCGGCAGCGCCATCCTGATCCCGTTCGATGGCGTAGTCGGCACCGAGTTCGACGATGATCTCGTCGATGTCGTCGATCGTCGCCCGGACGTAGGCGCCGCCGCCCAGGGGAACCTGGACCGTCGAGCCGGTCTCGAGCTGTTCGATGGCGTCGGTCGCCTCGTCGACGGCGTCTTGCTCGTCGCGGACGCTCTCGACCTCGCTCCGGAGGACCTGGATCTGTTCTTCGATCTCCTGGAGCTGCTGGGAGAGTTCCTGGAGCTGCTGCTGACTGGCGCCCATCAGTGAGCCACCTCGGTTACGGCGGTGGTTCGCGCGTGTGTCGCCTCGCGGCTATCGATTGTTCGCATGACTACTGGTCCGTCAGGCAGTCGGAAGAATGTTCCCTTCCCTGCTGGCTCGATAGGGATCAGTGAAACCGGACTTCGAGACGGCAGGCGCGCTCGAGACCATCCTCACCGTAGGCTCAAGCGTTTTTGCCCCGGCGACCGTTCGGTCGAGTATGACTGAACTCGAGCCGGGAACCCTGCTCCCCTCGTCTCGAATGCGATCGCAGGCTTCCGACGGCGAAATCACCCAGATTCACCGCGGACGAGCCTACGCCGAAGTGGGCGATACGTTCGTCGTCGACGACGCGACGTTCGAGGTCGTCGACGTCACGGAACGAACCCTCGGGGATCTGACCGACGCTGACGCCAGAAAGGAGGGCCTCGAGGGCCTCGAGGACCTCGAGGCGTACCGCGACCTGCTCGAGCGTGCTCACGAGACCTTCGAGTGGGACGACGAGAGCGAGGTCGTTCGCCATCGGTTCGAGCGTCGAGAGTAGGTAAAAACAGTGAAGCGTGGCCGCCGCTCGAGGCCGTCTCACGACCGTCCGCAAAAACTGCTGGATCGCCCATCACGGGCAAGAAACGCGACTCGTCTGCCGTCAGTCGATGTACCCGAGCGCGTCCTCGATACGGCCCAGCTCCGGCCCCGTCGTATCTCTCCCGACGACGTACCCCTGGGCGTTGGCGAGCAGGCCCGAGCCGACCAGCGGCGCGCCGTAGTTGATCGTCCCCACGTCCGCACGGACGTCGAGGGCGTCCTCGAGGGCGTCTAATTCGCCATCAGTCGCCTTGGGATGACAGAGGACGCCGTCGTTCGTCGCCACGGCCGCGGTCCCGACCGTTCGGACGCCGGCGAGGTCGCCGCGCTCGACGGGCACCTCGAGGGCGTCGCCGACGACCTGGACGGCCTCCCGGGGGAGGTCGGGGTGGACGTACGCGCCGTAGTCGTTCGCGAGGACGACGTTGCCGGCGGCGTTGATCTGGCCGGGCAACTCGGTGACGGGCACGTCGAGGGTCTCCTCGAGGCGTTCGCGTTCGTACTCGAGGACGCGCGAACTGACGAGCAGGCCGTTCTCGTTACCCATCGCTAGCGCACCGACGGTCGAGGAGCCGCCGACCGTCGTCTGGACAGCCTCGACAGCGAGTTCCTCGGCGAGTGCTGCGACGAGGTCGTCGTCGGCGTCGGGGCGGACGAACAGGTGCGAGTCGGTCGCACGGGCGAAGACGCCGATGTACGACGACCCGCCGAACGCGGCGCGAAGCAAGTTACTCGGCGACCTCGGCCTCGACGATCGCCTCGCCGGCGTCCTCGAACCGGGCGGCGCGGACGCGGAGCTTCCGCGGCGGGTTCGCCCGACCGTTGGCCCAGACCTCCTCGTTGATCGAGGGGTCGAGGCGGATGGCGTCCTCGTCGACGGCGAAGTGCTTCGCCAGGTGTTCGCGGACGACCGACATCGCGTAGTTAGCGGCCTCGTGGTTGGGGCCTTTCTTCACGTCACGCAGCGGGATGGTGACGACGCGTTCGTCGAAATCACTTGCACTCATGGTTACTCGTCAGTGTCGTTTCGACGCCAGTTGCGTCGCTTGGGGTTTCGCTGCACGTCCATGTCGGTCTTGAGCATGACCCACGCGGGGACGCGGCTGTTCTGGTTCTCGAGTTTGGCAAGCCGCTTCTTCTTGCCCTTCGATTTTTTGCCCATAGTGGACGCAGGTAACCGACGCTGGCTTAAAATCTTGTCCATCTGGCCGTCGGTGGGCCGAGTGAGCACTCCGTCGTCCCGCTATGCGAACTGATACCAGTCGATGCTCGTCGCGCGGTGGCGCCGGTCGTAGGCGTCGAGCCCCTCGCCCATCACCCAGCGAACCCGCAGGTCGTCGTACGCCGTCGAGTGGGTGTAATCGAGGAAGGTGACGGGAATCACCGTCTCGCCGTCGACGTCGACGACGCTCGCGAGAATCGTGTATACGTGCTTGTGTCGCGTGTCCCTGACGTAGCCGCCGACGACTGGAACCGTCTGCTCGAGCGGGTGGACGGCCTGGAGGGCGTCGACCGAGCGGCGGGTAAGCTCGAAACAGAAGAGCCCGGTGTTCTCCCCGTCGACGATGGCCTCGTAGTCGGTTCCGGACTCGAAGTGCTGGCGGAGATCGTAGGCGCCGAAGATGACGTTGTCCTCGACCGACCCCGCGACGTAGCGCGGAATGTCGTAGCTCGAGTACTCGCGAAAGCCGTCGACGAGGCCCTCCGCGACAGCTTCGGGATCCGCTGGGTCTGCGCCGCTGAAGGCTTCGATGCGGTCCGGGTCGGCCGTCCGGTACCCACGCAGGGCGGCGACGGTATAGGGGCTGGCCTCGTGGTCGCGGACGAAGTCGAAGAACGCGGGATAGCTGTCGTAGACGAACCTGACGTCGCCGGACTCGAGCGCTCCGAGGTCGACGACGAGTTGCTCGAGAGGGCCGTCCTCGAGGTCGTACTCGCGGTCGACGGCGGCCGCGTCGGCCGGATCGTCGGCGGGGGAGACGGTGGTGAGGACGTCGCTGCCCTCGTCTTCGTCCTCTTTGCTACCGCCACCGCCACCGTTGCCGTCGCCGCCGTCGCTACCGCTGTCGTCGTCCCTGCCATTACCACCGACGAGCGAAAACCGACCGTCGCGGTGTTCGATCCGGTAGCCGTCGACGGTCGCGACGTCGGTCCCCGACGGACGGAGTTCCGCAGACACGAGAGGGTCGAGGTCCTGCCGAACGAGGTTCGTCCCCGTGATGCGGTCGTATCCCAGGAGGACGTTGTCGACCGCTCGGCCGCCGCCAAGGACGGCGCCGCCGCCGGCGAGGCCGGCCAGCAGCTGTCGGCGGGTCAGGTCGTGCTCCATTCGAACGTTCGTAGGACCCGTCCGCTCAAAGGTGTTGCGTCGGTAGACGGTCGCGTGTGACGGTACGTCGAGGCGCACCCGAGCAGCGTGCCCGAGTCACCCGTCCTCGAGCAGGTAGTGCTCGACGTAGGTCGTGACGGCCTCGAGGGTCGCCTCGCTGACGGTCGTCGTGTACCGCCAGTTCTCGACCCCGTCGTAGCCGTCGTGGCGGTAGAACGCGTCGTGATCGTAACAGGCCGTGCCGTGGAATCGCGTCCCGCCGCCGACTCCCTCCGGGCCGGCGTAGGCAGTCGCCATCGGCGACACCTCGAGGGTGTCGTCGTCGACGCGGACGGCGGTCCCGAGGTCGTGTTCACACCGGCTGTCGATCACCGTCTCGACGACATCGCCGGTGAGAAAGGTATGAAAGGCTTCGTGGATGGCGATGTTCTTCGTCACGTCGCGGGAGTCCCACGTCTCCGTGGCGCCGAGGTTGGCGATGACCTGTGCATCCTCGTCCTCGACCGCATCGACGTGGCGATTCGGCCGCCGGGTGCCGCCGTACCCGATTGCGTAGTGAACCGGCCCCCACCAGCACAGGAGGTGGCTACACCGTCCCGTGACGGCTCCTCGTTCCTCGAGCACCTCGGCGAAGGCGTCGAGAACGCCCTGCTGGCTCGGCGCGACGGCGTCCCGCGGGGAAGAGCCGGACGCGAGCGAGAGGTCGACCTGGCCGCCGCGTTCGACGATCACGTCGACGTCCTCGAGCCGTCCCTGCTCTGTGGCGTATGACGTCACCTGGTCGAACGCGTCCCTGATGGCCTCGAGGGCGTCCTCGTACGGCGGTGGCCAGCCGCTCGAGACGCCCTGCCAGCCGTAGCGGGCCCACCCGGTTGTCGGGAGGGCGCCGGGGTAGACGCGGAGGTGGACCGGCCCTTCGGAGACCGACGTGGTCGTCGTCTCGGTGGTCGAGGAGAGGACGGCCGCGCCGCCGAGGGCTGCCAGCACCTCTCGTCGGGTCGTGACGCCGTCGACGAACGCGCCGTCCGCCGTGTCGGCCGTTGCGTCGTCCGCTGTATCGGTTGTCGCCTCGACTGTCGTTCCGTCGCCTCCAGAACCGCGGGATCCGTCGGTCTCGGTCATGGCATCGGCCGATCGGCGCCCGTTTCAATCACCGCGGTGGCGATCGCGCTCACGGCCGCGTTTGCGTTCACGACAGTCAGGCTTCGACCGACGTCGACCGTCCTCGATCCCTCGATCATACCTGTTCTGTTACAACAGAGTCTGGTATTACTCTTCTCGCTGTATTTCGTCGATAACGTGAGTTACAGACTATCTACTGGTTGTTTGGTGACTCTACTCGAATCGGGAAATCCGCGTACGTATCACGAAACAGTCTATTTTCAATGACGGTCTTTCGAGCGATACTGACGCGGGCTTCGGACTGTCACGAACGACGGAGAGTGAGCGGAGAGAACAGGTGGTTCGCCGACGGGAGACCGGACGTCGAAATTGACTCGAGCGAACGTCGTGGCGAACTGCGGTGAATCGGTTGCTCGGGCAAAAGCCGCGACGAACCGACTACTCGAGCGGGAAACGCTCGCGCGTCTCGTAGACGGGACCGTCGTCGGTGAGTCGACTCTCGGTGAGCCGGATCTCCTCGACGGTGGTCGTGCCGACGGTCGGCGAGCGCTCGCGAACGACCGACTGGACGCGCTCTTTCCCGCCGGCGTGGTCCATTCGCGCGATGGTAGCGTGAGGCGTGAACTCGTGGTTGTCGGCCTCGAAGCCCATCGCCGTCGTCCGATTCTCGACGGCCGCCTGGAGGCGCGTCAGTTCTTCGTGTCCGTCCTCGACGCCGAGCCAGACCACGCGGATGTACTCGAGACTCGGGAAGACACCTAGACCGGCAAAGCGAGCCTCGAACGGGTCGATCTCGGCATCGTCGACGGCGGCCTCGAGTTCTCGCTCGAGGTCGGGCACCCGGTCGGGATCGACGTCGCCGAGGAAGACGAGCGTGACGTGCGCCTGTGTCGGGTCGGTGAGCCGTATTCCGGCGGCGCTCGAGAGCGGTTCCTGGACTGCGGCGACGGCGTCGGCGAGCGATTCCGGGAGGTCGACGCTGACGAACAGTCGCATACCGGCGCTATGGGGCCTGAGGGCTTGAATGCTGGTGGCGGTCGCGGTGATCCTAAACTATATATTATATACTTTTACACTATGAATAGTATACTTTGACCCCGACGACCGATCATACTCGAGCCGCGTCCACTACCGCCGCCGTCTCCGCGACCGTCGCGAACTCTCGATTGAGGTGGGCGAGCGCGAGTCGGTGGCTCGTCTCGGCGTCGTAGGTCGTCCCGTCGTAGCCCTTGCGGTCGAACGTCGCCGTGGCGTCCGCGACGACGACCGGATCGAAACCGCGGTTCTCGGCCATTCGGGTCGTCGTCGACACGCAGTGGTCGGTGGTGAAGCCACAGAGGACGACCGTCTCTACGTCCCGTGTACGCAGGCGTTTCTCGAGGTCCGTGTCGACGAACGCGCCGTTGACTCGCTTCTCGAGGACGGGTTCGCCGTCGCGGGGTTCACCGACGGCCTTGAACGCGTTTCCCGGCCGATCCGGTCGCAACGGCGAGTCCACCTCGCTCGAGCAGTGTTTCGCGTGGACGACCGGCCGACCGGTTTCGCGCCAGGCCGCCAGCAAGTCGGCGATTCGCGCCTCGGCGTCGGGATTGTTGCGCTCGCCCCAGGCGGGGTCGTCGAAGCCTCGCTGGACGTCGATCAAGAGCAACGTCGCGTTCGCGGGGAGCGCGGTCTCGAGTCCGTTCATGCCGGTGGGTGGGGCTCGAGCGCGTTGAACGCTTCGACCGGCCGCTCGTGGCGATCTCTTGTGGTCGTTCGTTCGCTCGAGTGCTTTCCCTGTCACCAGGCCTCGATCACGACACGCGGTCTCGCTCGCAGAAGAGAGTCTCACCAGCATCTCACCTTCGGAAGGGTATGCCACGCCCTCTCACTCCCAGAAGAGGGAAATACCGGGCAACCCAACGTCCCTACGATGCTGCTGGTCCTCTGCGTCGACCTCGACGACGACCTCGGTCGGAAGACCGGATTCTCGACGCCCGTCATCGGCCGCGAAGACGTCGAGGAGGCGGCCGTCGCCCTCGCGACCGCGGACCCGGAGGACTCCGACGTCAACGTCGTCTTCCAGGGGCTCCACATCTACGACGACCTCGACTCCCGCGACGAGAGCGTCGAGGTCGCCGTCGTCACCGGCCTCGAGGGATCCGACGTCAAAGCCAACCGCAAGGTCGGCGACGAAGTCGACACCGTGCTGGCCAGTCTGACGACGGGCGAGGACGTCACCGCGTTGCTCGTCACCGACGGCGCCCAGGACGAGTCGGTCGTCCCGATCATCCGCTCGCGGGTGCCCATCGACGGCGTCCGCCGGGTGGTCGTCCGCCAGGCCCAGAATCTCGAGTCGATGTACTACACGATGAAGCAGGTGCTGGCCGACCCCGAGACCCGCGGGACGGTCCTGATCCCGATCGGGATCTTGCTCCTGGTGTACCCCCTGGCGCTCCTCGGCAGCCTGTTCAACCTGCCGGGGCTGATGCTGGGGGTAACCTCGGCGCTGCTCGGCCTGTATCTGATCTCGCGCGGCCTCGGCCTCGGCGAGCACCTCGACGAGACCGTCGAGCGACTCCGCCTCTCGCTGTACGCCGGGCGGATGACCCTCATCGCGTACGTCGTCGCCGCCACGCTGATGGTGCTCGGGGGTGTCAGCGGCCTCGACACGATCGAGACCGTCCAGGACGAGACCGGCGGGAGCGTTCCGGTCGCGCTCGCGGCGTTCGTCTACGGCTCGATCCAGTGGATCGCCGCCGCCGGCATCACGACCAGTCTGGGCCAGATCACCGACGAGTACATCGCTGGTAGCCTCGAGTTGCGCTACCTGAACGCCCCGTTCTACGTGATCGCGATGGCGATCGTCCTCCACGCGGTGAGCGCCTTCTTCCTCGACCGGGCCGGCATCCCGTATCTCGCGACGGCGTTGACGGGCGGGACGCTCCTGGGGATCGTGAGCACGCTCACGTTCGCCGTCGCGGAGTCGCGCCTGTCGGACGGCGCCCGTCGCGTCGAGGGTGCTTGAGACGAGGGCGATTACTGGTGGTGCTTGAACGAAGACGGCCGTTTCCGGCGGTCAGACGCCCGCACGATTCCGTCGACGGAAACGCATCGACGGGCCGTATTGGTGGGTAACAGAGTATTTATACATCCAGTGAGTGGCAAACGGGTATATGGGTGAACGTCCGGAAAACGACGGGACTGCGTCTTCTCCACCCGGCGCAGACGCCTCCTTCTCGGAACTCTATCGAACGCTCGTCGACGCCGTCCCCGGTGGGGTCTGTCAACTCGATGCGGACGGTCGCCTCGTCGCCGTCGACGACGCCCTCGTCGAACTGACGGGATACGATCGCGAGGAACTGGTGGGTGCACGCCCCTCCGCGTTCCTCGCGGACGACGACGCGGAACGATTGAAGGCCGAATTTCGATCGCGGTCGACGACCGACGCTTCGACGCTCGAGTTCGAACTCGCGATCCAGACCGCCTCCGGCGACTCGATTCCCTGTGAACTCCGACTCAACGTCGTGTCGGCGGGCGGCCCGTCTCGAGGGGCGGTCTGCGTCGTTCGCGACCAGTCCGACCGGAAGCGACGAGAAGCCGAATTGGAGAGCGTCCAGGACGCGTTCGAGTCGATGGCTTCGGTCCTCGACGAGGCCGACGTCGGCGTCTTCCTCCTCGATTCGGACTTCGAGATCGTGTGGGCCGACCGGACGATCGAGCGGTTCTTCGACCTCGAGCGGGAGGCCGTCGTCGGTCGCGACAAGCGCGACGTGCTCGAGGAGACGATCGCTGACCGGGTGGCCGATCCGGAGTCGTTCGTCGACGTCATCCGCTCGAGCTACGAGGACAACACCGCCGCCGAGCGATTCGAGTGTCGCCTCCAGTCGGTGGACGGAGCAGAGGAACGGTGGCTCGAGCACCGGAGCAATCCGATCACGGCCGGCCAGTATGCGGGCGGGCGAATCGAACTCTACTACGACGTCACGGATCGGAAGCGATCCGAGGTCGCGCTGTACGAACGTGAAGAGCAGTTGCGGACGCTGATCGAGGCGGTCGACGAGTACGCGATTTTCATGCTCGACACCGACGGGACGGTCGTCACGTGGAACACGGGTGCGCAGGCGATCAAGGGCTACACCACCGACGACGTCGTCGGCGACCACTTCTCGACCTTTTATCCGGAGGAGGATGCCGCGGACGGGAAACCGGAGCGGCTGCTGGCGACGGCGCGCGAGGAGGGGCAGGTCGAAGACGAGGGGTGGCGCGTCCGGAAGGACGGCTCGCGGTTCTGGGCAAACGTCGTCATCACCGCGATCAGGGACGACGGCGACCTGGTCGGGTACGCGAAGGTCACGCGAGACATGACCGAGCGACGAGAGTACGAGGAGCAACTCCGCCGCGAGCGCGACCTGACCGAACAACTCTTGCGGACCTCGCCGATCGCGATCTCGGTCCGGGACGCCGAAGGCTCGCTCCTCCTGGCGAACCACCGCGCGAGAGAGCTGTTCGGACTCACGGAGCCGGACCTCGCCGAGGGTTCCGAGAGCCTCGAGGAGTGGACGATTTCGCACGCTGACGGCACGTCGTTTTCGCCGTCGGATCGGCCCGCGGTTCGCGTCCTCGAAACCGGCAATCAGGTTCTCGACCAAAAAGTCGTCGTCGAACGTCCTTCCGGTGACCGAATATGGCTCTCCGTGAGTGCCGCTCCCGTCTACGACGACGGCGGCGATCTCCAGCGAATCATCACTACGGCCGAGGACATCACCGGGGTCAAAGAACGCGAGCAACAACTCGAGTCCGAACTCGGGGAACTGCTCGGACGGGTCTCCGACGCGTTCTACGCGCTCGACGACGAGTATCGATTCACGCACGTCAACGAACGCGCCGAGGAACTGCTCCAGGCCAGCGAAGAGGAGCTACTCGGCGAGTCGCTCTGGGAGATGTTTCCGGAGGCGGCCGAGGTCGACGAGGTCTGGGACGCGTTTCACACGGCGATGGAGACCCAGGAGCAGACCAGTTACGAACTCTACTTCGAGCCGCTCGACTTCTGGGTAGAGGCGAACCTCTACCCCTCCGAAACCGGCGTCTCCGTCTACTTCAGGGACGTCACCGAGCGCATCGAGCGCGAACAGGAGCTGGCGGAATCCGAGCGACGCTACCGCACCCTCGCCGAGCACTTCCCGAACGGGGTCGTCATGTTGTTCGACGAGGACCTCCGGTGTACGCTCGCGGCGGGACAGGCGTTCGAGAGGCTCCCCCTGTCTGTAGATGGCATAGAGGGGCGGACACCGATGGAAGCGATCGGTGGCGAGGCCGGCGAGCTACTCGAGGAGACCTACGGCGACGCGCTCGAGGGTACCGAGCGATCGATCGAGATCGAGCACGCGAGTCGCCAGTGGGCGGTCCACGTCGTCCCGATCACCACCGTCGAGGGCGAGTCCGTCGCCGGGTTGTCGATGTTCCAGGACATCACCGAGCGAAACGAACGCATACAGAAGCTCGAGCAGTTCGCGAGCGTCGTCTCCCACGGCCTGCGCAATCCGCTGGGTATCGCCCAGATCTACACCGACATGGCGCGACGGGAGGGGAACCCGGAGGACTTCGACCAGATCGAGCAGTCCCTCGACCGCATGGAGACGATCATCGAGAACCTGTTGACCACCTCGCGCGAGGGCCGGACGGTCTCCGATCCGGACCCCGCTTCGCTCGCTGCGACCACGACGGCGGCCTGGCAGAACGTCGAGACGGGCGAGGCGACGCTCGAGATGGACAACGATCTCGGGCGGGTGCTCGTCGACGAGGACCAGCTCCACTCGCTCCTCGAGAACCTGTTTCGAAACGCCGTGGAGTACGGTGGCGAGGCGGTCACGATTCGCGTCCGGTCGCTCGAGGACGAGCCCGGGTTCGCCGTCGAGGACACGGGGCCGGGAATCCCAGCAGAAAAACGGGACGAGGTGCTCCAGTACGGCTACACGTCGGGCAGTGGCACCGGCATCGGGCTCGCGGTCGTTCGCGACATCGCCCAGGCTCACGGCTGGGAGCTCTCGATCACGGAGGGCGAAGAGGGCGGTGCTCGCTTCGAGTTCCGTGGCCTCGAGACGGCCTAATGATCGGTGCTAGCGTTCTCGCTCGACGACGAACTCCGCCAGCTCGAGCAGGTAGTCTCGCGCTTCGGCGTTCGCGACGTCGACGGTCCCGAGGGCGTCGATGGCCCGGTCGGCCTCCGCTCGGGCCCGGCCGTTCGCCTCGGCCGGCGTCATGTCCGTAATCTGTACGAGTGATGGGCGCTCCATCACGGCGTCGTGTCCGGTCGGCTTGCCGAGCGACTCGGGGTCGGCGACGGCGTCCAGAACGTCGTCGCGGATCTGGAAGGCGACGCCGACCCGTTCGGCGTACTCGCCGAGGGCCTCGACCGTGAACGTGTCCGCGTTGGCCGCGATGGCGCCGAGTTCGGCGGCCGCCCGGAACAGCGCCCCGGTCTTGCGCCGGGCAAGGGTCATGTACTCGGCTTCCGTCTCGGGTTTCGCCTCGAGTTCGGTCGCCTCGCCGACACCGAGTTCGACCATCGCCTCGGAGACGACCTGCATCGCGGCGGGGTCGCTCGAGAACAGCGCGAAGGCTTCCCCGAGGAGGCCGTCGCTGGTGATGATCGCGGGGCCGTACCCCAGCTCCGACCAGGCGCTGGTGGTGCCTCGCCGGAGGGCCGAGCGGTCGATGATGTCGTCGACGACGAGCGACGCCGTGTGGACGAGTTCGATGCCGACGCCGAAGTCGACGGCGTCGTTCGCCGCTCCACCGACGGTTTCACAGGCGAGGACGGTCACCGTCGGGCGGACGCGTTTTCCCCCGGCGAGGGTCGCGTGACGGACGCCGTCGTTGAGCGCCTCCGGCTCGACGCCGTCGACGACCTCGATGAGTCGCTCCTCGAGGAGCGCTCGACGGTGCTCCAGCAGTTCCATTGAGGGGGCTTAGGACGGCCCTCAAAAGTAGGTGACGGTTGCTATCACCGTCGCGTAGTCGTCAACGCGCGTGTCGAACTGGGTCCCTTCACAGCGCGCGTCTGTAGCCACACGCCGGACAGTACAGCGCGTCCGAACGAACGAGGAGGTAGCTCCGCTCGCAACGACCGCACGACCCGGCGATGGAGGCGCCCTGCTCTCGAGCCAGACCGCTCACGGTGCCCTCGAGCAATCGCTGGCGGCGCTCGGTCGCGTCGAGTCGAGCGAGCACGGCCTCGAGACGCTGGTCAGTTCGTCGCGCGGGGCTCCGTCCCGCCGGTTTCTGGCCGGGGACTCCGCGTCGAGTGTGGCGTTGTCTGGTGTCCATACGCGTATCTACGCGTCTCGAGGAGAAAAGCCCGTTTTCACGCCCGGTGCCACGTTCGCCGGCCGATTCCGGCTGACGGCCACAACGCTCAAGAGAGCCGTTTCCCATGGTTCGGGTGGCGACGGTGGCCAGCAACAGCAGAGGTGGTGGAACGGCCATGGACGTCGCCAGGGGGTACGTCCCTGCTCCGACGGTGCCAGACTGTACCCGGGTTGCTGGATGTCACGAACAATTGACGTTTCTTCGTCGTTCGAGACGCCTTCTCGATGCGGTTCGACGTTCTCTTTGCACTCCGCGTTGCCGTGCTCCGGTGCTGCCGTGTCTGTCGCTATCGCGAGCACGTTACGACGACACTCGAGACTCGAGACTCGAGAGCGACGCCGACAACGATCGGTTACGCTGATTCCTCACGCGGGTAAGTGGCGGTTACACGCCGCTGGAGCGGCGGTCGGACGGATAGCCGACGCCGACGGCCATCGCGAGCGAGAGGTGCGAACGATCCGAGGCCAGAAGGGTTATGACGGTAGTCACATATTACTACTCGATTCATGACTGGCGACCCGTCGTTCGTCGACCGCTTCGACGATCCACGGATTACGACGCAGTTCTGCCGCCGACTCTCTGGCGAGACGGACGTAACGCTCCTCGGCGTCGTTCACGACCACCCTGCAAGCATCGCCCGCGTCGAAACCGTCCTCGAGTATCTGGAGCCAGATACGCTGGCCCTGGAACTCCCGGGTACGGCCGTTCCGCTGTATCGAACCTACGCCCGCGACAGCGAGGGGACGCCCGCGCCCGAATTCGGCGGCGAGATGGCGGCCGCGATTCGCGCCGCACCGGGAGCGGACGTCGTGGGCATCGACGCTCCCAACTGGTCGTTTCTCCGCCGCCTCTTCACTCGCTTGCTCGCCGACCGCGTCCCGGCGTCGACCGCTCGGCGGGTCCTCTCGAGTCTCGGCGGGGCGACGCGGACGGCGCTGACCTGTCGCGTCGCCGCCACCGTCTCGAACGCGACGTCGGTGACCGTCGCCTGCGACGATCCGATCGAGTACGCCTGTACGGCGGACGATTCGCCCGCGACGCAGGCCGAACACGAGCGACGCCACGTCTCCGGCGTCAGAACGCTCCTCCAGCTCCAGGGCGACGGGGCGGACGCGACGACGTACCGCGACGAGACGCGGGAATCGTGCATGATCGACCACCTCGAGTCCCTCCGGGCGGAGGGGTCGGTCGTCGCCGTCGTCGGCGTCGATCACCTGGAGGCGCTCGAAACGGCGCTGGCGGGTGGGGACGGTGACGGTGACGATGGTTCACAGCGATGACGACCCGCGCTGACGTGCCACCTACTGGCTCGGAAATGACGAACCCAACGACCCGACCTGCACCGAGAACACGGATTCGTCGCGGCTACCGTCTGAGCGGCGAGACGCACACCCGACAGTACGTGAACGTCGGCTCTCGTTCGTTCGGCGCGCCACAGTGCGGACAGGTCGTCGTCTCGCCGTCGACCTCGAGGTCGGCGTCGAGTGAGTCGGTGCCGTCGTGGTGAGTGCGGGCCCGATCCAATCGCGGCGACGACTGCAGGCCGGCGTGCTCGCCATCGGTGACGGACGCGGGAAGGCTGGTCTCACCGTCGCGGCGCACGTACGCGTAGTAGAGCACCAGGTGGAGTAAGGCGAACAACAGCACGTACCCGACGAGCCAGACCCAGAGGCTCATTAGTGTGCTATACGTTCTCAACCTACTTGGTTATTGCCCGTACTATCGCCGCTCGTGATAGTCCGGATTGGGAACGCGCCGTCAGTTCGTTCGGCGTCCGGGCGGCGTCAGGTCGCGCTGGAACTCGTCGAACTGCTCGAGGTCGTCGTCCAGATCGTACTCGATCTCGCGTTCGGCCTGTCGGTTCTCGCCGGCGTCCTCGAGCGGGGTCGCGACGTCCTCCCAGCCGGGTTTGATCTTGATGCTCTTTGCGGGCATACCGACGGCGATGTGGTGGGCCGGCACGTCGTTCTGGACGATGGCGCGGGCGCCGACGATGGCGTTCTCGCCGACTCTGTTCCCTGCACGCACCATCGAGTCGTAGGTCAGGCGGACGTCGTCCTCGATGACGGTGTGGAAGTTTCGGACCTCCGTCTGGTCGACGACGTCGTGGTCGTGGCTGTAGAGGTGTGCGCCATCGGAGATGGAGACCCGGTCACCGATCGTGAGCCTGCCGCGGTCGTCGAGGTGGACGTTGTCATGGATGACCGTGTTGTCGCCGACCGTGATGTTGTGGCCGTACGTGAACGTGATCCCCTTGAAGAAGCGACAGTTCTCCCCACAGTCCTCGAAGAGGTGATCGGCGAGCATCCGCCTGAACCGGAGGGCGAACTCGACGTTGTCGGCGAGTGGCAGGCTGTCGAACTGTCGCCAGAGCCACTGGAGGTGTTTCGAGCGCTCGAACTTCGCTTCGTCCTTCTCTGCGTAGTACTCGCTCTCGAGGGTCGTGTTACAGGGGTCGTAACTCTGGAGCCTGACGAGTTCGGCCGGCGAGACGTCGCCACCGGCTTGCCAGCGTTCGTAGGCGTCCCGGTCCCCGGAGAGGTCGATCAGTACGTCCTCGACGACCGAACAGGTGCTCTCCTCGCTCGAGAGACGCTCGTCGACGCTCGTCACGAACTCCCGCATCCCCGCCTCCGCCTCGTCCGGCAGCGAGGCGTACCGCTTGGTCATGTGGCGATGTACTGTGGCGAAGGTCATAGACGTTCGGTTCTCGATTTTCGCTCCATCTCGAGAGCGTTCGGTATCGGAGTAGCCCGACGTTACCGATCGGTGTATAGCCGAGGTTTCGCCGATAGCGATTCCCCGGGCTCGAGAATGGATTCTCACACTCGAGAACGAGGTTCTCTCGCTCGCGAATCAGTTTCTATCAGCCTCGACTGTCGGGACGCTCTTCGACGAAGGCATACTCGGCGATCATCTGAACGGTCCTCGAGCGCGGCGAGAAGACGGAAAGCGGCTGTCGTGACTCGGTGCCAGCGGACCGATCAGAGCGACGTTCCGGCGACGAGCGGACGCGAGGGCGTGTCGAAGTCGGTGTCGACGATCCCGTCCTCGAGGTGGTCGTCGGCGTACATGACGCCCTTCTCGCCGACAGTGACCAACCCGGACGCCTCGAGGGCGGGCAGGTGCTGGTGGGTCAGGGTGATCCGCACGTCGGCTTCATCGGCCCCGGTCTCGGCGGCGACTTCCGAGGCGAGGACGGCGACGGAGAGCGGCTCGGACGCCTCATCGAGCACGGCGAGGGCGACTCGGCGCCGCTCGTTCGCGAGCGCCTCGAAGACGGCGTCCCAGTTCGTGTCGTTGCGCTCGGTCGTCTTTCGGATGGTCGCCCCGTCGAGGACGAGGTCGTCGGGTAGCGAGACGGCGTCCGCCTCGCGGTCCCAGGAGAGCAATCCGGCGTCCTCGAGCAGGGGCAACTCGACGTGAACGAGCGCCGTTCGGCGCTCCTCGTGCTCGTCCGTGGTGATCGACGCGACCGGTTTCCCACGCTCCTCGGCAGCGAGTTCACGGGCGACCTCGTCGACCGAGAGCCGGTCGATTCCGCCCTCGCGCCGTTCGCCGACGAACGCCAGAATACGCCGTCGCCGTCGGCTGGTAATGGCGTTAAACGTCGAATCAATCGACAGATTACGTGCCGCAGAGTCCGTCTGGCTCATACAAACGCTGCTTACTACCATAGCCGGTTAAGCATCGTTCCAAAACAGATTGGTGGTCGGTCAACGGTCGTGAACGACTGCTATTGGTATACCGTTCAGCACCCGGACTGGACGCATCGCTCTCGGGTTGGAACGACCGCCGGACGTTCCCCGCCGCGTCGACGGATTCGCGACGAACGAGCGGCGTTCCGCACGCCCTAAGTCCCCTCGCTCCCAAGCCCGAGATATGCAGTATCAGACGCTCGGAACCGCCGATGTCGAGGTCAGCGAAGTCGGCTTCGGTGCCTGGGTCGTCGGCACCGACTGGTGGGGCGACCGCTCGGAAGCCGACGCGATCGAGATGATCGACCACGCCCTCGACCGGGGGATCACCTACTTCGACACGGGCGACGTCTACGGCCACGGACGAAGCGAGGAACTCGTCGGGGAGGCCCTCGCGGACGTGCGCGAAGACGTCACCATCGCCACCAAAGTCGGCTACGACTTCTACAACAACCCACAGGCAGGCCACGGCGAGTTGCCCAAGGAGATGGACCCCGACTACCTCCGGGAGGCCGTCGAGCAGAGCCTCGAGCGACTCGACACCGACTACCTGGACGTCCTCCAGTTGCACAACGCGAACGTCGACGAAATCACCCCGGACGTCCTCGAGTTCCTCGACGAACTCGAGGAGGATGGGCTGATTCGCGCCCGCGGCCTCGCGCTGGGTCCCTCCATCGGCTGGCTGGCCGAGGGCGACCTCGCCATCGAGGCGGAGTTCGACTCCGTGCAACTGGTCTGGAACGTCTTAGAGCAGGAGGTCGGGAACCACTTCCTCGAGACCATCGACCGGACCGGTTCCTCGACGAGCCTGATTCCCCGCGTGCCTCACTCCTCGGGCATCCTGAACGAGCAAGTGACCCCGGAGACGGAACTCGACGCGGGCGATCACCGCGGCTTCCGCCCCGACGCCTGGTACGAGACGGGCTGGGAGAAACTCGAGGCCCTGCGCTTCCTGGAGCGCGACGGCGAGCGAACCATGGGCCAGGCCGCCATCGCCTGGCTCCTGAGCCACGAGTCGGTCGCCAGCGTCACGCCGACGTTCCGCACCGCGGCGGACATCGACGAGTGGACGGCCGCCAGCGACGTGCCGAAACTAAGCGACGAGGAACTGGCTCGCGTCGCCGACCTATACGAGAACGACTTCGGCATCGACCGCGAGGACGGCATGGACTCGCTTCGGTCGTCGATCGACGGCGAGGACATCCGCTCGGCGGGTCTGGACAAACTGGCTGCTGACTGATCGCGCCCCGCCCTGAGAAGGACGGTGGCGCTCGAGTGGTGGCGGTCCTGATCTGACGAACTTCTTCGATTACGGACTACACACGAATACGAACATTCTCGTCGGTCGGCCCGAGAGTGACGGCCATGTCGTCGCCCGAAACCTCTCCCCCGGACGGACCGAAGGGAACGGACGAAATGGAACACGCGGTCAAACCGGTCGAACAAGCCCCCTCGAGCGAACCGAACGCGCCGGAGACCCGTCCAGCCACGATGAATGGCCTCCTCGGCGGCCTCGTCGCCGTCTTCGCCTCTTTTCTCACGTTCTCGGTGCTCCTCGGCGGCATCGTCGCCGGCTACCTCGAGGGGGCCGACAGGGAAGACGGGATCATGGCCGGTCTGTATGCGGGTTTCGTCTACGCCGCGTTGATCGTCCTGCCGCTCGTGCTCGGGCTGGGGTCAGTCGTTGGCGTCGGCGAACTGGTCGGCGGACTCGAGTTCGTCGACGGTGGCCTGATCCTCTTCATGGTGTTTTACAGTACGTTCGCCGGCGGGTTCGGCGGCTGGGTCGGCGCGTACCTGAACGCGGAGTTCGGCGACGTGTTCGGTCGTCTCTAGCGGAAACGGTTTGCTGACCGCTCGCCACGGGCGTCGCTCACGCCACTTCTTCTCGAGAGCCGTGTTCGACTCGACTTCGATTTCGACTCACGGACCAATATCCTGTATTCCGAACAGAGACGGCCCTCGCGTTCCAACTTTGCTACCGCCGTGAGAGAAAGAGCGTTCTGCTCCCCCAATTCCTCCGTCGCGACGCGATCACCCTCTCCGCGGTGACTCGAGTTCGATGTCCGCAGCCTCGAGCAGATCGGCGACCTCCTCGCGTTTCTCCTGGTGGTCTCGCAAAAACTCCTTCATGAGGTGGGCAGCCTGCTCCTTGCAGTCGCCACAGAGGCGCTCACCGCCGACGCACTCGTCGTAGACCTGCTTCGCGAACTCGTCATCGTCACCGGCGAGCAAGTAGGCGTAGAGTTCGTAGACGGGACACTCGTCGGCTCTACCGCCGAGCTCGCGCTGGAGTTCGGCCGTCTCGCGTCCGCCCGTGGTCGCCGCCTTCACCTTGTCGTAGCCGTCTTCGGGGTCGTCCAGCAGCGAGATGTGGCTGGCCGGAATCGAGGAGGACATCTTCCCGCCCGTGAGTCCGGTCATGAACCGGTGGTAGATGGACGACGGCGGCTGGAAGCCGTAGCCGTCGTGAGCGAGTTCGATCGTACGGGCGATTTCGGCGGCCTCGTCGTGATCGAGGTCGAAGGCGTCGACGTGTTCCTCGAAGACCCGTTTCTCGCCCTCGACGGTGTCGATCAGCGCCTCGAAGGCCTCGTCGGTCGCCCGGCGGTTCAGGAACCGCGTTCGGGGACGAAGGGGTTCCATGCCAGCGTTCTCGAGCTTCGAGATGGCGCGCTCGAGGACGTCGTCCGTGTCAGCCTCGAGTTCGAGTCCTGGGCCGACCTCGCTGTCGGCGGACGAGAGCCACTCGGCAGCCTCCACACACCGCGGCTGGTCGGCGTCGTCCGCGTACGACTCCCGGGCGTCGTAGGCCGCGCCGATAATCTCGAGTTCGTCCTCGGTCGCCTCGAAGCTCGCGTAGGCCGTCGTCACGCCGAAGTAGCGCATCCTGGAGGCCAGATCCCGGGCGAGCCTGACGTGGGGGTCCTGGTCGGGACCGACGGGAATCACCGTGGGCTTTGGCCCCTCGAGTTGGGGGTAGAGGATGTCGGCCATCTGCGTGACGACCGACTGCATGTGCGAGACGTCGGTCTCGCCGTCGAAGCCGTAGATGGCCCCGAGTTCGGAGAAGTTGGCCTCGATCCCCAGTTCGAACGCCAGGTCCTGCACCTCGCGCTCGGTCGACTGGCGGTAGATCGTTCCGTCCTCGAGGTCGAACCCGAGCGCCAGCAGCGAGAGCAGGTAGTCTCGGGCGTGTTCGTCGATCTCGTCCCAGGTGAGCCCGCGCGCGGAGTGCGCCTCGAGGTCGGCGATCAACGCGTAGGCGTCCCCGCCCTGCTGTTGGTGCCAGATGATCTCGTCGAAGACGAGCTTGTGTCCGATGTGGGGGTCGCCGGTGGGCATGAACCCCGAGAGGACGGCGAAGGGGTCGCCCTCGCGCATGGCCTCGAGCACCGGCCGGTAGTCGCGGTGACCGAAGATGACGCCCCGACGCATCAGGTAGTGAGGGTGGGGCAGGTCCGCGAGGAGTTCGTCGAACTCCTCGATGCCGAACTCCTCGAAGAGTTTGCGGTAGTCGGAGACGCTCGAAGAGCCCCAGGGGTCGAGGGCGACCTCGTCGGCGCCAGCGCCCCCTCCGTCAGTCAGCGGTTCCTCGGCGGCCTCGTCGGCCTCGGCGTCCTCGATGGTATCCGTGCCCGTCCCGGTCATTGTCCCGGATTCGCCGCCCGGTGCGCAAAAACCTTCGCTTCCCCGGCGTCCGGGCCTCGAGCGTCGGTGCCATCGAGGCGGCAACCGCGTTGGTGGGAGATCGACCGCTGTAGCGGGTCTCGAAGCCGAAACCGAAACGAAAACCGAATTCCAATCAGGCTCGATCAGGGGGTCAGCCGCTCGAGCGACCGCCACTCGACGTCGGCGTCAACGTCGCCGTCGGCGTCACCTCCCGGACCCACTTCGCCGACCAGCGCGAACACCATCGTCTTCCGGACGCCGTGAGCCAGCCGCACGTCGAGCGAGAGGTCTCGTGGCTCGAAGACGTGGTCGGCCGGTAGCACCCGGATCAGGAGTTCGGAGTGGCCGAGGTCGTCGACCGACTCGACGTTCGCATAGGTCCGGAAGTCCGCGCCGAACTTGTAGCCCGTCTTGGGAACGACGCCGGCCTCACGGAGCGCGGTGTAGACGGCCAGTCGCCGGTCGAATCGCTCGCCCTCGACGTCGCGACCGCGCTCGAGCACCGCCGCCGGGTCGAGGTCGATCGCGCCCGCCGCCGCGAGGTGGGCCGCCTCGAGCAACGAACACTGCAGGGTCGGTCGGTCGTACTCCCGGCCCTCGAGCGGCTGGCCGTAGAACGTCCGCTCGTAGAGCTCGTGTGGGGGGTTCCAGATGACGACGCGGTCGGCGAGCAGGTCGGCGTCCACGTCCTCGGGCAGGGCCGTCTCGCTCGTTCCCGAAATTTCGGGCCGGCCGACGTCGAAGTACGTGATCTCGCTCTCCTCGTCGACGACGGCGAGGGCGCCGCTCTCGAGGTCGCTCGCGGCTACGTCGGTTCGCTCGCCGACCACGCTCAGTGCGTACTCGATCTCCCCGTCTCCCGGCCCCTTCCCGCGGGGGAAGACGGCGAACTCGGCTCGAGGCGGGTCCGTCACCCACGGTTCGCGAGCGGGGGCGAGGTAGAACCCGCGCGAGCGGAGGTCGGCGTAGACGAGGAACCGAACGCCGAAGTCAGGTTCCGGTCCCGGTTCGCGGGCGAGGAACGAGCGAAACGACAGTCGCTCGTTGCCGTCGCGGACGGCCGCCAGGTCGCCCCGGTACAGCAAGTGGGCGGCCTCGACCGGCGCGAGGGAGATCTCGTTGCCCTCGAGTGGGTAGCCGTAGCCACGCGAGTCGTGAAACCGCTGGCGGGCGTCGTTGCCGACGCGGACGACGTCGCCATCGAACCGTCCCTCGAGTTCCATACCCGGAGGTGTCGGGCGGGCCACAAAGCCCCTGCGGATCCCGTCGTCGGTGCTGGTGGGTCACGTCGCCGGGCAGGCGTCTATGCGGCGAGTCGTCAGTGATCGGCCGTCACCGACCCCTCTTCGGCTGTCGCCTCGGACTCGAGCACCCCCGCTCGACCGCGGTCGCAGGTCGCGTCCAGGCAGCGAGTGCCGGTCATGGTGTCGAACGTGGGGAGGCCGCAGGCACACTCGCCGTCGACGACGCCCGTCGGGATGACGAACCCGGTGTCGCAGTCGGGGTAGTGCTCACAGCCAGCGATCAGGCCGCCGCGCCGGAGGATTAGCAGGTCGCCCTCGCAGTTCGGACAGTCCCACTCGCGGTCGAACGCCTCGCGGACGGCGTCGTCGAGCGATTCACAGCCACGGTCGAGACAGACGTGGAAGGCGAGGCCGCGTTCGACGCGCATGCGAGGGAGGCCACACTCACAGCGGTCGTCGCGGAGGGTCGCATCCCGCGGGATGCCGTAGCGGTCGCCACAGCCGACGCAGTGGATGCTGTTCGACCGGACGAGGACGCCGGTACAGTCGTCGTCTGGACACTCGCCCACGGGGGTACCGGCGCTCGAGGCCGGATAGGTGGCGAAGCCGTCCTCGACGTGGGCGGCGACCCGGAGCGTCTGGGTGTCCTTCTTCGCGACGAGGGTGAATCCGTCCCCGTCTCCATTCTCACCGTTCCTATTTTCGGCAGTAAACAGCAGTCTGCTTGACGAATCGAGTGGTGCTGTGTGTCGCTGGGCTTGCCACTGAATGGTTACTGCTATCGTTTTTCGTCTCTGTCGGGGTGACAGCGGGCGCTATGAAGCACGACCCGCCACCAGCAGTCACATCTTTCTCCGACTGTCCGAGATACGCCACGGGGGCGTCACCGAACGCGAGACGCGGGCCAGCGGAACGGCGTGCTGGCACGATTTCAGAATCTCCCGTATAGGAAGACGTGAACTCGTGGTCCAGTGTTGCCGTCTCGCCGAAGAACACGCGGGCCACGTTGACCGCACCAACGTAGTCGCGATCGGCTTGATGGCCGCATCGGGAGTTGTCACAGCGGAAGTGCCCGCCCCACCACACCTCGTGAAAGTGGTCGGGCGACTTCGTAGTGTGGCCGGTGGAGCCACATCGAGGACACGAGCGGGACGTGTTACCCGGACGCACCCGCTTCACGTTCAGTCCGGCGATGTCGGCCCGATACTCGATTTTCGAGATAATCTCTCGACGCGCCCACGAGGAGAGTTCCCACGAGAGTTGACCTTCACCACGCGGTGGGCTAAGGCTCCGCAAGTCTTCGTGAACAATCGCGTCCACGTCGTACACGAGAGCGAGTGCGAGGACTTGGTTGGCTACGTCGTGGACGAGTTGCTCGCGCTTGTGACGAATCTTGGTGTTAACCCGCTCGTACTCTGCGTGGACTTGCTCGAATGAGTCCGTGTGGTCGTTCCCTTGCTGACGCAAATACGCAAGTTTGGCGTTGAGTTGGTTGCGTTCCCAAGCAAGGGCTTGCATCCGTTCTCGCTCCGTGTTCTGGATGAAATACGGTACAGAGAGTTGCTCCCCGGCCTCGTTGACGACGACGGTGGTGGCATCTTTTCGGAGGCCACCATCAATCGCCAAGGCGGTTTCTACGTCGTCGGATTTCTCTCGGGGTTCGACTTCGACGGGGAACGACAGTTCGTAGTACTCGTCATCGGTTTTGGTCTGTGTGGGGTGGAACGAAGGTGCGGAGAGACCGCCGTGTTCGAGCAATTCGTGGAACGCTTCGTACCCACCCGATTCGTGTTCCGTCCACGTCCAATCTCCCCGAGTTTCGGGTTCGAGTGTGTCGGGTGTTTTGAGTTCGACTGTGAGCGTCTGAGAAGATTCATCATACTCGTATTTCACGGCCTGTCCACTCGTCGGGCCATCGTCAGCAGAATATGGGAGAACGCCTTTCGAGTACGAGGGGCGGTCTTGCATCTCGAAATACGAGTCGGGGTATCGACCGTGGCGGTCGTAGTACGAGTTGAGTTGCCCGATAAGCAGGTCAACGTACCCTGATTTGAGGTATTCCTCGGAGTCCCAGAGTTGTTCCTTGATTCGACGGGTGTCGATGCGTCGAATCTTGTGGTCGGGAAGAACCGGCTGGATGGACTGGAATGCGTTGCGTTTGTCGGCGTGGCTCCGTAGCGTCTCACCAACTTTCTGCATCACGCATCGCTTGTATCGACTTGGGAGATACAGGTCAACGCCTGCGAAGGCGTCATCCTCGTCGAAGTATTTCCACGCTTGGTAGGGGTGTTCGTCAATCCCGATGAGGTGGTCTGGCGTCCAGTATCGCTCGAGGAGCGTGTTGGCTACGCGGGTCGTAAGCGTATCTAATCGAGCGTGGCGCTCTCGCTCTTCGTTAGGGAGTCGTATCGGGAGTGAGAGATGTGTGGACGCCATCTTGAGTCACTCTTCGTCTTCGGGCTCGTGTTGTTCGAGGCGGATGATGGCGACTTTTTCACCAATCCAGTCTTTTGGGACGTGGACGTGTGCGCCGCCGCCAACGGGTTTCGCTTCTTTTTCGAGGGCTTCCCGACCCTCGAACGTGAACTCAGCCATATCCACTATATATACTCAGTATCTATTAAGCGTTTGGATTCGATTTGTGTTGAATGACTGCTGTTCACTGCTGATTTTTGTAGCAGTTACGCAACCCTCGCGGTCGCTCGAGACGCTATCGGCGCGGGTGAGCCAGGCGACGGGCTGGTAGCCGTCGACGTCGTGGACGAGGACGGTGTTGTCGGGCTTGACGATGGTCGTGACGCGGCCGCGGTACTCCTTGCGGTCGGTTCCGTCGGCGATCACAGTGCAGTCACCGGAGAGGACGCGAATGCTGTCGGGCATGACTGGTCTGGCCGCGTGATGGTATATAAACTCTCGAGGCGGTGTGTTTCGGCACGTTTCCTCGACGCTTACCGGGCCCCGATTCGCGCTCGTGTTTTGTGTTCGCGTTCGTATCCGTTCTACTCGCGTCTCCTATCACGTCCGGCTTCGCGTTCGATGTGAGCGAGACGAGACTTTTTGACCCCGGTCGTGATACCGGTTAGTATGGGGGAGACGTACGAGGCGGACTGGCTCCACCTCGCCGACGGGGAAACCGTCGTCTGGGAGAGCCGGCCGCATCCGATCGACATGGGGTGGAAACTGCCGATGGGTCTCGGACTGATGCTCTTCGGGATCGTCGTCCTCGGCCTGTCGGCCGGGGCCGAGTACGGCCTCGCGAGGGTGATCGGACTGGGCGTCGGGGCCGTCGGTCTCGTCGTCGTCACTGCGACCTACCTCCGCTGGACGAGCACGCGCTACGTCCTCACCACGAGTCAACTGTACCGAAAACGTGGCATCCTCTCCCGGGACGTCACCCAGTTTCGCCTCGAGCGCGTCCAGAACACGACCCTCGAGCAGGGCGTCCTCGAGCGGTTGCTCGGGTACGGGCAGCTGACGGTCTACACGGCGGGCTCGGCCGACCCCGAACTCACGTTCACGCACGTACCGAACCCCGAGCGCGCGGCGGGCCGGTTGAGCGCCGAGCTCGAGGGCGATTCGGGTATTCAGCCGACGTGAGCAGGGTTCGGTACGAGACGCCTCGCGCCCCCGTCGCTGGCCGGGACAGAAACGCCTTTCACCGGGCACACCCCGTGTCCGAGTGATGGAGGTCGCCGAGGTTCTACCCGACTTTGCCGACGCCTTCGCGTTCGAGGCGTTCAACGAGATGCAACGCGAGGCCCTGCCCGCGTTACTCGAGCGCGAGGAGAACGTGGTCGCGAGCGCGCCGACGGCGTCGGGGAAGACGGCCCTGGCCGAACTCGCGATCTGTAACGCACTGGCCGACGGTGGTACTGCCCTCTTTATCGCGCCGCTGCGAGCGCTGACAAACGAGAAGGAAGCCGACTGGGACCGCTTCGACTCGCTCGGCTACTCGGTGTACGTCGTCACGGGCGAGCGCGATCTGAATCCCCGCCGGGCGAAGCGCGCGGACATCCTCGTGATGACACCCGAGAAGCTCGATTCCGCGACTCGAAAACACGACTCGCCGCGGTACGACTTCGTGACGGACGTCGACGTCTGCGTGATCGACGAGGTCCACCTGCTCGACGCCGACCGGCGCGGCTCGGTTCTCGAGGTGACCGTCTCCCGCCTCCGTCGGCTCTGTGATCCTCGTGTCGTCGCGCTCTCGGCGACGATGCCGAACGTCGACGACGTGGCGGCCTGGCTCGACGCCCCGCCGGCGTGTACGTTCGAGTTCGGCGACGAGTACCGCCCGGTCGACCTCAAAACGGGCGTCAAGACCTACACCCACGGCGAGAACTCCTTCGCCGACAAGTACCGTCGCCTCTACCGGGCGCTCGACCTCGCCGAACCCCACCTTCGGGAGGACGGTCAGGCGCTGGTGTTCGTCGCCTCCCGCCAGGACACCGTCCAGGCGGCGAAGAAGGCCAGAGACGAGATCGGCGAGCGCGATATCCCGATGGGGGCTCGCGGCGACTACGACTTTCACACCGAAACCAAACGCCTCGAGAACGATACCCTGCGAAACTCGGCGCTCGACGGCGTGGGCTTTCACCACGCGGGCCTCTCGAAGAACGACAAGGACCTGATCGAGGAGTGGTTCAAACAGGGCAAGATCGAACTCCTCTTTTCGACCTCGACGCTCGCCTGGGGGGTCAACCTTCCCGCTCGCTGCGTCGTCATCCGGGACACGAAGTACCACGACCCGCTCGAGGGCGAGGTGGACATGAGTCCGCTCGACATCCTGCAGATGCTCGGGCGCGCGGGCCGACCCGGCTACGACGACGTCGGCTACGGCTGGGTCGTCTGCGACGGCGCCGAGGCGGACGACTACCGCCGACTCCTTCGAGAGGGGAAAGAGATCGAGTCCCGGCTGGCCGACAGCCTCCAGACCCACCTCAACGCCGAAATTGCGATGGGCACCATCACCGACCTCGAGGACGTGATGGACTGGCTCGAGACCACCTTCTACTACGTCCGCGGCCAGTCGCGTCCGGAGTCATACGACTTCCAGAACCTCCGTCGGCGGGTTCGAGACTGCCTCGAGGAGCTGGTCGAGCAGGGTTTCGTCGAGACTGGCGAGGACCTCTCGGTCGAGGCGACGCCCCGCGGGGTGCTCGCCTCCACGTACTACCTGCGCCTCGAGACGGCCGCCGGCTTTGCGGCGCTGTGTGACCGGGCCGTGGGCGCCGGGGGAGACGACGACACCGCCGCCACTAGCGCGTCGGCGCCGGGAACGACCCTCGAGGCCGACGACGTCCTCGAAGCCGTCGCCACGGCTGGCGAGTTCGACTCCGTCTCGGCCCGCCAGTCCGAGCGCGATGCGATCAACGCTGCGCTCGTCAGCCAGGAGAGCGGCGACCTCGACGCCGGTCAGCGCAAGGTACTCGCCATCCTGCGAAGCGCCGCCGACACCGGCAATACTCCACCGGACCTCCGGAGCGACGCCTGGGTGATTCGGCAGAACGCGCTCCGCCTGCTCGCCGCCTTGCGCGCGTTCCTCGACCGGTTCGCGACGCCCCACGACGCCAACCTCGCTCGCCGCCTCGAGGCACGGATCGAGAACGGCGTCACCGACAACGCGGTCGGCCTGACGGCCATCGACGGCGTCGCCGCCGGTCGGGCGAGCAAGCTCTCGACGGAGGGGCTCTCGACGCCCGGTGACGTCGTCGCGGCCGGCGTCTCGGGGCTCGTCGACGCGGGGCTGGGCGAGAGCATAGCCGAACGCGTCTACGAGGGCGCACAGACGCTCCCCGCGGTCGAACTCGAGTGGGGAGACTTTCCCGAGACCATCGGCGCAGGCGAGAACGCCGTCCAGGAGGTCCGGATTCGAAACGTGGGGGAACCGGCCAGGGCCGGCGTTCGCGTCACCGTTAACGGCGTCGAGATGACCAGCACCAGCACGTACCTCCGTGATTCGGAGACCGTCCCCATTGGCGTCTTCGGCGCGAACGCGGACGAACTCGAGTACACCGTCAGCGTTGCCTTCCCCGACGAGCCGCTACGCCCGCTCGAGGAGCGGCGGACGGTCGAGGTTCGTCGGTAGCGTCGGCTTCGAGGGCTGTCTGCGAACGGTTTTTGAGGCTCGGGGGTACTTCTCATGTAGATAGTTCGAACGAGCGAGCGTAGTATGTTCTCCAGTAGACGTCGATACGAGCCATCTCCGTCGAAACATCTATATTAGCACATGATAATATTAGAGATAGCTAAAATGACTGCGCACCACTCGACGAACGAATCCACTCGGTCGAATCGAGACGCGAGTTGCTGTCCCGCGGCGGAACACGCCTTGACGGAACGGGAACTGGCCGCCGACGTCCGAACGCTGTCGGCGGCCGGGAGCGACACGCGGTACGAGGCGCTTCGGCTCATCGCCGACAGCGACGAGGACGTCTGCGTCTGCGAACTCGAGCCCGCCCTCGGCGTGAGCCAGGGTGCGGTCAGCCAGGCGCTCTCGCGACTGTATGCCGCCGGTCTCGTGACGCGGCGCAAGGACGGCCGGTGGCGGTACTACGACACGACGTCGCGAGCCGACAGACTGCTCGCGGTCCTCGACGAAACCCGGAGGCTCGAGGATGAGTGAAGATCGATCGGCCACGGAAACGGGAAGCGACGGACTCAGCGCCGCCGAACAGCGAAAGGCGGTGCGAGCGCGGTACGCCGATATCGCCACCGATTCAGCAACTTGCTGTGGCGACACTGGCGAGTCGCCGTGTGGGAGCGACACCGACGATGCGGAGACGTACGACGACCGGTCGCGGTCGATGGGCTACGCCGAGGATGCCCTCGAGAGCGTCGCGTCGGGCGCGAACCTGGGACTCGGCTGTGGAAACCCGACCGCAATCGCGAGTCTGGAGTTGGGCGAGACCGTCCTCGATCTCGGCTCTGGTGCGGGCTTCGACTGCTTCCTCGCCGGACAGGAAGTCGGGCCAGAGGGCCGCGTCGTCGGCGTCGACATGACGCCGGAGATGGTCGAGAAGGCTCGTGAGAACGCGCGAGAAAACGACGCGACGAACGTAGAATTCCGCCTCGGCGAGATCGAGCACCTTCCGGTCGCCGACGGGTCCATCGACGTGATCATTTCGAACTGCGTCGTGAACCTCTCGCCGGACAAACCGCAGGTGTTCGCCGACGCGTTTCGCGCACTTCGACCAGGTGGACGCCTCGCCATCTCGGACGTGGTGACCACTGCTCCGCTTTCAGATCAGGTGCGAGCGGATCCGTCCTCGGTCGCCGCCTGCGTCGCGGGCGCGTCGTCGATCTCGGCCCTCGAGTCGATGCTTATCGAGGCAGGGTTCGAGAACATCTCCATCGAACCGAAGGCGGACAGCGAGTCGTTCATTCGCGAGTGGGACGACGAGCGCGATCTGAGCGAGTACGTCGTCTCCGCGACCATCGAAGCACGGAAGCCGGTCCGGTGAGTCATCGGCCAGAGTCGACGCGACGAAATCGGAAACGAAGGCGACGGCGTCCTACGACTCCTCCTCGAGCCGGTCGTGTCGCTCGTCAATCTCGTCCAGGATGTCGAGCGTCTTGCGGATCGAGGCGCGAATCGCGTCGCTGCGGTTGACGAACTTTCCCTCGTCGCCGACGTGTTCGTCGAGGTCCTCGAGGAGTTCCTGGGGAATCTCGACGCTGATCTTCGGCATGTGCCCCACTTTGGAGGCGGAGTTATTAAGCGGTTTGTGACGAATTGGCGGGCCAGAACGCTGGCGAGTGGTTGTCTGTGATAGGTGTCAGGCCGTCTCTCGCTCGGCATCGGGATCGGGTGCCGACGTCGAGCCACCGCCGCCGAAGAACCGCCCGCCGCCGGTGAGCACGTAGAGGACGGCCAGCCCCAGCATGTAAGTCACCGCGAGCGGGATCGCCATCAGGAACATCGTCAAGATCCCCTTCGGACTCGCGAACGCGGCGACGGTGAAGATACCGACGACGACCGGTCGCCAGCGCCGGAGCATCGTCCGATAGCTGACGATACCGCCGACGTGGAACAGCGCCATCGTGACGATGATGTTGAACAGGAACCCGATGCCGACGGTCGTGTAGATCACGAGCCAGAAGAAGCTCTTGATCCGGTAGGAGACCTCCATCCCGTTGGCGAGCGCGTCCGCAACGAGGTAGGAGATCACGGAGGGGGCGATCCAGAAGAACCCGAGGTAGGTCCCGGCGGCGAACCCGAGTGCGATCGTCCCGCCCCAGACGAGGAACACGCGTCGGTCGCCCCGGACCAGGCCGCGCTCCCTGGCTGGGGGCCAGGCGTAGTAGAGCAAGAGGGGAAGCACGGCCACGAAGCCCGCGATGACGCTCACCTTCACGGCGAAGATCAGCACCTCGACGGGGTGGATCGCGACCACGAGGTCGGTCTGTTCGAGGAACGTCTGCAGATCCATGCCGCTCGGATCGACATCGCTCTCGACGGCGACCTCCTCGAGGACGGACTCGGGCATACGGCTCAGGAACAGTTCGAGGACGTCGCCGACGCCGCCCTGGTAGAGCCAGAAGAACGTTCCGGCCATGACGACCATGAACAGGCCGACCAGCCGGAACATCTTCGAGGTCAGGCTGTTGAGGATGAACGCGAAGTCGTACGCGTAGCCGCCGATGTCCTCCTCGGTCGTCTCGTCTTCGGTGAACGGGTCGAGCATGCCGGCGGCCGTGCTCGAGAGGATGCCGCCGCTTTCGTCGGCGTCGCCGGTGTCGCCGCCTTCGGTTTCGGCGGATTCGCCGGGTGCCGTCGCTGACGCACTGGCGTCGGCGTCGGCGTCAGCGGCCGCGTTCAGCGAATCGTACCGGTCGAGGATCGCCTGCGCCTTCGCCTTGTCGTCGTCGTACATCGCCTCGCGGGCCTCCTCCATGGCCTCCTCCTCGGTCATCTTTAGGAAGACCTGTGGCGGCGCGCGCTCGATGGCGTCGGCGTCGAGTATCTGCAGATCGATCTCGGAGGGGTCCGTCGCGGTTCGAAGCGCGGATTCGCGGGGATAGATCGGCCGCTGGAGGACCACGATCGTGTAGCCGATCAGCGCGACGAGCGCGACGCCGAGGCCGACGATCAGTCCCGCGACGATCGTTCCCGTGAGGCCGTGTTCGGCCGGCAGGGTCTCGAGGATCGTGCCGCCGCCGGGTCGAATCCAGGCGGGGAGGGCGGGGTAGACCTCCTCCTCGAGGTACTCGAACGCGCCGTAACTGATGGCGAGGCTCGAGAGGCCAGCGATCGTGAGAATGCCGAGGCCGAACTGGAGGACCCGGCGTTTGACGAGGCCGGTTCCGCTCTCGAGTTCGGCTTCGCCCTTCCGGCGGACGTTGGCGACGAGTTTCGCGAGGCCGAGGCTGAACACGTAGAGGATGACCATCGGTGCTGCCCACATGACGAGGGTGAACGGGTCGGGCGGTGAGAAGAGCGCGCCGAAGACCGTGATGGCGACGATGGCGTGGCGCCACTTGTCCCGGAACGTCTCGTAGGGGACGATTTCGGTGTACGAGAGGGCGCTCATGAACAGCGGGAGCTGGGCGGCCAGGCCGAACGACACCGTGAGGAGGGCGATGAATTCGGTGAATTCGGTAATCCCGAAACTGGGGTTGACGCCCATCGCGACGGCGTTCCCGGCGAGGAAGCCGAACGCGTAGGGGAAGAAGACCCCGTAGGCGTAGATCAGTCCGACGACGAAGAGGACGAGCGAGAGGAGGACGAAGGTGGCGAGGTAAGCTGCCGAAATCGGGACGGCGCTCTCGATGCCGCGTTCTCGAAGTTTGTCGCGCGAGAAGTAAAGCAGCGCCGGAATCGCGACGATGACGCCGACGATCATGCCGATTTTCGCCTGGAGCAGTATCACCTCGAACGGCGTCCGCGTGATGACCGTCGCCTGGTCGGCGACGTTTGGCGCCATCTCGGCTTTCGCCGTCGCCTTGAGGAAGCCCCAGATGTACAGTCGGAGCGCGTAGAACGATCCGATGAAGCCGATCACGAAGATGATAAAGACCTTCTGGAGATTCGCCTGGGCACTCGAGAGCATCGCCCCGAGCGTGTCCCGTCCGGCGTTGATCGTCCGGACGGTGTCCTCGTCGATAGCGCTCATTCGGTGTCCCTGGGTAGCTTATATACAGTTATCAACTTTTCGAGTCAACACTCGTGATGGACGTCCGTTTTCGGTCTCTCGGAGGCCGTTTTGGATCGATGGCCTTCGACCGAATTCGCTCCACTGAGGCCGGTACCGTGGGCCAGGCCGGCCGGGACGATGGCGACTGAAGAGTCGTTTCGGCGCCCGACTGTGTCACCTTCCTCGACTCTCAATCCCGTGGCGTAAGAAAAAGGCCTATAACCGGGCGTCTATCTATATCCCGATAGATGTCGGACGAGTCGGATGCTGGGTCGGACACCGATGAGGCCGAGGAGCCGCGGGACTCGAGCGGCGAGGCCGCTACCGATTCCCGATCCGAAAACGACGTCGCCACGGCCACGAGTGACCACGATGGGGACGCGAACGCCGGTGAGGACACCACTGCCGATGGCACCAGTGGTGACGATCCCTCCGGCGGTGCCGACGGGGAGGCCGACGAACCCTCGAGCGACGGCGACCCCGATACTCCGGACGCGGCTGACGACGAACCGACCGGACTCACGGATCGTGAGAGGACGGATGACCGCGACGCGCCCAGCGGGTTCGAAGACGTTCCGCTCGACGAACGCCCACAACTCGGTCCAAAGGGGAGGGGCCGTTCGAGCGCCGAGGATTCGAGTACCGGTGGCGATGACGAGGCCGCGTACGAAGCCAAAACCGATACCGAATTCGAATTCGGCCCCAGTCTCGAATCGTCCGAAGAGGACGAGGAGTCTGAGGACGATGCTGACGTCGATGACGACGACCTCGACGGCGAAGACGAGGTCGACGATATCGAAGACGAAGACGACCCCGCCGGCGTCGGCACCAATCCCGACCTCAGCCACCTCGAGGAACCCGCCCCCGAACCGCCGGGCGAGACCGACACCGACGCCGATGCGACCGCCAGCCCCGAGGCGAAGACCGACGGCCACGGCCACCACGACGGGGCGCGAGACCGCCAGGAGCCGAGCTATCCGGACCCCGACGACGACATCGGCGGCATCTCGACCCCGCCAGACGACGAGGAGATGCCCCTGGCCGACCACATCGAGGAGATGGTTCTCCGGCTGGCCGTCGTCTTCCTCGTGGGCGCGGCCGCGACGTCCATCGCCCTGCTGTGGTCTTCACAGGCCATCGGACTCATCTGGGAGAACGTCTTCCCCGGACCGGCCGCCGAGGTGCCGCCGCCGCACGTCTACGCCCCGCTCGAGCTCTGGCTGACCCGGATCAAGGTCGCCGCGCTGGCGGGGATCATGGCCGCGATTCCGATGCTCGTCTACCAGGGCTACCTGTTCATGCGCCCGGGGCTGTACCCCAACGAGCGCAAGTACTACCTCGCGGCGGTGCCGACCAGCGTCGTCCTCGCCGGGATCGGGATGTTCGTCTCGTTCATCGTCGTGTTACCGATCCTGTTCGAGTACTTCACGTTCTACTCGGAGGGGAGTGCGGACATCGCGTACGCCCTCGGCGAGACGTTCGGCCTCATAATCACGCTGACGGGCTTCCTCGCGATCGTCTTCCAGATCCCGCTGCTCGTCATTCTCGCGGTCCTGATGGGGGTGACGACCCGTCGGTGGCTGGCCGACAAACGGCTGTACTTCTGGGCGGCGTTCGCCGGCCTGTCGTTCATGTTCACGATCGACCCGACGCTGATGGCGCCGATCATCGTCGCGATCATCATGATCATCCTCTTCGAGGGGACCTTGCTCCTGCTCAAGTGGACCGGGCGGGAGTGATCAGAATCGCCACTTTTCACAAAACGCTCGTTACGCACCCTCGAGCAACTCACCGAACGCTCCTGACGGTTCGAGTCCTGCGTCCGCTCGAAGCGTCTCGACGCTAATTTGGCAGAACTCCGCTCGTCGGTGACACGGCAGACAGAGCGAGACGGCGTTCTCGAGGACGTGGGCATCGGCCCGTTCGACGCTGTCAGCCTCGGCGAACGCTCGAACCGGAATCAGATGGTGAACGTCCGGGTTGCGACCGAGTTCGCCCTTCGTCGTTCCGCAGTGGACGCACTGGTAGCCGTCGCGCTCGAGTGCCTGTCGTCTGATCGCTGCCCACCCTTTCCCGTAGGGGCCGGTGTCCCCACCCTTCCAGTTGGGGTGCCCTTCGCCGGTGAACGACTCCGAGAGCCAGCGTCTTCGGCAGTCTTCGCCACAGACGACGACGTCGCCGATCGCGCTCGGGTATCGTTCGATCGAGTCGGTGCAGACGGTGCACTCGACGGTCACTTTACCGCCTTGCCACTGTCCGTTAGCATTCCCCTCAACTGATGGGTGCTCGCGCCATTGTTCGCTTTCAACGCACTGGGGACAGTACAAACCTGGCTTGTCGGACGGATAATACTCGAACGTAGACTCGCACAGCTCGCATTTCGCCTGTTCCTTTCCTCCTTTCCAGTTTGGGTTGTCGGACCCGGCGAAGGAAACGGATGCGTCGAGACACTCGTCTGAACAGTACTTCTTCTGATAGTCGGAGTAAAATCGGGATTCACAGCGATCACAGGTTCGATTTGGAAGCCGTTCGCCGTGTACGGAACTGTGGTGAACGCCGAGTCCACGTCTCGTTTCGAATCGCCTGCCACACGTCGGACAGTCATGCATCGCTCACTCTGGCCCTGTTTTCCTATATAAATTAGCGGATAGCACCAGTCGTGACTACCTGAATTCTTGTAAATAATTTGATGTAGTCCGGGTGCGAAAATTGAATCCGCCTCTCAGCCTCCACAAGGCTGAAGGATAACCACTACCCCAACCCGGACACGCTTGCAAGCGCTTCTAGCCCGGTCAACTTCAAATACGTTACGACTCTCGAGACACCGTGGGGATCTCTAGCGCGTTCGTACTTCGACAGTCGGTTAAATACTATATTATCTATAGCGTAATCGAATTTCCGTCTCTCCTTGCCGCGAACTATCCGAGCCGTTTTTGCCCGTGCCGCGAGTATCGACGGTAACGCGTGGCCATCACCGACAAGATCTACGTCAAGAACCACCGCCAGCTCAGCTCCCAGCTCGAGACGAACATCCCGAAGGGGGCGTTCAAGGGGGCGACACTGGACGTGCTCTTCCAGGGTCAGGGCCTCGAGAAACTCGACGACGCTACCCGCGACCGGGTGCTCGACTTCGCGACGGACTTCCTGGACTGCGACTGCGACAACAATCCCTACTGCGGGTGTCCCGAGCGGAAGTTCGTCCGCTACCTGCTCGAGTTACGCGCTCAGGGGCTTGGTCCGGACGCCATCGTGGACGTGATGAGCGACGACTACATGGTCTACGCCTACTCCGGGGACGTTCTCTCGTTTCTCGACAGCGGCGTCCGTACGCTCGAGGCCGCTGAGGGACTGGCTCGAGTCGAAGGGGACGGCGAGGCCGAAGAAGAGATTCGACGCGTGAAGCGGGAGTTGTCGCGGTAACTGCACGAGCCCGTTCGACAGCTTCGACGCCGGCTTCGGTGCTCGTCCGACGAGCTATCGAACCGTCGGCGAGTCGCCCGAGTCGTCGAGGTCGTCCAGCAGGAGGACCTCGTCTTCCTCGTCCTCGAGGCGGTCCCGAAGGTCGGTGACGTAGGATTTGTGCTCTTCGAGCTGTTCTCGCAGGTGTTCGGCCTCGAGTTCGAGGCGTTCGTGCTCGCGGACGAAGCTCTTCGGAACCTCGACCGTGGGTGGGAACGACTGTTCGTTCTCACTTCGGGCCTCGAGTTCGTCCTCGGGAACGACGGCCACCTGCCCGTCGTGGTCGACCAGGAGGTCGACGTAGTCCCGGAAGACGGCGGACAACGAGATGTCGCGCTCCTCGGCGATCTCCTGGAGGGCCGCGAAGGCGTCCTCGTTCACCCGGAACGAGATGGTCTTGTTCTTGTTGCCCATGTCGGTATCGATGACCTATCGTCGCGCGAGGCACTTAACCGTTTGTCAGACGACCGGTTACGACACGTCATCGCCGCCGTCGGTTCGCTTCGTTGGCGATGGGGTGACGATTTCCAGCATGGGCTCTCCTCTCTCTTCGCTCGAATCGCTGCTAGCCGACGGATCGTCGTCCACAAAAAGGGAATACGACAGGGTGGTGCGATTCAGTCCCGATTCAGGCCGAGGCCTCGAGGTCCTCGAGGCTCTCCAGGGCCTGGATGACGTCGCGGCGGTAGTTCTCGACGGGCGAGTCGTACTGCTCGCGGGCCATCTGGGCGTACTCGTTGGTGGGCACGGTGGATCCACTTTCGGGCGCCTCCTGCTCGGCTTCCCACGTCTGGAACGCCTCGACGCGGTCGAGGGTCCGTTCGGCGGTCTCGACGACCCAGCGGTCGCGGGTGGCTTCGTCGACGACCGCGATGGACTCGGGTCGGACGGAGACGTTCACGGTACCGTCGTCGGTCTCGTAGGTGCGTGGCTTGCCGACGATGGCCACGTACGCCGGCGGCTCCGTGTCCCGGAGGACTGCGGCGGCCTCGGGCTGGTACTGGCCGGCGTAGACGAAGAACGTCCCCGTGGGATCGACGACGCGCCCGCGCCAGTACTCGCTCTCGTCGCCCACGTCCTCGGTCTCGGTGAGCGTGCCGACGAAGAACACGCGGTTGGCGCGGTCGCCGGTCGGCAGCAGGGCGTAGTTCGGGGCGCGTTCGTCGTCGGATTCCTTGAACGCGTACGTCGAGTCGTTGAATTCGGAGGCAAAGACGCGCTTGGCGACTTCGCGGGTGAGTTGCGTCTGAGACATTTACATCGACCTCGCTTTGATCAGCAGTTCCTCGGCGTCGACCGGCCCGTCAAGCTCCTCGACCTCGTCGGCCAGCACGTAGCGGCCGAAGGTCGGGCCCTCGATGTGGTAGTAGGTGCCGACGACTCGCTCGCGGATCTCGTCGGCGACGACGGTCGTGTCGAGGGCGTCCATCGCCATGTCCTTGGCCTCCTCGAGGCTGATCCCCGTCAGCCCCTCGGTGGCCTCGGCGTCGAAGATGACCTCGTGGGCGTCGAGGCCGTCGTCGACGACTCCCTTGATGCGGAGGTCGAAGTCGCCCTCGACCTCGCCGTGGTCTGGACAGCGCCCGTTCTGGAGGACGTAGGTACAGTCCTCCTCGGGACAGCGCTTGATGAGGCCGCTGCCGCTCTGCATGTCCACCAGCGCCCCCTCGATTTCGCTGGTGTCGTCGCCGACCTCGAGGTCCTCCTCGAGTTCCTCGACGACGGTCGTCGAATTGAGTTTTACCGAGTACCGGCCCTGGTACTCGTCGGTGACGACGTTACGAAGGTCGTAGACGCCGCCCTCCTCGAGGCTCGGGAGGTCGGATTTGGCCCACTTGGTGAACTTGATGGTGCCCGTCGGGTCGCCCAGGAGGCCGACCTGTGCGATGGAGTCGCTGCGGGGCTCCCAGAGTTCGATGACCTTGGCGGTGAGGTCGATCCACTCCTCGGGTTCGTCGACGTCCTCGATCTGGGCGCGCTCGCTGCCGCCGCTCGAGATGTCCTCGCGCTCGAGGCCGGCCTCGTCGAGGTAGTGCGTCGTCACGGATCGGCGAGCCTCGTCCATCGGGACTTTGTACTCGTCGACCAGCGTGGTGAGTCGCTTCTCGACGTCTTCGACCTCGAGGTCGATGTGGTCTGAAAACTGCGCGTGTATGTCTTCTGCGTGTTGGCGTACGTCGCTCATCGGATCACGCCTCCTCTTGTGTATCCATGGGAGGCATGCCGGTGTTCGTGCCCGATCGTATTTAAACTGCCGCTACCGGGGTGAAAGTGGTCCTCGAGCGTGTTCGATGCGTCGGTCGTCTTCGTCCCTTCCTCGATCGAGAAAGAGACTCGAGCAGCTGCTCTGGCCAACAGTATATGTGTCCGGCCCACGAACGCAACCCACAATGGCAGATCGGCGTCGACTCGAGCGATTTCTGCGCTCGAAACTCGAGCAGGCGGGAACCCAGTACGCGGAGGTTCGTCGGTCGGCGGACGGTCAGCTCGAGGAGGCACGGGAAGCGTATCGCGTGGCGCGAAACGCGCGGAGTCTCCCGACGGACGACGCGGGACGGACGAAGATCGTCTGCCGCCGATTCGCGGAGAAACGAGCCGCGAAACTGGACGAGGAGTTCCGCCCGGCGTGTTACGAGGCGGACCACCCCGACTGCGAGGGCTGCGTCGAGGACGTTCACGAGGGACGTATCGAGACCTGGTGATCGGTGGGAGCGGGTTTTTCGGGATCGACGGTGCTACGACCGACGGTACAGGTCGATGCCGACCGCCATTGCCCAGAGGTAACAGAGCGGGATCAGCAGCGTCGCGACGTCGAACAGCCAGTGGCCCTCGCTGCCGCCCCCGAGACCGGCCAGCGTCGAGAGGACCGCGGTCCCGACGGTGAGCGCGCCAACGGCGACCCCCGCCAGACTCAGTCCTCGGCGGGCCGCTCGCGTGCGGGCCAGCGCCCAGGCGAGGAGGGCGACCCCGCCGCCGATCAGGATCGCGTACATGAGGAGGTGGCCGGCACCGAAGGGTGTGATCACGGTCTCGAGGGCGAGATCGTACCCGTCCGCCTCGGCCGCTCGCAGGTCCACGTAGGCCCAGGTCACCCACTGGAGGCCGACGACGACACCGAGTCCGAGTGCCCCGATGGAAAGCGTCCCCGCGAGGCTCCGTCGCAGGCGGCCGTTCGACAGGACGAGTGCGATCGCACCGATCGCCAGAAGCGCGGCGGCGAGCGCCCACAGGCCGTGGGCGAGTATCCCGAACACTGGTGACTCCGACGGGGGCGGACTTGCCCAGATTACCATAACGCCGCCAGCGAGGAACGTGATCGCGGCTGCGACGAACGCGGCGCTATCGAGTGCACTCGTATTCGCTGGTTCTCGTTCGATCGTCCGTCCGGTCGTTGTGGCGTCGTTCGACATAGGGAGTGTACGACGACCAGCACCTTCAAACGCCGTCTTCCCTGGCGCGGGCTCGCTCGCCCTCGAGTCGCCCATACATCCACTCGCCCAGTCGCGGGAACGCGAGGGCGGCGAGGGCACTCGACCCGACGACCACGACGAGCGAGATAGGCGGAAACCCGACCGCGTCCCCGACTGCGGGGCTCCCGAACGCAATCGTACCGAGCACGAGGTTGTAGTAGGCGATCCGGAGCCCGACGAGCCACGGCGTGAGCGAGAGCCAGCCTCGAACGTCCGTCCCGAGGGGGCGAACCCAGCCGCCGCGAACCCCGGCGGCGACCGCCGTCATCGTCAGCCAGGCGACGAGCATCGCGCTCGAGACGCCGTAGACGCGCGGATCGGGCGAGAGGAAGGCCAGGGTGATCGCCGGCAGTCCCAGCACGGCGAGTTCCGCGAAGACGGTGGTCACGTCATGGAGGTAGCGCCGAACCGGCGGCTTCTCGGCTCGAGCCAGCGTGCCGTGGCCGTACCAGGTTCGGCGCTCGCTCGAGTAGGCAGGGCGGGTGGCCCGTCCGGGCGCCCGGTTCGGCTCCGATGGTCGATCGCTCGACGCCCGGTCGTGATCCGACGTCCGGCCCCGTCCGGGCTCTGACTCGCGCGTCATCGCTGGCGGCTACCACTTCGAGACACAAATGCTGGGAGGGGCGTCCGCACGAACTGCGACTGGTGTTCACGAGTCGCCTCCCGTGAGGCGCTCTAACTCCGCAACAGCCCACCGTCGATGGGCACCTCGACCCCGGTGACGAAACTCGCGTGGGGGCTCGAGAGGAAGGCCACCACGGCTCCCAGCTCCTCCGGATCGCCGATCCGGCCCATCGGGATGTCGTTGGCCATCGCCGCGAGGCCCGACTCGTAGTCCTCGTAGGTGCCGTTCTCGACGCGAGCCTCGATCAGTTCCTCGATGCGGGGCGTCTCGATAGTACCGGGGAGAACTGCGTTCGCCCGGATCTCGGGTGCGAACTCCCGCGAGACGGTCTTGACGAGGCCGATAACCGCTCGTCGGACTGCGTTCGAGAGCAGGAGGCCGTCGGCGACCTCCTGGACCGTCCGGGAGGTGATACAGACGATCGATCCCTCGTCGGACTCGAGCAGGTGGGGGTGGGCTTCCTCGATCGTCCAGACGACGCTCATCACCAGCAGGTCGTAGGCCTGGTACCACTCGCGCTCGCTCGTCTCGAGGAAGGTCGTGCTCGGGGGGCCGCCCGCGGAGGTGACGAGGTGGTCGATGCCACCGAAGGCCTCCGCAGTGGTCTCGACCAGGTCCGACACCTGATCGGGATCCGTGAGGTCGGTCTGCTTCGCCAGCACGTCGCCGTCTCCCTGCGAATCGACGTGCTCGCGAGCCGTCTCGAGTCGGTCCGCGTCGCGTCCGCAGATAGCGACGTCCGCGCCCTGGCGGGCGAGCACCGCCGCGCTCGCCAGGCCGAGGCCGCTCGAGGATGCCGTTACCAGTGCCGCATTGCCGTCGACGTCGAGGTCCATGGGGCGACTACGCTCGCCGAGGACAAATCTCTCGGGGCCGTGGCAAGTCGGTCTGCAAGCAGACGGTCGGGTACGGACTCGGGTCGCTCACGACCGATCGTGATTCAATATCGGAGAATACCTCTACTTACGCTTCAGATCGTTCATAATCGGGTTCTCTGTCCGGAAGAATAGGTCTAGTCTCTGCTCTGAGGGCCGATTATGAAGAGAGTCTAGGAGAGATTATACGATGGCGATTTCACTCGAGAGAGTGATTCAATTCACAATAGACGAGTACGGGGGCTCTCGAGGCAATCCGTGACCTTTCTCGTCTGTTTTGATGATTGCCGACACTGGTGGCCGAGCGGATTCGATTTCGTGATTGGGACTTACAGAGTGAATCCCGGTCTCCAAGCGTCAAACGCGCATAACCGGTTCGAAATGTCCTCTATAGCCCGATTTACTCTCAAACGCTGTCTCAATCTCTTCAGTACGTTCAGTAGTTTCCAGGACCTCAAAACCGATAGCAGGAATCCGATTATGAACTTTTGAATCGTGTACTGGTCGGCCACACGTTCGACTCGAGTGGGAAAGTGAGTTCCCTACAGAGAAGGCTCTATATCGCCGAATTCAATTTCGTAGAATGGATCTGAGACGCTCTTCGTAGCGTTTCTCTTCCTAGTGACCGCTAACTCAGAAAACGCAAGACGGAAACCGATTATGACTTTTTGAGAGCGTGATTTCCCCTCTTTTTGGGCTGCTCATATTCTTTCTCTTCGTCTTGCTCACGCCTGCCACTGCTTTTTGAAGCCATCTCGAGCGATAACCACCCAACTCCAGGATCTCTTCCTAGATTCGTCCATAGGCTACCTCTGTACATCTCTTCCGGACCATTACCGTGATTATGGGATGAACAGGCGCAAAAACTTCGCCGTTCATAGTCGGTGAACAGGGCCGTCGCACGAGCATTGCCGTCGTGGGTCTCGAGTCGCTCGACGGCGCGCTCGCTCAATCGGACTGGCGAACCCGGACCGATCCATTGCTCGTGACTCCGACGACGAGGTCCGTCGCCACCCGTCGACCGGTCACCGCGTCGCCCGCGGCGTCCGAAACCACCTTCATCAGGTCCGGCGCGGTGTACTCGACCTTGACGCCCGCCTCGTCGCAGGCCGCGTACACCGCCTCGGGGACGTCGTAGAGGTCCGTTCCCGCCTCGACCTGCACGCGAACCGGGGCTCGAAGCGCCTCGGCGAACGCGATGGTCTCGCGTGCGCGCTCGAGGTTGTCGCGGGCGCTCCCCTCCACCGAGGAGACGTTGGCGCGGGAGGTCCCGAGCGCGTCGGCGATCGACGCCTGAGAGAAGCCGCGCTCGCGGAGCGCCAGCACCTGGGCCTGGCGGTGGGTGAGGACGCTCGCCTCGGGGTCGAAGCCGACCTCCTCGAGGATTTCCTCGGCGTCCTCGATCACGGTCGATACCCCCTCGACTCGACGGCGGCCGTCGCGGCCGTGATCGCGTCCATACCCGACCTAGGTGAGGGGATCCCCAAAGCGTCTCCGGTCGTTGGGCGGTCTATGAGGTCCCGTCGCCGCTCTCGTCACCTCACGTTCCACCGCCGCACTCGCAACCTTCAACCTCCGTCTCCACCACGACTCGAGGTGAGGATGAAACGCCCGCTCGGCTTCGACCCGTTCGCCACCCAGTCGCGACTCGCACACGCGTCGACCGTACTCGGCGGGATCGCGGTCTGTCTCCTCGCGTACTTCGGGGCCGTCGCCGTCGTTTACGGCGACCTCTCGGTGCTCGCGCTCGAGTCGAATATCGACCCGCAACGGGTGGGTGGCGCGGTTGCGGGCGTCGCCGTCTGGACGTACTTCTCGCTCGCGTTCGTCCGCGGCTACGGCGGGCCGGTGTTGAACGTGCTCCCGTACCCGGTCGCCATCGTCGTCCTCGCGCCGTATCCGGCGCGGTGGCTCCTGTTCGGCCCGGACGTCTCCGGCCTCCGATCGAGGTTCGTCGGTTTCTTCGTATTCGAGCCACTGATCACGACCGCGATCGCGGTTCTCCCGGGACTGGCCGCCTGCACCGTCGTCCTGACGGCCTGGGCGTCGCTGATCGGAGACGAGGCTCGGGAGCGGTGGGAACGGCGCCACCTCACGAGCGCGTTCTACGATGCGTTCGTGGACGTCGAGGAGTGAGAGGGGAGGGAGAGGACGGTTCGACTCGAGACGAGCCTCGAGGAGGAAGTACGTTCGCGCCAAAGAAGTGAAAAGTCGCAGTTCAAGGAGACGGAGAACCGCCCCGTTCGGGCTCAGGGCCGCGTCGTCGCCCACACCGCCGTCAGCGCCAGCATCGTCGCCGGCAGGAGCGGGAGGATCAACAGCGCGAACCAGTAGTCCATGTCCGGCGGCGTCAGCAGGATGAGGCCGGGAGCGACGATGAACGCGAGGACGATCATCCCGACGAGTATCCAGCCGCGACGGCCGAACTCCCGGTCGCCCGCCTCGGGGTGGATCGGTCGCTCGAGCCAGGCGTCGTCGTTCGGCTCGTCTTCGGCGTCCGCGCTCGCCTTTCGGTCGTCCGCACTACGACGACCCTCCCGGTCGAACGCGTTCGGATCGTGGACGTAGCCGCCGTCGTCGCTCGAGGTCACGTGTGAGTGTTACGAGCGCATCTGCATAGCCCTCACGGTTCTCGTTCGTACGTCAGGGCCGGTCTCCGACTTTCTCGTCCGTCCACCACGGCCCGTCTTCGACTACTCGAGTTCGCTGTCCGGGCGGACGACAACCTTCCCGAACCCCTCGCGGTCCTCGAGGAGGGCATGGGCGCGGCCGGTCTCGCTCATCGGGAGCACCTCGCGGACGGCGGGCTCGAAGGTGTCGTCCCAGACGAGTTCCATCACGTCATCGACCTGGCCGGGGGTGGCCATCGTCGAGCCCAGGATCGTGAGCTGGTTCCAGAAGATGCGGGGGATGTCGGTTTCGGGATTCGGCCCGGCGGTGCCCCCGCACGTGACGAGGCGGCCACCCTTCGCGAGGCTCCGGATGGAGTCGCGCCAGGTGCCGGCGCCGATGTAGTCGACGACGACGTCGACGCCGCGCTTGCCGGTCTCGGCGCGCACCCAGTCGGCGAAGTTCTCCTCTTCGTAGTCGACGACGTGGTCGGCGCCGTGGGCCTCGGCGTATCGCAGTTTCTCCTCGCTACTACCCGTAGCGTATACCTCCGCGCCCGCGTGGGCGGCAATCTGGAGGGCAGCGTGGCCGACGCCGCCGCTGGCGCCCAGGACGAGTACGGACTCGCCCGCCGAGAGGTCCGCGCGGTCGATCAGCATGCGCCAGGCGGTCTGGAAGACGAGGGTGGTCGACCCCGCGGTCACCCAGTCGACGCCCTCGGGAACGGGGATCAGGTTGTCCTGGGGGACGGCAGCGTACTCGGCGTGGACGCCGGGGACGTGCTCGCCGATGACGTGGTAGGAGACACAGAGCGGGTACTTCCCGCGGCGGCAGAACTCGCACTCGCCACAGGAGACGCCCGCGGAGAGGGCGACCCGGTCGCCCTCCTCGAATCGGGTGACCGCGTCGCCGGTGTCGACGACGACGCCCGCCGCGTCGCTGCCGGGGACGTGGGGCATCTCGAGGTCGAGTCCGGGAAGCCCGCGGCGGGTCCAGACGTCGAGGTGGTTGAGCGCGCCCGCCTTCACGTCGACGAGCACGTCCTCGGGGCCGACCTCGGGGTCGGGAACCCTGGCGTACTCGATCACGTCGGTGTCTCCGTGGCCGGTGAAGGTGACAGCCTGCATACCGGGCCCAACGCAGGAATCCGTGAAAAGTCGTTCGTCACCCGCCAGTGCTCGTTCTCAGTGGCTGTCGCCGGGACGGTGATTTCCCCGCTGCGAGACGAACAACGTCTCTCGAGGCAGCGACACTCGCTCGACGGGCACCAGCGGCGGGTCGCCGCCCAGCGTCGTGAACAGGAAGTCAGCGTCGACCGCGCGAGCGACCTCGAGCGCCGGCCGGTGCAGTTCCGGCGGGAGATTTAGCGCGTAGATGGCGTCGGGGTCGGCGTAGACCGCGAGGTCGGGATCGGTCACGTCGTCGATTACGAACTGCACTCCTTCGGGAGTCTCGCGCGGGTGAACGTCCGTCGCGACGACCGCACACCCGGCCTCGACGAGCGCCTCGGCGACCGCCGTGCGCCGTCCGATGCCGACCTCGAGCAGGCGCTCGTATGCCTGGAGTTCCCCCACGAGCGCGTCCCGATTCTGGGACCGGTCTTCGTCACGGTCCCGGTGAAAGCGTACCACGGCGGGACGTTTATGCTGGGGGGCGCCATAGACGTTGCCATGCTCGTCGACATCGTGCCGGTCGGGTCCGTTCCCGCGAACGTCAAGCGGGAGGCCTCCGCGGCGCTCCGGTCGGTCTACGACTGCGACGTCACGGTCAACGATGCCCAGTCGATCCCGAACGGTGCGTACGACTCCGGGCGCAACCAGTACTGCGCCGAGACGTTCATCCAGCTGGCCGAGCGCGTCGGCCGAGGCGACAAGAACATCGCCGTCACCCCCCACGACCTCTTCTACCGCCGGCGAAACTACGTCTTCGGCCTCGCGTACCTCGACGGGAGCGGCAGCGTCGTCTCGACCTATCGCCTGCAGACCTCGAGCGACGGCGGCTTCTCGAACAAGAGCGCGAGCGACATCTTCCAGGACCGTATCCGCAAGGAGATCGTCCACGAAATCGGCCACACCTACGGGCTCGAGCACTGCGACAACCAGCGCTGCGTGATGAACTTCTCGCCCACGGTCCGGGAGGTCGACATCAAGGAAGAACACCTCTGTGGGAGCTGTCAGCGGTTGATCGGTTAATCGATTGTTTGCTCAGAAGCCCGATAGCCTGGTTGCCCGATTACTTGGCCAATTCCCTCAAATACTGTTAACTTCGAATTAAACAGCCTGTTTAGGGCCTATTTGTTGTATCAAGGTTGGATACGCCTAATACGCACGTGGGGAACTAGTTATATAAATCATTCCACAGAAACAACTAGTCATGACTTTCAATTCGGTGAGCAAATTTTCCCGGACACGTACCCGCCACGCAATGTTCGGTGGCTGTTGTGTGCTCGCGTTCGTCCTCGGCATACTCGTCCAGTTCCTGTTGGTGTATCCCTTCCAGCACGGCCTCTTCCTCGGCCTCCCTGAGTGGGTACTCATGACAACCATTCCCGCATTCGTGTGTGCATCGCTGCTGGGATCGATCGCTGTCAGGTGGTTCGGCTGGCAGTCAGGGGCGCTCGTCTCGATTGTGGTATTCGTCGCATACGCACCACTGTACCGTTCGCTCGTTGCAATCTACACCATTGGATGATGTCACCATCACCCTCTCTCACCCCAGACCGAAACGTGACCGGCCTCGAGTACCTGCAGTCGGTCGCCTACGCGAACCGATATCGGCTCGTATTCGGCGTGTACTGTCTACTCGGCCTCGTTGGCGGGGTCTTCTTGCAGGCGTTTGCGGCAGAAGCGCTCGTCGAACTCAGCTGGAACGTGGAGCTCTCGAGTCGGTGGCATCTGCTGTGGCCGGTCTCGCTAACGATTCTGCCAGCACTGATCGTGACGATCGTACTCCGGCACGTCGCAACACGCTGGTTCACCCGGCATACTGTTCGCCTCGTGACAGCGATGTTGCTCCTCGGGTTCCTCGCGCTGTTCTGGCTCAACTCGAACCATCTGTATCCCTCGCAGTTCGTCCCGCTCTGAGTATCGAACTGTCGTGTCTTCCATCGCGTTTCCGCTTTTCGGGTCACCAGCGTCAGATGATGGCTATCGAATGCGAGCGACGACCGACGTCTTCCAGAGTCGCGTCCACGAGGATGGGCACGCTGACGAACTCGAGCAAGGTGACAACTATGGGTGCTGTCAGTGACCGATCGGCTAATTCCGTTTCGCTCGCGAGTGTGCCCTCAACGTAACCGGCAAATCCTCGGTACAACCAGTGACTCAGCACACCCACAGAGCAACAGCCGGGAACAGGCTTATCTTCCTCTCGACCGTACACTCACGCATGGTGAAAGATAGACTCGTCCGTGCCATGAGCCGCGCACGTTACGCCGCGATGGGTGCCGCCGTCGGCGCCTTCCTGGGTGGACTACTGGGCAAACAGACCGCGAGCACCGGGGCCGCCCTCGGCGCGCTGGTCGGGGCGACCATCGGCGAACACCGCCCGACCGTCCAGTCGCGCTTCGACGACCTGAAACCCGGCAGTGGGCCCACCGCTGGCGGACTGCGGTCTCGAGGCAACGACGTCGAGGAGTAACGAATCGGACGGAAGAGAGACGGACGCACGGCCGAACACGAGAATACGACGTTTTTTTGGACAGCCTCGCTCTCCAGTCGTTCATCCTCGAACCAGCGTGATCACGACTGCTGAGAGTCTCGATCTCGAGCGCGAAATTCGAATCGCGAAGAAATCGAACGGCGCCGATCAGGGCGCGTAGTAGTACTCGCCCTCGCGCTTCTGTTGCCGGTCGAGCTGGGAGTCCGGCTTGTTGATCCGCGGGCGCGAGGTCCGCTCGTCCCGGCGGAACGTCACCTCGAGGTTCGCCAGGAACTCGTTCATGCCGCCGCGCATCGACTGGGGCGTCCCCGCGCGGCCGTGGACGGCCGGTTCGCCGTCGAAGACCATCAGGCGGTCGGCCAGCAGGTCGATCATGTAGATGTCGTGGTCGATGACCAGGACGGTGGCGTCCTGCTGTTCGGCGTAGCGCCGGATCGCCCGCGTGGCCTGAACTCGCTGTTCGACGTCGAGGTGGGCCGAGGGCTCGTCGAGCAGGTACAGATCCGCGGTATCGGAGAGGCAGGCCGCGATGGCAACTCGCTGGCGCTCCCCGCCCGAGAGGTCCGAGAGGCTCTGCTCCATGATCCGCTCGAGCTGGAGCGGACCCGCGATTTCGGTGTTCCAGTACGAGGAGCCGAACTGGTCGGTGATCGAAGCGAGGAACGCGTCGACGCGCATCGGCTGGTCGATGGTGACGTACTGTGGTTTGTACGAGATGTCGAGATCTAACTCGGCTTCACCTTCGTCGGGCTCGAGCGCACCGGTCAACAGCTTCGCGAAGGTCGACTTCCCGATGCCGTTCGGGCCGACGACGCCGAGGACCTCGTTCTTCCGAATTTCGCCGCCCTCGACCTCGAGGGAGAACTCGCCGTCGCCGTAGGACTTGACGAGGTCGGGGTACTCGACGAGGGTGTCCCCGCGGGTGGCGCTTCGGGGGGCATGTTCCTCGAACTCGATCGGGTTCGGGCGAATCCGCATGTTCTCGTTCTCGAGGTAGCCCGCGAGGTACTCGTTGATGCCGTTGCGGACCGACTTGGGCGTCGTGATGACACCGTAGGCGCCGGGCTCACCGTAGGCGACGTGGAGGGTGTCGGCGAGCAAGTCGAGGACGGCGAGGTCGTGTTCGACCACGAGCATCGACTTCCCTTCCTCCTCCGCGAGTTCGCGGATCAGACGGGCCGCGGTGACCCGCTGGCCGATGTCGAGGTAGGGCGTGATCTCGTCGAGGAAATAGAAGTCGGTGTCGCGAGCGAGCGTCGCCGCGAGCGCCACGCGCTGGAGTTCGCCACCCGACAGATCGTCGATCGACTGGTCCATCACTGGACCGATCGATAGCCGTTCGACCAGCGAGTCGAGGGCGTCGCGCTCGTTCGTCCGCTCGAGCAGTTCGCGAGTGTTTCCGTCGAACTGGTTCGGAATCTGGTCGACGTACTGGGGTTTTCGCGCCACCGAGAGGTCGCCGTCGCGGACGGCCTCGAGGTAGTCCTGGATCTCGGTGCCGCGGTAGGCCTCGAGCACGTCGTCCCAGCCCGGTGGCTCGTCGAAGCGCCCGAGATTTGGCTCGAGTTCGCCGGCCAGGATGCGAACGGCGGTGGTCTTCCCGATGCCGTTTGGTCCGAGGATGCCGGTTACCCTCCCCTCCTGTGGCGCCGGGAGGCCGTACAGCGAGAAGGCGTTCTCGCCGTAGCGGTGGGCAGGGTCGTCCTGGAGTTCCTGTGGCAGGTTGATGATCTCGATGGCGTCGAAGGGGCACTTCTCGACGCAGATGCCGCAGGTTTCGCCCAGACAGATCTCCTCGGAGATGCGAATCTGTTCGGGTTGGCCCTCGTCGGCCTCTTCGCCACGGAGCGTGATGCACTCCTTGCCGGTGCGGTTGGGCGGGCAGTAGTTCTTGCACTCGTAGTTACACCGGTCGGGCTGGCACCGATCGAGGTCGACGACGGCGATGCTGTCTTTGGCCATGTTAGAAGCTCGCGCCGGTGCTCAGCATGATTCCCCAGGTGATGAACCAGAACGAGAAGGTCATCAACCCGATGAACAGCACGTGTTTGGGTCCGAACTCCTCGCTATCGTAGAGGCCGGTCGCGGGCAGGGCGATGACCTGCAGGGCGATCAGCCCGAAGACGAGGAGGTAGGTGAGCGGTTCGGTCGCCGCGGCGTCGACGGCTTCCCCGGCGGTGAGGATCGAGGAGCCGATGGCGGCGCCAACCCCGGCGAGACAGGCGAACGCTGTCACGCCGATCGAGCGAATGTGCTCGCGTCGATCGCTCATCGTTGCGGTTGACATACTACTGAGTCTGTGTCGGGCGTTCAAAAGCCGTTCGCATTGTCCGGGCGCTGTACCACGTGTAAGCGTTGAATCTCGGATAGCAATTTGCCACTCGAGATTTGTTGGCCTCGAGGATGAGTGCCCGCGTCGATTATGGCCCACAGGCCGTCGAATCGTCGTCACAGGAGATTGTGACAGTTATGCTGTCGGATCCGCCTTTCTTGTCATGGAATGTCATCTCTATCTCCGCATTGTCCATCGAGACCTCCTCGCCGTTCTCGTCAACGAACGCGTCGATCGTCACGGTGGCGAGATCACCCGTTCCGAGGTCCACTCGCTTCCCCTTTCCGTTCCCGAACTCGACGTTCTGATCTCCGATCTCCCAGGGGCTGGCGGATGCCGTTTCTGTATTATCGGCCCCGCCATCGACAATCACCTCTCCAGCTTGATTCCCTTGCGAAATCTCGGTCGCCGACGTCGATGCCCTCGTAACCGAGACTTCCGTAATCTCGATTTTACCACCAGTATTATTGAGCGTAAACTCGACGACGCCTCCCTGCACGGAATCGACGCTGGTGACCTCAAGCCCCGGCGGATCAGTGTTCCCGCCGCCGCGACAGTTCACGTCGATTTCCGCGCCTGTGGTTCGCTCCAAGTCGACAGTCACGCTGCTCGAGGCCGTCAGTTGCACGGTGAGCGTTCCCGGATCCTTGAGATTTGACGTTCCGCACGTTACGACGACGGCGTAGTCACCGTTGGTGCCGTCGGTTTGGACATTCGCCTCGAGGCCCGTCTCTTGGCCGTTGAACTTGATGTCGTTGACAGTCACATCGTTAACGTCGAACAGTCCAGCGTTATCGTCGATGTAGAAGACTTCGCCCCGCTGATTATTCGATGGGACAACGTCTGCGCTCCCCGCAGCCGAGTTATCGATGACACCAAGTAACCCGTTCGGGTCTGTAGCTGTGCTCACGGAGACGCCGCGATCTGCGCTGATCGTCGTGAATCCGAAGACCGGTCCAGCCAGTAATACCGTGCCGACGACCACGAGAACGACCGCGAGTTTTCCGATCCCGTTCATGGCTATTGCGGGCGTTCCCCTTCACCCAGGCGGTTTTGTCGATTCTCCAGGACGTGCACCACCGCCGACACGGCGAACAGCCCCACGACGGCCGTGGCCCATCCCAGTGTCGACACTGTCTCGACGGGAACGACCTCGAGCCAGAGCCCGACCATCACCGCGGCGGCGACCGCCGAGAGGCCGAGGTAGTAGACGCCCCAGGGGATCGAATCGCCGGGAACGATGTCCAGGTAGACCTCGAGTTGCTCGGCTTCCTCGGTAAGTTCGATCGCTCGAGCGTCGAACTCGACCATTCCCGCGCGCTCGAGCGCCAGAAGGTGCGTCTGCTGGAGCGACGTGTACACACGCTTGCGCTCAGTGGATGTGAGTCCTTGCACCTCCTTCTCGAGTTCCCAGGCGGCAACCTGTTCGGCCAGGGCTCCGAGTTCGACGGGTTCGTCGGTCTGCTTGAGGTGGTGGATGGCGTACCGTCGACGGTGATTGCTCAGGAGGTCGAAAATTTCGCCTCGAGTGGGGCCGGCGGCATTCCTGTCGCTCTCGGCCGTCCCAGCGTCGTTCTCGCCTACCTGCTCGGTAATCGTCGCCATTGGTCCCCCCGAAATCTATCTAGGATTACTGAACTATGCCTACATAACGTTTGTTGCCGTCGCGTGTAGATCTAACACGAGTGTGTTTTTAACTCACACACTTTCCCTCAGACGGCTGATTTCGGCCGATCAAGCCCGTCTTGAAGCCCCGATTGGTGGGCCAGAACTGCTTCTGGAGACCTAATACAAAGGGGGTAGCCTCGAGTGAAGGAGGTGATGATCACGTCGGTATCCGGTGCCTACGGTGCCGGCGCGGATCGAACGGAGACCATACAATGAGACTCAACAGACGCAACGTGCTTGTCGGACTGGGAACGATCGTAGCTGGCGGCGGCGGCGCACTCGCGACGGGTGCGTTTAGTACCGTTGAAGCGAGTCGTACTGTTAATGTCAGCACTGCTGACGACGAGAATGCACTCCTTCGATTTAAAGTAGATGAATCATATGGAGGAATTATTGATAACGGGGGTAACGTAATGCAAATTGATCTTCAGGACCTGAATGAAAACGCTGTCACGTCATTTGATGACGTATTAACTATTGGGAACGCAGGGAGCAACGATGTAGAGATAACTATCAATAATCATGGTACTGCCGAAGGCGTCGTTTTTTACACAGGTTCGTGGAACGGCTCGGATTCAATTTCGGCTTATGGTGATGATCATACAATAATCGCCGGAGATACAGATCTTGCTGGTGCAACTAATTCGGAACTTCAGTTAGGGATCGCTATCAATACAAATAGCGACAACCCCGGCGATTGGGGCGGGGCCGTTTCCAATTTAGCCAGTGTAGATATCACGATTAAGGCAAATTCCGTGTCTGCTTAGATCCAGTCTCATTCAAAGGATATGTTTTCAGATTACGCCCGGTAGAAACCGGGAATTAGTGTGTGGCCGAATTCAGTGTTCAACCATCTCAAACACATCTGAAGATCTATTGTAATTATAATGAAATATGCCTTCGTGATGGTTACGGCGCTCGCCCTCACCTTAGCCGTGCCGACAGCTGCAGTCACTCTCGAGGACGACACCTCCAACACAATTGTTCTCGAGGCCTCGAGTCCCTACGCCACCACCGAAAACGGCCAGCTCGAACTCGACTTCGAGCGACTCAATGCGGACGCGGTAACGACGGTCGACGAGGCCTTCACCGTACGCGCCATCGACGAGGACGTCGATCACATCTGGCTCTCGGGCACCGACGGCGTCACCTTCTACCGAAACGGCGACCCTGGAGACGAGATAACCGCGAAATCGCCGCTCGAACCAGCCACCGGCCAGTCGATTGCCGTCGGCGTCTCTATCGACACTCACCAGGCGGGGGAGGGAACGGAGTCGTTCACGATCCACGTGCGGTACGACGATGACGAGGACGACGAAACCGACCCCGACCCGCCGACGCTCGAGCGTGTCATCGTCTCGGACACCGAGGTAACCGTCGGCGAGACGATCACGGTCACGGGTATCTACCGGGGCGGATCGCAGTCGATGGCGACGATGGTCGGGTTGACCGTCGATGACATCGTCGTCAGCCAGAAACGGGTGTTCGTCTTCGGCGGCGAGAACCGGTCCGTCTCCTTCGAGCGGACGATGGACGCCCCCGGCACGTACGAGGTCGGCATCGACGGCCGGACGCACACGGTGACGGTCACCAATCCCGAACCCGAACCGGGCGAATCGGTGCCGAATATGACGGTGACGGGGATCGACCTCGACCGGACCGAGGTCGCAATCGGGGAGTCAGTGTCGGTCACGGCGACCGTCGAGAACACGGGCAACGCGACGGGGGTACGAACCCTCGAGTTCGCCGTCGGCGGCTTCGTCGTCGAGACGGAGCGGGTCGAACTCGCACCCGGCGAGACGCGACAGGTCGAGTTCGAGCGATCGTTCGCCGACCCCGGCCGCTACGCGCTGGCGCTCGAGGGCGAGGCGGTGGGTACCGTCACGGTCATCGGACTGCCGGCGATTGCGGCGGTCACGGCCGCGCTTCCCTCACGGTCGACGGCGGCGCTCGCGCTCCCGATTGCCCTGGGCGTCGGGTTCGTCGTCCGGCGGCGGCGAACGTGAGATGAGTACCGACCGGAGACGAGCAGTTAAGACGATTCGAATGCGAGACAGGGAAAACACGACCGTGCCAGGAGCGAACTCGAGGGAGCGACGACGATGAACGGGGCGTCGATAGCGAAGCAGGTCGCGATGGGGCTGGTGGGCCTCGTCGTGGTACTGCTGGTTCTCGGCCAGGTGCTGGGCCAGCCGATCCTGCTCGGCTACGTCGCGACGGGGAGCATGGGGCCGACGCTTGCCGCCGGGGATGGGTTCGTCGCGGTCCCCAGCGCGGTGACCGACGCGCCCGAACCCGGCGACGTCGTCGTCTTCGAGGCCGAGACGTTACACGGGGGCGGGCTCACCACCCATCGAATCGTCGCCGAGACCGACGAGGGGTACGTGACGCGGGGCGACGCCAACCCGTTCACCGACCAGGATGGGGGCGAGCCGCCGGTCACCGAGGGGAAGATCGTCGCCGAGGCCTGGCAGATCGGGGGGTCGGTCGTCCGGGTCCCGCACCTGGGAACCGTCATCATGAGCGTCCAGGGACTCGTCGGGGCCGTCTTCGGTCTCCTGGCGGCGCCGCTCGGAATCACGGCAGCTTTCGACGCCGAGGGGACCGGCGCCCTGCTGGTAGCCCTCGGGGTCGGCCTGCTTGGGGTCGGCTTGCTGCTCGAGCGCGTCGGCGTCGCCGAGCGGCGGACGGCGCGACGAACCAGCCGCGAGAACGTGATCGGGCTCTGGTCGGCGCTGTCGGCCGTCGTCGTCGTGCTCGCCCTCTTCGCGACGGCGGCGATGGTGATCCCGGCCGGTGGAACCGCCTACGAACTCGTGAGCACCGACTCGCCGACCGACGACCCACAGATCGTCGCTCCCGGAGAGACGACGACGCTCACGCGAACGATCGACAACAGTGGCTACGTCCCGGTCGTCGTCGTGCTCGACGCGCCACACCCCGCCGTCGACGCCGAGCCGCGGGCGACGACGGTCGGTAGTCGCGACACGGCCGAGGTCGCGCTCTCGATGACGGCGCCGGAGACGACGGGGAGTTACACCCGCGACGTCGTCGAGAGTCGGTACCTCCTCGTCTTGCCACCGACGCTGCTCGTCTGGCTCCACGACCTCCACCCGTTCGTGGCCATCGGTGCGGTCAACGTCGTGATCGTCGCCGTCGCCGTCGGTCTGGTGTTCGCCCTCTTCGGCACCGGCGACCTTCGGATACGGACGCCCGGCTCGCATCTCCCGCTCTCGACGCGACTCGAGCGCCTGCTCGAGAAGTGGCTGTGAGCGCTATCATCCGCTCAGACCAACCGATCGACGGCCACTACTGTTATAGTCGATGAACGACGACCTATCGTATCGCGTGACTTTCCGCACCGTGTTAGATGGGGGGTTGGCCGACGGCGAGTCACAGCCAGCGGTGCGGCCAGACGGGATTGACGGGATTGACGGAATCGACGGAACCAACGAGAGAGAGGGGACACCGTGACGAACACGCCGCGACTCGACCTGCTGATCGCCAGATCCGGCCGGCCGATCCTGATTGCGTTGCTCGTGATCGGCACGATCGCCTTGCTCGCGACCGGCTGGGTCGTCGCGAACCCGTCGACGACGACGACCACCCAGGAAGTCGATCATCAGACGGTCTCGACGCAGGTCGGTACGGAAGCCGTAGTCGTCCAGGACGGCCTCTGGGAGGCCGGCACCGTGCTCGAGGACAACCCTGCGTACGTGATAAACGCCTCACCGGAACTCGAGATCGTCGCCGAGACGGCGGTCCCGAGCGACGAGACGAGTCTCGAGCACGAGATCGTCCTCAGGTACGCAGCCTCGCGCAACGACGAGGTGTTCTGGGAGTCAGAACGCGTGCTGGCGGCCGAGGAACCGACGATTACGGACGGGCAGGGCGTCACCAGAGCGTCGGTCGACGTCCGGGAGGTCCAGGACCGGCGTGAGGAACTCAGGACTCGCCTCGACGGGGTCGGTACGGTCGACATCTCGCTGATCATCCGTACGAGTTACGATACGGGGACGCACGTCGGCGAACACGCCCCGTCAACCCCGTTCGTCGTCACCGAACGGAGCTACTACCTCGAGGACCATCCCGAAGAGTCGGACCCGAACCCGGTCACCCAGACCGTCGAGACGACTGACCCACCTAGTTCCGCGCTGATCGGCACCCTCCTGATCCTCACGGTGGGGTCGTTCGGCGGGGCCGCGTTCGTCAACTCCCGCTCCGACGTCGATGTCGACCGGGCGCGCCAGGCGATTCACGAGAATCGCTACGCGGAGTGGATCTCACGGGGCTCGCTGCCGATGTGGATCGGCGACGAACACGTCTCGCTCGACACGCTCGAGGACGTCGTCGACGTCGCCATCGACACGAACGAGCGCGTGATCCACGACCGGAGTCGCGGCCTGTTTGCGGTCGTCAGCGACGGCGTCGTCTATTACTACAGCGACCGCGGGCTCTGGGAAGAGACGGCGTGGCCGGACTTCGACCTCGAGGAGCGGCCGACTCCGGGCGACGTGATCTCGTCCGGTGACGGCGACGGACCGGCGACTCAAACGGGCGATAGCGGACCGAAGCCGCCGTTCGAGGACTTGCCGGACCCCGAGGACGACGACGCCTGGAACAATTTGTAATCGGTCGCGTACGCCTGTGATCTGTCGCGCACACGGGTGATCGGTCGCGCATATCTGTAATGTCACGCATATCTGTACTCTGTCGCGTACTCTCGTGTGTACTCGTTTATGTTCTCACCCGAGTCTGTCACGCCGGCTGACTGACCGGTCAAATTGTCGAGAAGTCCCGTTCCTCGAGGTTCTATGCCCAATATTCATAGATGTATTCGTGAATGAATCATCCGTTCTGTCATCCAGAAAGGCTCAACTTTATACTCCTGGAGCATTTCGATTCGTAATATGAGTGAGACTGACGGGGAGGACATCACGGATTTGCCACCGAGTGCGAAGCTGGTCTACAAAGTCCTCGAGTACGACGGTCCGTTGACCCAGAAACAGATCGTCGAGGAGTCGATGCTGTCGGCGCGCACGGTCAGGTACGCCCTCGAGCGCCTCAGCGACATCGGCACCGTCGACGAGAACATCTACTTCGCGGACGCGCGCCAGAGCCTCTACCGGATTACGGAGCCCGAACCGGTCGCGGCCGACGGCGGGAGCGGCGAGCCGGCGAGCAAGGACGCCTGCTGTGCGGAGTGACCTGTCGCGAGTCGATAGAATATTCGTCCTCGAGTGACCGACTCGAGACATGGACAAGGAGACGCTGCCGGAGTGGGCGTGGCTGTTTTTCGGATTGATGGTTGCCGCGGTCGTCGCCAACCTGGCCAGCGAAGTGTTGCAAATCTCGACCGACTGGCGAATGGCCATCATCGTCACCGCGATGGCACCGGTTCTGGTCTACGTGGGCGTCTGGTACGACTCGGACAGGCAGTACTACTGGGAGCAGTCACGAGCGAAGATCTTCGGCGACGTCGGCTTCCTGGTCGTGGGAACGGCCGTGGGCGCCGGCATCGCCATCGCGCTGACGATCGACCTGATCGGCTCGCAGTTCCTGCGGGACCTGCTCGCCATGCTCGTGGGCTTTCTCACCGGCTGGGCTCTCTTCTGGTGGCGTAACCCAGACCTCTACCGTCCCGACGACGCCAGCTCGAGGTAACGCATGGACGCCGAGGCCTACCGAACCGTCGCCGAGGCCGCGACCGCGAGCTTCGTCGTCCGGGGCTCGGAGTTTCTCGGACACGCTCGCCCCGCCGACGACCTCGAGTCGGCCGAGGCGTTCCTCGAGAACGTACGCGAGGAGTACGCCGACGCGACCCACAACGTCCCGGTCTACCGGGTCAGAGTCGACGCCGACGGGCGGCTCCGGGAGTACGCGAGCGACGACGGCGAGCCGAGCGGTTCCGCCGGCAAGCCCGCGCTGAACGTGCTCACCCAGCGCGACCTCGAGAACGTCGCGGTCGTCGTCACGCGCTACTACGGCGGGACGAACCTCGGCGTCGGCGGCCTGGTTCGGGCGTACTCCCGGGCGGTCAAGGAGGCGGTCGACGCCGCGGGCGTGATCGAGGAGCGGCCTCACGAACAGGTGTCGATCACCCTCGAGTACGACGATTCGGGAACCGTTCGTGGCATCTTAGAGAGCGAGGGGCTCGAGTTCGAGGCCGAGTACGAAGCGGACGTGCGGTTCGAGGTTCGGGTCCCGATCGCCGAGGCCGACGCTCTCCGTGACCGTATTCGCAGTGCGACGAGCGGGCGGGCGCGTCTCGAGTGAGGCGTCTGGCGGCTGCCGACTGACGGTTATCGTTCCATGCGAAGCGCCTCGAGCGTCGCGGCGACCGATTCGGAATCGTCGATCGCGTCCCGACGACACCGGAGCGAGCGCCAGTCGCGTTCGATCACGAGTTCGTCGGCGGTGAGTTCGACCCCAGCTATCGCTGCCCACGGAAGCAGCCGTTTCGTGAGGCCGCGATCGACGACGAGGCCGGCCTCGTGGACGGCGAGGGTGGGCGTCGACACCGAATCGGCGTCGAAGAGCGAACTCGAGTAGCCGGCGAGGAGCCAGAACAGGCCGTAGGCGCCCCAGAGAACGGCGAAAGTGAGGTCGCCGGCGTACAACGAGCCGAGGCCGACGAGCAGGAAGCCGACACCGATGACCAGTTCCCGGCGGAGCACGCCGGCTTTGGCCCACGTCCAGGCGACGACGGGTTCGTCGCTCGTGACCGCGTCAACGTAGCGATTGGTGGCCATTGCGGCGACGAGGAGGCCCGCCAGCACGATCCCGATCGCGCCCACGATGGCGACTCCAGCGACGTTCGCTCCGACGTCGGTCACGAACGGCGCGAACGCCAGTCCGACGAACGGAAGGGCAGGAAGCGAACACGGCACGCTAGGCCAACGACGGCGACCGAGCCGTTCGGCCAACCCGCGATATCGGCCGGCGAGCACGCCGCCGACGATCACGCCGACGGTGACCGTTCCGGGCGCGAGCGCGAGGACGGTCGTGCCGGTGACGCCGGCGAGGACGGCAGCTGTCGTCACCGCGGCGGTGAGCACTGCGGCGACGTACGCCCCGATTCCGAACCGAAAGCCGATGTCGGGAACCTCGAGGTCGGCTCGCTCGAGGCGGGGCTCGAACTGCTGTCGATCCGATAACACGTCATTCGATTCTCCGCAGGGGGATATGAATGCAACGGCGGTCGACGGTCGGCGGTCAGGCGGTCTCCGCCGTCTCCGCCGCCTCCGTCGTCCGTCCGCGGGTTCGGTTTCGGGTCGAGAGCGCCACCAGCGTGACGAGGCCGATGAGTCGCAGGGAGGCGGTCAACTCGAAGATGGCGAGGTACGCCGGAATGCCGACCGCCTCGAGGGTGCCCTCGAGAACCAGGAGCGGGATCTCGGGGACCATCAGGAAGATGGAGGCGATGGCGTACAGCGCTCGCCTCACCCGGCCGACGTCGGTGTACTGGTAGCCGATGATCGTGACCCCGAGGGCGTAGACGCCGAGGAACATCCCGAGGATGGGGATGACGACGTCGGGGACGAAGAAGCCGAGGTCGGCTACGTCGGCGGCGGTGAGGATCGTCCACTCGTCGCCGCGTTCTCGCAGGAGCAGAATGCCCGGCGAGAAGACGAACGCGAAGGGAACAAGGATCTTGTTGAGCGAGAGCAGGAAGGCGATTAGCGCCGTCCCGAGTTCGTCGGCCTTCGCGACGCCCGCACCGGCGAATGCGGCGACGGCGACCGGCGGCGTGACGTCGGCCATCAGGCCGAAATAGAGCACGAACAGGTGGGCAGCCAGCAGGGCAGTCCCTGCCTGTTCCATCGGCCCGCCGAGCATCGCGATCAGGATGATGTACATCGCCGTCGTCGGCATCCCCATTCCGAAGATGATCGAGGCGATGCCCGTCAGGACGAGCAAGATCAGCAGCGAGCCGCCGCTGACGGCGTCGATCAGCGCGGCCAGGTTCGGGCCGAGGCCGGAGACGCTGATGACACCCGGGATGACGCCCGCGGCCGCGACCGCGATCACGACCGTCGTCGCCGTTCGCGCCCCCGAGTCCATCGACTTGAGGACGAACGCACCGAACCGGTAGGCCCGGTTCCGGGCGAGTTGCGGTCGACGGATCTTCGACGCCGCCCGTTCCGCCGACTCGTCGACGGCATCGTCGAGCTCGAGCAGCGTCGGGACCGTTCTCGGCCTGGCGAGCATGACGGCGGCGCTCACGAGGATCACGATGGTTCCCAGTCCGCTCGCCGCGGCGTACGCGGCCGTCTCGAGTCCCAGTCCCGTCCCGGCGGCCTCGAGCCCTGTCAACGCCAATGTGGCGTCGACGACGTTTCCGCCGACGGTGGCGTAGCTGAGCAGTTGCAGGGTGAAGATGGCGGCGATGGTGCCGACCAGGGGAACGCGCGAGCGCTCGTCGTAGGCCGCGACGAACGCGATGAGGGCGATCACCGAGACGATGGTGAACCAGCCCGCACGGGGGATCGAGAAGCGGGCGATGATGAGGAAGTACAGCAGGAGAACGATGGGGACCAGGTAGAACCAGCCGGACCGAAAGCGCGAGCGGATCTCCGGCAGTTCGTCTCGAGGTAGCCCGCCGATGTTGTGCTGGACGGCCTCGAAGTGGACCATGACCCACATCCCGAAGAAGAAGGCGAGGGCGGGTAAGGTCGCGGCGATGATGACGGTGGCGTAGGGAATGCCGGTGTACTCGACGATGAGGAATGCCGCGGCGCCCATGACGGGCGGGAGAATCTGGCCACCCGAGGACGAGGAGGACTCGACGGCCCCGGAGAACTCGGGCGAGTAGCCCGACCGTTTCATCAGCGGAATCGTGAACGCACCCGTCGTCACGGTGTTGGCGATGGACGACCCCGAGAGCATCCCCATGAAGCCGCTCGAGACGACGCTCGCCTTCGCTGGTCCACCCCGCCTGGTCCCGGTCAGCGCGTACGCGAGGTCGATGAACCACTTGCCGGCGCCGCTCATCTCGAGGAAGGCGCCGAAGAGGATGAAGATGTAGATGTACCGGACGCTCACGATGACGGGCGTGCTGAAGACGCCCGCCTGGACGGTGTACCACAGGTTGTAGACGATGTTCGCCCAGTTCTCGGGCTGGATGGCGAGGGGCCCGATGACGGAGTCTCGCGGAACGAGGTAGCCCCAGCGCGCGTAGACGATGAACGAGCCGACGAGGCTCATCAGGATGAAGCCGAGCGTGCGCCGGGTCGCCTCGAGCACGAGCAAGAGTCCGAGGACGCCCATCCAGAACGCGTAGGACGCCTCGTCGATGGGAATCCCGAGTGCCGCGATCCCGGCGACGACTGGCTCGAGGAACCAGAGCACGTCCCCGATACCCTGAGTTCCGTCGAACCGCCTGATGGCGATCGACTGGATCTCGTCGTAGTTGGTGACGGTGTAGTGTACGGGAAGCAACGAGAGGACGATCATGAGGCCGTCGAGCGGGGTTACCCGGTTCATCTGGGGGTCGATTGCGGCCCAGCGGACGAAATCGCCCGCCCGGGAGACCCCTCGAGTGACCGGGTGCTCGTCGCCGAATTGTCCTCTCGTGGCCGACTCGAGACGACCGAGTCGCCGGGCGACGAATCCGTCGCCTCGACTGGCCGGGAAGAGCAAGAACGCGATCACCAGGGCGAACGTGACGTGGATCGCGCCGACTTGCAGGAGTTGCAGGGAGCCGATATCGATCGTGCCGTAGAGCGGCAGGGTAATCTGGAAGATGTAGGATCTCGCGGCGATCCACATCTGGAAGGCCGAGAAGGTAATCCCGATCAGCGAGACGAGAACGGCGGCCCCGCCCTGGAGCGTCCGGCGTCGTTCGACCTCCTGGAGGATCTTTTCCTGTTCGGCATCGGACAATTCTTCCGACCCGCCGGTATCGACGCTCATTGGTACGGTATCAGTGGGAGAGGCCCATATTTATGTGGGTAACGACAGTACCGCTCGAGCGGTCCTCGTCGCCCAATAGTCTGTCCTGTGCCACTTCTGCCGGCGCTGAAAACGCCAGCAGTCCCTCGAGCGCTCCCGGTTCGTCCTCGTCGACGACGATGACGACCGGCCCGTCCGACATCGCCACGAGGTCGTACCGATCCTCGCCGACGAGTAGTTCGTGACCGGCGATGGAGCCGGGGGCAACCCGCAGCTGACTGTACGTTGAGGTTCGCTCGACGACGAACCAGCCGTCGGTTAGTTCCATCGACTCGTCGGCAGGCAACCCCGCGCCGTGAGACTGGAATCGCATCTCCGTCATCCGCAACTGATCGCCGTCGACGGCGTAGACGTCCTCGACCGGCGTCTTCTCGACGCTGTGGGTGTACGCCAGCGTTACCCGCTCGCCGTTTTCGACCGGTCGCTCGAGGAGCGTCTCGCCCGAGTCGGCATCCTGGACGACGAGGGTTCGTTCGGGATCCGGATCGAGACTCGAGGCGGCCGCGACGCTCCCGACGACGAGGGCGACGACGACGACGATACCGACGAGCGTTCGGCGACGGCGGTGACCAGTGAACACGGTGAGAGGCGTCGTGGACGCGTTACTCGCCGAAGTACGCGGACGCGCCCGGATGGAGGTCGATCGGCATCCCGTCCTGGGCGGTGTCGGCGCTGATGAAGTCGGCCTTGATCGTAAAGGAGTCCGTATTGTCGAAGATGGCGGTCGTTACCTCCTCGACGATGCCCTCGTCGACGCCTTCGTGAGTGGCTATCATCGCCTGGACCGAGACGGTCTCGGTGTCCTCGTCGACGCCGTCGTAGGTGCCACCGGGGATGGTGTCGTCGGCCATCCACTCGGCGTCGCTCTTGACCTGTTCGCGCACGTCGCCGTCGACGGACACGAGCGAGATGTCGCTCGAGGAGGCGAGTTCCTCGACCGAGCCGACGGGCCACCCGCCGACGATGACGGCGGCGTCGACGTCGCCGTCACGGATCTGGTCGGTCGCCGTCGCGAAGTCGGTGTTCTGCTCGCTGAAGTCAGAGATGCCCGCCGACTCGAGGATCTGGTTCGCGTTGACCTGCGTCCCACTGCCGGCGTCGCCGGTGTTGATCGTCGCCCCCTCGAGGTCCTCGACGGACTCGATGCCCGAGTCGGCCTGGGTGACGATGTGGATCGTTTCGGGGTAGAGCGTCGCGACCCCGCGAATGCTCTCGACGGGTTCGCCCTCGAAGTCCTCGATGCCGGTCCCGTTGAACGCGAAGTAGGCGACGTCGTTCTGGATCAGCGCGAACTCGGCTTCCTCGCGGGCGAGGCTGCCGACGTTCTCGACGCTGGCGCCGGTCGACTGGACCTGGAGGCCGTGGGGCGTGTTCTCCTCGACGATGGACTTGACCTCGCCGGAGAGCGGGTAGTACGTGCCGCCGGTGCCGCCGGCGTGCCAGGAGAGGACTTCTCCGCCCTCGTCCGGTTCGGCCTCGCCGATTTCCTCTTCGTCGTCGCCGTTGCCATTGCCGTCTTCGGTTTCGTTATCGTCGCCGTTGCCGGTTTCGTTGCCGTTTCCGTTGCCGGTTTCGTTGCCGTTTCCGTTCCCATTGCCGTTTCCGGGATCCTCGGCGTCCTCGCCGATGCACCCGGCGATACCTGCAATTCCTGTTGCACCAGTCACTGCGATGAAGTCGCGTCGATTGAACTTTCGCGCCATGATGGCAGTCTATGCGTTTTCGGCTGATTACTATGCCGCGCATAACCGATTGCGTTCGCTGAAAATATGGACTTTTGGACACTCACGACGCGCTGAACGTCCGGTAATGGCCCTGTGACACGCGTCGTAGACGCCCACGGTTCCTTCGAACCGAAACGTATACTCTCGACCGCTCGGAGTGAGGACTATGCACACGGTCGACCCCGCCGACTACCACGACATCGTCCAGGTAGCCGACCCCCAGCTCTCGCCCGACGGCGAGCGCGTCGCGTTCGTCCGGAAGATTCCGAAAGACGACGAGTCCTACGAGGCAACCGTCTACGTCGTTCCACTCGGCGGCGACGAGCCGACCCAGTTCACCGTCAGTGAGGGCGTCGACAGCCAGCCGCGCTGGAGCCCCGACGGGTCACATCTCGCGTTCGTCAGCACCCGAGGCGCCGACGACGACCGGCCACAGCTCTGGCTCCTCCCGACCGACGGCGGCGAGGCCCGGCAGATCACGAGCGTCGTCGGCGGCGTTGCCGGCCTCGAGTGGAGCCCCGATGGCTCTCGGGTTCTCTTCACCCAGGCATCGACGGCCGACGACCGCGCGGAGGGGCGCGATTTTGCCGTCGATCCGGACTACGAACCGGAGACGCCTGACCCGCGGGTGATCGACCGACTCGTCTACCGGGCCCACCAGCGCTACGCGGACGGGCGGCGGAACCACATCTACACGCTCGAGGTCGAGTCGGCGCTCGAGCAAGGGTCAATTACCGAGACCGCAGGCGACAACGACGCCCTCGAGCGACTCACCAACGGCGACGTCGACTACACGGGGGCGACCTGGGGCGACGACGAAACGGTCTACTACGCCCGCAAGCTCGGCGAGGAACCCGACGACTCCATCGAGTCCGAAATCCTCGCACACGACCTCGAGACGGGCGAGGTCGAGCAGGTAACCGAAACGACCGGCTGGGCGACGATGCTCGCGGCGACGACCGACGGCCGGGTCGCCTACCCCTGGGTGCCGAAAGACGGGTTTACTCTCCGCCAGACCGAACTAAAGGTGTACGACCGGACGGCCGGAACGGAGACGACCGTCACCGACTCGATCGACCGCACCCTGAGCTTCGACGGCGGAATCGAGTGGGAGCCCGACGAGGAGACCCTCTACTTCGCCACGCCGGACGAGGGCGCGAGCGCGCTCTGGTCGGCCCCCGGCGACGGGAGTGAGGATCCAACCACCGTCTACGGCGAGGGCGTCACTCTCGAGGGCTTCTCGGTAGGTGAAAACGCCATCGCCTCCGTCCAGAGCGAGTGGGACCACCCGGGGGACGTCTTCGCGTCCACGCGCGGGGGCAACGAGGTCACTAGGCTGACCCGCGTCAACGCCGACTACCTCGAGGACCGGGCGGTTGCCCAACCCGAGGAACTGCGTTACGAGAGCGAGCAGGGTCCGGTGCAGGGGTGGCTCTTGACGCCGCCGGACTTCGACCCGGACGAAACGTACCCGCTCGTCGTCGAGATCCACGGCGGCCCCCACACCCGGTGGACCACCAGCGGGACGATGTGGCACGAGTTCCAGAGCCTCGCGGCCGCGGGCTACGCCGTCTTCTGGTGTAATCCTCGCGGATCGACCGGCTACGGCGAGGCCCACGCGGCCGCCATCGAGCGCGACTGGGGCGACGTGACGCTCACCGACGTGCTCGCGGGCGTCGACCTCGCCTGCGAGCGCGAGTACGTCGACGAAGACGAGCAGTACGTCACCGGCGGGAGCTTCGGCGGGTTCATGACCGCCTGGACGGTCGGACAGACCGACCGCTTCCGGGCCGCCGTCAGCCAGCGCGGCGTCTACGACTTCACCAGCTTCTACGGCTCGACGGACGCGTTCAAACTCGTCGAGGGCGACTACGGCATTACGCCCTGGGAGGACCCTGAGCACCTCTGGGCGCACTCCCCGGTCGCACACGTCCCGGACGTGACCACGCCGACGCTCCTGATCCACGCTGACCAGGACTACCGCACGCCCGCGAACACGGCCGAACTGTTCTACCTCGGCCTGAAGAAACACGGCGTCGACACCCGAATGGTCCGCTATCCCCGCGAAGGCCACGAACTCTCTCGCTCGGGCGAACCGGCCCATGTCGTCGACCGCCTCGAGCGGATCGTCCGCTGGTTCGACGGCTACAGCGACTACACCGACGCGTCGCCAGCGCTCGAGCGCGGCCCGAACGAGGGGCTCACGGCGGGGAAAGAGGGCGAGACAAACGAGGGTGGGGACGATGCCAGTGAAGGCGACGACGCACCAACCGAGAACGACGAGGAGACGAGCGCCTGACGCCGCATCGCCACGGATTTGTCGGTCTCGAGCCGTCTGTCACCGCCGCCACGGCGCTCTCGAGCCGTCTGTCACCGCTGTCGAGACTCCCTCGAGCCACCTGCCTCCTGCGTCACGGCACCTACTTCCGACTACCGAGAGTACGCGAGTCGCTTAAGACGACGCGTTCCCTATCCGATATATCGTGTTCGTCGGTCACGCGCTCCTCGCGTTCGCCGTCGCGGCCCTCGTCGCCGAGTGGCGAGGTTGGGGGCCACGTCGCGCGCTGGCGATCGGGGTCGTCGCCGGCCTCTTCGCCGCGATCCCCGACGTCGACGTCGCCTACGCGCTCGTCGGCCTCGCCGAGTGGAACCTCGGCGACGGCGCCCTGGGCGCCTCGACCGCGTTCTGGGACGCCAGTCGAACCGTCCACCGCTCGGCCACCCACTCGCTGGTCGTCGGCGTCGTCGCCGCGCCTGCGTTCGGGTTGCTCGCGATTCGTCGCACGCGCTCGAGCTCCGGCTCCGTTCGTGCTTACCTCGCTCACACCGCCGCCGTCGGGTTACTCACCGCACTCGTGGTCGTTGCATTCGCCGCGTCCGGTCCGGTCGCGGCGTTCGTGATGGCTCTCTTCGCGATCACCGGCGCCGTCGTCGCGGTCGGAACTTCCCGGGCGACCACCTTCTCGCCGGCGATCGTCGCCCTCGCGGCGATCTGGGGCCTGTTCTCGCATCCGTGGGGCGACCTCGTCACCGGCGAACCGCCCGAGTGGCTGTTCCCGTTCGCGGCCCCCGCTCTCGAGTCTCGCGTCCTCCTCCACCCGGACCCGACGCTGAACCTGCTCGGCGCGTTCGCGATCGAACTCGCCGTCATCTGGCTCGCCTTGCTAACCTACGCACGCCTGGCCGACCGGGACCCTCTCGCAGCGCTGGACCGTCGCGCCGCCGCCGGGGCCGCCTACGGGGTCGTCGCCCTGGTCAGTACGCCCCCGACGCTCGACATGTCCTACCACTTCGTCTTCTCGATCCTCGGCGCCGGACTCGTCTGTGGTGTCGTCCGGGAAGGGACCGTGCCGGGGGTTCACGGTCTGATCCCGCAGCGCTGGCGCACCTCGAGCGGCGTGTTCGATATCGTCCTCACGGCGCTGACCGGCGTGACCGTCGCGCTCCTCGCCTACGCCGCGGTGTACCTGTTGGCAGGATTTCCGTAACGTCGAGCGTGTCCGGGGTACTCGGCCGGACAACCTCCGGCGCCCGCCCTGAGAGCCCTCCCCTTTTTAACGATTCCATCGGTATCAGTGACCGTGTCTCAAACGCGACTCGAGCAACTGATCGGCGACGATCGGACGAACGCCGTCGCCGGCTGGGCAATCGTGGTCGCCCTGGTGGGAATTGCCGTCGGCGGGCTGGCGACTCGCGAACTCCTGTGGGCGACGTTCGCGCTCGTCCTGGTCGGGCTCGCCGTCCTCCCGCCGATCGCATTCCGATCGCCGCTGGTCATGCTCCCCTGGGAGGTGCTGTTGCTCGCCGCGACCCCCGCACTCGGCATCGTGCTGGGGGCCGACCTCCTGACCGGCCACGTCGCCTCCTACCTCTCGGTGGCCGCGGTCGCGCTTGTGCTCGCCGTCGAACTCCAGACATTCACCGCTGTGCGGATGACTGCCTCCTTCGCCGTCGTCTTCGTCGTCGTCACGACGATGGCCGCCGCCGCTCTCTGGGCGGTGTTCCGCTGGGGGGTCGCCACCGTCTTCGGCATTCCGTTCGAGGCCGACCACGACGCCGTCATGTGGGAGTTCGTATTCTCCGCGCTCGCCGGACTTGGCGCCGGAGTCGTCTTCGAACTGTACTTCAGACGACTCGGCCGCATCGACCCACTCCCCGACCTCGAGGACCTCGTCCCGGGGGTGGACGATGATTGATCTCGCCGCGTTCACACTCTCGACCGAGCGCCAGCGACAGCTCTCGTACCTGATGGAGCTGTCGCTGGTCGGTATGCTCTTCGTGGGCGTCGATCGCGGCAACGGCGGCATCGTCGTCAACACTGCGGTGGCCCTCGCCGTGACGCAACTCCCGCCGATCCTCGAGCGCGACTACGGTATTCCGATGGATCCACGGCTCACGTTGTGGATCACGACCGCCGTCTTCCTCCACGCCTTCGGCACCGTCGGCCTGCCAGGTGCCACGAGCACGCTCTACAGCCAGGTCTGGTGGTGGGACCACATGACCCACGCGCTCTCGGCGTCAGTCGTCGCCGCCGCGGGCTACGCCACCGTTCGTGCCCTCGACGAGCACGCCGAGGGCATCCACTTCCCCGGCCGGTTCATCGCGCTGTTCATCCTGCTGTTCGTCCTCGCGTTCGGCGTCCTCTGGGAGATCCTCGAGTTCGCCATCGCCCTCACTGCCGAGGCCCTGGGGCTGCCTCGCGTGCTCACCCAGTACGGCCTCGAGGACACGATGCTCGACTTCGTCTTCAACTCGATCGGGGCGCTGGTCGTCGCCACCTGGGGTGGGGCCTACCTCGGAGACGTGAGCGGGGCGATTCGTGAGCGACTCGAGGCTCGATCAGCGGGGGGACTGGAGCACCTCGAGCGAGGGGAAACGGAAGAACAGAAGAAGTGAGCGATGTCGATTCGAGTCGATCAGTCGATCGGTCGATCGGTCGATCAGTCGCTCTGAATCCGCGGCGCCAGCATGTACGTGACCTGGCCCTGTCCCTCCGCAAAGCCGAAGTAACACTTGATGGGGAACTCCTCGCCGAGGTCCAGCGTGACCTCGGTGTCTCTCGGAATCGCCTTGTTCATGTCTTTGAGGTAATCCAGCGAGAACAGCGAGTGCGCCGGCCCGACCTGCAGGTCGATGAGGTCGTCCTGGGTCAACTCGAGGTGGACGTCGTCGGTGTCGCCCTCGGCGTTGACGTAGAAGAACTCCTCGGCGTCGTCGACGCCCAGCGCGATGTGATCGGAGACCATGTCCGCCGCCTTGACCGATCGGTTGACGTCCTTGCCCTCGAGGACGACCCGGGCGGGCAGGTCCAGATCCGGAATGTCCGGCTCCTGGCGGATCGAGTCTGGGTCGATCAGCGCGAGGGTGTACTCCAGGCCGTCGATCTGGATGTGGAGTTTGCGAGTCTCTTCGTCGAGTTCGAGTTGGATCAACTGGCCGGATTCCGCCATGCCGGCGATGTCCTCGAGTCGGGAGAGGTCGACGCCGATCAGGCCGCCATCGGCCTCGTAGGATTCGAACGCGGCCGCCTCGAGCGAGAGGTCGACCATGCCGACGTTGGCGGGGTCGACGGCCCGGATTGAGAGCCCCTCCTCCTCGAGGTGGATCTTGCACTCGTCGACCAGCACGCTTACCGAATCGAGCGCGCTGGTGAGCGTTTCCGCGCTCACGATGGCCTTGAACATATGGATCGGGCTACGGACGGTCGGTACAAAAAGGCACCCTTTGGCGCCGACTCCGTTCGCGTCCACCTCCTGGGTCCACGGCGTGTAAACGGTGACCGTGTTCCGGCGGACGACACCTCGAGTCGCCTGTCGATCTCGTCTTCACCGAGTTCACCGTCCTCGAAACAGAATTGATGGACTTCACGACCCGAGGGGTCCTTCTGCATTCTGCGTTCGAATGCCGATTCCTAACGCTCGGCCATCACGCTCCAGACCATTGGCGTCTACGTCACCGAGACCTTCGCCAATCCCCTCCAGTTTGCGGGCCGCCTGTGGGCCTCGAGAAACTGAGCACTGCGCTGGGTTGGACCGACCGGAGGCACCCACACTTTTGTCGATAACCGATCCCCATTCGGATAGATGACCGCCGATACGCACGCGAGCGGCGCCTCGAGCGACGACGTTTCGGACCCGGACATCGAGGACCTGCTTGACAAACTGGACGAATTGAAAGACGCTGCTGACGACCCCGGAGAGCGTCGACGAGTCGAAGAGACGATTCACCTCGTAAATCGAATGCCCGGGAGCCAGGCGTTCACGAAACGGATCACGAAGTACACGACGAAAGACATCGCGCAGGCGTTTGTGGGGTCCGTCATCTTCGCGCTCCCGCTACTCGTCGAGGACGGCGTCTTCGACATCGCGGAGTGGTTTCTGTCGGTCACCCTTGGCGGCGTTCCCGTGTTCTTCGTCGCCAATCTCGGCTTTCTCCTAGCGATGACCGCAGGGCTGCTCTACTACGCCGACTTCAGGCAGGTCGAGGTTCGAAAGCCGATCCTCGGCGTGATCCCGCGGCGCTACGCGGGGGTGCTCGTCGTGTCGCTACTGGCGTCCGTTGCAATGATGCTCATGTGGGGACAACTCACCGCGGATGAGCCGACGGCGATGGAGCAGGTGAGTCGCGTGACGGTGGTCTGGACGGTCGCCGCGTTCGGCGCCGCGCTAGGCGACATCTTGCCGGGGGAATCGACGGACGAGGACATCAGCGACCGCCTTTGAGCGGCGACGACCGTGCGTCACATCGATCCGCTCACCCTCGCGCAAAAACCTGGACGAAAAAGCCGCGACTCGCTTCGCTCGCCGCGGGACAGTACCGGCGCCAGCTACGACGGGACGACCGTAATCGGTTGCTTGCGATCGATCGCGTCCTCGAGGTCGTCGGCAATCGCACTCCCTCTCGAGACCTGGATTTCGCCGCCGCGACTCACCGTCGCGGTGAAGAGGTACTCGCCGCCGGCCTGCACCTCGACGGTTTCGCCGTGGTTGCCGTCGACGGGAACGATGACGTGTCTCGAGGTGATCTCGGGGGTGACGATCTGGCCGGCCGGCTGTGCGTTGCCGCTGTTTCCGCCTGCGTTGCCGTGGCCGCCGCGGCCACTACCGCCACCGCCTCCACCACCGCTCGAGTCCGACCCGTAGTGGGGATTCTCGTCGTGCGTTCGCACGTCGATGTCGATCCCGAGCCGGTTCTCGACGTCGGTGATCCGCCCGCCGCCCTTGCCGATCACCGTCGAGATATCGTCCTCCTCGACGTAGACGACGGCACGGTTCTGGCTCTTCAGCTGGACGTCGACGTAGCCACGGGCGATCGACCGGATCTCGCGTTCGATCTCGGACTTGGCGATCCGATCGACGCCGCTCTCCGCAGTTTCGCCGCCGTCCTCGAGCGGAACCGTGACGACCTGCCGGTTGAACGTGTAGATCTCGTAGGCGGGTTTGCCCGTCTGGAAGTCCGTCACCTGAATCACGGGGCGAGCGAGGTCCTCCTCGGTGAGCCCCGCGGGGACCTTCACCTCCGTCTTGACGTCGTAGACGGTCGAAACTTCGCCGGCGTCGATGTAGACGACGGTGTCGACGACCTGCGGGATCATGCCGAGTTCGACGCGACCGACCAGTCGCTGGAGGGCGTCGATCGGACGAGTCGCGTGGACGACGCCGATCATGCCGACGCCGGCCAGGCGCATGTCCGCGAAGACCTCGAAGTCGTCGGTTTTGCGGACCTCGTCGTAGATTGTGTAGTCGGGCCGGACCATCAACAGGGCGTCGGCGGTCTTGTCCATCCGCCCACCGAGTTCGGTGTACTGGGTGATCTCGGGGCCGACCTGGAGGTCGCGGGGCTTCTCCATCGTCTTGACCGCGTAGTCGTGATCGTTCAGGTACCGGGCGACCGACTGGGCGAACGTCGACTTCCCGGCCCCGGGCGACCCGGAGATGAGGACGCCGCGCTGGCGCTCGAGCAGGCGCTCTTTCAATTCGTCGGCGTGTTCGTAGTCCTCGATGTCGGTCTGGACGATCGGTCTGACGGCGGTGATCTCGATGCCGTCGGAAAAAGGCGGCCGAGCGATGGCAATCCGGTAGTCCCGAAACTGGACGATCTTCATCCCCGGTTCCGAGAGCTCGATGAAGCCGCCGGTGGCCTCGCGGGCACCGTCGACGACCTCGCGGGCGTACTCGTCCATCGTGTCCTCGTCGAGGGGCTCGTCGGCGATCTCCTGGTAGTGCATGTCGCCGATCTCGCCGCGTTTGGCCTTCGGCCGCGTGTCCGTCTTGAGGTGGACGCTCATCGTCTGGTCGTCGAAGTACTCCTCGATGGCCAGGGTCCCCACTCGCCGCACTTCGGGGGAGAGGTAGTCCACCTCGAGGCCCTTCGCCTGGGCCACTTCGGCCTGGACGATGTCGCTCGTAACGAAGGTGGCCTCGAGGTCCTCGGCCAGGTCGCGGATGACGGCGTCGATTTCGCCCTCGGCGGCGTGACCGCGCTCGATGGCGGAGGGGCGCTCGCCGACGTACTCGAGGTCGATGCGGCCCTCGTCGGCGAACTCGGCGAGGCGTTTGAGCTCGCCCAGGCCGTCCCAGCCGCTGTCGAGGCCGTCGTTGGCCTGCGCCTCGAGTTCGGCGACGACGGCTTCCGGTACGGAGACCGTCGCTCCCTCGAACTGCCCGTCTTCGATCGCAGCGGAGACGCGGCCGTCGATGACCACGCTCGTGTCCGGCACGACATTCATAACGGTAATTGCTCGACGGAGGCGTATAAGCGTGTCCACCGGCGATACCAGGTGTACGGCTGCCGGACGGGTAAGTACGCGGAAATCATCCAGTCGCGAACAGTCAGCGAGACGGAACGCGTTAAGAGGCGGTCGCTCGACCCGTACCTGGCAGATTGTCGATTGGAACAGCTATTTATCATCCGTTGTGATTGCCACGACTGTGGCTACGATCGACCAGCAACCGGCGTCGCCGCTCGTCTTCGACCGGAGCGACGGCTGGCTCGTGACCGGCGCGACCGGCCTCCTGTTCGCGTGCTACCTGGGACTGGTCGTCGTCGCAAACGCGACCGACTCGGTCCATGCGTGGCACCTCGCCGCCGTCGCGGTCGTCCCCGGGGCAGTCCTCGGCTGTCGACTCGCCGTGGCCTCGTCCCGAGAGGCCGTCCGCCGTGGACTCGGTCTCGCCATCATTTTCGCCGCGGCCGCCGCCGTCCTCGTCGTCGTCTACCAGAGCCGCTCGCCGGGCTTCGGACTCGAATCGACTCGACCGCTCTCGGTCGTCGCCGTCTTCGTCGCCATCGTCTCGTTCTTCCTCCTCGTCACCGACGCCAGGCAGTACTCGGTCGGCGAGTGGGTTGCGATCGGTTGTTTCGCCGTCCTCGCCGCCGTCTCGCTCGCACACACGCTGGCGTTCGTCCCCTCGAGTTCGCAGTCGCGATGGCCCGTGTGGGCCCTGGTCGTGATGGGGAGCAGCCTCGTCGTGATTCCGCGCCTCGTTCCCGAACGGGTGTTCCTCTGGACCATCTCTCGCCTGGCCGCGGCCGTCGTCCTGCTGGGACTGGTCACGTACCTCGTTGGCGACTACTCGCTGTGGCTCTTCGAGGTTCGCCAGTGGTCCGGCTCCCCGTCACTCCCGGGAATCGAGACCGACGTCACGATCATGCGATCGATCTTCGTGAACCCGAACTCCCTTGGCGTGGTCACCTTCGCCGGATTCGTCGCCGCTATGGTGGAGTTCCATCGGGCGGTCGCCACCAGACGCCCCCTCGGTGGGGCCGTCACCGCCGCCCTCGCCGGAATCTGCGGCCTCGGGTTATTTCTCTCGAACGCCCGGGCGTCGATGCTCGCCGCGGCGACCGCCGTCGTGGTCTACGCCGGGTACGTCGTCTTCGGTCGACGCGCCGTCCCTGCGGTACTCGTCGCGACCGCCCTCACAATCGGCGGATTTCTCCTCGGAATGTACGTCGACGTCATCGGCATCTCCGACTCGAACCGCTTCGCCCTCTGGGCCGGGAGCCTCGCGGCGATCCGGGACGGCCCGCTCCTGTTCGGATACGGCGCTCCGGCGGGACACGTCATCGAACCCTACCTCGAGGGCGGACTGTCCGCGTCGCCGCACAACTCGTACCTCTCGGTGTTCGTCCGGTTCGGACTGGTCGGCGGCCTCGCGTACCTCGGCCTCGTCGTCGGCAGCGTCGTCGCCGGGGCGATCGAGTACCGCGAGGTCGACGTCGCGATGCTCGCGTTCGCCGCCGGCTGGGCCGTCCACCAGCTGTTCGAGTCCTATACCCTGTTCTGGTGGTCACCCGGCGCGGTGATCGGTTCGCTCGTCATCGGGTACCTCCTGTTCGGGGACTGAGCGCTCGAGCCGGCGGCAGTCGGGTCCACGTTCGATCTGGCGGCGGTCGGGTCCACTTTCGAAGACCGAATCCGGTGGACCCAACACCTCCACCGTCGTACTCGCCGCCATGCACGTTCGCGAACTGACCCGCGACCTCGTCTCCATTCCCAGCCACCAGGACGAGACGGCCGCGGGCGACTACGTCGAGGACTGGCTGCGACGCGAAACCGATGCCGACGTCATTCGAGACGAGGTGGGGAACGTGATCGCTCGCCGGGGAGAAGGCGGAGCGTCGCTGGCACTCGTCGGCCACCACGACGTCGTCGACCCGGCGCCCTCACAGCTCGATACCAGTGGCGGGTACGTCGTCGACGAACGCAGCGGGCGTCTCTACGGCCGCGGCGCGGCCGACATGAAGGGGGCCGTCGCGGCGGCGATGCTCGCGTTTCGAGACGCCGACCCCGCTGGCGAACTCGTCTTCGCGAGCTTCGTCGGCGAGGAGGTGGGTGGCGTCGGCGCCCGCCACGCCATCGAGCACGGCTTCGCCCCCGACTACGCGGTCGTCGGGGAGGGGTCGACGAACTACTCCGGCCCGGGCGTGACCGACGTCGCCGTGGCCCACCGGGGTCGCCGCGGGAGCACGATCACCGCCCGCGGGACGGCGGCTCACGCCAGCGAACCCGACGTCGGCGAGAACGCCATTTACCGCGCGGCTGACGCCGTCGATGCAATCCGAAAACTCGAGCCGCCAACGGTCGAGGTCGCGGGCGAACCACTCGAGGGACAGGTCACCGTCACCGAAATCGACGGCGGGTCGGGGATCAACGTCGTCCCCGACTCGTGTACGCTGACGGTCGACGAGCGAACCGTCCCCGGCGAGCGGGTCGATCTCGAGTCCGTCGCAGCCCTCCCGGGAATCGAGTGGACGGTCGACCAGGACCTGCCGCCGATGCGCTGTGGGGACGACGGATTCGCCGAGTCAGTGCTCGAGGTGGCTCGAGCAGTCCAGTCAGACGCGTCGACCCCGCCGGAACTCGTGACGAAACCCCACGCCACTGACGCCGGCTGGCTCGTCCAGGCCGGCACCGAGTGCGTCGTCTACGGCCCGTCCGAACCCGGCGAGGCCCACACCGCCACGGAGAGCGTTTCGATCCGGGTGCTCGAGCGCTGTCTCGAGACGTACCGGCGGCTCGCGTCTACGGGGTGGAAGCGAGGCGGGTGAATCACAGGCCGACGCAACTACTGATCGAAGAAAACGAATCGAGAGTATTCACCTACCCGAGGAAGTACCGCGTCCACGGGTAACGCTCGACGAGTGGCTGACCGCCGACCTCGTACTGCTCGATATAGGCGTCGAGCCCGAGGATGCGGCCGGCACCGAAGGCGGCGACCGACAGGAAGACGAGCATGTACGCGAAGTCGCCGTTGATGTAGCCGTGGGAGATGTCCCAGTTGCCCAGGTAGAACATGAGCATCATGAACGCGCCCCAGAAGGCCGCCAGGCGCGTCAGGACGCCGAAGATGAGCCCGAGACCGATGAGGACCTCGCCCCACGGGACGGCGACGTTCACGAAGTCGACGAACCAGCCGGTCTCGCCCATCGCGACGAACAGGTCCGCGGCGGGACTCCCGTTGTTCGGTGCCGCCCCCGTGAGATAGCCCGCCGCACTGAACTCTCTGGAGAGGACCTTATCGACCCCGCTCTGGAAGAAGGCGAGTCCCATCATCAGTCGCAGGGCGAGGATGAACCAGACGCTGAGAGTGTGAAGCTTTCCGGTCGCCGTGTATCCTGCAACTGTGCTTTGCAGTTGTACTTCTTCTGTTGCCATGGTTGAACAGTCGTCTGCTGATCCATTAAACGAGGGGACCGATTCCCAATACGTGGTATTCGTCTCGCCGGATTCGTTTCGCTTCGCTCGTGACGTCGCCAGCGCCGCCTCGAGGCGTTCGCCGAAACCACGAGGTTGATAGCCCGCCGCAAGTATTGCAGTGACATGGCGACAGTCTCGGATTCGGAGACGGAGACGGACGGTGCTTACGACGAACTTCTCACGCGCATCGAACGCATCACGAACGTCGGCAACGCCGCCGGGGTCCTCCGGTGGGACCAGGAGGTCGTGATGCCCGAAGGCGGCACGCCCGCCCGGGCGAAACAGCTCTCGACGCTCTCGGCGCTCGGCCACGAACTGCTGACCGACGAACGAACCGGCGTGCTGCTCGAGGCACTCGAGGATACCGAACTCGACGGGGAGGAAGAAGCCGTCGTCCGCGAAATCCGACGGCGGTACGACCGAGCGACGAGTGTTCCCCAGGACCTCGTCGAAGAAATCTCGGAGACGACCGCGAACGCCCACCCGACGTGGGTCGAGGCCAAAGAAGAAGACGACTTCTCGATTTTCGAACCGACGCTCGAGAAACTGGTCGACCTACAGAAGGAGTACGCGAACCACATCGACCCGGACGCCGATCCCTACGAGGTCCTCTTTGCCGACTACGAGCCCTACCTCGACCTCGAAACCGCCGAGCGCGTCCTCGAGCGCCTGCGCGACGAACTCGTGCCGCTGCTCGAGGCCATCGACGACTCCGAGGCCGACGTCGAGACCGACGCCTTTGCAGGCACGTTCGACGACGACGATCAGGAAGCGCTCGCTCGAGACGTGCTCGACTCGCTGGGCTACGACTGGGATCGCGGCCGTCTCGACACCGCCCCGCACCCGTTCTCGACGGGCACCCAGTTCGACGCGCGCGTGACGACTCGCTTCGACGAGAACGACCTGCTGGGGTCGATCACGTCGACCATCCACGAGTTCGGCCACGCCAACTACACCCTCGGCCTTCCCGACGAGGGGTACGGCACCCCGCTCGGTGAAGCGCGAGACCTGACCGTCCACGAGTCGCAGTCCCGCCTCTGGGAGAACCACGTCGGTCGTTCCCGCCCGTTCTGGGAGCACTTCCTGCCGATCGCCCGCGAGCGCTTCCCCGAACTCGAGGACGTCTCCCCGGAGGCGGCCTACGAGGCGGCCAACCAGGTCTACGACGACAACCTCATTCGGGTCGAGGCGGACGAACTCACCTACCACCTCCACATCGTCGTTCGCTTCGAGATCGAACGCGACCTGATCTCGGGCGACCTCGAGGTCTCTGGCGTCCCCGAGGCCTGGAACGACAAGTACGAGGAGTACCTCGGCATCCGCCCCGAAACCGACGCCGAGGGCTGTCTGCAGGACATCCACTGGAGCCACGGCTCCTTCGGGTACTTCCCGACGTACTCGTTGGGGTCGGTGCTCGCCGCGCAACTGTACGCCGCCGCCGAGGACGACCTCGGAGAGTTCGACGACCGCGTCCGCGAGGGCGACTTCGCCGACCTCAATGGCTGGCTGCGCGAGGAGATCCACGCTCACGGCAAGCGCTACACCACGCCCGACCTCGTCGAGGAAGCCACCGGCGAGACCTACACGGCGGATTACTTCCTCGAGTACGCGAAAGACAAGTACGGCGACCTGTACGATCTCGAGGACTACTGAGGCTGAACCGTCCTCGAGGACGGCCAAGCGGACGCCAGTAATCCTGTATTGAGCCCGACGCAAGGCGATTTTTCGTCCTCGTAAGCCGGGGCTACTATACCCCTTTTCCAATAGAAGCGCTTTAGGGGACGTAACTCCTTGTACGTCTGTATGTCCCAGCGACAGGGCGCAGACCTCTCCTACGAGGACGGGGCGCGTGCGGTCGAACTCGCACGCGAATCCGTCGAATCCTACGTACGGCACGGCCAACGAGAACACCCGGGAAGCATGCGCGAGACTTTTTACGAGCGCACCGGCGCGTTCGTCCGGCTCGAATCCACCCGCGGTCGGGGCAGCCTTCGGGGCTGTGCCGGCGGCTATCGCTCGGGCGAACAGCTCGGTCACGTCATCGTCGACGCGGCGATCGAAGCCGCGAGCGGCGACTCCTGTGGCTCGGAGGTGACGCCCTCGGAACTCTCGAACCTGACAGTCTCGGTCTGTACAGTTCGGAACATCCTGCTCACCGACGACCCGCTCGAGGACCTCGAACTCGGTACCCACGGCGTCGCCATCGACGGCGGCGGCAACGCGGGGTGGCTCTACCCGACGATTCCAGTCGAAAACGGCTGGAGCGCCCGCGAGTACCTCGACCGAACGTGTCGCAAGGCCGGACTCCCCCCGACGGCCTGGCAGGACGACGACGTCGTCGTCACCCTCTTCGAGGGACAGGTCTTCCGCGAGCGCTCGAGCGACGGGAGCATCGAGGAACTGTAACGTCTCCCGTCGCGTCGGTCCTGGCTCGATGTGGCCCGCGCTCGGTGCCCACTCACCGGACGGACGCACGTCGGAGGTGGCGCCTTCAGGTGGCGTCCACCAGGGGAGGGGGACACTACACTTTTTATAGCGAGCGGCGCATCGAAGAATCCATCGACGAACAGCATTTGACGCGTCGCCTGGCGCCTCGAGTCGGCAGTGAGGAGGGACGGCTGACGGGTGAGACGAAGCGGATTTCAACCGGTACGAACTCGAGGCGACGGAGACGGTCCCACCCGACCCGGACAGCAACTCGACGTTCACGGACGGAAACGAGTCGGATCGGGGACTGCTCGACGATGACGACGATCACGAGGCTATTCCGACAACCCCTTCCCTCAAACGTGAGCATCAGCGAGCGTTAGGTAGGGTAGTTGACTTCTACACGCGGTTGCGCGGAACCGGAGACGCCGAACTCAGGCTGATCGGTGACGACCGGACGAGAACGGTCTCTGCTCATACGGACTGGCACAACACATCGCTCATCGTCTCTGATTTCGCCGGCCAGGAGGTGACCGTCCAGCTCCGGGCCGAGAACGACGAGGAACTCGAGGTCGACTACGTGAGTTTCCTCGAGGATACTGCGGACACCGGTATCCCCGACGAAGTCCAGACGATGCCCCTCAGGATGCGTCATGGTTCACCGGGCGTTTTCTGGTCCCCTCTCGACCTGGATCCGGCGGTTGCGGACACGAGCGGCGACGGGCTGACCGACGCCGAGGTCATCGACCTCGAATGGGATTTCGTCAGGTCCGATCGAGGCGACGGTGCCTGGGACCTCAAAGCCGTGGTCAACGGTGCTACTGCCCACCCCGCTCGTATCGACACCACCGGCGACGGATTGACCGATCGCCAGCAACTCGAGGGCTGGGAGATCAACGTCGTCGACGAGCACGGCGAGGCCAAAGCGATGATGGAGGCGCTCGCCGACCCGGACGACGACCGCGACCTGGGGCAGTTCTTCACCGAACGACCGGTGAAGGCGAACCCGCTGATCGACGACACCGACGGCGACGGATTGAGCGACGCCGAGGAGTTCGAACTGGGAACCGATCCCGAGCTTCGGGATACGACCGGTGACGGGATTTCGGATCGAGACGCTCTCGAACTCGACAGGGAGGATCCGACGATGTTCACGGTGACGCCGCCAGCGGTGAGCCTGTCGTCAATCAACGAGGGGATAAATAATGAAAAGTTCGAATTGCCGAAATACTGGGTGACCTATGGGTATGAACTCAGTGATTCCGCTGGCGTGGCGAGTGCTGAACTCAGGCGTGATTGTGCGAGATTTGACAAGAACACGTATCCTGGGAAGAAATCAGAATTCGACACCTCGACGTTCGAGTCGACCCTCGAGATCGCTCTCACTCCGTGGCGAGGCTCGCTGACGACGATCACCGTCGAAGACGTCCACGAGAACATAGGGACCGAGACGCTGTACTACAAACACCCGTACGCGGTCAAATTAGCGACCGAACTCAACTCGCCCGAGGAAGCAGGGGTTCTGACCGGTGTTACAATGGGTGCGGCCGAGTTGCCGGATTTCATCCGCCTGGTTCGGAAGGAGCCGCGAGAGATGGCGACGGCGATGACCGAGTTCATCGAGGAGATGGGACGGGCCTCTGTGGATCCGATGCGGAATCCCTGGGTCGAGATCGCGAAGGATCTGCCACCGAGCATCTATCACGATCAACAGCAGGCGAATCCGTATCCAGCTCCCTCGAGCGATCCACTCGAATCGTTCTCGACGTGTCTGGGAACGCTCGGTTACTCCGACGGCGACCACCTGGGGCTCAGCGACGAGGAGTTCACCCACTGCCAGTTCGCCAACGGCTGGTATTCGGGGTACAGCGCGTTCCTCGTCATCGAGACGCTCGTCGGCGACAAAGGGTTCTCGAAAGGGGCGACGAGTGCGAGCGACGTGGCCACCCAGCTGCGGCGGGCCTCGGACGACCTCGAGAGTGTCCTGCCGGCGGTTCGGTCGGGGCAGTCGATGCGGACGACCCAGGTCAGTCACCGACTGCTCACCGACGGTGGCCGGCAGCTAGACGATCTGTCGCCGCAGTTCCGGACGGCCGGGAAAACCGTCCAGGGGGTCAAGCGACTCGAGGCGTCGTGCTCGAATCTGTATCTGTAGCCAATTCTATCGAAATTCACGAAAACATCGGTTTTCCATCACTTATGTCAAACGTATAGCGGAATCAATCCAAGGAGCCAGGCTCCGATCTCCTCCGTTCGACAGGGAACTCAAAATGGCTGGAACGAATTTTCAGCAAGTAAAACGTCGATCCGGACCGCCGAGTGGCTGTAAGCCTTCGCCGCCGAAGAACTCGCTTCTCTACACACGATGGTCGGATCGACCCGAGGATTTACTATCACTCACTCGAACCTTTCGAGACGAAATATGGCAACTGTTGACGAGACTGCCATCGACCCGTCGGACGCCTACGAACGGCTTCTCGAGCGATCCGAGAAGCTGACGAACGTCCGGATGGCGTCGATGGCACTGGGGTGGGATCAACGGGTAATGATGCCCGAAGGGGGAACGCCGGCGCGAGCGGGGCAACTGTCGACGCTCTCGTCGCTCGGACACGAACTGTTGACCGCCGACGAGGTGGCGACGTGGCTCGAGGCGCTCGAGTCCGATGGGGTGACGCGGGATACGGGTAACGCTGAATCTGCGGACGGCCTCACCGACGAGCAGACGGCGGTCGTCCGGGAACTCCGCCGGGAGCACGACCGGGCGGTCGACGTCCCGGCCGACCTGATCGAGCGGTTGACGGCCCACCAGGCCGAGACTCAGCAGGTCTGGCAGGAGGTGAAGGCGGCCGACGACTTCGAGCGGTTCGCGCCGGCGCTCGAGGAACTCATCGCCCTCCATCGCGAGCGCGCGGCGGCGATCGACCCCGCGGAGAACCCCTATCGGGTGCTCTACGAGGATAGTTTGCCGTACCTGCCGCTCGAGACGGTCGAGCGCATCTTCGACGAGTTGCGCGCCCATCTCGTTCCGCTGATCGACGAGATTCAAGAGCGGGGCCGCGAGTTGCCGACGCCGTTCGCGGGCCACACCTACGACGAGGAGACCCAGATGGCGCTCTCGGAGGCCGTTCTGGACGTGCTGGGCTACGACCGAACCCACGGTCGTCTCGACACGGCTCCGCACCCGTTCATGTCCGGCAATCAGTTCGACGCCCGGATCACGACTCGCTTCCGGGAGGACGACCCGCTCGACGCGCTGACGGCGACGATTCACGAGTTCGGTCACGCGACCTACCAGCTCGGCCTCCCGAAGGATCAGTACGGAACTCCGCTCGGCTCCTCGCTCTCCTCGGGCGTCCACGAGTCCCAGTCTCGCTTCTGGGAGAACCACGTGGGTCGGACGAAGGCGTTCTGGGAGCTGATTCTCCCCACCGTCAAAGAGCACTTCCCGCACCTCGAGGACGTGACCGTCGACGAGGCCTACGCGGCGGTCAACCGGATCTACCCCGAGAACCTGATCCGCGTCGAGGCGGACGAACTCACCTACCACCTGCACGTCATCCTCCGGTGTGAGATCGACCGGGCGTTCGTCGAGGGCGACCTCGAGGTCGCCGACGTCCCGCAGGTCTGGAACGACAAGATGGACGACTACCTCGGGGTTCGACCGGAGACCGACGCCGAGGGCTGTCTCCAGGACACCCACTGGTCGTACGGCTTCGCCGGCTTCCAGGGGTACACCGTCGGGAGCGTGCTCGCAGCCCAGCTCGACGCCGCGATGCGCGAGGACCTCGAGGTAGACGCGCTCGTTCGGGAGGGGGAGTTCGACCCCCTCCGCGAATGGATGACCGAGCACGTCCATCGTCACGGCCAGCGCTACCCGACCGAGGAGTTGATCGAGGTGGCGACGGGCGAACCGCTCACCGCCGAGTACTTCCTCGAGTACGTCGACGAGAAGTTCCGGACGCTGTACGGCCTCTAGCGCTGGATCGACCCGGTCTCGAGTGGGCGCCGCGAGCGACCCTGTGTATGCCGGGCGAGTACTTCTTTCTCCTGGCACCCTGGCTCGAGTATGCGAGTCTCGATACCGGGGATGCCGGGCATCTACTACGACACCGACGCCGAATCGACCGCGGTCACTCTCGCGCTCACCGCTGCGGGTCGCCGAGCGCCGAAACCACACGGGTACGCCGTACAGGCGCTCCCGTACCTCTGGGGCTTCGACGTCGACCTCAACGACGTGCCGCCGGACCACCCGCTGCAGTATCTCCACCCGGACGGCGCCCGGAGTATTCAGGAGTTCGCCCCCGACGAGAACCTCGAGCGGCTGGCGGGCGACGCCGACCGACTCGGGCGAGTGCTGTGGGCGATCAACGAGGAGACGGAGCGCGGCATCGAGCAGTTGATCGGCAAACGGCGCGAGGAGGAGACTCGAGGAACGAAGATCGAAATCGAGTCCGGGGAGCCCGAGGGCCGCGACCGCGACCGGGGCCGAAATGGAGTTCAGAGCCAGGAGCAGAATCGGGATCGAGATCCGGGTGCGAAACGACCTCACGCTGACGAGTTCGGCGAAGACGTCGTCGAACCTGGACCAGGGCCCGACACCGACGCCGACGCCGACGCTGACGTCGATCCCGACTCCAGCCACGACCCGGACTCCGACCCTCGAGCGTAGTCACTGTTCGTAGTCACTGTCGTAGCCACCGCTCGTAGTCACTGCTCGAGTGACTCCACCAGAGAGAATCCACACGTATCGGCTGCCGTCGAACACTCTGCCAGAAAATCGCCTACACCTACAGCCGCGGCAAGAACGCGTACAACAGCAATCCGAACGCGAGGTGCTGGAGCATCGTTTGCTCGACGGTCGTTCGGACGTAGTCCTCGTCGGCGATGGCGTACTCCTTCGTGCGGACCTTCGCGTGCATCGAGAGCACACCCTCGTCCTCCAGCTCGTGGAGGCTCGGGTAGACCGTCCCGGGGCTGAGTTGGGCACCGAAGAGGTGCGTCAGGTCCGAGAGGAGTTCTTTGCCGTGGGTTTCGCCGTGGAGCGAGATGAGCATGAGGAGGATCTCGTCGAGATTCTCCTTGATGATGGCGTCGTCGAACTGGACATCGTCGGTCGGGAGCGCACTCGTGACCTCCGCCATGAGTTCGTCGAGTTCGCGCTCGACGGCCCGGCTGTCTTCTTTGGTCGTCCCGATCGTGATATCGTACTGTGCTGACTGCCCTGCCGCAGTCGCCGCGCTCGAGAACTGCTCGAGGACGGACTTCGTATTGGGGGGTTGCTCACGCATTTTCGAACACCTGGGGGGTTCACGACCGAACGCACCACCCTTCCCCACGCACGGGAGAACGGTTGGATTGATTCCATTTCCGATCGTGAATTACTCAAGAGGATGAACTACCACGTAATAAAGAACGTGGCCGATTCTTGCCGGTATGAAAACCGACTGTCCGAGAGCGAAAGTCGCGTTATAAGCACTTAGACTCCGGTTGAGAGGGTTTACGGAAGAACCTTAAATATGTATGCGAAATATCTCGTGTCGTCCATCTCGACAACCGAATTCGGACGGCCGGCGTCGTCGAAAAGATGACGATTCGTCGTCAGGAGAGGCTCGTCGCCTCGTCTCGGATGATGCTCACCATCTCGCTCGGCTGACTCGAGTCTTCCTCCTCGTCGTCCAGTCGACGCTCGACACGACGTTCGGCCATCCGCGCGATCATCACGTGTTCCTCGAGGTCGTCCCCGCTGATCTTCGAGATGTACTCGAGGCTCTGGGCGTGGGCGCCAAAGAGCGTCCCCGACAGCGATTCGAGGGGGTACTCGAGGCTCGCGGGTTCGTCGTAACGACGGTTGTGAATCTCGCCGAGCGAGAGGCCGCGCAGGTAGGAGGTCATCTGCTTGCGGACGAGCGGGCTGATCCACCCGAGGGTTTCGTAGTACCGCAGGCAGTTGAGCGCGCCGGTGGTGCCGAAGGTCTCGCCGAGGTAGCGAGCCCACTTGATCGTCGCGTCGGCGTGGGCCGAGGACTGTTCGAGCGATTCGAGGTACGGGGTGGGGGTGGGGGATGACATGATGGGGGTGTAGGGTGCCTGGCTGCCTGGCTGCGTGTCTGTCGGGTTCTTCGGCGGAGCAGGCTTGAACATTCCCGTCATTTCGAGCGGTGAGTCGAGCGATGAGTTGCGGACGGCGCCGCTCGCTTTCGCGTCCCTGTGAGTTCCTCACACAGGGGACCAACATCTGCAGCCTTCGGAAGGGTTTACCCGTTGCACGCGATTGACTCGCGCATGAAGATTCTGGTCACGGACCCCATCGACGACGCGGGTCTGGACGTACTCCGCGACGCCGGCCACGAGGTCGAAACGGCCTACGAACTCGAGGGCGAGGCGCTCCTCGAGGCGATTTCGACGGCACACGGGCTGATCGTACGCTCCGGGACAGAGGTCACGCGTGGGGTCCTCGAAGCTGGCGAGAACCTCGTGATCGTCGGGCGGGCGGGTATCGGGGTCGACAACATCGACATCGAGGCGGCCACCGACGAGGGGATCATCGTCGCCAACGCACCGGAGGGGAACGTTCGTGCGGCCGCCGAGCACACGGTCGCGATGACCTTTGCCGCCGCCCGCTCGATCCCGCAGGCTCACGCCCGCCTCAAAGGCGGCGAATGGGCCAAAAGCGAGTTCCTGGGGACCGAACTCAACGGCAAGACCCTCGGTATCATCGGCCTCGGTCGCGTCGGCCAGGAGGTCGCGAAGAAACTCGACGCGCTCGGCATGGACCTCGTCGCCTACGATCCCTACATCTCCGAGGAGCGCGCTGACCGCCTCGGCGCCGAACTCGTCGACCTCGAGACCTGCCTCGAGCGCGGCGACTTCCTGACGATCCACACCCCGCTGACCCCGGAGACGGAGGGGTTGATCGGCGACGCCGAACTCGAGCGTTTCGGCCACGGCTACCTCGTGAACGTCGGCCGCGGCGGTATCGTCGACGAGGACGCCCTCGCGGCGAAGGTCGAGCAGGAAGTGGTCGCCGGGGCCGCCCTGGACGTCTTCCGCGAGGAACCGCTTCCCGAGGACTCCCCGCTGCTGTTCGTCGAGGACGTCATCGTCACGCCCCACCTCGGGGCCTCGACCGAGGCCGCCCAGGAGAACGTTGCGACCTCGACGGCCGAACAGGTCGTCGCCGCCCTCGCAGAGGAGCCAGTCGCGAACGCACTCAACGCGCCGTCGATCGACGAGAGCGCGTTCCCGCGCCTCGAGCCCTACATCAACATCGCCGAGACGGCGGGCAAGATTGCCGCCCAGGTGCTCGACGCCCGCATCGAGTCCATCGAAGTGCGCTACGAGGGCGACATCGCCGAGGAGGACGTCGAGTTCGTCACCGCCTCGGCGCTGAAGGGTGTCTTCGAGCCGCTCGAGTGGCAGGTCAACGCCGTCAACGCCCCCCAGATCGCTGAGGACCGGGGCGTCGACGTGACCGAGTCGAAGAGCCGCCAGAGCGAGGACTTCCAGAGCCTGATCTCGGTGACGGTCTCGAGCGGCGACGACGCGATCACGGTCGACGGTACCCTGTTCGCCGGCAACGACCCGCGGATCGTCCGCATCGACGACTACCGCGTCGACGCCATCCCCCACGGGAAGATGGTCGTCACCCGGAACACGGACGAACCCGGTGTCATCGGCCTCATCGGGACCGTGATGGGCGCCCACGGCGTCAACATCGCAGGGATGTTCAACGCTCGCGAGGCCCACGGTGGGGAGGCCCTGACCGTCTACAACGTCGACGGCGAAGTGCCCGACGAGGCGAGGGAAGAACTTGAGGCCGACGAACGGATCATCAGGGTTCGGTACATCACACTGAACGGGTCGTAGCCCGTCTTGGCGATTCAGATTCGTTTTCGGTCGTCGTCGCTCGAGTTGTCAGAAACGCTCATTTGTTCCGTGCTTGGTGGTGTATACAGTGCAACACCAGTCGAGTCATGCCGTGCTCGTCGGCGACCCCGTGATCGGCACCGGTGCGCTCGATCGACTCCTGGTCGACGCCACCGTCGCGACAGCGACGGTCTCGGAGTCGATAGCGATCCGTCTCGAGCGGACCCACTTCGAAGACGACTACGCCGACGTAATTTCGCTGCTCGAGGATCGATTCGACGTACGACCTGGCGGGAGCGACGTCGTCTACGAGGGGACCGCCGCCGAGGAGGTCGGCGATGCACTGACAGCACTGCTCACGATCGACTCCTGGCAGCGAGTGCACGCGCTCAGGTCGATTCGGCTCTTCCACGACGGTCGGTGCTGTCTCGAGTACGTCCCGGAACACACGTCGTTCACCCTCGACGAGGACGCGAATCCCGCCGTAATTTCGGCCGTTCGCACGGCGCTCGAGGCCCATCCGGCGGGCGTGTTCTCGACAGAACCACTCGTCGAGTGGGAGCACGGCGAGACGTCGTACCGCATCGCGCCGCCGTCGCTCTGTGTGGGAAACACGTGCTTCGGCGTGCGGATGCTGGCCGGAATCGAACCTGACCGGGATCGACGAGTGATCGCGCTCTCCTGGCACGAGCCGTCAGCGGGCGTTCTCGGGCGCGTTCTCGAGAAATTGATTGGTCTCCTTGGGGAGCCTCGACCCAACGAACTCCGGTTCTCGTCGCTGGAGTCGTTCGAGTCGGCGCGGGACGTCCTCGAACGTATTACCGGGGTTACGGGTATTGATGGCTCTCCCCGCTAGTTCGTCGGGTTTCCCGGACTGTATCTTCGGTCACCGCCACAATTATTCCAGATGATGGATAATTAATTGTATGGACTACAAGGATTTGGTCGTGACTGCGTCCGCCTTTTTGGGTGGCGTTCTCGGGAGCACGGTCGGTGGAATACTCGGACTCGGTGCGGGCATCGTGGTCGGTGCTGGGGTGAGTGCAGTATGGGCGTACGAGACCGACCGACGAAATGTGCGGGAAACATCGTAAGAGGGCGTAGTACGATCTCTCTATCGACCAATCACGCTCTGGATGCCTCCCGAAGAGTCATGCTTTTTGCATACGATATAACGTCAATGAACCGAAGGCACATACTCGCTCTCGTCGGAGCGAGCGCCAGTGTTCCAGGCGGATACGTCGCGTGGAACTGGTATCGAGCTCCGTCCCTGCCGGACGGAATGGACGTCGAAACGTTGTATGTCAGCGGAGACGTATTCGGCGAACCAGCGCCGCCTGATCGCATTCTAGGTCCAAGAGAAGAGCGACACAAGGTATTCGAAGACGAAGAGACGGGAACGAACGAGATTACCTTCGACGATTCTGCAATCACGTTCGTCGAAGAGACCGATTTCGACGCCTCGTCTCTCGTAATCGTCCAGACGGGAATGCAAACCGAACCCAACCTCGCACTCGAGGCGATCTCTCGAACCGACGATGGGATTCACCTCGACGTAACCGTCGAACACCCGTGGTGGCGGGGTGGGAACGACGATCTGGGAATCCACTCGCTGCTCGTCAGGGTCACTGACGAACGAGACGACACCCTCGAGTCGGTTTCGGTGGCTATCGAGGGATACGTCTAGACTTTTAGTGCTGATCACTGACGCGGACGACGAGTGACGCACCTACGCGAACTTCTGCACCGTGATCTCGAGCGTGTCGAGATCCACGATGGGCGCGTAGCCGGAGTCGGGGTCGATGTTGACGCTCTTCTGGAAGTCCGTCTGGGCCTGCCAGCACCCAGAGTTGATCGCGAGCACGTTGTGGTACTTCCCGAACCCGAGTTTGTGGACGTGGCCGGTGTGGAAGATGTCGGGCACCTCGTCGATGATCAGGTGGTCTTTCTCCTCCGGGGCGAGGCGGGTGTGGCCCCCGAACTGGGGCGCGACGTGGCGCTTCTTGAGGAGGTGGTACATCGCCTTGTGCGGGTCGTCGTAGCTCGCCTTCTCCGCGGGGAGCTCGGCGATGACCTCGTCCAGGCTGACGCCGTGGTACATCAGGACGGAGACGCCCTCGACGGTGACCATCGCGGGGTTGCTCACGATCTGTGCGTCGTGGGCGGTCATAATCTCGCGCAGGTTCTCGTCGAACCCGGGCTGGGGTTCGGCCAGGCGAACCGCGTCGTGGTTGCCCGGGATCATCACGATCTCGAGGTCGCCCGGGACCTGCTTGAGGTACTCGCTGAAGCGCTCGTACTGGTCGTAGATGTCGATAATGTCGAGTTCCTCGTCCTGATTCGGGTAGATCCCGACGCCCTCGACCATGTCGCCGGCCAGCAGGAGGTACTCGACGTGCTGGGCGTCCTCGGTGTGGAGCCAGTCGGTAAAGCGATTCCAGGCGTCGTGCATGAACTCCTGGCTGCCGACGTGGACGTCGCTGATGAGCGCCGCCTGCACGTGGCGGTCGGCCGTCGAGGGCTGGTGGGTCCGGGGCACGTCAGGGAAGTACATCGAGTCGACGAAGGCGATGCCCGCGTCGTCCGAGAGCGTTCCCTCCATCGCGAGCACCTCGTCACAGAGCAGTTCGTCGACCAGGTCGGCGTAGTCGCGGTCCTTCATCACCAGCCACGGGAACGTCCCGGTGGCGTCCTCGAGTTCGATCAGCCAGTGGCCGCTGGCCGTCGAGCGAATGTCGTTGACCAGCCCGACCATCCCGACCTCACCGCCGCCGGGCATCGACTGAATGGCGGTCGCCGGGCGGTGGTTGACCCGTCCCCGGAGTTTACCGCCGAGGCGCTCGAGGCGGTCGCGAAAGACCGCCACGAAGTCCTCGTACTCGCCGGTGCCGGTACTCTGGCCGGTCATGTCGTTGGCGACGTCGATCGACTGCCGATTCGGGTCGAGGGGCGTTCTCGGAGCGGAATCCCCCTTCGTTTCGACTGGAGCGTTACCCTCGTCCTGTGGCGATACGTCGGGGCCGGTTCCAGTCGAAACAGGGGGGTCCTGGCGAGCGGACGTCGGCTCGCTCGAGGCAGGCTGGTGGGTTGCGCCGTCGAGCGCCGTCCTGACGTCCTCGGTCCGGAGGACGAGCGCGTTCTCGGGGGCGGCGTCGATGGCGCGTTCGAGGACGCCGGCGGGGTCGTCCGCGGTGGCGATGAGCGTCACCGCCTCGCGGTCGGCGTTGTAGCCGCGGCTGGTGAGTTCGCTGACGATCCGGGCCGGCCCCTCGAGTGGCACGTCCTGCGTATTCGCGAGTGACGATAAAAGGATGGCGGATACGACCGTCCGTTCGGGCGACGACCTGTCGGCGTGGGAACGCGACTCACCCTCGAACAGAAAATTGATTGCCGCGTCCCCCAAACCGGGAGTCGATGAGCGGTGACGGCGGCGACGACCGACAGGCGGACTCGAGTGAGCGCGCCGACGGCACCGGGCCGGAACGCCCGAGCGACCGGGCGGACGGCGATCAGTCGAGGGACGATGGTACCGAACGGGCCGGCTCGAGTCGATCACCTGCAGAAGACGACTCGAGTGCGGACCGAAGCGAATCCCCGCCGCCGGCACAGGCGTCCGGCGATGGTGGTGATGGAGACGGTGTCGGTAGCGGTGGCGGCGATGTCGGTAGTGGCGGCGGCGGTAGCGGTGCCGACGTCAGTAGCGGTGGCGGCGGTAGCGGTGCCGACGTCGGTAACGGCAGTAGCGGTGGCAGCGACGGCGGTATTGACGGCTCGAGGCGCCAGTCGACACTCGCCAGCCAGACGACCCGGGAACGCGACCGGACACCGCCACCGCCACAACGGGCGCGGCCGGACGACGACCGGGTGACGATCGAAGACGACGGCCCGATTCGCTGGTTCCTCCGGACCGACAACGGCACCGTCGTCGCGGTGCGCGACGTACTGAGCAGCGTCGCGCTCGTGGCCGTCATCGGCCTGGTGCTCTTTGGCATCAGCGGCATCTGGCCGCCGCTGGTCGCCGTCGAGAGCGGGAGCATGGAACCCAACATGGAGCGCGGGGACATGATCTTCGTCGTCGCCGAGGATCGGTTCGTCGGCGACGGTTCGATCGACGGAACCGGAATCGTCACCCGCGAATCGGGCCTCGAGAACGGCCACGAGAAGTTCGGCGGGGCCGGCGACGTGATCATCTTCCGACCGGACGGCAACGCACGCGAAACGCCGGTGATCCACCGCGCTCACTTCTGGGTCGAAGCCGACGAGAACTGGGTCGACGGGCAGGCGAACCCGGAGTTCGTCAACGGCGCCAGCTGCGATCGGGTTCGGGCCTGTCCGGCCCCCCACGACGGGTTCGTCACGAAGGGCGACGCCAACAGCGGCTACGACCAGACGGCGAACGTCGGCGCCGACACGTCGGTCGTCAAACCCGAGTGGACCACCGGCAAGGGCATGTTCCGGATCCCGTGGCTCGGGCACGTCCGGCTGGGCTTCGAGAAACTCTTCCCGTTCGCGGTGATTCCGGACGTCTCGAGCGGCCTCTCCCTCCTGTCACCGACGCTCCTCGGGATGGTCGGCGCGACTGGATTCGCGTATCCGCCACGCTCGAGACGGCGCTGATCGTCTCGGCACTGATGTTTTGGCACTAATTGGCCGACTCGTGTATCGTCTCGATTCGTGTTTCGTATTGCCGTATCGCCTTCAGACTCAAACTCGCCCGAACGTCTCGTTCGAGATGCGCACCGGCGACGGCGTCGGCCCAGACAGGGTGATGTCGGACTCGGTCCGGACTCGAAGCAGTCTCCCGGTTCGCCGCTGTCGGCGTTCGGTTCGGCCGTCGCTCCGATCCGACTCGCGACCGAAGACCGCCTGCCAGGACGACGGCAGTTCGCGAACGCGCTTTTCGACGGTCGTTTCCCCGACGCCGTCGGCTTCCTCGTAGCCCAGTTGCGTTCGTTCGGTCGTTTCCGTCGTGGATCCCGCCGTGAGCGCGCCCTCGGGTTCGCGTTCGACCGTGTCGGTCGCCTCGAGTTCGCGGGCGACGCGCCCGAGTTCGTCGAAGAGTTCGCTCGCGATGGTGTCGTCGGCGTCAATCGCGTCGTCGGTCGTGGGGTCGTGAGCGCCGTCACCGATGGCGGCGTCGGCGAGCAGGTCGTCGGGCGAATCGACGTCGAAGGCGTCGAGTACGGCGTCCGGATCGGGCGTGACGTCGTCGAAGACGTCCGAGGCGTCAGCGGCGTCCGGCTCGTCCCTGGAGTAGTCGCTCATGGGTACTCGAGCGCTCCACCCCGCCCCTATTGGTTAGTCTCCTGTTAACCACTGTTTCGACGCGGCTGCAGGCGCTCTTCGTCTCGTTTGCCAGTGCCTAACGTAGTAGTTTCCGGACCGATTTCTCACCGCCGATCACTCGAGTCCGTCGCCGTCCAGGCGAAACACGGCCCGCGTCTCCTCGTCAGTCCGCTCGGTCTCGACCCGGGTTACCGTCACGTCCGTCTCGAACTCGCGAGCCAGTCCCTCGAGGATGCCGTGGGCCATCGCCGGGTGATCGCGGTGGGATCGGTACGTGATCTGAAGACCCGATTCGGTCGACTTGCAGGTCACCGTCGGCGGCTGGTTATCGGCCGCCTTGGCCGCGAGTGCGGCGGTAATCTCCTCGAGCGCCTCGATGAGGTCGACGAGCGACCAGTCCTCTCGCCAGTGTGCGCGAAAGTTCTGGAGCAACGCGGGAGCGAGCGCCCGGCCGAAGTCGCGCTCGACGGCCGCCACCTCGTGACCCGACAGCTCGGCGACGGTCTCAAGAATCGTCGCGATCTCCTCGTCGGGGTAGTGCGAGACCGGCAGGTAGAGCCGGGGGTCGATCCCCGAGCGCTCGAGGACGACCGCCCAGCTCGCTTCGTCGGTCTTCTCGACGACGTAGGTCTTCAGCGTCTGGTGGACGAGTCCGTGCATCTGGGACGAGTGTGTGTCGCGTAGTCGATGATCCGCTGGCACTCCCGGCGTGTCTCCGGCGACTCTCTGGTGAGCCTTCCGTGAACCTCCGATGAGTCCCCCGTTCGGGTCGATGATTCGACCCAACCGTAATATGTCGTTCGACTCATGGGTCTTCGGCCGTCCGTTCGCGGCAATTTTCCCGGTGATCCGAGCTCAGTCGAGGTGGCCCGCGCTCTCGAGCGCCTCGGCGACGACTGGCGCGACGGAGACAGCACTCGCCGGCCGCTCGAGGGTATCGGTGCCGTAGACGGCCTCGACCCCGGCGTTCGAGAGCCGCGTGTAGGCGTTCCGGACGAGCAGCGGGTGGACGCAGGTGACGAAGACGCGCCCGACGCCGCGCTCGCCGAGGACGCCGACGGCCTCGCTCATCGTGCCGCCGGTGGCGATGATGTCGTCGACGACGACGACGTCTCGATTCGCGACGTCGACGTCGCTCGGCGAGATTTCGACGTCAGTGCCGGAATGACGGGTCTTCTCGAAGTAGTCCGTCTCCCCGCGGCCGTAGGCGTCGCGGACGGTTTCGGCCAGTTCGATCGCGCCCGCGTCAGGGGAGAGGAAGACCGGCTCTTCGAGGTCGGCCGGAAGGGGCTCGGCGAGGATGCTCGCGGCGTCGACCGGGGTTGCCGCCGGCTCGAAGAAGGCACAGACCGACGTCTCGTGAGGCGTGACGACGAACGTCGCGTCGGTGCCAGTCGAGATCGACCGGGCGACGGCGCGCGCCGAGATGGGCTGGCCGGGCTCGAACGCCCTGTCCTGGCGGCCGTAGCCCATGTACGGGACGACGGTGACGACTTCGGACGCGCCGGCCTCCCGGGCGGCGTCTTGCAGGCAGAGCAGTTCGACGTGGGCGTCGCTCGAGGCCGTCGCGGCGACGACGACGACGCGTTCGCCCTCGAGGTCAGCCGACTCGCTCTCGAGGCTGACGAAGAGTTCGCCGTCGGGGAAGCGGTCGTAGGCGACGCTGGCGAGCGTCGTGTCGCGTTCGCGGGCCAGGGCAGCCGCGAGCGCCTGGGAACTCGAGGCGCTGACGATGGTGGTCATACGCGTGGAAAGCGTGCCCGTGGTAAAACCCGTTTTCGTTCGTCGCTCGCGTCGCCCTGGTCTCCGCTTCACCGTTCGCGCCGTCCTCGCCGCCAGTTTACCCGACGACGTCGACTTGAGTCTCTACTCGTCGCTCTCGTTCCCTTCCTCGGCGTCCTGAGCGGCCTCGATGTCCACGTCGCCCGATCCGCAGGGACCGCCCTCGGTGACGCCGGCGATGCGAACCGTGCCGTCCCGGCGGACCAGGACGATGAGGTTGAGGCAGTCGGGGTCGCTCCAGTTCGCCGGCGTCACCTGCGTGAAGTCCCCGCCGTCGATGCGGGCGGTCACCCGGAAGTCGCCCCGTTCGTCGGGCCAGTCGGCCTCGAGCGTGGCGCCGCCGGTCTCGTCGTCGAACTCGTGGGTCGACCAGTGGGCGATTTCGCCGTCGTACTCGACGAGGACGTCGACCGTGTGGTCGGCGTCGTCGAGGTTCTCGACGGTGATTTCGCCGAGGCGCGTTCCGGTCGGTGCTGGTTCCTCGTCGTCCGGTCCGTCCCCATTTCCGTTCTCGTTCCCGTCACCTTCGTCAGCCGATCCCAGACAGCCAGCGGTCGCCATTGCACCGGCGATCCCCGTCGCTGCGAGCACCCGTCTGCGTGTCAATTCGGTCATATTCGAGCGAATGGGGTGCCCTGTTGATAACTCCCCGTCAGACACCCGTCTGACGCGGTTCGTTGGCGACTCAGGCACGCTCGAGCGGAACGACGACGCCGGTCACCCCGCGGACGCCGATCGCGTGGGGCCGCCACCGGGCCTCGGTTCCCGGTTCTCGACCGGGGTCGGCTACCAGGACAGTTCCGTCCTCGGTAACTGCGTACACGCCGTCGCCGTAGGCGACGTCCACGAGGCCGGCGTCCGGTACGTCGAGACGTCGCCAGCCGTTTTCGCTCGCCGTTTCGGGGTCCTCCTCGTCCGTGCCGTGTTCGTACACCGCGTCGCCGAGCGCGTGGGCGCGGTCGAGCGACCCGGGGTCGTTCAGCGGATCCGCCGCGACCCGGTCGAACGGTCCCTCGAGGTCGCACATCCAGCCGTTGCCGAGGCGGTAGAGGCCGCCCGCGGTCGCCGCCAGGGGGACGCCGGCGGCGGAGACGTCGCGGACGGCCGAGAGTCCGGCGTGTGCGAGTCGGGCTCCCGAGCGCCGGTAGACGCCCGCATCGGTCGCCAGGAGGTCGCCGTCGGCGGCCCGGACGGTCGGTTCCTCGGGGGCCTTCGCGTCGGCAAACGCGAGGTCGCGCCAGTCGTTCTCCGCGAGTGGCTCGAGGTCCAGACTGCCCGCTAGGCCGTTCGCGTCCGCGGCCAACACCGTCCCGTCGCGGATTCCGACGGCGACGGCGGGACCGAAGTTAGTTCGAGCGAACGCTGGCTCCTCGGACTCGCTCGACAGGTTGCAGACCAGCACGTCCTCGCCGGTCGCGACGACTAACCAACCAACGCCCGCCGCGAGGTCACGGGCGGTACAGCGCTCGAGCAGCGAGAACTCGCCGACGGCGTCGCCAGAAATCAGCACGCGGACGACGCCCATCTCGGCCGCGACGTAGGCCGCCGTCGCCCCCTCTCGAGCGCCGTAGACGCGCTTTTCGTCGATCGATACCATACCTCGAGTCGGGCGGCGTGGGCCGAAAGGTTTGCTGTCTGTCGTTGGTCTCTGAAAACGCGCCAGAAATACTATAGAAATTATAGTAAAAACGGAGCGCTCGAGCGGGCCCGAAGCCGACCAGACCGCTTCGGAACCACTTTGACGACGCCCGCTAAAGTTCCCGGCAATGAAGGTATTCGGATCGAGCGGGACCCGCGGCGTCGCCAACGAGGAACTGACGCCGGCGTTCGTGCTCCGGGTCGCCAAAGCGGCGGGGACCGCCTGGGGGGTCGACCGGGTCGCGCTCGCTCGAGACACCCGGTACACGGGCCGGATGATGGCCGACGCGGCCACGAGCGGGCTGGCGAGTACGGGAACGGACGTCGACCGCCTCGGAATCGTCCCCACACCCGGTGCGCAGTTCTACGCCGAGCGCGAGGGAGTGCCGACCATCGTCATCACGGCCTCGCACAACCCGCCCCAGTACAACGGCGTCAAACTCGTGGGTGCCGACGGGGTCGAACTCGCGGTGTCCGACCTCGAGGAGATCGAACAGACCTTGCTGGGAGAGACGTTCTCGGTCGCGTCGTGGGACGAGACGGGCCGCGTTCGTGAGGTCGACGGCGTGCGTGAGGACTACGTCGACGAGTTGCTGGCGAACGTCGACCGCGAGAAGATCGCCGACGCCGGGCTGACGGTCGCGCTCGATCCCGGCCACGGTGCCGGCTCGCTCACGAGCCCCGGCTTCTTCCGGGCGCTCGGTTGCCGCGTCGTCACGGTCAACGCCCAGGTCGACGGCCACTTCCCTGGCCGGGACCCGGAGCCGGTCAGCCAGAACCTCACCGATCTCGGTCGACTCGTCCGCGCGACCGACGCCGACCTCGGAGTGGCCCACGACGGGGACGCCGACCGGGCCATCTTCTTCGACGAGACCGGCACCTACGTCGAGGGCGACGCCACCCTGGCCGCCCTCGCCGCCGCGGAACTCGAGCCCGACGACGTCACCGTCTCCGCGGTCAACGTCTCCCAGCGGCTGGTCGACGTGGCCAACGACGTCGGCGCCGATCTCGAGTTGACGCCGATCGGCTCGACGAACATCATCACCCGGATCGAGGAACTCGAGTTGAACGACCGCCACGTCCCGATCGCGGGCGAGGGCAACGGCGGGATCTTCTTCCCCGACTTCCGGCTGGCGAGGGACGGCGGCTACACGGCCGCGCGATTCCTCGAACTCGTCGCCGATCGCCCGGTGAGCGAGATCGTCGCGCCCTACGACGGCTACGCGAACGTTCGCCGGAACGTCGCCTACGAGTCGACCGCCGAGCGCGACGCGATGCTCGACGCGGCGGCCAACCAGGCCCAGTCGTCCGACGCCGAACTCAACACGCGCGACGGCTATCGCCTGGATCACGGCGACGCGTGGGTGCTCGCTCGCCCCTCGGGCACCGAGCCGCTCGTCCGGATCTACGCCGAGGCGCGCGAGCGAGAGCGGGCCGAGGCGCTCGTCACCGAGATGCACGAGGCGCTGATCGAGGCGAAAGAGCAAGCCTGATCTGTCCGTCGATCACGAAGGTGGTCCCCGGAGCGACGCATTCGAGTAGGCTCCCGCCACACTACGAACCATGCGCGAGTTACTCGAGGCCGTGGCCGCGGGGGAGTGTTCGCCCGCCGAAGCCGAGGCCCAGCTCAGCGGATACGTCACGGGCGAAGCGGGCCGCTTCGACGCTGCGAGAGACACCCGTCGAGGGATCCCCGAGGCGATCCTCGCGGAAGGAAAGACACCGGAACAGGTCGCGAGCCTGGCAACGACTGCCCTCGAGACAACGGGCCGGGCGCTCGTGACCCGGCTCCAGGACGCTCACGTCGACGCACTCGAGGAACGTCTGGAGGAGACCGTCCCGGGGGCCATGGTCGACCGCCGGGGAACGACCCTCCTCGCGAGCGCGGCGGACCACGACCGACCGGCCCTCGAGGCGACCGTGGCCATCGTCACCGCGGGTACGGTCGACGGCCCGGTCGCCGACGAGGCCGCCCTGGTCTGCGTCGACGCCGGCCTCGAGGTCGACCGGCTCGACGACGTGGGCGTCGCCGCGCTCACCCGGCTGATCGACCAGGTCGAGCGAGTCCGTGCGGCCGACGTGGCGATCGTCGCGGCCGGCCGCGAAGGGGCGCTCCCGACGGTCGTCGCTGGCCTCGTCGACACCCCAATCATCGCCGTGCCGGTCTCGAGCGGGTACGGCCACGGCGGCGACGGCGAGGCCGCCCTGGCGGGGATGCTTCAGTCGTGTACCGTCCTTTCGGTCGTGAACGTCGACGCCGGTTTCGTCGCCGGTGCCCAGGCGACGCTGATCGCTCGAGCGATCGACGAGGCCCGAACCGGCGAGTCGTAAGTCGCAGTAACGAAAGATAATGTTTCTTTCTGTAAAAACTTGGCAGCGTTTGGCAAAGGCTATTTATCGATCGGGCACTAATTCGAGATGCCGGCATCGTCCCGGCATACCATGCCAACGTGTACCCACTGCGGCGCGCACGTCTCCGAGCGCTTCGCACGCGTCTTCGCCGACGAAGATGGCAAGATCCACGCGTGTATCAGCTGTTCGGCCAACGCTGGGATCGCGGAAGCGGCGAGAGAACGCGCCACCAGTTCCTGAGCGGCAAGCCCAGACGAACACCGGCGGACCCCACGCCGTAGCGAGGCTTTTTGATATCGCCCACCTATTGATCGGCGAATCCGATGACCGAGCGACACACGGTGTATGTCCTCGAGTGCGCCGACGGCAGCCTCTACACCGGCTACACGACCGACCTCGAGCGACGCGTCGACGAGCACAACGCGGGAACGGGGGCGAAGTACACCCGTGGTCGCGGGCCCGTGGAAGTCGTCCACGTCGAACGCTACTCCTCGAGGTCGGTTGCTATGAGCAGGGAGTACGAGATCAAGCAGTTCGCTCGCACGCGGAAGGAGCGACTGGTCGGTCTCGAGAGCGAGTAAGGCGTGTTGGGAGGAGAGGCTGGACAGAGTGGACAGGGCGAGCGAAACGACGGTGCTGACCCCGAGTTCGTCTTCGGCCGGACGACTGGATATTCCACACCAATCCGTACCATTAAATAATCTTACCGACATGGATTATGTATGGCGGAACAGGTCGTCACCCGAACCTACACTGCGTCCATTCGGAATCAGCAACGTGTGTCCGACGACCTTGACGCCCTCGGGTTCTCGGCCTCGAAACTCTGGAACGTCGGGCGGTGGACGTGTAGTCGCGTCTGGGATGAAATCGGCTACATTCCTGAACACAACGAACTCACCGCGTACCTGAAGTCGCACAAACGCTACGGTGACCTGCATTCTCAGTCAAGTCAGCGAGTCCTTCAAGAACTCGCTGAAGCGTTCAACGGCTGGTACGGCAAACGACGCAACGGAGACACGAACGCGAACCCGCCCGGCTACCGCAAACACAGAGACGAACATCCGCGTTCCACGGTCACATTCAAGACCAAAGGCTTCAAACTCGACACCAAGTACAACCGCGTCCGCCTCTCCAAAGGTTCAAACCTCAAGGAGTACTGGTCGGACTTCATCCTCTGCGAGTACCAGATGCGCCCCGGTGTTGACCTCTCCACCGTAGAGAACGTCCAACAAGTTCGGATAGTCTGGGATGGTGAGGAGTGGGAACTCCACTTCGTCTGCAAAGTCGAAATCGAAGTGACTGAATCCCCCGGTGAGAAGACTGTGGGTATTGACCTCGGTATCAATAATTTCGCCGCCCTTTCCTACGAAGACGGCTACAGCGAACTATATCCGCTGAATTGTCTGAAACAGGATGACTACTACTTCAGCAAACGCATCGCTCGCTGTGACGATTCGGACTCCAAGCAGGCGACGCGGTTGAATCAGACGAAATCGGCCCGCCGCACCTACCACTTCCATACACTCTCGAAACACATCGTTGAACGGTGTGTTGACGAGGGAGTTGGAACGATTGTAGTGGGAGACCTCTCCGGCATCCGTGAGGGCGAGAAGAGCGGTGAGTCGAAGAACTGGGGCAAGCATGGCAACCTTGACCTACATTCGTGGGCGTTCGACCGCTTCACGTCGATGCTTGACTACAAGGCCGAGATGGAGGGAATCACGGTTGAGCAAGTGTCTGAGCGTGATACGTCGAAGTCGTGTTCGTGCTGTGGTCGCAAGCGTGCAGCGAACCGTGTTGAACGCGGATTGTACGTCTGCGATAAGTGTGATGCGGTGGCGAATGCGGACGTGAACGGAGCTGAGAACATTCGACAGAAAGTATCTCCGAGTCTCGCCTGCGATGGCGGAGATAGGAGTAACGGCTGGTTGGCACAGCCTTCGACGTTCTTGTTTAACAAGGAAACTGGTGCGTTTGCACCTCAAGAACAGGCCACGTCGTAAACCATAATATCCCAAACGCGATCAGGAATCCTCGCGCTTCAGCGCGGGGAGGATGTCAAACGCCGCGGTACAGCGCGATGATTCAGGCACAGGACTACGACCTCGAGACCTTCTACGGGGAGGCCGAGCAAATCGCCGCCCACGTGCAGGATGGGGCGGCTGGCGACGACTGAGGGAGGCGACTAACGGAGACAACTACATGACGACAGCACACAAACTCGACTGCGAATCGGCAGCGAACGATTGCCGATTCGTCGTCCAGTCCGAAGACGAGGGAGAGGCGATCGAACTGGCGAGAAATCACATGAAGGAGGTCCACGGGAAGGACTATACGGACGAGGAACTGCAGACCGAGTACCTACAATCGGTCTAAGTGCCGTCCGGCGATTCGGTTTTTTTGCTCAGTCGCCTGAGCCCGAACTCGACTCCGCACCCGAACCCGAACTCGACTCCGACGCCCGCGGCGTCGTCACCTCCGGCGAGATGAACGCGTACTCGACCAACAAACGGCCGAGTTTCTCGACGCGCTCCTCGAGGTCGGGGTCGACGAACGCCCGGCCGTCGGTGGCGTTCGGATCGTCCTCGAACTGGCTGGACGCGTTCCGGATGCCGACCTGGTGTGGGAGGACCCAGCCGTGAACACCCCGGACGGTGATCCGGAGGTGGTCCAGGGTCGACCCGTAGCTGCCGCCGCCGGCGGTCGCCAGCAGGCCGACGGTGGTGTCCTCGTACTCGTCCCAGCCGCAGTAGTCGTGGAAGTTCTTCAGCGCTCCCGAGTACGATCCGTGGTAGACGGGCGTGCCGAGGACGACCGCGTCGGCGTCGCGGACGATTCGTTTCACGGCGGTCCCGTCCCCCTGGCCGTCGACGTCGGGGTCGTAGACGGGGAGGTCGTACTCGCGGAGGTCGAGCAGCGTCGTTTCGGCGCCGGCGTCCGCTGCAGCCTCGAGAACGTACCGGAGGGCCGTTCGGGTCGTACTCCTCTCGCGGAAGCTCCCCGAGACGGCGACGACGTGTGGAGCGGCGTCCATACGCGCTCTACCGGGTCGCGCGGTAAAACGGACTCGATACAGCCAGTCGTTACTTCTTCCGGCCGCGTTTCGGATCGACCGTGGTTCGACCGCGTGCCGGAACGATCGCGGTTCAATTCTCGAGGCCGATGGCTCTGGACCCCGGACGCCACGCCGTCACAGTCGCCTTCGTGTGCGTTCGTCACCGTCGCCCCCGTGTGCGTGCGTCGGTTTTTTCGACCAGGGCGACGACAGTCCGCGTATGGATCCGGAGACGGAAACGGACGCGACGACGGCCGACGACAGGGCAGCGATCTCCTTCGGCACCGATGGCTGGCGAGCCACGCTCGAGGAGTTCACCGCACCCCGCGTGCGGATGGTCGCCCAGGCCATCGCGACGACGCTCCGCGAGGAGGGGAAGACGGCGCCAGTCGTCGTCGGCTACGACGCCCGCGAGACCTCCCGCGGGTTCGCCGAAGAGGTCAGCCGCGTCCTGTGTGCCAACGGCTTCGACGTCCTGTTGAGCGACCGCGACCGACCGACACCGCTGTGTGCCCACGCAGTCGTCGACCGGAGCCTCTCGGCGGCGGTCGTGATCACGGCCTCGCACAACCCGCCGTCGTACAACGGCATCAAGTTCATTCCCGACGACGGTGCCCCGGCGCTTCCCCCGATCATGGACGCCATCGCGGACTCGCTCGCCGTCCCCGATCCGCTGCCCGAGGCTGAGCACGGGTCGGTTCGCGAGGTCGACCTCGTCGACGCGCACGCCGAGGCCTGTCTCGAGGTCGTCCGCTCGGTCGCGGGAGACCAGGCCCTCGACCCCAAGGACGCACTCGAGGGACTGCCCATCGCCTACGACGCGATGCACGGCAGCGGCCGGGGGACGACCGACGCCCTCCTCGAGCGCGTCGGGGCGAGCGTCGAGCGCCTCCGGTGTACTCGCGATCCCGAGTTCGGTGGCGGGTCGCCGGAACCCGCGGCGGAGAACCTCGAGGAACTGGTCGAGGCGGTCACCGAGGGGGACGCAGCGCTCGGGATCGCCAACGACGGCGACGCCGACCGCGTGGCAGTCGTCACGCCCGATCGCGGTCTCCTCGACGAGAACCTCTTCTTCGCCGCGCTCTACGACTTCCTGCTCGAGTCGAACGACGGGCCGGCGATCCGGACGGTGTCGACGTCCTTCCTGATCGACCGGATCGCCGAAGCCCACGGCGAGTCGGTCCACGAGGTGCCCGTCGGCTTCAAGTGGGTCGCCGAAGCGATGGCCGACTACGACGCCCTCGTCGGCGGCGAGGAGTCGGGCGGGTTCACCGTCCGCGGCCACGTCCGCGAGAAAGACGGCGTGCTGATGGGCCTGCTCGCGGCCGTGATGCACGCCGCGGAACCGATCGACGACCGGGTCGACCGCCTGCTCGAGACCCACGGCGACGTCACGCAGGGAAAGATCAGCGTCGCCTGCCCCGACGACGAGAAGGCCGCCGTTCTGGCGGCGCTCGAGGACGAAATCCCCGACGCGGTCGCGGGAACGCCGGTCGCGACCGTGAACACGGCCGACGGGTTCAAACTGACCCTCGAGGACGGCTCCTGGGTGCTCGTTCGGCCGAGCGGGACCGAACCCGTCCTGCGCGTCTACGCCGAGGCTGAGCGCGACGAGCGCGTCCGGGAACTGCTCGAGGCAGGTGAGGAACTGCTCGAGCCGCTCGTCTGAAGCGGTGCGCGGATCCCCTCCCTCCCGCGGTAATCGTTCTCTTCCTCCGGTAATCGACCCCTTACGCCGTGATTCGGGGCCAAGGTTTTTGCGACCGGTCGTGGCCCGTAGCCCATGGCCGACACGACGACCTACAAGGACGAACTCACGAGAGAGGAAGTAGCCGACCGGCTGCAGGAACTCGCCCGAGAAATCCGAAGCGGCGGCGACGCCAACATCTCCGTCGGGAACAAGGTGGTGACGCTCTCGCCGGACGCCCAGGTCACCTACGACCTCGAGGTCGAGGAACGGTCTCCGATGCTCGGCGGCCGCCGCGAGGAGATCGACCTGACGCTGGCCTGGGGCGTGAAGAAAGAAAAAGAGTGAGTGCTCGAGTCCGGGGTTGCTCTCGCCGGGTTGATGATTATCCCTCGAGAACCCGTTTATCCGCTATGACGAAACACGACACCGAGGACGCGGCCTATATGGATCTGACGCCCGATAGCTGGCACCAGCACGACGGCAGCTACGCGATCGACTGCCCGGAGTGTGGGTCGTTGGCGTCGCTCTCGAACGTCATCGAGCACAACCGGTGTAACGGGTTCCTCGCTCGCCACTCCGAGGGCGAATCGGAGGGGACGGACTGTACGGCGAAGCTGTGGTTCGAACTGGGCTACAGCGAGGAACCGCCCTCCTCGGACGAGAGCGCGACCGAGTCGACCGCGACCACGACGGCGGAGGACGACGACGTCGAGGACAAGCACGGCAGTCCGGCGGGCACCGACGGCACGGTCGACGAGTCCCAGCGCGGGTGAGCGACGAGCCGTCGTCGCTGGATGGGGCCAGGACTCGCCTCGAGTTGGTCGGATCGGTCGCTCCCCTCGGGTCAGACGGACCGGTCTCTTGCCTCGAGCGAACTCCACCGCACCGTTCGCACACCGTTCGCGCTCAATTCAGGCCAGACTCGCTTCACTCGCCTCGAGCCAACCGCGTCCCGATCTTTTCGGGAAGCCCTGCCTCCGCTACCGCCTGCTGCACGCGCTCGACGTCGTAGGCGACGCGACGGGTCTCGACCTCGAGCGCGTCAAGGTCGAGGACGGCGTAGGCCGCCCGGGGGTCGCCGTCTCGCGGCTGCCCGATGCTGCCCGGATTCACGACGACCCCCTCGGCGTAGCGCTCGACGTGCTGGACGTGGGTGTGGCCGAGCACCAGCACCGACTCGTCCTCGAGCAGCCGCGGCGAGAAGTCCCGCGGGTAGGTGTACCGGTCTGGATCTGCGGGGTGACCGTGGACGATTTTCACCTGGCTGTCGAACGCGAGGCGCTCGTCGGGCAACTCGGCGAGCCACCCCCGCTGGTCGTCGGTCAGGCGCTCGCGGGCGAGTTCGACCCCCGCCGCGGCCATCGAGTTGAACCGGAACGTCGTCTCTCGAGCGACCGCCCGGTCGTGGTTTCCCATCACCGTCGGCACCTCGAGGTCTCGTAGCCGCTCGACGCACTCGGCCGGCCAGGGATTGTAGCCCACGACGTCGCCCGCACAGATCAGCGCGTCGACGTCGGGGAGGTCCGCGAGGACGGCCTCGAGTGCGGGGAGGTTCCCGTGTACGTCAGCACAGAGTCCGATCTGCATGGCTGTTCTTACTGACGTGAGATACATGTATGTAGGGGCGATCGAACGTCAGGCGGAGACCGGCCACAACGGTTATATCGCGAGTATCAGGGGCCAGAACAGTAATGTGCGGGGCCTGTGACCCTTCGCCTAACGTCGACTCGACGTCGCCACCATGGAACCGAGTATCCCCGAATCGATCGAGGCACCGTCGAACGTGCTCCTCGTTCACGAGACGAACCAGCCAGTAGACGCCTGCCACGACCTCTGTCAGTCGTGTTCGGAGGTCGCCGAGCTGCGCGTCTCGTTCGCCGGGGCGCAGACGGACTGTCGGCCGACGGCCAGCGACGGTCCCGCGAAACTCGGCATCGTCTCCGTCGGCGACGTCCTCCGTGCGGCCGAGGCCACCGTGGGCCCGGATTACTCCGCCCCGTTCGTCGTCGATGCGATCGACGACCCGACCGACCTGTCGGCCCTCGGCGTCACGATCAGCGAATTCTGCGAGCAGTGGGGCGACGCCTACCACGTCCGAATCTGCTTTCACTCCCTAGACATGCTCCTGCGCTACGCCCCGCCGAAGCAGGTGTTTCACTTCGCGTACGTCCTCACCAAACGACTCTCGAGCGTCGGCGCGATCGCGCACTTCCACCTCGACCCGACGGCACACGAGGACCGCATCGTCGCGACGTTCGGCTCGATTTTCGACGAGATGGTCGTCGACGAAAGCGTCCAGGACGACCTGCCGGAGGCGACCGACGAGGACGTCGCGGCGTTGCTGTCGAACTGGGACGACGAAGACGGAGACGAGTACGAGTCCTGGCCCACGACCGATCCGGCCGACTTCGACGAAGCCACCGACGACGACGTCGCTCGCGTGCTCGAGAACTGATTTTGCCTATCCGGTTCGTCACTCGATGCAATACTCGAGCGGCGACCACGTCGTCTCGAGGCACCCTAGACGAAGGCAACCCCGGTAATCGACAGCAACACGATTAGCAGCGCTCCGGGAACGCCGCCCAGAGCGACGATCACGAGCACGATCGGGGTGATGGTAATCTCGAAGACGAACATCCACTGCACGGCCAGGAGGACGAGCAACCCGGCGACCGCGTTGGCGAAGAGCGGTCGAACGGTGTCGATGAGTCGCGACGCGCCGAAGACGAACGCGAGGGCGACGACCAGGATCAGGATCTCGAGACCGGTGACCATGTCGGCTGACACACCGCCGGAGGTGAAAAGCGCGTCCATTCACAAACGAAAGCCTTTACGCACCGCGCCCAGAAGTACGGACACGGGACCGTGGGTTAGCCTGGTATACTTCGGGCCTTGGGTGCCCGTGACCCCGGTTCAAATCCGGGCGGTCCCATCCTCTTATACGAAAATTCGCGAGAAATCCGTCCATATGCGGGGTTTACAACCACCCTCTCGGTAGCCCTCGCCAGGGGTGGTCGCGGTGAGCCTCACCGTCGAACTCGAGCCACCCGTGTGCGAGTTCTGCGGGTGCTACATCATCGAGGACGACCAGCTGTGCCCCGCCCTCGATAATGGGAGGTGTGCGCCATGACCGGCGTCCCAGCGCCGCTCGCCGACCTCGGGAAGGTGTTCATCCCGATCCCGCCCGGGGAGAAGGGCACCGATCGCGAGCGCACCGAGGAGACGCTGTTCGAGGGCGACGATCCCATCCTCGACGCCTACCTCGAGGCGGGCCACAACTACGGGATCGCCGCCCGGGGGGACCTCGCGATCGTCGACGAGGACGAGCCCGACGCCCTGGCCGACCTCGTCGATCGCCTCCCCGAGACGCCGTGGCAGGTGTCGGGCTCGCGCTCAAGCAACCACCGATTTCTGCTGGTGCCCGGCCTCGAAAACGACATCCCACTCGACGACCCTGAGACGGGCGAAAACCTGGGGCACATCAAGGCGGCCCCGCAGTCCTACGTCGTAGGCCCCGGCTCGCGCCACCCGTCGGGCAACTACTACGGCCCGCTGCGCGGCCCCGACGAACTCGCCACCATCGACGAGGACGACCTTCGCGACCTCCTCGAACCCTGGACAACCGACGACGACGAGCCCGACCACGGCCACGGGACCGGGCGGTGCACCCACGGTGACCGGGATCGGGACGCCGACGTCGGGGTGTACGACGTCCTCTCGCGGCGACGCTACCCCGAGGGCAAGCGATGCGAACACCCGTTCCACGGCTCGAGCACCGGCTCGAACTTCATGGTAAGCGAGGATGGCGAGACCTTTCGCTGCTGGCGCCACGGCGCCACGGGCAACGGCCTCCACCTGCTCGGGATGGAACTGGGCGTAATCTCGTGCGGTGACTGGGTGCCCGGCGGTCTCTCGACGGACACCTGGCGCGAGGTGTTCGACACGGCGCGTGAACGCGGCTACGCCGACCAGCTCCCCGACCCGATCGAGTCCATCGAACCCGAGGACGTTGAACACCACGCCATCCTCCCGAACGCACTCCGTCACCACGCGGTCACCGACGGCTGGGACTGGACCTCCGACGGCTACCGCGGCGAGGACGCCCTCACGATTGAGGCCGCCCGCGACCGGACCACCGACGCCATCACCAACGCCATCGAGGGGTGTGACGACGTGTTGATCGAGGCGCTGCCGACGATGGGCAAGACCTACGGCGAGGTCGCCGCCACCGCCGCGGCGGGCGAGCCTACGACGATCCTCACCTGCCGGGGCAACAACGAACAGTACGAGAAACTCGAGGAGTGGTGCGCCGACCACGGCCTCACGGCGAAGCGTCTCCCGTCGTTCTTCGACAAATGCGACACGGCGAACGGGGAATACGGCGATGACTGGGTCGACGCCGTCGAACGCTGGTACGATCGCGGCGCCACCGGCCAGGACATCCACAAGCACCATGCCGGCGACCTCCCCTGCCAGAACCAGCCCCACGAGTGCCCGTACACGAGCGCCTGGCGCTTCGACCCCGACGACTACGACATCCTTATCGGCCACTACAGCCACGCATACGTCCCCCGGGTGACCGCCGGCCGGACCGTCCTCATCGACGAGTTCCCCGGAGACGACTACGAGACGACGCTCGACCTCGGCCTTGAGCGCGCCGTGAGCCGGTTCCTCGAGACGACGCCCGCCCTCCCGTTCGACGACTACACCGACCTCCTCGAGGGGCGTGCCGACGACGACCGGCGCGTTGAGGCGCTCGACTGGTTCGACGGCGACGCCGACCGCGATCCCCTTCAGGCGTTCGACGACGGCGGCCACGCGGCGGCCCCGATCGCCGTCTACGCCCTGCTGACCGGCGACGACCTCGGCAACGGCTGGGAGCGCGCCCTCCTGGGGAACGGCTTCGACGGCCACGTCGCCACGTTCGACCGTGCTCGGGGCGCGATCCACCTGCTTGAGCCCCCCGCGTTCGAGGCCGCCCGTAACGTCATCGGCCTCGACGGAACGCCCACCGTGACCATGTGGCGCCTGGCACTGGGGCGCTCGCGGCTGAATCACCGTCAGGTGCTCACCGACGACGAGCGCGTGGAGTACATCCGGGACGTTCTCGGGCTCCACCTGGTGCGGACGACCGACGCCGTCAAAGGGTACGCCGCGGGCGAGGCCGAGATTGCCAACCGGGTGACCCTCGACGACGACCGCGCCCTCCTCGAGGGGATCGCCGCCGAACACGGCCAGCAACCCGCGCTCATCACCACGAAACGCGCCAAGGAACACGTCTACGAGCCCGAGGGCGTCCTCGACCTAGTCACGGAGACGAAACACTACGGCGACGTCCTCGGGAGCAACGAGTACGCCAGCACCCGCCTGGGCGCCGTCATCGGCTCGCGCAACTACGGCCCGGACTTCGTCGCGAAGTGGGGCGCCTACCACGGGACCGCCGTCGAGCCGCGGTTCCCCGGTGAGGACCTCCCGCTCGAGGCGGGCGTTCGCACCGACTACGGCGACGTCGGGAACGAAATCCGCCAGCATATGACCGAACACCAAACGCTCCAGGCGGCAATGCGCTTCGGCCGGGACGGCAACGGCGCCGTCGTCTACGTCCACACCAACACCCTCCCCGACTGGGTGCCGATCGCTGGCGAGGGGCGCGTCCTCCGCACCCGGAGCCAGGGCGAACGCGAGGTGGTCGCTGCCCTCAACGCGCTCCCCGGGACCGCCTGGACCACCGCCGAGGTGGCCGCCCACCCGGACGTCAACATCACGCGGCAACAGGTGTTCACTCACCTCGAGCGGTTGTACGACCGCGGCTACCTCGACCGCGAACAGAACCCCCAGGACGGCCGGGGCTACCGGTGGCTCGACGACGACCTCCACCGAGTGACCGAGCACGGCGAGGTCGAACTCGAGCCGGTCGAACTCGACGACCTGGACGAAGTTCGTCAAGTGGTACGTATGAGTACCTATACGTGGAACTTGACGAACTCACCCTCCGAGGGTGCTCCTGGAGCGTGCCAGAGTCCTGGTGTACGCTCTCTCCCGGGGAGGGCGGGTCGTGAAGGTGGTGATCCACCCGATTCACCCGCCGATTGACACCGGATCAAAGCCGTGTTTCCGGCCCGGGTAGAGCGACGGCGTCGGCCAAAAACCCACCAAAAACGACCGGAAATGGCAGAGTCTATCGGTTTGGTCAACCCTCGAGCGACTGGCTCTCTTCGTGTCGAATAGAGCGAGCTCCAGTGATTGATAGTCGACCGCTACTGGGGACCGTTCCGACGGTGAATATCTCATTTCTCACGGATCGTCGCCCGGTTCGACGGATGGTGCCGCCTACGATCTATTTGGATATTATTATTAAAGCAGTGGTGTACAGTCGTCGACAATTGTATTAGCATGAAACAATACATTCTGGCCTCTGTGACGATGCTCGTGGCCGGCCTGCTGGTAACTGGTCTGGTCGCATCCGCCGGAGGACTCGCGGCGGCGAATAGCCAAACTACCGAGCTGAACGAAGATGACCCGGTTGTCGAACCCACACACCCGTACGCGAGCGGATACGCCGACTCGCTGTTCACGACGAATCAGCCACACACGAGCGAGGAGGAGCAGACAACGCTCGCCACTGAGCAGACGCATACGAATGACGGTGATGATATCGAATCGGCCACCGTCGTGACGGAGGAGGGGGAAATCCCCATCGAGCAAGCGCTCGCATCGACGGACGACAACACTCGGGAGGCAATCGTGATCGAGTCGAACACGGTCGGCAACGAGACCCAGACGAACGTGTATGCGCTGGACGACCAGTCGGCGGAGTCCGTCTGGTCGATGCTGGTCGAGGACGAGTCGGAGACGAGCCAGTCGGAGCTGCTGGCGATCAGTGAGGCAATCGACGAGACGGCAGCCGAGGACAGGTCGGTGACGGCTGGCGCGAACGACGACGCGTCGATCATGACCGATCATGGTACGGAAGTGACGGTCGAGCAGGTTGCCGTCGACCGAAACGAACAGAACGGGAGTGCCTCGGCGACCGGCCAGGACGCCAGCGCGGTCGTCACCCAATCGAACGAACAGGTCACAGAACAGCGGGCGGAGGTTTTGGTCACCGCCGAGAAGGCATCCGTCCTCGTCGTCCAGTTGAACGTCCAGGAGAGCTCTCAGACCGGCAACGCTGCCGCTGCAGGCGAGAACGCTTCGGCACTCGTCGAGCAGACGAACGACCAACGCGCCGTCCAGACCGCGAACGTCAGCGTCATCGCTGATGACGCCGTCGTCGTCGTGGCCCAATTGAATGTACAGGTCAGCGAGCAGCACGCGAGAGCCGCAGCTGCAGGGCCGGGAGCGACGGCGGACGCTACCCAAGAGAGTAACCAGCACAGCGATCAGTCGGTCGACGTCTTCACCTCGACCGACGACGCCGCGGTGTACGTAACGCAGGAAAACGTTCAGATCAGCGAGCAAACCGAACACGTCACCACGAGCGACGGCGTTGACGACGGCGACGACAAAGATGATGATAAAAATGGCGACAAAGATGACGACGAGGACACCCGCAAGTGTGGCGACCCGAAGCCCCCGAAGAAGAAGGGGACTTCCTCGCGATAACCAGCGGTAACACACTTCGAATGGGATACCGGCGGTTCGGCGATGACCGCCCGGGATCCGACCTCATTGTGACAGACGACTCGTAGGGATCGCACGCGACAGTGACAACAAATCGACGGTCGGTACGTGCGTCGGCGTCTCGAAACCGATCCCATCCGACCCACCGTATCAGATTCGAAACGTGTGATCGCCAGTAATCGACGTTACCGCGACCGTGGCTCCGAAACGATCGAAACGGCTATGTCTCGCGGTGGTGGACCGTCACCGAATCGACACGACGGGGTGCTCGAGCGACGTTCTGACCGAACGGCGAAAGAGCTCTCGTCAGTCGACTCCGTTTGATCATGAACCGACGCAATCTCTTCATTCACATCGGCGCGGCTACGGTAACCGGAGGGGCCGCCTACTGCTTCGAGAACTTCGAAGCGAGACGAGCGACGGACGGTGGCTCGAACCGGGATGGAACACGTGGTGAGAACGGATCTGATCAGGAATCAGATCTCTCCGACGACGACGATGGCCTGCACGAGCGGTACGAACTCGGTCGGTCGGACGAGGGGGACGAGCCGACCGAAACTGACGCACACGAAGTCCACGTGCGGAACGAGAGTGAAGACGAACGTACACTCTCAATTCGAATCGCTCGCGACGGCGAGCCCCGCTTCGATAGCACCGAATCCATCCCGGCAGGCGAACGCCTCGAGTTCGCGTTCGTCCGCCCGGGTTCCTACGAGATCGAGATCGCGTCCGACGGAACGAGGACGAAAACGAGGGTCGATCATTCGGAATCCGACGCCGTCTGTGCCCAGTCACGGACGACCGTGACGGTACGGTCGACCGGAATCACCACGCGAACGCGATCGGTGCAGTCGTCCTGTGACTGATTCTGACGCTCTAACTCTCGTCGATCGGACGCCCCTCTCGAGCGACTTCTTCGAGGAGCAACGTTCGCAGTCGCTCAAGGGTAGCACGGGTGGCACAGTTGATTTCCAGTGGTACTTCGTCGTCTCGCTGTCGAGTCAACTGGCCCGCCATATCGCTCGCGTTCCATCGGTTCGTTTCGCATTTCTCTAGGTGAACAGTCGCTGGCGATGGTCTACAGCTACCGTTGTGGTGTCTCGTCGGCTGATCTTCGCGTCTTCGTCTGGACGAATCGCAATCGATGACGACTGTTAGCGTAAAAGATAGTTGTCGTTCGATAACGATCAACCGTGAAATCGTTTCGTCCAGCCTCACAGGTCGTAATCCCGATTACGGAATTGATGTGGCCTGGCTAACAATATAGGGGTCTATCCTCCATTATCGAGACGGCCATCGGGCCGTGGAAAATACAATGGGAGAACACAGTATAACGCGAATCGTAACGCTTGCGCTGGTCGTGATGATGATGATCAGCGGGGCGGCTATCGGGATGACTGGCGCAGCAGTTGCAAACGACTCGGACGACAATTGTCAAGATACGGACCAAAGTGTCGAAGGAGACGTCACTCAGGATCAATACACGGACGGGGACGATAACGATCAACGGTTGCTCCAGCTCCTCGAGATACTTCTGGGCTCGAACCAAGATATCGAGGACGGGGATGACAACTGTCAGTACGCCGACCAGGACAACGACGTCGACGTCGACGCCGAACAGGAAATCGACGGCGACAACAACGTCCAGGACGCCGATCAGGCGACCGACGGTGACGAGGCGAACACGCTCGAGAGCGAGAACGAGCAGACGATCGAGGATGGCGACGACAACGAGCAGGACGCCGAGCAAGAACACGAACTCGAGCAGGAGAGCGAGCAAGAGATCGACGGCGACGACAACGAACAGTACGCCGACCAGGAGGCCGAACTCGAGAACGAGAACGAGCAGGAGATCGAGGACGGTGACGACAACGAGCAGGAAGCAGAACAGGAGAACGAGCTCGAGCAGGAGAACGAGCAAGAGATCGACGGCGACGACAACGAACAAGACGCCGAGCAGGAAGCCGAGCAGGAGAACGAGAACGAGCAGGAGATCGAGGACGGCGACGACAACGAACAAGAAGTAGAACAGGAGAACGAAGGCGAACAAGAGAGCGAGCAGGAAGTCGAGAACAGCGACGACAACGAGCAGGAGACCGAGCAGGAGTTAGAACAGGAGAACGAAGCCGAGCAAGAAGTCGAAGACGGTGACGACAACGAACAAGAAGCTGAGCAGGAGAACGAACTCGAGCAAGATAGTGAGCAGGAAGTCGAAAACGGTCTGCTCGCTGCCTTACTCGGCTTCTCAGACAATGAGCAGGAGACCGAACAGGAAGCCGAGCAGGAGAACGAGGTCGAACAGGAAGTCGAAGATGGTGACGACAACGAGCAGGAGGCCGAACAGGAGAACGAAGGCGAACAAGAAGTCGAGCAGGAAATCGAGGACGGAGATAACAACGAACAGGAGGCCGAACAAGAGTTAGAACAGGAGAACGAGGCCGAGCAGGAAGTCGAAGACGGTGACGACAACGAGCAGGAGGCCGAACAGGAGAACGAAGGCGAACAAGAAGTCGAGCAGGAAGTCGAGGCTGGCGTCGACAACGAGCAAGAGGCCGAACAGGAAGCCGAGCAGGAGAACGAGGCTGAACAGGAAGTCGAAGACGGCGACGACAACGAACAGGAAGCCGAGCAGGAGAACGAAGCCGAGCAGGAGGCTGAACAGGAAGTCGAAGCTGGCGCCGACAACGAGCAGGAAGCCGAGCAGGAAGCCGAGCAAGAGAACGAAGTCGAGCAGGAAGTCGAAGACGGTGACGACAACGAGCAGGAGGCAGAACAGGAGAACGAGGTCGAACAAGAAACCGAACAGGAAGTCGAGAACGGGTACGACAACGAACAGGAAGCCGAGCAGGAAGCCGAGCAGGAGAACGAGGCCGAGCAGGAAGTCGAAGACGGTGACGACAACGAACAAGAAACTGAACAGGAGAACGAAGCCGAGCAGGAGGCTGAGCAGGAAGTCGAAGACGGCGACGACAACGAACAGGAGGCCGAACAGGAGGTCGAACAAGAGAACGAAGCCGAGCAGGAAGTTGAAGACGGCGACGACAACGAGCAGGAAGCCGAACAGGAGAACGAGGCCGAACAGGAGGTCGAGCAAGAGGCTGAGGGCGACGACAACGAACAGGAGGCCGAACAGGAGGTCGAACAAGAGAACGAAGCCGAGCAGGAAGTTGAAGACGGCGACGACAACGAGCAGGAAGCCGAGCAGGAGAACGAGGCCGAACAGGAAGTCGAGCAGGAAGCCGACGGTGACGACAACGAGCAGGAAGCTGAGCAAGAAATAGAACAGGAAAACGAAGCCGAGCAAGAAGTCGAAGACGGTGACGACAACGAGCAGGAAGCCGAGCAGGAGAACGAAGCCGAGCAGGAAGTAGAGCAGGAGGCTGAGGGCGACGCCAACGAGCAGGAGGCTGAACAGGAAGTCGAGCAAGAGAACGAAGTCGAGCAAGAGGCTGAGGGCGACGATAACGAACAGGAAGCTGAGCAGAAGAACGAGGCCGAACAGGAAGTCGAGCAAGAGGCTGAGGGCGACGATAACGAACAGGAAGCCGAGCAAGAAGTCGAGCAAGAGAACGAAATCGAGCAGGAGGCTGAGGGCGACGACAACGAACAGGACGCCGAGCAGAACTCCGACGTCGATCAGGAGATCGAGCAGGAAGCCGACGGTGACGACAACGAGCAGGAGGCCGAACAGGAAGCCGAAGTCGATCAGGAGATCGATCAGGAAGCCGACGGTGACGACAACGAGCAGGACGCCGAACAGAACGTCGAGGTCGACCAGAACACTGAGCAGGAAGCCGACGGTGACGACAACGAGCAGAGCTCGACCAATGAGGTCGAGGTCAGCCAGGACACGACGCAGGAAGCCGAGGGTGACGACAACACCCAGAGCTCCACTTCGAGTGTCAGCGTCTCGAGCAACCAGTCCCAGAGCGCCTCGAGCTAAACGTGCGCGCCTCGATGGGATAGGAACGGATTGAATCCGAGAATCGCGGTCGGGGATGGCCCGAACGCGGACCGTCCTCGACCGATTCATCCTTTTTTGCGGCGTCATAACCGCGCGGAAACGGATGCAGATACACTCTTTTCGTCCAGCACCGCGACCGGATATCGAGCCGTCGTGAATCCCGCTTCGCATCGCCGACGGTGGTTGCCGCCGTACCGGACGCGGTAGGCCCCGAACGAATCAGTATTATGTTCGGAACGGACTCGAGACTGACGACGGCGCCGGTGGGCGTCTCGCTCGATGAATCTGTGAACGCACTCACGACGCCTCGATCACAATCCGTTCGACTCCGGTCTCCGGTTTCAGTCTGCCTATCACAGTGCGGAGCGAATAATCCGCCACGTGCATGGTGATGAACTGGAATGGGTCCACCCCCGTTGGCGGTGGTCGTAATCCGTTCTGGGAACACAATCTACTCACACCCATACCGCCCGCCATTTCTTCTCGATTGGATCTGGTGAAGTTCTTAACCAGTGATAAGTTTCAGGAGTCGTGCTGATTAGAAGGCGCGAATGTAGCACTTGCCTGTTGAAGATCAGAGGACTCCCGCTAACAACTACAGAACAATAGCGTATCATTCTCGTTTATGCCAATCCACGATAGTAGCACTATATGCTATATGGTGACATAGTTCATTCGGGATGAGATCATGGGAGACAGAAACCACCTACATGTGTGCCGCCACTGCGGAATTGTTATGGCTACCTCATCACCGGTGCCTCCTCGAAAATGTACCACGTGTGATGATAGTAACTTCTCTCCGTATACTCCTCAATAACGGAGAACCGATGTTCGGCTACTTATCAAATTCATCAATTAAATTATTGGAAAGAGTGTTCTAACGCCATTCATTGACGATATTTGTGAAAAGCAGGCGGCATGCTGAATATATCCTGTATCGATCACGGCGTTTCTGACAGAAGCCGAGCAATTCGTACTGCCCGTGCTGAATACATAGTTCGAATGTGATATGTGCTGAAGGTCGATCTGTGAAGAGTGGCGAGGTCAGTGTAGGTGATCACAGGAACGCGCTTGATATCTAATAACCAGAGATATATCGGAAAGTTGGAAAAAGGCATTTGTCTGTTCGGATTGTCGGGGATAATACGGCAGGGTGTGCCTCTGACACCGACATTCCTGCCGTTTTAGCAGTACTGCTCTAACTATAAGACTATACTCAATAAGATCTCTACCGAGCTATTGATTCATTAGTTCATCGTGCAACAAACTCGATCAGCGTGCTGAACTCATCCTCTATATTCAGCAGACCTAATCTCTCAACTACTATATAGAAATGAATCATAACTATGGGTTGCGTTGTTAATCTCTATGAGAAATCACTGCAAGCCTCACACACCACTTTGGCCTCTCGTAGCTCCCCACATTCGGGGCTCAGCCTCTGGGAGGGAGTCCCAGTATCGACTTCCAGATCGAGATCAATTCCCCTCACTACCGGTTTGAAACTCCACGAACACCCTCCATGAGAGAGCATTTTCGGGTTGAAACCGTCGACATGGACAAACGACCCTATTCTAAAGCATGACGAATAGGCCGATCCCTAACTGGGGCGAATCTCACCGTCCATATATGATCGCTCCTGGCGACTCCAGATCGATTCCACCAGCGGTCCATGCCTCGAGCCGCGTTTGGCGCGTCTCTTCGAGGACGGGGTCGACGTGGCGCCACCGCGCCCGGCAGCGGAGCCCGCAGAACTCGCGGAGCCGATCATTCGCGGCGCCGAACCCGAGCGACTCCCGGGCACGGGCGATCTCGTCCTCGGGGACCAGCGAAAGTGCCCGCCCGCAAGCGAAACACGTCGACGACGCCGTCATGAGCGCGTCACCCCTGGGGTATTACCCTCGAAGATGGGTCCCTGGAATACCTCAACACCGTCAGATCGGCGATTGCGCACCAGATGACCGCCTTCGCGGCAGGCGTCACATCGAAAGTGCTCGAGCACTCGGTCGGCGTCGAGGCCGTCCGCGCGGACGAACCGAACGGCGCCGCCGCATGCCGCGCACGCTCGTAGAGTGGTTGCGTCTTTCATCACGCCCACCCGCTGCGCCGTTCGAGCGCGCGCTCGCGTCGAGCGTCGAGCACGGCCTCGTGCTCGATCTCGAGTCGGGCGTCGGCGGCCTCCGCCTCGTCGATCGCAGGCGTCATCCGCTCGAGGTCGCAGGCCGCCCGGCGCTGGGCGGCCGTCACGGGCGCGCCATCGACGTGCTGGCCATGCTGGGGGCAGACGTCGTCTTCAAGGCCCTCGGGGACGGGGAGGCGCCCCGTCGCCGTGAGCGCGGCGTAGAAGTGCTTGCACCCGCGGTCGGCACCGAGGCAGTCGTTCTGCGCGTCGGGGCAGTCACATCGGTCGTCGGGCTCGTCGGCCAGGACGTCCACCCGGTACTCCCGGCCGCTCGCGGAGACGACGCGGTACTCACCGTCCTCGAGGTCCGGGTAGACCGGGCGTCCCAGCACCGACATCTCCTGGGTGACTCCGCGGTAGCGGCGAGCAGTGATCGCGTGGTCAGCAGCCTTTTCGTGGTCAGCGGCGTAGGTGGTAGTGGTCGTCATTGACTTCACCTGGATTCGGACGACCGATCCCCGGGCGTTCCAGCGCCCGGGTGTTCCAGCACCCCGAGGGGATCGGCCATCCTCATTCATACCCACGTGGGCAATAACCATAAAGGGCGTTCTCTAATCGCCAGACAGTGTGGATATCTTACCTACGTGGGTAGCTATTTACCGTGAGAGACTGCACTACCTACGAGGGCAAATGACTAACACTGCAGTAGTCGAAGTGGAGAGTATGCCAGGACGGATCGAGGAGACGACGCCCGAGGACGTCCTCGAGGTGTTTCGGTTGCGAAGCGACGCGGCCGAGCCGCTCATCGCCACGGAGATTGCAGAATCGCTCGAGTGCTCGCGGCGGACGGCGCTCAACAAACTCAACGAACTCGCGGCGGACGGCCACCTCCAGAGCAAGCAGGTTGGAGGCCGCTCGAAGGTCTTCTGGCAGCCAATCGACAGTGAGGAGGCCGACACCCATCGAGATTCCTCCGAATCCTGACCGCAGTCGGCCAACCAGAGCGACGTCAACCCGCTTAGCGCGACGACCACGAAAGGGGCTCACTGGACTCGTGGAGTTGGCGAGACGAAGACGGTCAATCACATGGCCAGAATTACCCCGTGGGCCAAGAGACTCTCCGGCCTATAAATCCGCACCCCCTTGTTAATAAGTCCCATCGTGGTGTAATGGATGCAATATGACCATCGAGGTTGTCAAGACGGATAAACAAGAAGAATGGGACTCATATGTCACCCAAGCATCTCATGCGACGCCTTTTCACCAGTACGCGGCTCTTGATCTGTTTGCTGACCACACTAATACCGACCTTCATCTCCTGATCGGCTACAAGGGACAAGAACCCGTGGAGCTGCTTCCGCTTTTCGAGACGAGGCGAGGGCCTTTTAACAAGATACACTCTCCACCCGACGCGGCAGAAATCGCGCATCTCGGCCCGGTGCGACTACACTCGAACGGTGTGAAACAGCGGAAGACCGAGAAAGACCACCGACGGTTCGTTAACGCCTGTTGGGAGTGGATCGAAACCTCGATTGAGCCCGATTTTGTGTCGTTGTGGAGCAGTGATCGGTACACCGACGTCCGACCCTACCTTTGGAATGATTTTGAAGCCTCGCCCAGATACATCTACATCATCGAACTTGGCAGCGGTGTCGAAGCACTCTTCAGTGAGTTGACTAAGGAGACGCGGCGACGAATCCGGAATACCGATGAGCAAGCCTACGAGATCGTTGAAGGAGATCTCGACACTACTCAACTGATCGTTCGACAACTCCAGAACCGCCACGAAGAACAGGGGATGAGCTACGGCCTCACCCCCGAGTTGATGGCGGAACTCCACGCTCGACTTCCCGAGGAGCAACTGCATCCTTACTGCCTCTGCATTGATGAAAAAATGGTGAGTGGGTTGCTGGCGTTGGAGTTCGGCGACACGATGCACGTCTGGATCGGCGGCGTGAAAACTGATGTCGATCTCCCAGTGAATGAACTCCTCTACTGGCACGTCATCGAACAGGCCGCGGCGAAAGACCTCGATCGTGTAGACCTAACGACGGCAATGATTCCCAGTCTGGCAGACTACAAATCCAAGTTTGGTCCTGAACCTCGAGTCATGTTCGAATTGCGATGGGAGTCGCAGATCTGGCAGGCGACCAAGTTCGGTTATCGACGCCTTCCAAAGAGAAGCCACGAACTCATTCAATCTTTCTTATCTCGAATACAACATTACAATTAAAGGGTGTAGAATTCACTGGAGAACTTCGCACTTCACTGGATGGGGCCGAGCTGGTCCTCATTAGTCATCTCGCTCAAGTGAACGTATGCCCATAGTTTCGGTGGACCTCAGAAGACTGTATAATTCCCGGCCACATTCGTCGTGGTCTATTCGACAGCACGGCCGCCTCTGGTTCGACCACTTAAGCCCTGCGAGGACGAGGTGCCGTGTAAGCCAGTGACTTGAGGGTTCAGATACGTCAAACGGTAGGCAGCGGCCACCCAGGTGGAGATGGCCGTCTTCTGATGGTGTTATCCGCCGGATGCTGACACCTACCGCTGGTCTGTCTCCCTGAGGATTTTAGACCAATTCAACCAGTGGTAACCAGTGACAAGGTTGTTGGCCTGTCGTATGCATGCACCAATCGCCGACGTGTTAGGGCCTCGATTTCAGTGCATAGAATCAGTTACTCGGCGTCGTCCTTTCGCATCCGGGATTGGCGATAGACAGTATCTTCGAAACCATCGTCGTATCCGTTCGCGTAGCCCCAGCGGTATCCGTGATAGAGCGCGGCGAATATCCCGGCGACGGCTTTCCCCGGCCGCGTCGAACCACCGGTAATACCCGTCTTGGCCAAAACGTTTATAAGAAAGACTTATGTCCGCCCGGCTATAAGAAGGGGAAAGTCCCTTATGCAGTCGCCCGCTTCCCTCCTATCAGCTCTCCCGGAGGACCGCCGATGACCCAGGCGGCCTCCGAGGTTGCGTCGGATAGCACCCAGCCCGATTACAGCGCCCTCAAAATCCCCAGCAAGCCCCTCGAGGAGTACCATTACACCGAGCGACGGGCCTACCTCGCGGCGGAGATTGCAACCGCAGGCCACCCCGACCTCGTCTCCCGGACCGAGATGGCCGAGCGGTTCGGCGTTTCACACCAGCAAATCTCGAAAGACATCGACCGGATCGCCTCGAGCGTCGTCGAGCGCGGCCGTGATCGTGACCGCCGCGCCCTCGAGTGCGAGACGGTGGTCCGCAAGTCGATCAAAGGACTGCTCGAGGACGAAAACTGGGCGAAGGCGGCCCGCCTGGCCCTGGATTACGAGGAGTGGCTCGTCGAGTTCTACGACCTCGAGGACATTGAGGCCCGCCTGGAGGCGCTCGAGGACGGTGGTGACCGATGACGCGCCGCCGGTCCTGGGACGACTTCGAGGAGCGCCTCGAGCAGATCGAGGACGACGCGAACACGGACGGTGACGTCGAGTCCGGCCTCGTGGTGACGATCGAGTCCTGGGCCGTGGACGAGGACGGTGAGCCCATCGGCCGTATGGCCCGCCAGCGGACGACGGCGACCGGGGAGCGTGACATCCAGTGGTACGACCCGGAGACGGGTGACCCGATCGAGCCCGGCGAGTTGCTCGACTTGGAGGACACCGAGGCCGACCCCGACGTCGACGCCGATCCCCGAGGTGAGCGATGAGCCCTGACTCTACCCCAAACGCCGACGCTGACGCTGACCCTGGCCCAAAGGTCGACCTGAACGCCCGCCACGAGCACGCCCTCGAACACCGCGATTCGGCGTGATGCCGACCGGGGCGACGACGCCGGCCCCGGCGCCGATCCCCACGCCGGCACGTCCGTGCCAGTCACGTTATATCAAAAGGAGATATTCTAACAGAACTGTTGAAAAAAACACACAAGAAATCCGAACATTCATATTGAATTATTGAGTCAGTCCAGTAGATGGCAGTAACACAACAACAAGAACAAGTATCTGAACAACAGTCCGGGGCTGAACAGCGGGTACAGGAGTATATGTTAAATAGCGAGGAAATAACCTACTCTCTCCGATTTCGGCCGAGAGGAGTTATCAATTGGTTTGAATCATTACTGGGGTACGGCGTTACCTATTGGTTTATCACTAACGAGAGGGTGATAGAGACGACTAAAGAAAGCGGTGGATTCACGTTTCGAGACGTGCCACACGGTAAAATTAGCTCTATTGAGTATGGCAGGAAGCTGTCGCTTGTGACAATTGCTCTTGGGGCTCTTCTCGGCTTCACTGGACTGCTAACCCTAAGTTCGGCTGATGCTATTGGCGGACTTCTTCTCATCGTCGGGCTTGGTTTAATCGGCTACGCGTACTTCTGGCGCCAACAGGTGTTAGCGATCAAGGCGTCCGGCGGCGTGAGTATGGTGTTAAACATCTCAAAAGGTGATCAGATTGATAAATTCATCTGGTATCTCCACGCTGAACGTAGCAAGCATACGGATTAGCCGTTAGAGAGTAAGTCAGATAGGCCCTTATTGAGTACGCTTACGACCACGCGGATGCCGAGTCCGGCCGGATCTGGGCGCTCGACGACGAGCTGGCCACCAGCACCCTGCAGTCGCGCTGAGATCGACCTCGGCCTTCCTCCACCGGACGCCTGAGACGCCGCTCTCGAGCCCGCCGTCGGACGGTGAGGCCGGCCCTCCGCACCGGAGTCGCTCGCCGAGGTGTTCGACGTGATCGATGCGGACACCCGTGAGCAGGCCGCGGACATCCTCGGCGTCGACCAAGACGTCCTCGAGGCCGAGGCCGACGGCGTTGAACTCATCCGGTTCTGAGCCCCACCACTCGGCGGGACTCCCACCGCGGATTAGATTTCTTATCTCGAACGCCGTACCCACGAGTTGAATCTCCCGATTTCACGCTCGAGCGGGGCGCTGGACACCGGTTTTCGAGGCGCGATCCTGGGGTTCGACCCGGGAAAACGGGGTTCCACCGTCGCTCGACCCCGGTTTCTGGACGTCCGTCGGCCCGCCCGCTCGAAAAGTGGACGGTGGAAACGTATATTAGGCTTTGTTGAAACCCTCATACTGTTACAGATTTTAGTAGCCGTGCTGAATACACAGCGCGAATGTGCCACGGGCTGAGGAGAGATCAACGCAGAAGATTGAACGCTCAATACAGATGGTTCATGCACCGCTATCGCTTTCGAACCACACCCACTTCACAAAGTAAACGGAAACGACCGCAATATGTGGAAAAGTTCCGATTATCATTGCTATTAATAGCAAAGGCGGGTAGAAGAATAACCCGGGTGGTAGACCATCATCATATTTATTGAGTATATCAAAGGCGACAGCTGGGATGGCGAAGATTGTTGCTGGAAATAAAAACAGTACACCGAACGTTTCTAGCGCCCATACTGGAGCAGCTGTGAAATAAGCCAGAAACGTGAGCAAAGCAGCACTGCCACCAGATAGTGCCGGTAGATACCACCACTTGTCAGTCTTAGCAGCAAAGGTCTCGAGAGAGTGGAGGACCGTTCCTGATGAGTCAATCTGGGAAACCATATTATGAGATGACGGCCATTTAATTTAAATTAATTGATTTTATTCGTGGGATTGGTGCTATGTTCGCAGCCGTATGTATCGGTTGGTTCCATACTTGGTGAGTGAAATAAACAACGCGACCGTGCTGCATCCATCCTCTATATTCAGCACAGAACATTTATCAGTTTCTGAGGATTTCAACCCGCGGCGTCTTCTGGACGTCATCGGCTTCGAGCGATTTCCTCCTTGGGGGTGACGGTCGACGGGAACTCGTCGCCGACGTCTTCCAAGCCCCCTACGGTCGCCCCCTGGCGCCTCGCCCCCGCCCAGAGGTTTGTGGGGTCGGGTTCGGCGCCGGTGTCACCAGCGGCCTCCTGGGGACTCTGAGAGGACTCGTCGACGGCCGGTCCGTCGACGTGGGTGGGTATGTGACGCCCTGGCGATTACCCGGGGCGTCCTACTGGCCCTCAAGCAGCCATAGGCGGGCGTTCCCCACCTTCCGACTCGAGACGTGGCCGGCGTCTTCGAGGGCGACCAGACGCTTGTACGCGAGTTCGTAGCTACAGCCAACGCGGTCAGTGACGTCCTGGGTGCCGGCCATGCCCCCCTCGACGTCGAGTGCTTCGAGGAAGTCGGCGTCGGCGTAGGTCGTCCGGTATCGTCCGCTCTCGTCGTCGCGATCGGCATCGGGCATGGGTGCGGGGTTCGCGTCCATTACAGTTAGCTGTATGGGGTGTGGGATATTAGCCTTTCCAGGTAGCTTTCAAGGTCCTTTACAGTAGCCTGTATTTGATAGTCTTGCCCACCATGAAAGCCCTTTAAGCCATTACAGGTAAAAGTAATGGATGAGGACGGCCGGTCCCCTCGGGGTGCTGGAACACCCGGGCGCTGGAACGCCCGGGGATCGGTCGTCCGAATCCAGGTGAAGTCAATGACGACCGCTACCACCTATGCCGCTGACCACGAAAAGGCTACTGACCACGCGATCACAGCCCGCCGCTACCGCGGCATCACCCAGGAAATGAGCGTCCTCGGGCGCCCCGTCTACCACGACCTCGACGACGGCGAGTACCGCGTCGTGAGCGCCTCCGGCAAGGAGTACCGGGTGAACGTCCTGGGCGACGAGCCCGAGGACCGCTGCGATTGCCCGGACGCCCGGAATGGCTGCCGAGGCGCCGATCGCGCGTGCAAGCACTGGTACGCCGCCGTGACAGCCACCGGCACCCTCCCCGTCCCGGAGGGGCTCGAGGACTCGATTTGCAGCCAACACGGCCAGCACGTCGACAGCGAGCCTGTGTTCGCCCGTGACCTCCGGGCGGCCCGCGACCTCGAGCGGATGGCGCCCGCAATCGACGCCGAGGCGGAAGCCGTCGACGCCCGCCTCGAGATCGAGCACGAGGCCGGACTCGACGCCGCGAGAGAGCGCGTCCTCGAGCGCCGCGGTGGGTGGGCGTGAGCGTGATGACCGACGCGATTCCCCGGACCTGCCGGGCGTGCGGAGGTGCCGTTCGGTTCGTCCGCGCGGACGGGTTCGACGCCGATCGAGTGGTCGAGCACTTCCGATGCGGCGCGTGCCGCGAAGGCGGCCACCTGGTCCGCGATCGCCGGTCTGACGGCGTTGACGCCCTCCAGGGGCCCGTTTTCGAGGGTCAGACCCCAGGGGTGGCTCGTCCATGACCGCCTCGTCGACGTGTTTCGAGTGCGGTCGGTCGTTCGGGTTGGTTCCCGAGGACGAAATCGTCCGGGCTCGGGAGTCGCTCGGGTTCGGCGCCGCGAATGATCGGCTCCGCGAGTTCTGCTCGGTTCGGTGCCGGGCGCGGTGGCGCCACGTCGATCCCGTCCTCGAGGAGACGCGCCAGACGCGGCTCGCGGCCTGGATCACCGGTGGGATCGACCTGGAGGCGCCGGGGGCGATCGCCTATGGTCAGTGACCCGTCCGTCCCCGGTCAGGGGACGCCGACGACGACGGCCACGGCGGCCAGAAACTCGTCGACGTCCCCCCGGAGGCGCCACGCTTCACCTCGACCCAGCGATCCAAGCTATGACCCCGTGGCGCCACCGTTCGCCCCATCACGGGTGGTGCTCTGGAAGTCGTCTCACCCTCGCAACCAGATCTCGAAAAAAGCCGGCGCTATCGCCAGTCCGGGTGGATCCACTCCAGTTCGTCGTGGTTGGCTTCGAGCCACTCACCTGGCCCATCCGCGGCGTCGTAAGTTTCTCCCGTGGCTTCGAGGAAGCCCCCTCGCGGGAGGTCGTAGACGACAATCTCCTGGTGGGTCCGCCAGTAGACCAGCACTTCGTGTCCGCCGTTGCGGAGTGCGACGACCGTCTTCGGCTCGAGATGCTCCCGGAGGATGTAGGTCACCATCGCCGAGACGTCACCCCCTCGTAGTTTGAGCAGGCGCTCGCCGAGTTCGTAGCGCAACACACGGCGTTCTGCCTCGACCCCGGCCTCCCGCAACCTCCGTTCTGACCCCATACCTGAAGGGTTGTTGTCGCTCCAGATACGTGTACGTTAGCTTGGAACGCCCTGGATTCACGCGTAAGGTATCCATCCACCTCTCGGCCAGATCCTCATCTCGGCGCGAGTGGCGGGTTCAACGATACTACACTGGTGATGAGGGGGTGCCGAAATCGACTCGACTGTCGGCTCGGTGGCTGAGGTGGTCCTTCAGTGCGTCCTGGAATTTTTATATGATGACGTAGCCAGCCCCAGTGATGCGCCACCCCCAGGACGATCTGCTCATCGTCGAAGCGCTCGTCGAGTACGCGGCGTCTGCTCTGGCCTCAAGGTCGAACAGCACCCTCATTTCATCTTGCCACCTTTTTCATAACACTCAGAAAAGAGAACACTACAGCAAAAAGATATAGGTTCGCCCCCCCCTTCCCCGAGGTCGCCTGCTACGTCGAACGGACCTGGTTGGCCTCGACGATCCTATTGCGGAATCAGTTGCCTGCCAACTACTAACAGAATTTTTATGTTGGTTATTATATGTTACCGAAAACGGCCGCTAGAGCCCCTATATAATACGTTCTCAATTAGGAAATTCATATCGGTATATTGCCCAATACCGAGAATGTTATAACTACCCATCTCTATTGGTATACCAGAGTGATCCCGATGAGCAGGTACACGACGGTCGGGCTCCGCGCGGGCTCTGACGTCCGATCCCGGTTGTCTCTCTACCGCGACGACAACGATCTGTGCAGTCTGCACGATGCGGTCGAGCAACTGCTCAACGAAGCCGGGTACTGAAAATAGCCCTGATCGCTCACCATGCATCGAACGACTCGCGCATTAAATGGGGTGTGTTGGAGACACACCCCGTGCCGAGTCGAATTAGCATACACCCCGACCGTCTTCCGACGGACGAGACCGACACCGAGTTGGTGTCACTTTACTCTACAGTCCGCGAGAGTAAAGCCGTTTCGTCGGTTCGGCGGGTTCGGGATCCACATCCGAACCATGACAAAATCTTCGAACAAACACAACTCGTACGAAACGACCGCAGCCAGCTGCGAACTCTGCCCACGTCCCGCGTCAACCACGATCAGCTCAGATGGGTGTGGCCCCATGCTTGTGTGTGGGATCCACGCCTCATCTCTTGAGGCTATTTCAGAGCCAGCCGCCTCGAACAGCTGGGACCACCCAAGCCAAAAGAACGGGCCTCAGAACAGGTGGGAGCTATGAGTTCGGCCCCAGACGTCTTTGAGGCCTCCCTGGACGAGCCACCCAAGTACGAAGTCCCCATCGAGGGAACAACGGATGGAGGTGACCGTGTCCCCGACCTCTCCCCACGGGAAGCGCTCGAGCGATGGCTTAACAAACTCCGAGTGTCCAGGAGTGAATCCACCGTTTCAGCGTACCACTACCGGTTGAAACATTTCGTTGAGTGGTGTGAAGAGGTGGGCATCTCCGAGGTCGGCCAGGTGAACGGGTGGGACATCGAGTCCTACGAGACCTCCCGGCGGGAACAGGGGTTAGAGCCAATTACCCTCAACAACGAGTTGGGCACCCTGCAAAGTTTCTTCGAGTACTGCGTTAAGGTCGAACTCGTCGACGAAGGGCTCCCAACGAAGGTTGACCCACCGGTCGTTCCCGCTGCCGATCAGGTGAGCAAGGTGCGACTCCACACCGACCGCGCTCAGGCGTTACTCACCCACTACGTGGCGACTGAGTGTGGTTCACGCGCGCACACGTTGCTCGCGCTGGCGTGGTTTACCGGCGCACGTTTGGGCGCACTTCGCGGCCTCGATCTCGAGGACTACGACCGAGAGCAACAGTGCCTCAAGTTCACTCACCGCCCGCGCGAAGAGACCCCATTGAAGAATGGAGCCGACGGTGAACGCTTCGTTGGCCTCCCGAAGCAGGCGTGTGACGTTGTCGACGCGTACATTCAGAAACATCGACTCGAAAAGTACGACGACTATGGTCGGCGGCCACTGTTGACGAGTGAGCGTGGCCGTCCCTCGACGAATGCCGTTCGGGCCTGGATGTACCTGGCCACCGTCCCATGTCTCCACTCACCGTGCCCCCACGGAAACGACCCGGACACGTGTAATTTTCTGGATTACTCGGCGGCGAGCAAGTGTCCCTCGTCGCGGAGTCCCCACCAGGTTCGGACTGGCTCGATCACGTGGCAACTCAACCGAGGGATTCCCCCAGAACGTGTCGCCGAACGGGTGAACACGTCGATCGAGGTCCTCCTCCGACATTACGATCAACCGACCAGGATGGAGGAGATGCGCGAGCGTCGGCGCCCATACCTGGATCGCCTCTCATTCGGCGACGAGGAGGGTGATGACCGATGAGGTTGAAACCCGGGCGGTCCCACTTCTGTCGTCGCGAGCAATCCCGCGAGCGACGCCAACGTGAAAAGCCGGATTTGAACCAGGGAGGAGTTCCGCTCCGACCGTGGTTCACAATCCGGGCGGCCCCATCCTCTTAATTCGAATTGAGCCATCACACTCTTTCTTTCACCTCCACCAGCGCCGGCCCTCAACCGACCGGGCAGTATTGGCGGCCTTTACCGTCAAACTCGTGGCGCCCAGCGAGCCCAGCGGATGCTTCGCAAGGCTAACCCGGAGATAACCTCGAAGCTGTACTCTCCACCACTAGCACTTATAGCACGAGCTGTCGTGTTATACGTTACCATGAATGACGGACTCGAGTCAGCGTTCGCAGATGCAATACTCAGCGTGTGTCGGACGGTAGTCGGGGATGAATTACGAAGTATCACGTATTTCACCGAGGATCAGGTTGAGCAAATCTACCTCCGGTCTGATCTCGATCGGACGGCTGATCTCATCGGATTCGCCGAGTTGGAACGGAACGGCTTTCGAGCGGACGAGCTATACCGAGATACGCAGTTGGGTGAGTATCAAGCCACTGTTCGAATGTTCGAATACGGGTATCTGACACGCGTTATTCACGACCGCTATGGTGCCTGGGTGACGACTGACTCAATGTCGATGGATCGGTTCGAAGAACTCACCACTGCTCTCAAATCGGTCCTGGTAACGCATACGGGTGACACTGCTGAGGAGTGAGTGAACCTCCTTATTTGGTCTCGTCGCGAACAAACCCGCGAGCGACGCGACCTAAGGAGTCCGAATTTGAACAAGGAGAACGTCCGATCCGGCATAATTCACGATTGGTGGTCCTATCCTCAACCCGCTAGTGCGAGTTCTCCCTTCGCCGGACTACAACGCAATCGATCGGGGACTGATGCGACGATCACCGGGAGGTTGCGCCGCTGCGCAACTCCTGTGCCGAGTACGAGTCGCGTCACTCCGTTCGCTCCGTCTCGAGCGAGAGCCACCAGAGGTGCCACCGTCCTTCCACGTGCAGGTGCTCGAGCGTTCCGTCCTCGACCATGGCCGACAGCTGTTTGTGCATCTCCTCGACTGAAGTCGAGTACTGGCCGGCCAGGTACTGCGTGTTGACGACGGGCACGGGTGCGGCCAGGATCGAATCGACGATCGCCTGTGGAGTGACCGAGCTGTCGTCGCTGTCGCCGGACTCTGAACCACCGTCCGCCCGCAGTCGATGCTCGCTATCAATTGGCATAGATGAGCTACTCCCCCGGACGTGTTGAACCCTCCACCTGGCCGTCACCGTGATGTCGTCTACGGCCGCGCCGTCACGTTCCGCAGACGAGTCACCTGGCGTGACCGTCATCGCGAGGGCGAGTAGGCATTATCAGTGCGACGGTAGTACGACGGGTGCCATGACGGCAGTCAAAGTAATCCGCGTGATGGGTACGTCAGAGGAGTCCTGGGAAGAAGCCGCTCGAGAAGCGTTCCGCGAGGCGAGTCAGACGGTCGACGACATCTCCGGTATCAACGTCGAAAACTGGACGGCCAACGTCGAGGACGGCGAAATCGTGGAGTACAAGGCGACGACTGAGATCGCGTTCCCGGTCGAGCACTCGTAGTCGCACTCGAGGGGTGCGTCGTCCGCCGACGCCTCGAGACGGGACGGCCGGTTGGCGGCCAGACGAACCGAACGCTGACGAGAGTCGAACGACCGGCCATCGCGACGCGACACGTTTTTCTCACCGCCACCGCCTCTTCGATACTATGTTCCGTTCTGGTGCGTTCGTCGCCGAGCACGTCTCGCCGGTGATCGACGAACAGGTACAGCCCAACGGCGTGGACCTCACCGTCGACGTCGTCTTCGACCAGCTCGAGCCGGGCCGGATAACCCGTGACGGCAAGGAGATCGGTGACCGGGTCGCCCGTCCGCTCGAGGAACTCGAGCGCAAGGACCCCGACAGGTACTACCTGCCGGTCGGCTCCTACATCGTGCGGTACGGCGAGCGGATTCGGGTACCTGACGGTCACGTCGGGTTCGTCTACCCGCGGTCGTCGCTCATGCGAAACTCGTGTATGCTCAACACGGCCGTCTGGGACGCGGGCTACGAGGGTCGCGGCGAGGGGCTCTTGCAGGTCCACCACGACGTCGAACTCGAGCGCGGGGCGCGGATCGCCCAGCTCGTCTTCGCGCAGGCCGACCACGACGAGACGTACGACGGGAGCTACCAGGGCGAGAATCTCTGATCGAGAGGGTCTTCGGCACCAATCACCGTTTCCTGGTCGTCATTCCGAGCGCGTTTCTCGACATCGTCACCGGCCGACTCATCGCCCGAATCGCTTCGTCGGCAGCCGAGCGTACGCGCCCTTGCGCCCGGTGGAGCGGCACCACGGCTCGTTTTCCGGCCTCGGCGGCGACGTCCCAGCTCACTCGCTCGACGAACTCGCCGCGCGAGCGCGCCCACCGACTCGGGTGTGCAAGGACGTACAGCCGCGGACAGGCGCCCGACTCGAGCAGCTCGACGAGGTCGTCGGTGGTGTCGACGCGGCCGACGGTCGGGTCGACGATACCCCAGTGGCGACCGGTGTCCGAGACGTACGTCGGCTTCCGCGGATCCGCGTCGTCCGTTTCGATCGTTCCGTAGGCGGTCCCGACGAGTCCGTACTGTTCGGGCGGGCGGGCCTCGTCCCACATGTCGGTGTTGAGGTGAGGCGAGAGCGGACTGCCGTGTGAACACGCCGTCGTCACGTCGACGTGGGCGCGAAACCGCTCGAGGTTTCGCTCGAACGCTTCGTAGGCGAGCTCCCGATTTCCCCTCGCCCGTGCGAGGTCCTCGTAGTGGTAGCCGACCTCGTGGCCGAGGTCCACGAGGGCGCGAGCGAACTCGGGACTGAACGTCGACGTCCGGAGGTAGTAGGTCGCCTCGATGCCGTACTCGGCCTCGAGGTGAGCCATCGAGCGGGCGATACTCGGTCGCCGGTCGACGTCGTGGCGAACGATTGCGTACCGTTCGGAGACCGTCTCCGCCTCGAGAAACGACGCCACGGAGTACGTCTCGTACCCCCGTTCGTTCAGGGTCTGGAGCAGTCGTTCGTAGGCGTCGAACGTAAAGTCCTGTACGACGAACTGTCCGTCTCCGATGAGGGTCATGTGCTGGCGATACTCCCTTCCCAGTGATTACTATCGACGCACTACTCTCACGTCGGGTGAGCGTATGGTCTCCATACCGGAGGAACGAGCAGGTCGACGGTGGTCGCTCTTTTTACGCGCCGGACCCTTCCGTCCGAGCATGATGGCCACGACGCACGTCTTCGTCGGGCTCGCCCTCGTGACCCCTGCGGCCGTCGTCGTTCCGGAACTCGCGACGCCGCTCGCCATCGGCGCAATCGTTGGCGGCCTCCTCCCGGACGTCGACCTCGTGTTGAGCCACCGGAAGACGTTGCACTTCCCCGCCTTCGGAGTCGTCGCCGCCGGTTTGGCCGTCGGACTCGCGGCGGTCGTGCCTTCGGCGAGTACGGCTGCTCTCGCAGCGTGCGTCGTCAGCGCCTGGGTCCACGCCGTCAGCGACGCCCTGGGTGGGGGTCCGGAGATGGATCCCTGGCGAAACCCGAGCGAGCGCGCCGTCTACGACCACGCTCGAGGGGCGTGGATTCGACCGCGACGGCTGATCCGGTACGACGGTGCACCGGAGGACGCCCTCCTCGCGACGATGCTGGCCGTTTCCGCGCTCGTCGCCTTCTCGGGCCCGGTTCGATGGCTGATCGTCACCGGCGTGGTCGTCTCCCTCGCATACGCGCTCTGCAGACGCCGACTGGTCGAGTGGGTCCCGGACTGGATCGAGTGACTGTCGTCGACGCCGACGAGTCGCAACGCTGATACGGTCGGTCGGCGACCGGGCGAACATGCTCGTGGACATCGCCTCCCGGATCGCCCACCTGCTGTTCGCCGCAATCTGGGCCGGGAGCGTCTTCTACGTCGCGTTCGTGGTGTTGCCGCTGGCTCGAGACGGCGCGTTCAACACGACGAAACCGCTTGAGGGAATCACGACTCGACTCACGACGATTTCGCGCGTGAGCGCGGTCGCACTCTTGCTCACTGGCGGGCACCTCGCCGGGACCGGCTACTCGTTCGACGGCGTCGGCAAACCGAGTCTGCTCTCCTCGCCGAACGGGCGGCTCGTCGTGCTCATGGTCGTCTGCTGGTTGCTCCTCGCCGCCTTGGTCGAGGTCGGTGCGAAGCGCCTCGAATCGGGACTCAACGGCAAGAAGCTCCGCGAACCGGCCCAGCGTGCGCTTCCGCTGTTCCGGGCCGGAGCGGTCGTCGGTCTGCTCTTGCTCGCCATCGGCGGCGTCATCACCTCGGGCGCTGTCTACGTCCTGTAGCACCGTCTGCCGCCGTCTATCCTCGATGCGGCTTCTGCTAAAGATGTCAGGCACGTGAGTTCTTGCCGAAAGATACTTAGTCGGTTACTGTTAGGTAGCTTCATAATGATTAGAGGAAAGGACGTGGCCGTGTCGCTTCTCTTCGTTGGCTCCGCGGCCGCCGCTGGCTATCTCCTTCGATCCGCCGGAAGGCGCGACCCCGACGCCCGGTCGAAGGCCGACGTCGGAGCGCGAATCGTCGACGACGTCCCCCGCAACGCGACCGTCGTCGATAGCTCGAGCCGCCAACTCCGTCGCCTACCCGGCGTCTCGCGAGCGATCCGTCGCGCGGTCCGCAACGACGCCCGCGAGGAGTGGGAACACGTCACGCTCGAGCGCGACGGCTCCTGGGAAATCGTCGACGCGATTCGCCGTTCGTTCCCGTACTACGACGGGCGCGATGGCGAGTACAACGGCGTCTACGTCAAACACGGCGACCACGTGATCGTTCTGGACGCGATCGGCTGGGCGCGTATCGAAGGGCAAGAACCGGTCCAGTAGCGTGAGCCAGTACTAGTACTAGTTCTCGAAGCGTGCCTGCACGAACGGCTGGACGTCGTCGATGTCGGAGAGTCGGGAGTCCGAAATGAGGACCGCCTCGGTCTCCTCGAGCGGGACCGAGAGGCTAATTTCTTTGGTGCGGCCGTACCGCCCCTTCGAGACGACGACGGCGTTGACGATGCCGAGCATGTCGAGTTCGCTGATGAGGTCGGTGACCCGTCGCTGGGTCAGGATGTCGGCGTCGATCTCGTCGCACAGGCGCTTGTAGATGTTGAACACCTCGCCGGTGTTGATGCTGTGAACGCCGTTTTTCTCGAGGGAGATGATCGCGAAGAGGACGAGTTTGCTCTGGGTCGGGAGGGTGCGGACGACCTCGACCACGCGGTCGAGTTCGATCTTGTCCTGGGCCTGGCGGACGTGTTCTTCGACGATCGTCTCGGCCTGGGAGCGCTCGGCGAGTTCGCCTGCGGTTCGGAGCAAGTCGAGCGCGCGTCGGGCGTCGCCGTGTTCCTGGGCGGCGAAGGCCGCACACAGCGGGATGACGTCCGCAGACAGGGCGTCTCCCTTGAACGCGACCTCCGAACGGTGCTGGAGGATGTCCCGGAGCTGGTTGGCGTCGTAGGGTGGGAAGACGATCTCCTCTTCCCCGAGACTGGACTTGACGCGTGGATCGAGGAAGTCCGTGAACTTCAGGTCGTTCGAGATGCCGATGATCGACACCCGCGAGTTGGTGAGTTCCGAGTTCATCCGCGAGAGGTTGTAGAGCGTGTCATCGCCCGACTTCTCGACCAGTTTGTCGATCTCGTCGAGCATGATGACGACGACGCGTTCGGAGTAGTCGACGGCGTCGAAGAAGACGCTGTAGACGCGGTCGGTCGGCCAGCCGGTCATCGGCACTTCCTCGAACTCCTCGCGGTCGGCCTCGAGCGAGTCGATCTCCTCGTTCACGTCTTCGATGGAGTCGAGCGGTTCGTCCTCGAGGGCTGGTGACGCTTCGGCTTCCGTCTCGCTCGAGTTCTCGTTCGTCCAGTCGACGTCGTCTTCGTCCGACCCGTCGACGCCGTCATCGTCCATCTCGTCATTTGTCTCCTCGAGCGCCGCCCGCATCGACTCCAGTTCCTCGATTCGCTCGTCGATTCGCGCCTCATTCTCCTCGATGAACTTGTTGGCGAGCTGGGCGAGCACGCGGTACTGCGTGTCGGTGACCTCGCAGTTGATGTACTCGACGTCACACGGGACGCTGTACTTCTGGGAGGTGCTCTCGAGTTCCTTGCTGACGAACTTCGCGCTCGCGGTCTTGCCGGTCCCGGTTTTCCCGTAGATCAGGATGTTCGACGGAGTCTCCCCGCGAAGGGCCGCGACGAGAATCGTCGCCATCTTGTTGATCTGGTCGCTTCGATGGGGCAGTTCGTGGGGCGTGTACGACGGTCGCAGCACTTCCTTGTTCTCGAAAATCGGTTCGCCGCTGAGCAGGTCGTCGAACAGCCCCTGATTCGACTCCTCGCCCTCGGTGGCGCTCTCGAGGTCTGCCATGAAGCCAGCCGGCAACTCTCGATCGCCCGAACGGCCCGAATCCGTGGTATCTGATTTCTCGTCTGACATTCGTCGTACGCATACCCCCTCATTTCGTGTGGAGCGCTCGACCCAAAACGGCCTGTAGATGGCATAAATCCCCGATCAAGTGGCGATTTGAGTACAGCGCGTATTCTCCGGCGTCCAGTTGATGCAAACGAACCAAAGGAACACATACCTAATAAACGCTTCCCTTCAATCCAGGTGACGTTCCTCGGCGTGGTACTTTCTGTCTCGTCGATCGACACGTGACTAAAATCTCTGCCTGCTCTTATCGGCACATACTGGGCTATTCGGGCCGGTTTTGTCTCGACCGGCGCTTCGAGATCTCGATATCGCTCGATCTCGGGCGACCAGTTCGGATCGATTTGCCGTCCGAATCGATCGCCGATACCCCTTCTTCGCGTGGAACCGGCGTTCGCTCCCGAGGTGTCCTGGTGAGCCGTTCGACCGGGGCGCGTCTCGAGCGGCATCGCTCGGGCGAACGACGTTCAGTACCCTCGGGACGTCAGCTCGTGCGCCGACAGTCGGACCGTTTTTCTCGTCGCCGCCTGTCGGGGATTCCATGGACCTTCCGGACGGCTGGTCGACGGGAACCGTTCGAACGAACGGTGTCGACCTCCAGTACTATCGAACCGGCGAGGGCGAGCCGATAGTGCTGGCGCACGGCTTCTACGACACCGGCCGCTGCTGGGAACGGCTCGCGGCGGGGCTCGCCGCGGATGGCTACGAGGTGATCACGTACGACGCGCGCGGCCACGGCCGATCCGACGCGCCCGAAACCGGGTACGGGATCGAGGACCGGGTGGCCGACCTTCGCGGCCTCGTCGACGAACTCGGCCTCGAGCGCCCGCTCTTGCTCGGCCACTCCATGGGCGGCTCGACCGTCGCGTGGGCGGCCGCGACCCACCCCGACCTGGCGCGAGCGATCGTCCTCGAGGACCCCGCCGGGATGTACGGCGATCCCGATCTCGGCCCCGACGAACGGGTCGCCGTCGTCGAGGAGCGGTGTGCCGAGTGGATGAGTCAGTCCCTCGAGGAACGAATGGCGGCGTTCGACGATCTCGACAAACCCCTCGCCCGGCGCCTCGCCGTCGCTCGCGAGGAGTTTCACCCTCACAGCGCCGAAATCGCCCGTACCGGGTACCCGCTCCTCGAGGACGCGTTCGCGGGGACCACCTGTCCGACGCTGGTGCTGAAGGCCGACGCCGGGACTCCCCGTCGAGTGCGAGACCTCGAGGCGGCCGCGGCGCTGTCGAACGGGCGACTGGTCCACGTTCCCGGCGCCGGCCACTGCGTCTTTCGCGACGAGTACGAAGCGGCCTTCGCGGAGCTACAGGCGTTTCTCTCTCGGCACGGGTAATTGAGCGATCGTCGTCCTGTTTCGCCGTTCTATCTCGCTACCCTGCCTCGCTGTCTTCCCTCGCCACCCTGTCTCGTCGTCCGACCCACACATCTACGACCGGTCCCGGCCCCGGTCCAGGGCCGCCCGCGCACTGTCCACCCACCACCGCAGGTCCCGGTACTCGGTCGGCCAGCTGGTGAGGAGTTCGTCTCGAGCGGCCTCGAGTTCGGCCGGCGTCCAGAACCGGGCGGCGGCCACCTCGTCGTCGGCTCGCGGCGTACCGTGGACGTCCGCGACGTCGACCGCGTAGACGAGGTACGTCTTGTGGACCGTCTCGAACTTCGCGAACGTTCGAACGTCGAACAACACGAGGTCGTCCGGATCGACGGTGAGCGTCGTCTCCTCCGCCAGTTCTCGAGCGCCCGCTTCGTCCGGATCCTCGCCCGCCTCGACCATGCCACCCGGCGTCCCCCACATGTCGCGCTCCGGGAGGTCGACCTTCACGAGCAGGATCGATTCACCGTCGACGACCGCGACCCGCGAACAGGGGCTGGGGTTGTAGAAAACGTGCTCCCCGCAGGCGGCACAACGATGGACCGTCGGCGGGTCGACTGGCGTCAGTTCTTCACCGCAGTAGTGACAGAACGTCGGCGGTTCGTTGCCCATACGAACGCGAATGAGGGGGTGGCGACAAGAGTGTTTGCCGGACGACGAGCACTTCACCGAAAGCGATCGTCTCGAGTGCCGTACACGGGCAAGAGCAACGCGTGGAACGTGAGCGCCCTCGTCTCACCAGTGCATCTGTGGTGCCCGATCACGCGACACGGTGGATCTCACTGGTCGGTGGTGTGCCCACCGTCGACGTCGGTCGCCTCCGTGTACCGCTCCACGTTCGCGGCCGTCTGCCGCTGGGCGCCGTCGTAGGACGCCCCGAGCGCGATGAGGAAGCCGATGATCGCAGTCACGAGTGCGATCCCACCGAGGGCGACGACGGCGATCGAGAGCACCGGTCCCGAGAGGGCCTGCGCCGAGGTCAGCAAAGAGACGGCCGTCACCACCGCGATCAGTCCGAGCAGCCGTCCGAATCGGCCGGTGTCGAATCCCTGGTCGGCGTCGCCGTCGCCGACGTCGAAAAACTCGTTCAGGATGCCGTTGTACTCGTCGCCGGCCGCAACGTTGCCGAGCGAGTGAATCGAGTGTGCGACCCACAACCCGGCGGTGACGTTGAGGAGCGCGACGAACGAGACGAGCCCCACCTGTCCCTCGACGAACAGGCCGGCCAGGATCGCGTTGACGAACGCGACGACCATGAGCCCGTGAATCGTGACCGAACGGGTGCCGAAGTCCTCGAAGAGCGTGACGTGTGCGAGCTTCATGCTCCCTATTGGGGCTCGAGACGTATGGCGGGAGACCCTTACAGTGACAATTTTACTTCAATCGAGGCGATCCACCGACGGTGTCCCTCGAGTGGTCGCACGCCCACTCCCTGCACTCAGAAGAACGACGACGCCAGTGCGCTCGGCGATGTCGGTACACCGAACTGACCCGGTACAACCAGCGTAGGCGTACCGAGTCGCCAGACAGGCACGCATACTATTCCGGATGCGACGTTTTGTCGGTCGATCACGTACGGAGTGCTATGCAGGAGACTCGCTCCGACGACCCCTTCGACCCTTCTCGTCGAAACGCGGCGCTCGGCTGGCTCGTCGTCGGCCTCCTCGCCGTGCTCGCCACCGTTCACGCCCTCGAGTCGTCGTACCGGTGGTTCGTCTTCACGGGACTCGCAATCGTGATCGTCCTCCTGCCCGCCGCAGCGCGCCGGAACCCGTTCGCGATGCCGTCCTGGGAACTGCTGGTGCTCGTCGCGATTCCCGTCGTCGACGCGACGGTTCTCGACGAGACGTTCCTGACGTCGATCGCTACTTACGTCGCCGTCGCCGCTGTCGCGCTCGTGGCCGTCGCCGAAATCGACCGATTCACGGCCGTTCGGATGACTCGCACGTTCTCGATTGCCCTGGTCGTCCTCACGACGCTCGCGGTCGCCGCGACCTGGAACGTCGTGCTCTGGCTCTCCGACGTGACGCTCGAGACGTCCTACATTCTCACGGGCCGTTCCGAGGACGCGGCCAACCACGCGATGATGATGGACTTTGTCTACGCCGCAGTCGCCGGATTGCTCGCCGGAATCCTCTTCAATCGATACCCGGTGCAGGCGTCGCCGCTGTCGGGCGACGGGGACTCCTCCGGAGCGCCTGACGACCGCTCGAGCGCCGATCACGGCGAGGAATCCTCCGGAGCGCCTGACGACCGCTCGAGTCCGGACCGTGGCGAGGAACCCGACAGCACGCCGTCGCTGATTCGAGGGCGATTCGACGTCCCCGAACGAACGGTCAGGCGCGTGGCCTGGCTCCTCCAGGCGGCCCTGGTCGCCGTCCTCCTCTACGGCCTCTTCGCGCGCGACGTGACGACCATCGCCAATGCGGGCATCGCGCTCGCGATCACCACCCTCCCGGCGATCCTCGAGCGAAACTACCGCACGCCACTCGAGCCGGAACTCGTGGTCTGGATCACGGGAGCGGTCTTGCTCCACGCGCTCGGATCGGCGGGGCTCTACGGGCTCCTCGGGCAGTGGGACAGCCTGACGCACGCTCTCTCGGCGTCTATCGTCGCCGGCACGGGTTACGCCGTCGTTCGAGCGATCGACCTCCACACGGACTCGGTCTACCTGCCCAACCGGATGCTGTTCGTCTTCATCCTCATCTTCGTCCTGGCGTTCGGCGTCGTCTGGGAACTCATGGAGTTCGCCCTCGGGCTGATCGGTCGGTGGTCGGGGTACACGATGGTGCTCGCCCAGCACGGAATCACCGACACGGTCGGGGACCTGTTATACGACCTCGTCGGCGCCGTCCTCGTCGCCGTCTGGGGATGGGTGTACCTCACCGACGTCTCCTACCGACTCGCCGACCGCCTCGAGGCTCGAGAGTGAGCGATAGACCGACGGACGACTCACTCCACCAGCTCCCGTGACGTCACACGCGGTGTGTCCGTGGTCGTTGTCGTCTGTTGTTTGGCGACGCGTTTCGTGACTGGCATCTCGAGGAACGTGATTAGTGTGTACAGCGCCGAGACGTTATTCTCGCCCAACAGGTGCGCCTCGTAACACTCGTTGACCTTCTCCCAGCTCAGGAACGGGAGAGCGCGAATGAGCGGCTCGTGTTCGTCGATTGTCTCCCGCACGAACGGATGCGATCGGATGAGTTCGGCGTGGTTCGGCCATGGGCCGTGTGTCGATCGAGCACTGGGCGTCGACGACGGCAGCTGGTTGCGCTTGAACGAGGTCGCGAGACTTCCCAGCCAGTGCACCTCGAACGGGTGTTTGAGCGCGACGCCGGTCTCCCCGTGTGGAATCGCGGCGAGCTCCGGCGAGAGGCGATCGATCGCTCGGTTGATGAGGTTGCCACGGACGAGCGACTCGATCGGAATCTCGAGGAAGAGGTCGATGAGGCGATTGTCCAGAAACAGCGTTCCGGAGGGTAGCAGCTGCTCGGTTCCGTAGTAGAAGAAGTGAGAGGTACCGTTCGTGAGCGGACAGCGGCTGCAGAGCACCGCCTCCCTGAGGGACTCGAACTCGACGCCGTGATCGACGATTCGGTCGCCACGCTGGGTCACGTTCGACCGGTAAAGGTCGTGAATCGACCGATCGAGCGCGTCGTCGAGGTACGCCGGTGCCTCGTCGGTACGATGCTCGACGAACTCCTCGACGGTCTCGCACGCCGATTCCATCGGGAGTTCGAACGAGCCCAGCGGTCCGAGGTCGACGGGCGGCTTCGGGAGGTGGTTTCCCTTGAACAGCATGTCCCCATAGTGCCCGGTGAACAACACGTCCACGTCGGATCTGAGTCGCTCCTCGAAGCCGACGGCGTGGCTCTGATTGAAGTAGCCGCCGAACGTCGACACGGACGGCGTCGACGCCAGTGACCGCGCCTGATACCCTTCGTCGCGCTGGAGGAACGTGAACTCGGCGTCGACGGCTTGGGCCGCCCGTTTCGCCACTTCCGCCTCGTCGTTCACCCAGTCGTTTATGTGATACGTATTCGCCGAGCAGCCGACGCTCTCGAGCGCGGCGAGCGTGAGCCGCGAGTCGCTCCCGCCGCTCAACAGCAGACCGTACTCGGTCGTCTCGTCCGTGCGCTCCGCGGCCGCTCGCTCGATCAGTGCCGCGAGCCGGTCGGCGTAGTACGAGTGCGATCGATCCGATGGTCGGTGGACCGGCCGCCAGTACCGATTGACGGTGCGGTCGTCATCGCCGTCGTCCGTTGAAACGGTCGTCAGCGAGCCCGGTTGTAGCATCTCGACGCCTCGAAGAGGCGTTTTGACGACGAACGATCGCTACAGGCTAAAGTATTCCGCGAGGTACTCGAGGTCGAACTCGACGTCGACCGCCGGGTGCGTTTCGAGTTGCTGAATGTCCGAGGAGAAGACGATCCCGTCGTCCACCTTGATCACGTAGAGCGGATGCGTTCCGAGCCGATCGGTAAAGAACGTGACCTCGTCGGCGCGCTGGTCGTAGACCAGCCCGGCGAAATTTCCGTTCAGCCCCGACACGAACGTCAGTCCGAACTCCTCGTACAGCGTCGAACAGTACGCAGCAGCCGTATCGTCCGGGAGCCGGTACTCGCCACCCGGTGTCTCGAATCCCCACACCGGCCCCCACAGCCAGATGGCGACGTTGCCGCCGTCGGTCCACGCCGGTTGTGGCTCCGCCTCGAGCGGGTGGGAGACGGCGGTAACCGAGACCCGCCCGTCGGTGTACGAAGTCGTTGCTTCGTCTCCCCTCCACTCGAGTACGTCCTCGGGTTCCGTCGTTTCCCTCGAGAGACGCCCAACCGTGCCGAGTAATCCGACCATTGAGACGAGTCCTCAATGGACCCGTACATAGTGGTTTCGTCGGTTTCGAGACTTATGAACCGGTACATACTGTCTCGGTAACGGCAACTATCCGAGACGGTGTCTCGAAGTCGCGTCACGCCACGGACGGCGTTCGCTCTTCGGTCCCACGATTCTGTCGTGGTAGACGAGCGTCTGCCGGTCGTCGAATCGTGTTCGATGACTCGTCACGTTCGGCCGGCTCTGGCTCGAGTCGAGAATTTCTGACCGATCTAACGCTCCCAGGAGAGACGACGATAGGCGGACTGGACGCGCCGCTCGCCGTCGCGTTCCCGACCGACACCGATCGGCGCTCGTCGCCTCGAGCCACGCCCGAACCCTCTCGCGGCGGTCGACCACGTCTCGAATCGCGCGCGTACCGACACCTCAGTCGGGTGGCGTCTCCGACTCTGAAGCGGCACTGTCGCGGCGCCGACGAACCGCCCACAGGAGCGTAGCACACGACCCGGATGCGAGGACCGGCCACCGGTCGGTACTCTGATAGAGATCCCCAGACGGAATCCGATACTCGAGGATCGGCCAGAAGACGGCGTAGGACTGGCCCGTCGGGGTGATCAGCAGGATGTCGAGAAGGTGGTGAGAGACGACGCCGACGGCCACCAGCGCGAGGACTCGTTTGCGATGATCCGGCGCCACCAGCAGAACGAGAAGACCGGTCACGAGCGCGGATCCGACGAGAGTGTGCAACGGCTCCCACGAAAACGGGAGTCCGAACACGCCCGCGACAAACCCGTCCGAAGCGACCAGTTCGATCCGGTTCAGATCCGGACTCGCGGCGCCAACCATGACGAGCGAGACGTGTGCCGGACGGAGCCGCTCGTATCGAAGCGAGAGGAGCGTGCCGATGCTGTACCCGACCAGCAGGTGCGTGAGCAGATCAGCCACGGTGATCACCGTCGTCCCCAGTGTTATGGGCGTGATGGATGTCTGACGGGCGGCCATCAGACGGACGGCTGTCGGACGCGCTCCCTCGCGGTACGAACGCGAACGCCGTCCGGTCGAAACGCCACTGCCGAACGAGTCGGCCGATGATCCAGAGCCCGCCCACCACCGAAACGCCGTACAGGTAGCCGCTATCGGACGATTCGCGCGTCACCGCCCGTTCGACCACGAGGGTCGACTCGTCCTCGAGGGTTCCGAACGCGTTCACGCGATCGTTTACCTCGAGCGGTTCGTCGGTGTCCAGCAACCGGTCGTCGACGTCCACGAACGTGAAGCGGCCGTGACCGCTGGCGAGCGTCGCGACGACGACGGGGTCGGTTTCGACGACGAAGCCGCCGATGACGACCTGCTCGCCGACGTAGGCCGCCCGGTCTTGGCGCACGTCCATCTGGTCTGGACGCTCGCTTTCCAGGAGTTCGTCGGACGTCGCACCTGCTAGGAGCAAACAGCCGACCAGGAGGGCGAGGAGAACGAGCCCGGCGAGAACGCGACCGAGCTGGCCGTGTAGCTCTGCCATGGTACCCGTTTCGCTCGGGCGTCGATACGTGTTTTCTTCCCTGGCCACTCTCGTCGCTTTCGACGTGATTCAAGACGAGAGATGACAGTGAAACGACGCGCCCGCGCCGGGGATTCGAACCGACCTGGCCGGTTCAGCGGCGACGGTGCGCTTTCTTCGGTTACCGTCCGATCTTCGTCCGCTCGGGTCGTGCTGGATTAGTCGCTGTCGTTGTCGTCGCCGTCATCGCCGTCATCGCCGTCATCGTCGTCATCGTCGTCATCGTCGTCATCGTCGTCTTCATCTACCTCTTCGCCGTCTTCGATCGTCTCGCCGTCCTCGTCGTAGTCTTCGTTGGCGTCGTCGCTGTCGTCATCGTCGCTGTCATCGCTGTCGTCATCGTCGCTGTCATCGCTGTCGTCATCGTTGCCGTCGTCTCCGTCGTCGCTGTCGCCACCGGAATCTCCCTCGTCGTCGCCAGGACACTCGTCGCCGATCGTAACCGACACCGAGTACGTCTCGGCCGCACTCTGGCTGTTCACGATAACAGACGCCTCGTAGGTCCCCTCATCGTCGGGGTTCACGACACACTCGACCGTGACGCAGATCCGGTCGCCCGCCTCGAGCGAGTAGCTGCCGCCGAAGTTGAGCGCGACCGTCTTGCTGTCGTCGGCAGCAATCTCGTCCAGGTCGTCGACGACGCTGTCGCCGTTGTGCGTGACGTCTACCTTCGCATCGTCGACGTTGAACAACCCGACGTCGGTTCCCTCCAGGTCACAGACCAGGTCGTTCAGGGAATCCCCGTCGGTATCGTCGCCGACCGTCACGCGGAACGTGTACGTCGTCGTCGCACCCGGCTTCGAGGAGTCGACGGATAGCGTCGCGCCGCCAGTCGTCGTGTCGTCGGTCGTTTCTTCGTCGCCGTCGTCACCGTCGCCAGTATCGTCGCTATCGCTATCGCTTTCCTCTTCATCGACCTCTTCGCCGTCCTCGATCGTCTCGCCGTCCTCGTCGTAATCTTCGTCGGTCTCGTTCTCGTCGTCGCCGTTGATCTGTGCGTTCGTTACGCCGCCGATGGCAGCGATCGTTCCCGATGCTGCGAGTGCTTTCAGGACCGTTCGACGTTGCTTGGGTTCGTCAGACATGGTTAGTGGTGAAGGTGTGGAATCGTCTTCGAATCTGTCTCCGTCGACACGCTTCGTCCCCATCCCCTTGCGGGGAGGTGCCTACGGATTCTGGCGCTCGAGTGTTTACTATCGGACGATTAAGCAATTCACGTACTGTTTCACTTCTATAATTTCACGAATTCCCACTCGTTTGCCGATCTGTCAACTTACAAAATTCGCCACAGAGAGGAACTCTCCGTACCGTCTCGAACGGTTGTCTCTCACGAAACGATTCATTCTCGAAACTGTCCGTCTCTCCGACTCGAGAGACGAGGGCGCTCGCCGACAGGCCACCCGCCAGTACTCATTGGGACGCCTAATTGGCCGCCTCGGTCAGCCGCCGTACGTCGTCGTCCGCGAGCGAGAGCTGCGAAGCTGCGACGTTCGACTCGACGTGATCCGGATTCGACGTGCCGGGGATCGGAAGGATGACGTCGGCTCGCTCGAGCAACCACGCCAGCGCGACCTGACGCCGCGTGGCGTCGTGCTCCGCCGCGATTTCGTCGAGGAGGTCGTCGTGAGCCTCGAGATCGTCGCCGTCGATCGGTGCCCACGGGATGAACCCGATGTCGTTCTCGGCACAGACCTCGAGGACGTCCGCCGACGAGCGGTCGTTCACGTTGTATCGGTTCTGGACGGTGGCGACCTCGACCTGTTCGCGCGCCTGGTCGAGCTGTTCCGTGGAGACGTTACTGAGGCCGACCTCGCGAACGAGCCCCTCGTCTTTGAGTTCGGCGAAGGCCGCCACGGAGTCTTCGAACGGCGTGTCGTCGTCCGGTCGGTGGAACTGATAGAGGTCGATGGTGTCGGTCCCGAGCCGATCGAGCGACGTGAGCACCTGGTTGCGAATGTAATCCGGATCACCGTGGGCGATCCAGTCACCCTCGCGGTTGCGGAGCAGCCCCGCCTTGGTCGCGACGAGTACGTCGTCGCGGTCGCCGAGTACCTCACCGACGAGTCGCTCGCTAACGCCGGGGCCGTAAGAGTCCGCCGTGTCGACGAAGTCGACGCCGCAGTCGACGGCGCGCTGGACGACCTCGCGGGCGGCCTCCTCGTCCACCGGCGGGCCCACGATGTCGTCGCCGCAGAGACGCATCGCGCCGAACCCGAGACGGTGGACGGTCGAATTGCCGATCTCGAACGTATCGCTCTCGTTTGCGATCGAGTTACTACTCACGTCGACGTCTCTGGTCCACGGTGGGATAACCGTTGGGCGGTCATTTGCCGTGTTCTCGGCGCCGGGATTGTGTCATGACCTGTCGAACGTGGGAGCTGCTCGAGTGAGAACCGCTTCTGATACGAGTGGAAAAGGAACGTCGCCTCCCGGATTTGAACCACGGTCGGAGCAAAGCTCCTCCCTGATTCAAATCCGATCGGATGGATTTCTCTCGCTCACGGGTTGTTCGCGAGAGAAGTGCCGCCTCCCGGATTTGAACCGGGGACAGCTCGATCTTCAGTCGAGTGCTCTCCCAGTCTGAGCTAAGGCGGCTCACTCATACCTCCGGCGATGATATAAAAAAGGATTTCGAATGCCGCTCGAGCGACGACGGAGGAGCGGTGGATAGCGCCACGAACGACAACCTCTTTCACCGAGGTATCCTTTCGAAACGCAATGGCGATTCCAGACTCGCCCGATGGGGCACCGGCCTCTCCCAGAGAAGCTGGCAAGTCTCTCTACGAAGGAACGCTCGACGTGTTGATGACCGGTATCGCGATCATCGTTCCGCTCGTCATTACCCTCTACGTTTTACAGATCGTCCTCGAGTTCATCACCAACGCGTTAGTGCCGTTCATCGAACTCCTGCAGTGGTTCGGGATCATCGACTGGTTCCGACGCACGGAACTCGTCGGTGCGCTCGTCCAGATGGGGCTCTACCCCTACATTATCGGCTTTCTCACGGAACTCATCACTCTCGCGCTCCTGTTAGGGATCGTCATCGTCGTCGGATCGATCGGTCGCCACCGCTACGGCGAACGGGCTATCGAGATGGTCGACCTCGCTATCGCCGCTATTCCCGGGTTCGGAACCGTCTACAAGAGCTTTCGTCGCATGGGCGACGTCATGCTCGACAACGAGGCGGAGAACTTCCAGGAGATCAAACTCGTCCAGTGTTTCGACGACGACATCTACGTGATCGGCTTCGAGACGAGCACGTCGCCGGAGACGATCGCGGACGTCACCGGCCACGACGAGATGGTCACGCTGTTCATCCCGCTCGCGCCGAATCCAGTAACTGGTGGCTTCCTGACGCACGTCCCGCGAAGCCGCGTTATGGACGTCGACATGACGATCGAGGAGGGCGTCCGGAGCATCCTCACGAGCGGCGTCGCCACCGGCGAATCCGCCAGCGATCCGACCCCGGTCACCATGGGAGATCTCGAGAAGGTCACGGACATCGACCGACTTCAAGACGCGATTACCGCCGACGATGGCACCGTCGCTGACGACGGCTCCGTCGACGACGACGGCGAATCCGGTAACTGACGGCAAAATCGGTGCCACTGTGCCGGTGGTCATCCCGGCATTCGACGACGACGACGGCAATTGACCGTCGACGTTCGCCCCCAGAGAATCGACGACGTGAGGACGTCGACGACGTGAGGACGCCGGAGGGACCTGAACACCTTGCACACACAACCCCCGTTCGTAGGTCGAGGGCCGTGGTACGCACAGTAGCAATGCTTGGCACCCTTCGCTCGTTCGTCCGGGAAGCGATTAGCCTCGTCATCGCGATCATCACGTTTCCGCTGCGGTTACTCCGGTCACTCGTGTAGCGACCGGATCGCTGCTGGGCGACCCGGCCAATTTCGTCACCCCCACCGCTCGATCCCTCGACCCCTCGAGCGTCGGTAGACTCATCGATTCCGATAGTCGACCATTACGCCGGCGTATGTTGGAATTTCGGATATTCAAGACACCCTTTTCAGCGCCGCTCACCTATGATCTGGTATGGAAGCGCTTCCCTCGAGTGAGGCAGACGAGCAACTCACGGCGGACGTAATTCTGGAGTTGCTCGCCAACCGCCGTCGTCGGTACCTCCTCTACGCGCTTCGCGGCCGCACGGTGCCCATCGAGTTATCGAAACTGGCCGAAGAAGTCGCTGGCTGGGAGCACGACGTGCACCCCGACGAGGTCGCGAAAAACGAGTACAAGAGCGTGTACGTGTCCTCGGTTCAGTGTCACGTTCCGAAGCTCGCCGACGCCGGCGTGGTCGACCACGACGAGGACAACCACACGGTCATCCTCGCCGAGAACTTCGAACAGCTCGAGCCGTATCTCAGGGTGGTGATCAAGGACGAACCCGAGAACTCACGGCTCCACGACGCCCTCGAGGTCGAACGCGGCGACGGGTTGCTCGGGTCGCTTCGTCAGCGCCTCAAGTCCTGACTGCACGGGTTCCAGCGTTCGGTGCGTCGTCTCGGGGGGAGTTTTCGTGTGTCCGGTGATCCGTTTTTCTTCTCACATCGTTTCGACGATTTTCCTGGGTCTCGAGTCGTAACCGGTTGAGGTCAAGTTCTTCGAGTCCGCTCGTCGCCTCTCTCGTGCGTGGTCTCGATGTCGCGCCCGCCGCTCGAAGGTCGGTCTGTAGTGGGCAGCAACTCGAGCTATTGGGATGGGCTCGAGCCATTGAGATGGGCTCGGGCGGGTTCGAACAACGCGAAGACGGTCGCTCTCGCGTTCGCTCGAGCGCTGCGACTTCTCTCGTTCGAACCGCCCTCGCGTACAGTTCTGTGACTCACTGTCGTTCGTTCCAGAAATGGGCTCGGGCGGGTTCGAACCACCGACCTCGGCCTTGTAAAGGCCGCGTCATAACCAGCTAGACCACGAGCCCGTATCCGACCAGAGCGGGCCCGTGCGAATAACCTTTACTTTCTCGAGTCGAAGACGAATCCGGATGCGACAGTCCTACAGGCGCGTCTGGTCTGCGCTCGTCGTCGTGGTCGTCGTGCTCGCGGTCGGCTACGGACTCGTCCAGCTCTCGATCCTCCCCGCGCCGTGGACTCACGATAGCGGCGACGTGCGTGTCGTGGACGGGGACGGGACCACCAAACTCGCCGTCGACGTCGAGGTGGCCGACACCTACGAACAGCGCTACACCGGTCTCAGCGACCACGACTCCCTCGAGAACGGCACGGGAATGCTGTTCGTCTACAGCGACGAGGACGACCGAACGTACGTCATGCGTGAGATGGACTTCGACATCGACATCATCTTCATCGGGGCCGACCGCGAAATCACCGAAATCCACCACGCACGAGCGCCAGAGGCCGGCGAGGACGGCGAGGACCTCCGATACTCCGGCGAGGCGAAGTGGGTCCTCGAAGTGCCACGCGGCACGGCCAACGAGTCGAATCTCGAGGTCGGTGACGAGGTCGAGATTGACCTCGAAGACTGACGCGCTTCCGTTTTCGACGACGGTGAATCGGCGGTAACGAACGATTGTCGCGAGTGCGAACGGTGACTTCCGGCAACACGTTCCGGAGCTAACGGGTTGCGATCTGGATATATTTCGATTCGTAGGCAACGTTTATTGCTGACCGTCCACTCAGCCAGTGCAATGAGTAGTGTTGACTGGGACGAGGACGACCCATTCCAAGAGCAACGGGAGAAGATCGAGAATCCCATGCAACGGCTGGTGTTCGAGTACGGCCGGCCGTACTGGGTCTCGGTCACGTCCGGGATTACCGCGAGCGTTTTCGCCCGTTTGCTCGATCTGATTCCACCGATTTTGCTCGGACTGGCGATCGACGCGATATTTCTGCAGGACCGCCCCTTCGACCTACGGTTCGTTCCGAACGAGTGGTTGCCGACTGAGCAAGCCGATCAGTTCACCCTGACGGTCGTCATCATCGCCCTCTCGTTTACGATCGGCGCGGCGTTTCACTGGCTTCGCAACTGGGGGTTCAACGCGTTCGCACAGGACATCCAGCACGACGTGCGGACGGACACCTACGACAAGATGCAGCGCCTCGACATGGAGTTCTTCGCCGACAAGCAGACCGGGGAGATGATGTCGATTCTCTCGAACGACGTCAACCAGCTCGAGCGATTTCTCAACGACGGACTCAACTCGGCGTTCCGACTCGGGGTTATGGTCCTCGGGATCGCTGCGGTGCTGCTGACGATCAATCCACAACTGGCCCTCGTCTCGATGGCTCCCGTGCCCCTGATCGCGGTCTTCACCTACATCTTCGTCAAGAAGATCCAGCCGAAGTACGCCGCGGTGCGCTCGAGCGTCGGAGAAGTCAACTCCCGCCTCGAGAACAACCTCGGGGGCATCCAGGTGATCAAGGCCGACAACACCGAGAACTACGAATCTGGGCGCGTCGAGGACGTCTCCCGGAAGTACTACGACACGAACTGGGGGGCGATTACCATCCGGATCAAGTTCTTCCCCGGGCTCCAGATCATCTCGGGCATCGGCTTCGTCCTGACGTTCCTCGTCGGCGGTTACTGGGTGTTCAATGGCGCGCCGGGCCCCTTCTCCGGAGACCTTGGCGTCGGCGAGTTCGCGACGTTCATCCTGCTCACCCAGCAACTCGTCTGGCCGATGGCCCAGTTCGGACAGATCATCAATATGTACCAGCGAGCGGAGGCGTCCGCCGAACGCATCTTCGGGCTGATGGACGAACAGGGGCGCATCGAGACCGACGTCGACGCGCCCGACCTCGAGATCGACGAGGGCCGCGTTGAGTACGACGACGTGACGTTCAGCTACGACGAGGAGGAGATCATCGTTGACGACATCTCCTTCGACGTCCCTGGCGGCGAGACGATCGCTCTCGTCGGTCCGACTGGGGCCGGGAAGTCGACCGTCCTCAAGCTCCTGTTGCGCCTCCACGACGTCGACGACGGAGCCATCCGAATCGACGACCAGGACATCCGCGAGGTCTCCCTTCCGAGTCTGCGCCAGTCGATGGGGTACGTCGGTCAGCAGTCGTACCTCTTCTACGGAACCGTCAAGGAGAACGTCACTTACGGGACCTTCGACGCCAGCGAGGAGGAGCTCGTCGAGGCCGCCAAAGCCGCCGAGGCACACGACTTCATCCAGAACCTGCCCGACGGCTACGACACGATGGTCGGCGAGCGCGGCGTCAAACTCTCGGGCGGCCAGCGCCAGCGGCTGTGTATCGCGCGGGCGATCCTCAAGGACCCCGAGATCCTCATCCTGGACGAGGCGACGAGCGACGTCGACACCGAGACCGAGATGCTCATTCAGCGATCGATCGACCACCTCACAGAAGAGCGAACGACGTTCGCCATCGCGCACCGCCTCTCGACGATCAAGGACGCCGACCAGATCGTCGTCCTCGAGGGTGGCGAAATCGTCGAACGTGGCACTCACGACGAGTTGATCGAGAGCGACGGACTGTACGCCCACCTCTGGGGCGTGCAGGCGGGCGAAATCGACGAACTCCCCCAGGAGTTCATCGAGCGCGCTCAGAAGCGAACGGCGCGGACACAGGCGCGTCGCGGCGGCGATTGAACGGTAGCGGTAGCCTTAGAAGGATTCGTCTTCGGACTGGACGTCCTCGCCCGAGGGGTTGTCCTTCTGTCGCTCCTCGCCGGGTGCAGGCGGCGTCCGATCGCTGTAATTTTTCCGGCCGATCGCCTCGTCGCCGACCATGTTCATGACGGCCTGTTCGACCTCCTCGTAGGACCCGTACTCGTCCTCGTTCAGCGGCCCGATGAGTTCCTCGAGCGTCGCGGTCTCCTCGCCCATCTCGAGTTCGATGTCGCCGTGATTCTCGAGCAGTTCGTCCTGTGAGACGGGGTAGTCGTGGTCCTTGAGTTCGTCCTGGAGCGCCCCCAATTCGATGCCGAGTTCGCGGGAATCTTCGCTCATGGGTGCCCGTCCATCACCGCGCGGGAAACCAGTTTTCCCTGCCATCGCGTGCTCCACTGGGGGCCAACAAAATCTCTGGAGCGTGCGTTGCGGTGGCTACAAGGCCCGACCGCTCCTCGTGGCGACCATGCACCTCGAGGAGGCTACCTGGACCGACGTCGCCGACTGCGAGACCGACCTCGCCGTGCTCCCGGTGGGGAGTACCGAACAGCACGGCCCGCACGCGCCGCTCGGGACGGACGTCTTCACTGCCGAGGCCGTCGCGGACGCCGCCCTCGAGCGGATCGACCGTGAAGTGATCCGCGCCCCAGCGGTTCCGGTCGGCATCGCGGAGGAACACCGCCACTTTCCGGGGACGATGTGGGTCTCGCCCGACACCTTCCGGGCGTACGTTCGTGAATCGGTCGACAGCCTCGCCCACCACGGGTTCGACCGCGTCGTGATCGTCAACGGCCACGGCGGGAACGTCGACGCGCTGCGGGAGGTCGCGGCGACGATCACCCGCCACGACGACGCGTACGCGGTCCCGTTCACCTGGTTCGAGGCCGTGGGCGAGCACGCGAGCGAGATGGGCCACGGTGGACCACTCGAGACGGCGCTCTTGCGCCAGTGCTGTCCCGATCTCGTCAGGGAGGACCGGGTCGAGGACGCGAAGGCTGGCGCCGCCGAGCGCTGGGGCGAGTGGGTCAGCTACGCGAACCTGGCGGTTGATTCGGCGGAGTTCACCGAAAACGGGGTCGTCGGCGATCCGACGGCGGGCGACGAGAAACTGGGCGCGGAACTACTCGAGGTAGCTGCAGCGGCCCTCGAGCGGTTGCTCGAGGCGGTTGCGGAGCGGGACGTATCGGGTCCCGAGCGACGGTAGCGTCGGCGGTGGCTGTCGAGTGTCGAGGTTCGGGTTTCGGACGTGAACTGGTGTCGGGTTATTCGTCGTCTTCTTCCGCTTCTGCTTCGTCCTCGTCCTCGTCTTCGTCGTCAGCCTCCTCGCTCCCCGCATCCTCGAGCGTCCCTCGAAGCGCCGGAATCGTCGCCGTGAGCTCGCCGACCTGCTCGCCCGCGTCGGTGATGTTCTCGAGGGCCTCCTCCAGGTCGGCGATCTCTTCCTCGAGGTCGTCGGCGTCCTCGAACGCGTCGGCCCGTTCGCCCATCGTGTACCACTTCTTGGCGTCGCGGAGGTGGTCTTCGGCGTCGCCTACGTCGAGGGCGGACTTGAGGCCGTTGAGCACGCCGAGGACGTTCTCGGCGTCGGTCTCCCAGATGTCGTCGGGGTCGGGGAGGGCGTCCCAGGCGTCTGCGAGCGAGGACTCGACGTCCGAGCGCATCTCGGAGGCGGCTTCCCCGAACAGTTCGTCGTCGTCCAGTGAGGCTTGGCTCATGACGCCCACTTCACGGGCACCGGGGTTAAAAGATAGCCCGAAAGTGAAAGTGAAGATGCGGTGAACGAGGGCTCTCGAGGGAAAATGGCGTCCCGGATTCGAAACGGTTGATACCGGTGTTGACGCCGGGGGTGGTCCGTGCGGTTGACCGGGGTGATTTGTGCGATCAGCCGTGGTCGCTCGTGCGGTTGGCCGGGATGGCTCGTGCGGTTGGCCGGGATGGCTCGTGCGGTTGGCCGGGATGGCTCGTGCGGTTGGTCGGTATGGCTCTGCGGTCGGCCGTTCTGGTAGTGGAAATCGGCTCGAGATGCTACGATGATTCGAGGCCCGACTGCTCGTCGCGCGAACCAACCAGCTTCGTCGCGAAGAGGTCGGTGGTCGGCTCAAGGGAGCCGTAGAGGACGACCGCGAGGGCGACGAGCAGCGGCAGCGCCAGGAGGAGGAAGACTACGTCGTACAACCATCCGAACCCACCCAGCAGCGGCGTGATCGCCGCTGCTAGTCCTCGATGGGCGACGAGGACGGCCGCGAGGACGGTCGCGACCCGGGTCACGGACGCGACGCGCTCGGCGACCTCGGGAGCGTCTCGCAGTCCCGTCTTCACGAGGTCGGCCAGCGCCGGGGCGAGCAACAGGAGGAGGCCGACGACGGCGAGCGTCGCGACGGCGCTCAGGAGGGCGGCGACGGTGAGCGAAGTCCCGGGGACGAGCCAGCCCGCACCTGGCAACAGCGTCGCCACCCACAGCACGACGACCACCGCGGCCGAGGCGAGCCCCAGCTTCGTCACTCGTTGCACCATTCGCGGGTCGAGCGTCGAACGACCGGATTCGTCTGAGTACATGGCTGCAGTCGATGGCGACCACAGAAAAGGTAAAAAACGCCGACCATCGTCCGCGGGGTTCGCGACCGTTCGCCTCCGTTTGGGACCGTTCACGGGATTTAACGGGTCTATAGCGATCGCACGCGATATCGGTTCATCGACTCGAGGCGCGTCCGCTCGAAATGCGCCGATTCGAGGCTCACCGACGCACCGACTCGAGGCGCATTAGCGGGTAGCCGTCCTCCATCGCCATCCTGGTGACGACCTCGACGCCCTCGTAGGCGACGTCGATTTCGACTTCGAGGAATCGGCCGGTCAGTTCGGTGTACTCGGCGGCTCCCCCCTCGAGCGCGGCCTCGAGGACGTCCGTCCGGACATTGACGGTCACGTCGGTGCAGTGGGGCTGGTTCTCGATCGCTTCCTCCATCGCTCGCGCGAGGCTGTCGGCGCTCTCGAGGCTGATGGGAGTGCCGGCGAACTGGTGGTAGAGCGAGCCGAACTTGATGCCGGCCTCGAAGCAGGCCTGCTGGGCGTCCGTGGGAGCGGCGCTCGAGTCGCCGGCGTCGTCGGCGTCGTCGGTAGGCATACGTTCACTTTCGCATCCGGGCCTGTGGTCGTTGCGGTCCGCGGTGACGACGAGGAGCGAATCGCCCGAACGATCGACTGCTCTCGGGCTCGCACGAAGAGTAGGTGATGTGAAGTTTTTAAGAGTCGGGAGCGACACGTAGTACGTATGGGTATCCTCTCTCGGACGTCGTACATCATCCGGTCGAAGCTCAACGCGATCCTCGACCGCTCGGAGGATCCGACGCAGACGCTCGATTACTCCTACGAACAGATGCGCGACCAGCTCCAGCAGGTCAAACGCGGTATCGCCGACCTGACGACGCAGAAAAAGCGCCTCGAGATGCAGAAACGCCGCCTCGAGGAGAACGTCGAGAAGCACAACGGGCAGGCCCGAACGGCGGTCCAGCAGGGACGGGAAGACCTCGCCCGGAAGGCCCTCGAGAAGAAGAAGGCCAAGATGAACCAGATCGAGGAACTCGAGCGCCAGATCTCGGACCTGCAGAACCAGCAGGATCGGCTGATCGAGCAGAAAGACGAGCTCCAGGGCCGCATCGAGGAGTTCCGCACGAAGAAGGAGACGATGAAGGCCCGGTACGAGGCCGCCGAGGCAAGTTCCACGGTCTCGGAGGCGATGACCGCCACGGGAGAGGAGTTCGAGGACGTCGGCCGAGCGATCGAGCGCGCCGAGGAGAAGACCGAGGACATGGAGGCTCGCGCCGCCGCGATGGACGAACTCCACGAGTCGGGCGCGTTCGAGGACGTCCTCTCCGATAAGGACAGAATCGACCGCGAACTCGAGGCGCTCTCGACCGACAGCGGTGTCGACGCCGAACTCGAGACGCTCAAAGCCGAGATGGGCGGCGAGGAGGCGACGGAGGGTGAGGCGGAGGCGTCAGCGGAGCTCGAGGCCGAGGGTGAGACGGAGGCCGAAACCGGAGCCGAGACCGATGTGAGCGACGCCGAGGTCGAGTCTGAACTCGCGGAGTTGAAAGAAGAAGAGGAGAACTAGTGCGGTTTCGAGCCTGACGTGAGGAGACGAACCGATTCCTTGCATCTGGTTCGTCTCTCCGATCGATGCTCGATGGCGCACTGATTCGTCACAGCAGGTCTCGAGTGTGAGTGTCGGGTCTTGAATGTCGGCTGTCGGGTCTCTAGTGTCGAGTGTTGGCTTTCGAGTCTTGAATGTCGACTGTCAAGTCTCGAGCGTCCAGTGGCAGGTCCCTGACGTCGTCGGCCATCGGGTAGCGAACGTGCTGTACGTTCACGTCGGCGTCCCGAGTGCGGCAATGTCGTACGCTGCGATGTCGGCCGGCGACTCGAGGACGTACACGGTAAACGCCCACGTGCTACCGCTGTCGAGGTCGTTCGTGTGTCTGAAGTAGGCGCCGAGCAGGTCGTCAGCGTCGTCGTAGACGCGGACGCGGATTTCGACGAGCGCCAATCGATCGTTGCCCGCGTTCTCGAGGGTTCCCTGGACGGTCGAGCCCTGGTAACCGTCTTCCAGGACGAACTCGTGATCGATGAGGGTGATCGCGTCGAGCGGCGAGACGCCGTCGGCGGGGCCGTCGTCGGCGAGTGCCGCGGCGGCGGTCATCTCTTCGGCGGTTCGACCCTCGCCGTCGACGTCGACGGGGACGCGCTCCGTGTCCGCTCCCTCCTCGTCGTCCGTCCCGCCGTAGGACGGGCTCGTCCCCGTTCCGAGGCACCCGGCGATCGCCATCCCGGCGATCGACCCGACGGCAGCGAGGGCGCCGCGCCGGGACGTCGAGGAGCCGGGCCACTCGCTTCTCCCGGTCGGTGGGTCCCGCCAGTCCGGGTGCTGTCGGTGCGATCGCTCGTCGTTTGTGTTGTACGTGCTACGCTTGCTCCTCGCCGACCTCGAGTTCGTTCGCTCGCCGTCCTGATCCATGGTCGCCATCGCTGGTTTCACGTCGACGCCGATGGGGTTTAGTCTGTGGCATGCACCTGAACGGGCGTGTCCACGGGGCGACCTCGACTGGCGCTCGAGGCGGTTCCCAGATTGGTGTGCAGTTCCCCGAGGGCGCAACTTCGGGCGCTGATCGACCGTGACGGTCCGCCGAGCGACCACGACAGCCGTTTGCAACGACGACGCTTTTGCTCGTGGCCGGTGAACGCCGACTATGGTCGGTGACGAGACGAGTAGAGCCACAGCCGACGAGGCATCGGCCTCGAGACGACCAACCATTTTCGCCCGCTTTCAGCGGTGGGTGCTCGTGGACGGCGATCGGCTGTTCGTCGCCGCGTGCATTTCGGTCGGCACGTTCGTGTTCTTTCTGGGACTGGACTGGCTCGGCGTCATCTCGTTCGCCAACGCCAACTCGATCACCCGACTGGCCAGTGGGATGGTCGCCGGGACGTTCTCGCTGGTCACGCTCGTCGTCTCGATCAACCAGCTCATCCTCTCACAGGAGTTCACGTCCGCCGGAGCGGCGGAGGATAGACTCGAGGGCGTCGAATCCTTCAGGTCCGAGGTCGCGAAGACGATCGGTGATCCGGTCGCCCCGGCGTCGCCGGCTCGCGTTCTCGAGGAACTGTTCGCGTCCATTCACGGGAGAGCGACCACCCTCGAGGACGAGGCGGACACCCTCGAGGGCGACGCCCGGGAGGACGTTCGGCGGTACGTCCGCGCCGTCGAGTCGAGCACGGAACGCGCCCAGACGCTCCTCTCGGAATCGAACGCCGAAAAATCGAACACCGAAACGTTCGATGCGGTGTCGGTCGCCGTCGAGTACGACGTCTCGAGACACCTTTACACCGCCAAGCGACTCAGTCGCCATCACGAGGGGGCGCTCTCGCGGCCGGCTCGCGAGGCCCTCGACCGGATCGTCGCGGACCTCGAGTTGTTCACGGTCGCCCGCGAACACATCAAAACGACGTACCTCCAGCGAGAGCTGACCCGCTTTTCCCAGCTCACGATCCTGACCGGGGTTCCGGCGATCACGTCGGCGTTGCTGATCGGGTTTCTGTACGCCGGTCGGACGGGGGCGGTCATCGCGTTGCCGGCGCTTCCGTGGGTCGTGAGCGGCCTCCTCGCGGTGGTCTTCGTCCCACTCGCGCTGCTCACGGCGTACATTCTGCGGACGGCGACGATCACGCGGCGGACGGTCTCGATCGGGCCGCTGGTTCTCGAGTCCGAGTCGGGATCGACGTCGGATCGGTGTACACCCGAACTGGACTCCAGATGAGGCCGTTATCGGTCGACTGGAGCGCGTTCGTACTGGAGCGGATCACTCTTTCCGTGTCCGTCCCCGCTCGCGGCGAGCTGCTCGGGGAAGGTGGGAGCAGCCGTCTCGATCGCCTCGAGTACGGCCGCGAGTTCGTCGAAGTTGTCGCCGCGGCTCGCACAGAACGGCTCGCGACTCCAGTCGACGTAGTTCCCGTCGGCGAGTAGCGGCAAGTCCCGGTGGTGAAGCCGGATCGTGACGGCGCGCTGGTCGTCTCCATCCTCGTGACGCTGGGCGGCCTCCGGAAGGGCCACGGACTCGGTCGGCCCAACCTCGAGCAGCGACGCCACGAGGCGACGCCTCGACGACGCCGAGAGTGCCTCGAATACTCGATTCCACCGCTCGACGACCCGTGTTTCGGTGTGAGGCCGCTCGAATGCCATGGTCTCGTTGTTTCGAGCTGCTGGCATAAATAGTTTGTGGATTGTTGACATACAACGTGGTGTGTCGACTTGTCTTGCTCCCGTGCGAGGAATCCCACCGGTAGCGGACTTCACGATCGAACGACGCCGGTCCCGACCCGCTCGAGACCCTCGAGGTCGATGCGACCGCCTGGTATCGACACGCCATCGTAGGGGTCGTCCGCGAGCAACAGCGACCCGTCCAGGTCGGCGTAGTCGAGCAGCGGCGCGAGGTGACAGGCTGCAGCGATCGAGGCGTTGGACTCGGTCATGCAGCCACACATCACCTGGAGGCCGTGTGCGCGCGCGGTGTGCACGATCCGGCGCGCCTCGCGAAGGCTCCCGCACTTCATCAGTTTCAGGTTGGCCACGTCACACCGCTCGGCGATCTGGGGCACGTCGCTCGCGGTGAGGCAGGACTCGTCGGCGGCGATCGGCAGCGCCGCTCGCTCGTAGACGTACCGAAGGCCTTCGGGGTCGTCCGCCGAGACGGGTTGCTCGACGAACTCGAGGTCGTACTCGGCCAGCGCCTCGATCCGCGAGACCGCTTCTCGTGGCGTCCAGGCCTCGTTCGCGTCGACGTAGAGGCGAACGTCGGGGGCGACGTCGCGAATCGCCTCGACGATCTCGAGGTCGCGGTCGGTGCCGAGTTTGACCTTCAACGTCCCGAAGCCGCGCTCGAGGGCGGTCTCGGTTTTCTCGCGCATTCGTTCGGTGCTGTCGATGCCGATTGTGTAGGAACTCTCGACCGTCTCGGCGGGGTCGAGTCCCCAGTACCGATAGAGCGGGACGTCGAGGCGCTTCGCCACGAGGTCGTGGAGGGCGATGCTGACGGCACACCGGGCGGCGGGATTGCGTTCGATCGTCTCGCGCAGCCGGCGCTCGATTCGCTCGAGCTGGTGGGGCTCGCCGACGTCCTCGACGACCGCCAGCAGGTCCGGCAGGACCGCCTCGACCGTCGCCGCCGTCTCGCCGTAGTGCGACGAAGGCGCTGCCCCACCGACGCCGACGGTTCCGTCCTCGTCCTCGATCCTGACGATTACGTTTTCGGCGGTCGTCTGCGTCCCGCGGGCGATCGTGAACGGGAACTCGAGCGGCATCGTCACCCGCTCGAACCCGGTCTCGAGGCTCACAGCAACACCTCCAGCAAGTCGTCGGTCCCGTACCGGATGACGTCCGTGGCGGGTTTCCCCAGGTCGGCCTCGAAGGCGTCGACGGCCTCGCGGGCGTCGTCGTCCTCGAGCCCGTAGGTGTTGAGTGCGCCGGCGACGACCGAGGTTGGATAGACTGGCTCGGCGAGACTCTCGTAGAGATCGACGTAGGTTTGCATGGACGGGACCGTCACGTCGTAGTCGTACGCGAGCATCTCCCGTTCGGCCGCGTGACAGAGGACCAGTTTGTCGGCCATCGCCCCGTGGAGGATGCCGCAGGTCACGGCGGAGTAGGCGGGGTGGATGATGCTCCCCTGTCCCTCGACGAACAGGTAGTCGTGGTCGTCGCCCTTCTCGAGGATCATCTCTTCGACCGATCCGGCCGTGAAGTCGCTGACGACCCGGTCGACGGGGTTGCCCCATCCCTCGATCATGATCCCCGTCTGGCCGGTTGGAATTATCGCGGCGTCGTGGCCCGCCTCGCGGGCGTCGCGGGCGAGTTCCATCGTCGACGTCATCTTCCCGACCGAACAGTCGGTGCCGACCGTCAGAATCACTTCCGCGTCGACCTCGTCGGCGACGCCTTCGGCGACCGTCAACTCGTCGTGTGGTTTCCTGACGTCCCAGACGTCGGCGCCGTACTCGTCGGCGAGGGTGGCGAACTCCTCGTCGTCCTCGAGGAAGTAGTGCAGCCCCGAGATGAGGTCGCAGCCGTACTCGAGGGCCGTGCGCACGTCCTCGCGCCAGCTGGAGTCGAACCCGCCGCCGACTGGCGCGATGCCGATGAGCAAGGCGTCGACGCTCCCGGCCTCGAGGTCTGCCATGCTCGAGACGATGGGTGCGTCCTGGACGTCCGGGACAAAGTCGGCGACGCGGTCGCCGGCCGTCTCGCGGTCGAGGACGCCGACGACGTCGTAGTCCGCGTAGCGGAGCACGCCGAGGGCCGTCTTGGCGTGGTCGGGGAACTTTTCGTGAGCGAGGATAGCGACGCGCATGCGCGGATAGACGGCGAGGGGGAACCTTATTCTGTCGTCACCGGCGACCTGGCCAGCGCCGGTACGCGCCCGCTGGATTGAGGGTTTGGACGCACGTCTTCTCGAGGCAACCCGAACGAGCGCCCGCTAGAGGCGGCACCCGAACACGCAGACGTTCGGTCCGGGAGGAGACACGACCTCGAGTTCGCTACCGATTTCGCGTCCCGAAACCGTTCTACCCGTCCGGTAATTTCGCTTTTCACCCCCGCAATCAATACTATACAAGTTATAGCTATGGTTATAGAACGATCAGTTCCGTCGTGAAGAACGACCGGAACGCGTCCTCGAGCGCCGCCTTCGGTTTCCCCGTCGCGTCGACGGTGGCCGTCGCCGTTGGTTCGACGCCGTGCTCGATCAGCCGCGAGACGGCCTCGTCCTGGCCGACGAGGTACAGCGGGCCGTCCCGTCGGTCGGCGATTTCGCTCCGACAGCGCTCGAGGTGGTCGGCGATCTGGCCGTCGCGGATGCGCTCGAAGCGTCCCTGTGAGAAGCCGCCCTTCGAGTGCCTTCCTTTGACGTCGCTCTCGAACCCGCGATAGTCGAGGCGGTCGCCGCCGTCGTAGACGCCGAGGGCGAACAGGTCCGCGCGAACGAGCGAAAGCGTGAACCGTCCGTGCGGGAGAAACCACGAGCGCTCGAGTCGGAACCGATCGTCCCACTCGAGGTGTGGCCCAGCGGCGCCGTCGCTCGAGCGTCTCGCGTCGCGTTCCGCGGCGCGGGGATCGACGGGTGGCGAGAGGGCGACCGCGACCAGTTCGGCGTCGTCGACGCACACGACGGCGGGGTCGAGGGTCTCGAGCAGGGCCATCCGCTCGCCGAGCACCTCCGTCAGGACATCGGGCGCGGAATCGGGACCGTCGTCCGTCGGTACCACCGCCGTCAGCGCTCCCTCCGGCCCCGTTCGAAACGACTCGAGGCGCTCGAGGACCGACGATAGTTCCGCGCCACGGATGCGGTCGCGTCGGCGCGGGTCTATTTCCAGGTCGGCGTCCGTCCGGTCAGCCCGAAGCCGCTCGAGTTCGCCCTCGAGTTGGGCGATCCGATCCTCGAGCCGGTTCTGCTCGCGCTCGGCCGTCTGTCGTGCCGTGACGGCTTCCGACCGGCGATCGGATTCGGCCTCGTACCGTCGACGTAGTCGCTCGTTTTCCTCCTCGAGGTCGGCGATGCGGTCCTTGAGCGTCGCCCGCCCGAGCAACTCGTCGATCATCGACCGGATACGTGTATGGAGAGTACTTCTAGGTCCCGGTTCCTGGTCCCGACCCGTGCCCCGGACCCGGTCCGCGTCCAGTATCGGACCCATCGGTGTCGTCGGTGCCATCGACGCCCTCGCCCATCGACGGGTAGCGATCCTGGTAGCCCCCCAGGCCGAGTCCGAGCAACTGTTCGGCCCGGTCGCGTCGCGCCAGGAACACCTCCCGGAGGCTCGGCGGGTTTCGAATCTGGGATCCCTCGAGCATCGACTCGGGAACCGCGAGGGTGTTCGTCGGGACCGAATCGTCGCCGTGGACGGCGAAGTGTCCCGACTCGAGTTTCATCACGAGCGGGGCGTCGAGCGGTTCGACTCCCTCGCCGGTCGTGTAGACGGCCTCGTTGATCCGTTCGTGTTGCGTTCGTTCCATGATGGCCTGATCGCCGTTCGCGGGCGTCACGTAGAGCCGACCGAGGTAGTAGCTTCGAGAGAAGATTTCGAACATGCTACCTGATACCACGGCACGATATCGTATAACTATTGTGCGAATACCTTATCAGTGAGTGCTTTCAGCGTCCTTTCGAATGGCTCGAGGCCGCTCGAGCACGCGAACACAGGCGACTGGTCTGGTAACGACGCCCGAATTGCCAGTCGACGGACGGCGGCGCCCACGGGTGATTTGAACGCTCAAAACGGTTCGAACGGTTCTGGTGAACGCAAAAACGGTCCGAACGAAACTCCGTCTTTTTAGTCGTGTTTGGGGAAGCTTCGAGTAATGACTGCGACCCGTACCGTGGTGTGTCTCGTCGCTGTGGCCGTCGTCGGCCTCCTCGTCGCCCCAGCCGTGGCCGCCACCGGGGGGTTCGGTTCGTTCACCAGCCAGAGCGAGTCGACCACGGCCGAGAATAGCTCGACGATGGGGGAGGAAGTGTCGACGTTCATGCAAACCAGCTCGGTGAGTACCACTCACGCCGTCGACGATGGCATGTTCGAGGCAGCCTTCCAGGACGCCAGCGAGGAGCGACGAGCCGAACTGATCGCCGAACGAACCGAGAAGCACAACTCGACGATCGCTGATCTGAAGGAGGAGTACCGGGCCCTCCAGGAGCAGAAAGACGACCTCCATCCGGGCGAGTACAACGTCCGAATGGCGCGCCTGACCGTCGAACTCGCGAGTGTCGACGACTCGATCAACCGCACCGAGCAGCGAGCGGCGGATGCCGGCGTCAATACGACGGCTATTCAGACGTTGCGGGCGAACGCGTCCGAACTGGCCGGTCCCGAAGTCGCCGAGCGAGCGAAGCAGATCGCCGGTATCGACCCGCCGCGGGGTCCACCCGACCACGCTGGCGGACAGAACGGTTCGCCGGGAAACGGTCAGGAGAAGGGGAGTGACGCCGGTCAAGGAGCTGGGCCGGGTGGAGACGAGAACGAAGGCAACGGCGAGGAGAGGGGACAGGGTAACAGCGAAGACAAAGGACAGGATACTAATGGACAGGGTACCGGCGCCTCAGACGATCCAGGCGCTGGCTCCGGTGACGAGTCACCGCCCGATACACCCGACAAACGCGCCGACGACGAGGAATCGGCGTCCGACGAGGGCGTGGCGACCGACGACTCCGACGAGGACCAGGACGCCAACGACACCGACGACTGATCGACCGGCTCGCCATCGGTTCCGTGTCACACACTACTCACTGTCTCGAGTTCCCGTCGCTCGAGTGAAGCCGCTCTCGGGCCTTGCTTCGAACCACTCGAAAACGCTGCAAAACGAGAGACACGCTTTTCAGTACCCATCGCCAACACCGGATAGATGGACTCTGCTGCGTTGCTGGATCTGCTCGGGAACGAGAACCGGCGACGGATTCTGCGGCTCCTCTCGCGAAAACCCTGCTACGTAACCGAGATTTCCGAGTACCTCGGCGTCAGTCCGAAGGCCGTCATCGACCACCTCAGAAAGCTCGAGGAGGCCGGCCTCGTCGAGAGCCGCGTTGACGACCAGCGACGGAAGTACTTCCACATCGCCCGCAACGTCCGCCTCGAGGTGAACGTCTCGCCGTACGGCTTCGCCAGCAAGAGCGCCTACCCCGAGAACAACACCTTCGACATCACGACCTGTCGGCACCTTTCTCTCGATGTCTCCGGGGCGTCGTCGGACGGCCTCGACGGCCTCCTCTCGACGCTCGAGGACCTCGAGCACCTGGAGAACGAACTCTCGCTCGCCCAGCGGTGGGTGCAGGGACGACTCAGCGAGACGCTCGACCGCCTCTCGGAGGAAGTCGGCGTCGGCCAGGACAGTCGCATCCACGCCGACGTCCTCTCGAGCGTTCGCCAGGAACCCAAAGGGATCGACGAACTCGGTCACGAGGTTGGCGCGCCGCGGGAGGTTATCGCCGAGTTACTCGAGCGGTTGGCCGACGAGGGCGTCGTCCAGCGAACCGAGCGCGGGTGGGAACTCAAGACGGAGTCGTGAGCGGGAGCGGGACCTAGACTGAGAGGAGGAACGGGAACCGACGTCGAACCGGATATTCACTTTCACTCGTCGTCGACTCGAGTACTGGCCCCACATCTATCGGTAGACTGCGCGACGAACCATCTCCGCGGCGTTTTACTCGCGGTAATCCACTTTTACTTTCACCGTGGGGCCAAGGCGACGATACTTTTCGCGTCGTCCGGTAGCTGAGAGTGCGTCCGTTCGGCGAGCACCGGCGGGCGCTCCACCCCATGACTCGAGACCCCCCATCCCCCCGTCTGCAGCGGTATCGTTTCTACCAGTACCTGCTACTGGTCGAACTGGTGTTGACGATTGTCGTCCTCACGGTGTCGATCGCTGCCGCGTTCGGCCTCATCTGAGGCTCGTTCACGAGATGAGCGGGCAATCGAATGGGAGGTCGACGCGAGGCCGAGCGCTAGGTCGACGCTGCATCGGTCCGCGCCCCGCGCCGCCCCATCAGGGCGAGATAGCCCCCCGACAGGACGAGCAACGCCAGACCGGCTCCGACCTCGACGGCGCTCGAACCGAGCAAGACGGCTCCCCAGCCGAAGGCGCCGCCGGCGTGACCCAGCGCGAAGCCGTACTGGCCGATCCAGGCGTGAACGATCGAACTGACGGCGAACGTTCCGGCCAGGACCCACATCGCGGCCGTCGTCGCGTCGAGTCCCAGAATCGTTTCGGAGACGACCGCGCCGTAGCCGAGCACGAGCACCGCCAGGAGGAGGCCGAGCCCGATGATCGTCCGCTGGACCTCGAGCGACTCGCTCATAGCGACCGATATCGCCCGCGGCTCTCGCTGACCTCGCCGGCGCGAACGAGTTTCTCGAGGGCCTTTCGGGCGTATCCCGCGTCGACCCCCCGGTCGCCCGCGTAGGCGATCACCTCGTCTTCGGTCGGCTCCTCGAGGTCCGCCAGCGCCTGCTCGACGACGTCCTTCTTGCTCCCGCTTCTCGTCGGCTGGCGCGGGTCGCGTTCACCCGCGGCGGCGACCTCCTCGACGTCGAGACCCGATTCCTCGAGATAGTCCTCGTCGCTGACGACGCCGTCTGCGACCTTGCTCTCGAGGTCGGCGAAGGAGTCGACGCGGGCGAAGGCCTCGCCCTGGCCCTGTCGGTTGGCGAGCATCGAGGCGCGCACCTCGCGAGCGTGGTCGGGGTCGTCGGTCTCGACGAACTTCTTGCGGCGCTCGTAGGGCTTGCGAGAGCCACAGCGGGGGCACTGCGTGGTCTCGGATCGCCCCTCGAGCAGCCAGAGATAAGAACACTCGCTGCACCCGACGACGGCGTACATGCGCTCTCGTCCGGGGCGTGGCCAGTTGAACGTTCGGGAACCGTGGCGAAAGTGAACGCCCCTGCCGCGGCGCAAATCGTTACGGTGGTGGCCGTCCATTCGGACGCATGGATCACGTATCGCTATCCGACCTCGAGACGACGGAAGCCGCCGATGGCGTCCACCTCGCGATCATGGCCGGGACCGACTCGATGAACGTCCAGCACTTCGAAATCGAACCCGGCGCGGCCGTCGAGGAGCACAGCCACCCCCACGAGCAGACGGGGTTCATCTACGAGGGCGAGTTGACGCTCCTGACCGACGGCGAGGAGGTCGTCTGCGGGCCGGGCGACGCCTACGGTCTCCCCGGAGGCCAGCCCCACGCTGCCGAGAATCGCGGCGAGGAGACGGTTCGCGGCGTGGACATCTTCGACCCGCCGCGAGAGAATCCGACCTGGCAGGAGTAGCGACTCAGCCGCTACTCGAGTCGCGGCCGCGGCGCTCTCGTTCCGTCGCTCGAGCGTCACCTCCGTCCCGGCGGAGTGTGGATCGCCGTCGCGAACGCCGACGAACGTCACTCGAGATTCGAAAGCGACCCAGCTGCTTCCCGGGCGATGACGTTCCCGACGAACTCCTTCGTTCGAAAGGCGAGTTCGTCCGCGTCCTCGTAGTCGTAGACCGTCGCGTCCCAGCGACGGGTGACCCCGCCGAGCATGGCGCTTCGGACGCCCGCCTCGTGAACGACCAGCGTTCGCTCCGCTCGCTCCGGGTCCGCCGACTGGTAGACGTCCTCGAGTACCGAGCCGACCTCGATGCCGACCCCGAGGTTCTCCCCGGAGAACGGGAGGACGAAGACGACCGCGTTGCTCGCCCGGGCGAACGCGATGCTCTGGGTCGCCGCGTCGACCTCCTCGAGCGGAATCTCGGGGTCGACAGCCAGAAACGCGTTCACGCCGGACTCGGTTCGAAGCCGGTCGCGAAGCGTGACGAGCAGGTCGAAGAGGTCGTCGTCGCCGTCGGCTTCGGCTTTGGAACCGGAATCGATCGACTTGTACGGTCCCATCAGATAGACGAGAAAGCGTTCGCGGGGAACCGGATCGAGAGCGTCGCGGAGGCGGTCGCGCATCGGGTCGGTCGACGAACGGACACTATTTAAATATGCGCGATATCAGCATCTTTCGACTCGAGAACTGTTAAGACGGTGGCGGAACTACGTTCCGGTAATGGCAGGTGCATCCCACGGCGACGTCGGACGATCGGGCGACGAGGGGCTCCTCCCCGAGCACAGCGTCCTCCCGCTCGAGGCGTATCTCGACATGCAGCGGGCGATCGGGAACGAGTACCGATTTCGCATCCTCAACACCCTCGTCGAGGCTGGTGCCATGAGCGCGACCGAGCTCCGGGAGGCCCTCGACCTGCGCGGGAACACCTTGCACTACCACCTCGACGAACTGGTCGACGTAGGGCTGGTCGAAAACCGGAAGCGGAAGACGCCCGACAGCCGTGGCCTCCACTCGTACTACCGGGCGAGTGGGATGGGCGAGGCAATTCTCGAACACGGCATCCGCGAACTGCTTCGCCTGGAGTGGGAATCGCTCGAGACGTACGGCGCCGCCGATTCCTGAGCACCGCGCTCGAGACGTAGCAACGATTCGCGTCGGTGAGAACGAAGGTTTCGCTACGGGGACTCGCTGGGCCGTATCGAGAGCGAGTATCCGTTCGAGCGATTGTCGCCGAGATTCGAACGTGCTACTCGAGTTCGGCTATAAAATCGATAGATAGTGCCGGGTTCCGCGTCGAGAGGATGTTTACGACAGTTTTCGATGTCGTCAGATGCTGACGGAATCTGACTGCTCGAAAAACTGCCTACGACAGTTTTTCGATGTTCTCGACGACGGCGTCGGCGAACTCGCTCGTGGCGACCTTCTCGCCACCGTCGATCTGGCGGTGGAGGTCGTAGGTCACGGTTCCCGAGGAGATGGTCTCCTCGACGGCGTCGCGCACGAGGTCGGCGGCGTCTTTCCAGCCGAGGTAGTCGAGCATCTCCCGTCCCGAGAGGATCATCGCGGTCGGGTTGACCTTGTCCTGACCGGCGTACTTCGGCGCGGAGCCGTGGACGGGTTCGGCGAGACAGCGGCCGTGCCCGAAGTTGGCGCCGGGGGCGATGCCGAGGCCGCCGATCTGGGCGCCGGCGGCGTCGGACATGTAGTCGCCGTTGAGGTTCATCGTCGCGATGACCGAGTAGTCGTCCGTGCGGGTCAGCAGCTGCTGGAGCATGTTGTCGGCGATGCGGTCCTTGACGACCACGGTGCCCTCGGGCTGGTCGCCGTCGTGCTCGTCCCAGAGTTCGTCCTCGGTGATGACGTCGTCGCCGTACTCCTCCTCGGCGAGTTCGTAGCCCCAGTCACGGAAGGCCCCTTCGGTGAACTTCATGATGTTGCCCTTGTGGACGAGGGTGACCGAGTCTCGCTCGTTCGCGATGGCGTAGTCGATGGCCTCGCGGATCAGGCGCTTCGAACCGAACTCCGAGATGGGCTTGACGCCGATACCGACCGGGCCGTCGTGGATGACGTCCGCGATTTCCATGTCCTCCTCGAGGAACGTGCGAACCTGCTCGACCTCGTCGGTGCCGGCTTCCCACTCGACGCCGGCGTAGACGTCTTCGGTGTTTTCCCGGAAGGTAATCATGTCCATCTTCTCGGGCTCTTTGACCGGCGAGGGGACGCCGTCGATGTGGTAGGTCGGGCGGACGTTCGCGTACATGTCGAGCGTCTGTCGCAGGGCGACGTTGAGCGAGCGGAAGCCGGCCCCTACGGGGGTCGTCAGCGGGCCCTTGATCGCGACGCGGTGTTCGCGAATCGCGCTGACGGTGTCCTCGGGGAGGTTCTCGTCGTAGCGCTCGCGGGCGCTCTCGCCGGCGTAGACGCGCATCCAGGAAATCGACCGGCCGGTCGCTTCCGCGGCGGCGTCGAGTACTTTCTGGGCGGCGGGACCGACGTCGGTGCCGATACCGTCGCCGTGAATAATCGGGATAATCGGGTTTGCCGGTACGTCGAGTTCGCCGGTCTCCTCGTCGGCGAGCGTAATTTTCTCCCCGTCCGCGGGGACCTCGACTTGCTCGTAGCTCATGATCGTTCGTAGGTGGTTTGCTCGGGGGTAAAAGACCTCCCATTTGGGCTGGCTAGCGCTCACTTCTCGAGCGCGTTCGCGTCCTGGGCGTCGTCCGCGTTCGAGTCGCCGGCCAGTACGACCAGACCCAGGACGACGGCGACCGCCCCGAGGAGTGCGAGCGCGAGCGAGAGCCACCGCGAGGAGAGCCACCCCTCCGCGAGGCCGAACCAGCGGATGGCGAGGATCATAAACCCGAGGACGACGCCGGTCGTTCCCTCCGGTTCGCCGAACTCGTCGCTGGCGGTCCAGTCGACACGACTGGCAGCAATCGCGGTCATCGTCGCACAGAAGATGACCAGAAACGCGACCGGGCTCATCGCCGGTCCGTACAAGCGGTGCCCTCCTAAGTGTGTGGGATTGTCTCAGGTAGGCGGTTCGTCGCCACTGGGCTGCCGGCGGGATGGCAAGAATAATCTGGGTTCCGAAACCGCCTCACAGTATGTCCTCACGGTCACAGCTGCAGGTCATCGTCCACGGCGGTGCCGGAACCGCTCCCGAAGCGCCCGAATCCAGGCAAACTGTCCTCGAGACGGCCGCGAACAAGGGCGCCGAGAGCGAGACGCCGATCGACGCCGTCGAGAACGCGATTCACGTCCTCGAGTCCTCGCCCCGGTTCAACGCGGGCGTCGGCGGCGCCATACAGAGCGACGGCGTCGTCCGAACCGACGCGGGGATCATGACTGACGACCGACGCGTGGGCGCGGCTTGCTCGATGCCCGGCGTCGAACACGCCGTCAGCGTCGCCCGCCTGGTCATGGACGAGACGCCCCACGGGTTCGTCTCGGGCGAGCACGCGGTCGCGCTCGCCGCGGAATATGGAATCGAGACGGGCGTGGACCTCCGCTCGGAACGTACCCGGGAGAAGTGGGCCAGTCTAGAGGCGCCCGACGGCGGCCCGAAAGCCCAGCTCGAGTGGATTCGCGACCAGTACGGGCAATCCGACCCCGACGGCCGGGACGACCCGAAGGATCACGACACCGTTGGTGCGGTCGCCTTCGATGGCAAGCGGATCGCGGCCGCCACCTCCACGGGCGGGCGCTGGCTCGCTCTCGCGGGCCGCGTTGGCGACGTTCCCCAGGTCGGCTCGGGCTTTTACGCCTGCCCCGCCGCCGGCGTGAGCGCGACGGGTGCCGGTGAGGACATCGCCCGGGCCACCCTCTCGCGGCGCGTCGCCCGCCACGTCGAGCGTGGGCAGGACGCCCAGGCGGCCACGGACCTCGCCATCGAGGAGTTCGGCGAGTTGACTGGCTCGAGCGCCGGCGTGATCGCCATCGACTCCCGCGGGGGGATCGGCGCGGCGTTCAACAGCGACGCGATGCAGACGGCCCGTGTGAGCGCCTCGAGCCGTTAGGCTCGCGTTGCGGGCGTCTTCGCTCGAGCGAGCGTCTCGCATCGCTCGCTCGAGGAGTAGGTTAGTCCAGCCGTGGCACGCCCGCCGCCTCGAGCGCCGCCCGCCGCTCCGCCTCCGTCAATCGATATGGCTCGAGTTCGTCCTCGAGGTCGCCGAGGGCTGCCCGGCGACGCTGGTGGTCGGTCAGGAATTCCGAAATTCGTTCGGCGGCGAGTTCCTTGAGTTCGCCGCTGAGGAGGTGCCCGTCGCGGTAGTCGGCTGCGACGTCAGCGAGGCGGTCGTCGTCCGGTTCGAATCCGTAGCGCAGGTACTGGAAGGCCACGTCGACCGTCGGATCGCCGCCGTGTTCGCGATGGGCTGCGAGGCTCGAGCGGCCGCCGCTGTAGGCGTGTTCACGAATCGTGTCGGCGACGGCTTCCGGGCCATCGGTCAGCTCGATCGACGGTGCCGCGCCCGAGGAACTCATCTTTCTGGGCCCCTCGAGGCCGGGGAGGAATCGACCCAGCAGGGCGCCCGGCTTCTCGACCGGGAGCGCCTCTCTGGCAGCGACGTCTCGGCAAACGCGAACGTGAGGATCCTGGTCGACGGCGATGGGGACGAGGGTCGGCTGGCGACCCGAGACGAGCTGCGGGAGCAGGAGGTGGGTCGCCTGGACGGCGGGGTAGAACTGCAGGCCGACGGTGTCCTGCTCGCCGTAGACGGCCTCGACGGTCGCCGGAGTGAGGTGTTTCGACAGGCGAACGGCGACCGGGTAGATCACGTCCGCGTCGGCCGTGTCGATCACGATTCGGGTCCGCTCGGGATCGAAGCCGACGGCTAGTAGATCCCGGAGGTTCTCGCGCGTGGCCTCGCCGATGGACGCGAAGGACTGGTCCTTCGCGAGGAACTTCTCGTCGTCAGAGACCGGCAGGTACACGGTGGCGCCGGTCTCGCGCTGGATCGTCCGCGCGAGGTAAAAGGGGAGGACGTGGCCCAGGTGCATCGGCCCCGACGGGCCGCGTCCGGTGACGATCGCGTGCGGGTTGCCCGCCTCGGCGGCCTCGAGGAAGGCGTCGACGTCACGGCCGGCGTAGAACGTTCCTCGCCGGACCGTCGGGTGATCGGGGAATCGCTCCCGCTGGGTGTCGGTGAGGCGGTCGGCGCCGAATTGCTCGAGCAGTCGGTCGTAATCGATGTCGCCGCGGACGGCGTAGGGGGTGACGAGAGTGCCGTCGGTTCTGGCCTCACTGTCGGTTTCGTCGCTGGTTTCGTCGTCGGTCGGTGGCTGGCTATTCGTCGTCGATTCGTCCGTGGGTGGCGATGGTGTCGGTGTCATCTCGGAACTGAAACGGAACTGCAGTGCTATCGGAAGCGAAACCACGGCGGCCGGAAGCCGCCAGAAGCGAGGAGCGAAGGGAGCGCCACCGACTGCCGCGCCCGGGGAGTCCGGGGCCGGTTCAATCGATGCGACCGACGACAGCACTGTCCGCTCTCGAGAACCGCACGCGCCACCGCCACTCGAGAGCGAACGCCATACTTACTCTCCGAACGAATCGACAAAGAGCGTTTCGATGATCTGGTGGCCGACGGCGAAATCTGAACGGGCCAATAGGGTTTTGACTGTCGCCGAGTGATGAACGTACAATCTAGTTTTACCACGAGCGACAGACCAGTATGGAACGAACGCGACCCCACATCGACGTCACCCTCGTGAGCCCGAACGGCTCGCTCGAGGCGCTCGCGAAAATGCTCCGTCGAGACTGTTCCATCATCGACGTGACCGTCGTCGACCGGCCAGAGGACCTCGCGGGCGCTGACGTGGACGTGGACGCGGACACCGATGGGAGGCACGTAGATACGGATACGGACGCGGACGGGAACACGAACACGGATAGGGGGCCAGCCGACTGCATCGTCGTCTGCCACGCCAGCGACGTCGACGGCGTCGCCCAGCTCGAGGCGGTACTCGACCGGATCGATGAGTCAACCCCGGTCGTCGTCTACTCGCTCGTTCACGAACTCGAGCCCGTCACCGCGTCGATTACCGCCGGCGCCGCCGACGTCATCTGCCCCGGCGCCGACAGCCCGCCCCTGCTCGAGCGACGGCTCCGCGCTGCGGCGGGCGACGGACCGCCGCCCCAATCGCCCGCCCGCCGACTCGAGTCGCTGCTCGAGTATCTCCCTCACCAGGTATTCCTCAAGGATGACCGCCACCGAATCGTCGACGCGAGTCGTGTCGCCGCCGACGAGTACGGACTCACGCGCGAGCAGATGATCGGCCTGACAGACTTCGAACTCCTCCAGCCCGAGGTGGCCGAGGAGCTCTTCGCCGAGGAGCGCCGGATCATGGAAACCGGCGAGCCGATCATCAACAAGATCGAACACTACGTCGATCGACAGGGTCGCGACCGCTGGGTGAGCACGAGCAAAGCCGCCAGGTACGACGACGGCGAGACCATCGGCGTCCTGGGGAGCACCCGGGACGTCACCGAACAACAGCGACAGGAACAGCTGCTCGACGTCCTCCACGAGGCGAGTCGCGACCTCGTTTCGGCCACGAACTTCGCCGACGTCGCCCACGTCGCCGCCGCCATCGCCGAGGACATTCCCGATTTACCGCGGATCTGTATCGCGCTCTTCGAGGACGGCCGCCTCGAACCGGCCCACGACGATCGAGCTGTTTTCGACCGCTACGGCGACGCGTTCGATCGATCCGTGCTCGAGGACGGGGCGCGGTATCTCGACGCCGACGGGGTCGAAACCACCCTCAAGGACGGTGCCGTCGTCGCGGTACTCCCGCTCGGTTCTCACGGCGTGCTGGGTTTCGAAACGACAAGCGGAACGCTCGAGCCGTTCAGCGTCGACCTCGCGCAGATCCTCGCAGCAAACGTCGAGGTCGCGCTCGATCGAGCCGAACGCGAGGCCCGACTGCAGTCCCAGAACGAACGACTCGAGCAGTTCGCGAGCATCGTCAGCCACGACCTCCGAAACCCGATGAGCACCGCGCGAGGCTACCTCGAGGCCTATCGCGACAGCGGCGACCCCAATCACGCCGACGAGATCGAACACGCCCTCGACCGAATGGGACGGCTCACCGGCGAGATGCTCGAACTCGCCCGTCACGGTCGGATAGTCGACTCCGTCGAACCGGTCGAGCTCGCCACCGTCGTGGATCGAGCCTGGCGAAACGTCCCGACTGACGATGCCGTCCTGGAGAACGAGCTCAAGGGGGTGACGTACGGCGATTCGGAGCGCGTCCAGGAAGCCCTCGAGAATCTGTTTCGAAATTCCGTGGAACACGGCTCCACGAACCATTCGCTCGCTAACGCTCACGAAAACGCCGTGGAGCACGGTCTCGAGCGAACGGCAGGAGGCGGTCGAATCAGGGTCGAGCGAATCCCCCAGGGCTTCGCCGTCGAGGACAATGGTCCGGGGATTCCCGACAGCCGAAAGGACGAGGTGTTCGACCTCGGGTACACCGGATCGGTCGACGGCACCGGATACGGCCTCTACATCGTCGAACAGATCGTCACCGGCCACGACTGGTCGATCCGGGTTGCCGACGGCGAGGACGGCGGTGCCCGGTTCGAAATCACGGGACTCGAGTTCGACTCGTAGCGGTACCGGCCGCTGTCGTTGCCTCTCTAACTGTCGGTTTCACCCGAGTCTCGAGAGCACGCGCTCGAGTAGTGACTCCGTCTCCGTTACCGCCTTCGTCTCCGTTTCAGACTCCCGGACCGCTCGCTCGCCGCCCGCTTCCCGCTCCTCGAGTACCCGCTCGTAGTGGTCGATCACGGCCTGGTTTCGCCGTCGTTCGGCGCGCACCAGGCGCTCGAGAACTGCGACCTGCTGTCGGAGGGTGCGTTCGTCGAGTTCCTCCCGGTCGGTGGCCTGATCGGCCGACGCGCCGCCGTCGATACACTGGCGCATGTACGCCGCGTCGATGTCGAGGCTGGTTTCGGTTTCAGTTTCAGTTCTGGTCTCGGTCCCTCTCGCCGGCTCATCGTCACCTGCTTTCGACCCGTCCGCTTCGAGCTCACGGAACGTGACAGCCATTGGGTCTCCTGCTACCACACACCCCGTCAAAAAGGTCAGTCAGTCGCCCGTCAGACGCGTCCGACGAGTGGCGGTCGCTCGGCCTTCGGTAGCGCATCGGCCCCGATCGGTACGCGAGAGAAACGATCGGTGGCGATCTCTGGGCACGGACGATGATCGTCCATTACCCCCTCGAGGCCAGGAGTCGAATCACGAGCTGGAGCACGTGGACGAAGACCCCGGCCACGGCGATGTAGACGCCGATGGTCTGGAGAGCGACCGAGGCGTTGCGTTTGTCCCGGACCTGCCAGATCTCGTAGCCGAGTCGGAGCAAGAAGCCGAGGAAGATCAGGACGAAGCCGGCCAGTAAGACGGGTTCGACGAACGTCCCGATCAGGATGGCCACCACGCCGCCGATGAAGGCGTACGTGGCGAAGCGACCCCAGGACTCGAACGTCTTCGAGCGGGCGTAGACGTAGGTGGCGATCACGGCGGTCACGACGGCGACGACGACCGCCGTGACGGCGAGGATCTGCGGTTGCTGGGCTCGAGGCACGAATCCCAGCACGCCGGCGCCGAAGACGCCGAAGGCGAGTTGCAAGATCACCATGCCGACGAAGGCGATGCCGAGGTTCCCTCCCGTGACGCCGCGCTCGGCGACGATTTCGCCGCCCGTGATCGCGGCCCCGTAGACGAGGACGCCGACGATGGGGAACTGGAAGAGGTACGCGTTGGCCGCCTGGAGCGGGGTGAGGACGACGGCGTACATCAGCGCGACGTTGATCGCCATCAGAATCGAGGCTCCACCGATGACCTGCAGTTCTCTGCTCGAGAAGCCGGTTCCGGTGTCGGTTTCGTACGGCGAATCGACGCTCATGGGTGCGCCTACGTCGGCCGGACGGAAAACGTTGCGTCCGCCTCTTCGAGTCGAGGTGTCGGTAGATTCGAGTACCTGTGCTCGTTCTGACGGCGAGTCATGCCCCGCCTCAGTCCTGGACCGCCCAGCGGTCGGAGTACGCCGTCCCGCACGTACACTGGGCGTAGGCGTGGACGACGTCGCCCTCGGCGTAGATGCCGCCGACTTCCTCGTTCTGTTCTTCGGCGAACGCGAAGACGAACTGGGCGTCGTGGTCGCCCTCCTTACCCTCGGGTTCGTCCGGGCAGGTCCCACCAGCGAGATCGTCGTCGATGATTCCCTCGTGTTCCATCGCCAGCCTGGCGAACTCCATCGCCCCGGTGCCGGTCGCCGCTTTGAACGCGTTTCGACCGCGTTCGCCGTCGACCACGATCAGGACGCCACCCTCGACGGGATCACCGTACTCGGCGAGTCGGTCGTCGGAGACGTACGAATCGGCGAGAAAGAGCGCCACGTCCTCCGGTCGTTCGCCGGCGAGAAACGCCTCGCGTGTCTCGGTCATACCACGAGCGAGGGGGTCACGAGTGAAAAGTGACGCGCACTCGAGCGAGAGTTGGTGAACTCGAGCCGAGTGCGGTAATAACGAAAAACGGTCGTTCGTCGTCGATCAGTCGCCGTGTTGCGGTTCGTGTTCGAACGAACCCGCGTTCGAGCCGGCGTCGAGTCGCTCGGCCCACGTCGGGGAGATGGTCGGGGCCAGCGCGAAGAACGTGACGATGGACACGAGCAAGACGAGGGCGATGCTCGCGACGATGGCGATTGCGGTCGTCGGATCGGCGGACAGGAAGGCCAACATGGTGATAGGTATCGATCGATCGTACGGAATCGACCCATATGAGCGTTACTTTGTCCGGAAATCTTCGTTAATAATTGTGATTGTGGGGTGGTGTCAAAGAGCGTGGGAGATCGACTCGAGGGCCCCTCCAGTCCGATTGGGGCCTCCGACTGCTGGACAGCGCTGGTTCGGCCTACGCTACTGGAGGGCGTCGAGCGCGGTCCTACAGCCGTTAGAAGCCTCAACCAGGTCTACAGCCGCTGGACGGCCCCGATCGCCGCCGACAGCGACGGCGCTTCGAAGATTTCGCGGCCGACGTAGGCGTTCGTCCCGGCGCAGTAGATCGCTCGAGCGATGTCGATCACGTCCTCGTCGAGCGGCTGGGGCTCCCGTTCACAGAGGGACTTCCAGTCCGCGACGTCTTCGGCCCTGGCACGTTCTTTCGCGTCGGTGACGGCGTCGACCCAGTCGGGCTGGGTTCGCTTGTGGTGCTGGCGGATGACTTCCTTCGAGAGCTGGACGCCCTCGTAGCTGAAGCGGTTCTCGTCGAACGTGCCGACGACGTCCGCGACGCGAATCTCGCCCCGGTAGTAGAGACACTCGATCTTGCCGTCCTGGTGGACGAGCCCGGCCTGCTCGGCCTGTTCGGTGATGGCGTGATTGACTTCGCGGGCGACCGCCTCGAGGGCCTCGATGTCCGCTTTCCCGGCGATGGCGTCGGCCTCCTCCCGGGAGAGGTAGCGGTCGCCCTCCTCGTACTTCGTGGAGAACTCGACGATCGGCGTCTCGAGGTCGACCGCGCCCTCGGGCCAGGCGTCGAACTCGAGGCCGTGGTCCTCGGGATCGGTTCGTCGGCGAAGACTCGAGCCGATCGGCACCTCGTTTCGGAAGACGATCTCGAGGGGGATCAGGTAGTTCTCACCGGCCGTGGCGTGGTAGGCGTCGTAGTCGTAGGTACGGCCCTCGTGAGGCAGGTCGGGGACCTGGGTGAGGTCGATCGCCATCTCGAACGGCGGACGAGTGGCCGTCTCGAGTGGGACCACCGACCCATCCTCGACGACGCCCTGGTAGTGCGTCGGGACGCCGGCGTCCTGCAGCAGTTCGAAGTTGTACGCGCCCATCGTACAGAGGCTCGCGCCCTTGTCGGGGATCTGATCGGGCATCTTCCCCCAGTCGAAAACGGAGTAGTCGTCGGTGAAGACGAACGCGCCCGACCCCAGTTCGTCGGCGGTCGCTTCCTCGTCGATGCGGAACTCCTTGACGCTCGTCACGCGAGCCACCCCCGAACCGTGGGCCGGTTCGTCGGGTTGGATTCCCGGGTGCTCGTCGGTGCCGTCGTCGCGAATGCGTGCGTGGGTCCGGAGGGAGCCACTGGGCCGCCGTGCATACTCGAGATGCCAGTACGGGCGCCTAAAAGGTTTCAGTATCGGTTCGAGTTTCGGCTTCCATATCGGTTTTCGTCGTCGATGTGGGCCGCCTCGGCTACTCTCGACTCCCTTGCGTTCCTGGCTCTCCCGATCTCGCCGACTTCCTGGCGACCGACTTCCCGTCGAGGGCGTCGCGTTCGCGCGCACTCGAGTCGCGCTCGCTCGGGTCGCCGTACCCGCCACCGCCGGGCGTCTCGACGGTGACGGTGGTGCCCGCCTCGACGTCGACCGTCGTCTTCGCGGGAACGACCGTCCCGTCGATCCGGTTCTCGCCGGTTGCGCCGTCCGCGCCGCCGCTCGTGCCCCGGGGGGCGAACCGCCGTCGCTCTGTGAGCAGGGAGACCGTCGCGTCAGCCTCGACGGAAATCGAGCGCTCGAGGCCGAGGCCGCCACGATATCGCCCGTCGCCGCCGCTCCCCGCCCGGAAGGCGTAGCGCTCGACGCGCATCGGGTAGGCCGCCTCGAGGGCTTCGATCGGCGTGTTCAGGGTGTTCGTCATGCCGACCTGGACGCCGTCGACGCCGTCGCGGTCGGGGCGGGCACCGAACCCGCCGCCAATGGTCTCGTAGTAGGTGAAGCCGTCGGCACCCCGGCTTCCGATAATCAGGTTGTTCATCGTGCCCTGGCTCTGGGCGGGCACGCGCTCGGGGACGGCCTCGGCGAACGCCGAGAGTACCACGTCCGTCACCCGCTGGCTCGTCTCGACGTTGCCGCCGACGACGGCCGCTGGCCGGTTGGGGTTCAGAACGGATCCCGCTGGCGCACGCACGGTCACCGGCTGGTAGCAGCCGTCGTTCGGCGGAATGTCCGGATCCGTCACGGCCCTGAGGACGAAGTACACCGCACTCCTGGCGACCGCCAGCGGCGCGTTCATGTTGCCGGCCACCTGGGCGGCCGTCCCCGCGAAGTCGACGTCCACCGTCGTCCCGTCGACCGTGACCGCAACCTCGAGCGGAATCGTCGACTCCTCGACGCCGTCGCCCTCGAGCCAGTCGCGTCCCCGGTAGGTGCCGTCGGGAATCGCCTCGAGTTCGGCCTCGATGCGGTCTCGCGAATACTCGATGACGCCGTCGAAGGCCGCCTGAAGGCTTGCCCGCCCGCGTTCGGCGACGAGTTCGCGCACCCGATCGCGGGCCCGGTCGGTCGCAGCGAGCTGGGCACGGAGGTCCGCCCGACGTTCGGCGGGGTTGCGGACGTTCGCGAGCACGAGTTCCAGCACGTTTGAATCGATCTCGCCGTCGACGACGAGCCGCGTCGGCGGCAATCGCAGCCCCTCCTGGTAGATCTCGGTCGCCCCCGCGGGCATGCTTCCCGGGCTCATCCCGCCGACGTCGCCGTGGTGGGCTCGCGTGACCCCGTAGCCCAGGACTTCCCCGTCGACGTCGATCGGGGCGACGATCGTCACGTCCGGGAGGTGGGTTCCCCCGGTGAACGGATCGTTCAGGACGTACGCCTCGCCGGGTTCGGGGTCACGCTTTCGAACCGCCTGCACCGCCTCCGGCATCGCCCCGAGGTGGACCGGGATGTGCTCGGCCTGGGCGACCATCTTCCCCTCGGCGTCGAACAGCGCCGTCGAGCAGTCCCGCCGCTCCTTGATGTTCGGGGAGTAGGCCCCGTGGATCAACACGTGGCCCATCTCCTCGGCGATGCCCTCGAGACGGTTCCGGAGCACCTCGAGGGAGACGGCGTCGAGGGTCACGGGCGCTCACCTCCGTTGGTCCCGGTTTTCTGGCCGCGCTCGTTCATCCGTCTGGATTTCTGGCCGGGGGCGTTCGTCCGCCCACGCTCCAGGACGAGTTCGCCGTCGTCGCCCATCGAACCGGACCACCCCGGGGGAACGACCGTCGTGCTCTCTTCGTCCTTGAGGATGGCTGGCCCCTCGACGGTCGTTCCGGGTGCGACGGCGTCTCTGGCTAGAACCGCCGCCCCGCGGCGCTCACCGTCGAAGAAGACTGTTCGGGATCCGAGTGCGTCCTCGTCGTCTCTCTCGTCCCGTCCTTTTCCCCGCCCATCGCCCCTAGCCTCGTACCGTATCGACGGCGCCTCGCGTGGTTCGCGGACCGTCACCCCGAGCGTGACCAGCTCGATCGGTTCGTCCATCCGGTAACCGTAGGCGCGTTCGTGGGCCGCGTCGAAGCGCTCGCGGACGGTCGCGATGTCGACCGGGTCGTCGACGCGCACCTCGAGTTCGAAGCTCTGGCCGGCGTATCGGAGGTCGGCGCGTCGTTCGACGACGGGGTCGCTACCGGACTCGACGTTCGTGAGCGCGTCGGCCGTCAGTTCGGCGTAGATTCCCTCCAGGACATCGCGCTCGGCCGTCTCGAGCGGCGTCCGGTGGGTTCGTACCCGGTCGTGTTTCTCGTCGGCGTCGAGCAGTCCGTACGCCGAGAGCACCCCGCCGGCGAGGGGGATCACGACGCGATCCATTCCGAGTCGGTCTGCCACGGCGGCGGCGTGCATCGGTCCGGCGCCGCCGAAGGCCACGAGGCCGAACTCGCGGGGGTCGTGGCCGCGCTCGACGGTCACCGATCGGATGGCGCGAGTCATCGTCGCGTTCGCGACGCGGTAGACCCCGGCGGCGGCTTCGCGGGCGGACTCGAGGCCCGCCTTCTTCGCCAATTCCTCGAGCGCGTTCTGGGCGGCATCGACGTCGAGGGTGACTTCGCCGCCGAGGGTTGCGTCTTGGCCGAGGTAGCCGAGGACGACGGCCGCGTCGGTGACGGTCGGGTCGGTCCCCCCGCGACCGTAACACGCCGGACCGGGGTCGGCGCCCGCCGACTTGGGACCCACCCGAAGGGCGCCGCCGGCGTCGATCCACGCGATCGAGCCGCCGCCGGAGCCGACGGTCGTCACGTCGACCATCGGCGTCGCGATGGGGTGGCCGGCGATCTCGGCTGACGTGGTTCGGGAGACCTCGCCATCGCGGACGAGGCTCACGTCGCTCGAGGTGCCGCCCATGTCGAAGGTGACGAGTCCCTCGAGGCCCGCGTCCGCGACGGCGGCCTCGGCGGTCGCGGCCGCCCCGACGACGCCCGCGGCCGGCCCCGAGAGTACCGTCGTCACCGCCCGTTCGCGGACGGCGTCGAGGTCCGCGATGCCGCCGTTGGACTGCATCACGCGCGGTTCCGGGAGTCCAGCGTCTCGAGCGCGTTCGACGAGCCGTCCGAGGTAGGCGTCGATCGCCGGGCGGACGTAGGCGTTCGCGACCGTCGTCGAGGTCCGTTCGTACTCCCGGAAGGCGGGGAGCACCTCGTGGGAGGCCGAGACGGGCACCTCGAGTCGCTCCTGCAGTCGGTCCGCGACGACGGCCTCGTTCGCGGGATCCGCGTACGCGTGGAGGAACGAAACGGCCACGCTCTCGACCTCGCTCTCGGCCGCCCCGGCGAGGCGGTCGACCAGATCGTCCACGTCCTCGAGGGCGACCGAATCGACGATACCCTCGGTCGTCGCCCGTTCCTCGAGTTCGAACCGCCGACGGCGGGGGACGAGCGGGTCGACCCGCTCGACCGAGAGGTCATACAGCGACGGGCGGTCCTGGCGACCGATCTCGAGGACGTCGCGAAAGCCCTCCGTCGTGATCAGTGCGGTCGTCGCGCCGTCGCCCTCGAGGAGCGCGTTCACCGAAACTGTCATCGCGTGGGTGAACGTCTCGACGGACTCGGGCGGAAGCGCCGCCTTCTCACAGGCCTTCTCAATTCCCTCGAGGACGCCTTCGCTCTGGTCGGCCGTCGAGGGGACCTTCGCGGTCGTTAGGCCGTCCTCGGTCGCCAGGACGACGTCGGTGAACGTGCCGCCGACGTCGACGCCGACGTGCGTCGTCGCGTCCATCACCGGGCCTCCGCCGTCTCCGCTGGTCTCGCGAGGGGCTCGTTCGGATTCACATCCAGTCTATACGTGACGGTCCCAAAAAGCGTTGGCAGGCCTCTCGAGTCGTGTCGACGGGGCAGCCGAAGTGAAAGCCAGTGGACAGCGGAATCGGCCACTTTCACCACGTTTTTCCTGCTCTGCGTCCATCGTACCGACAATGGAACCCCCCGTCACCGACGCCGACCTCGCCTTCGAGCACGTTCCCGAGACCGACCAGTCGTTCGAGAACGCCCTCGAGAAGGCACGGAACGGGACGCGGCTCTCGGTCGACGACGCCGTCGAGTTGCTCACGACGGGGACCGACCGCGAGGGGATCGACCGCCAGCGCAAGGAGCGGGTGCTCGAGGCGGCCGACCACCGTCGCCAGGACGTCATCGGTGACGAGGTCACGTTCGTCGCCAACCTAAACAACAACGTCACGACCGCGTGCAACGTCGGCTGTCTCTTCTGTAACTTCAAGGACGCCGCCCACACGTTCGAGCGCGACTACGACGGCCCCGAGACGGCCGGGTTCACCAAGACACCCGCCGAATCGCGCGAGATCGTCGCCGACGCCGTCGAGCGCGGAATCTATGAGGTGACCTCGGTCTCGGGACTCCACCCCGCGTTCGCCCTCGACGACGAGCACCTCGAAATCCTCGAGGCCCACCCGGACCCGAAGGCGGTCAACTACAAACCGCCCACCGCGTATGAAACCGATCCTGGCACCTACGCCGACCAGCTCGAGGCGATGAGCGTCGACGGCGTTCACGTCCACTCGATGACCCCCGAGGAGGGATACCACGCCCGGCGGGGAACCGACTGGTCCTACGAGGAGGTGTACGGCCGACTGCAGGACGCCGGGCTGGATACGGTGCCGGGAACCGCTGCCGAGATCCTCGTCGACGAAGTGCGGGACGTCATTTGCCCCGGAAAGATTCGGACCGACGACTGGCTCGAGGCTATGGAAGCCGCCGCGAACGTCGGTCTCGGTCTGACGGCGACGATCATGTACGGCCACGTCGAGAACGAGGCCCACCGCGCGATGCACCTGAAGGAAGTTCGCGACCTCCAGGAGCGCGTCGACGGGGCCATCACCGAGTTCGTCCCCCTCTCGTTCGTCCACCAGAATACGCCGCTGTACGAACACGGCGTCGTCTCGGGCGGGGCCAGCCAGGACGAGGACGAACTGCTGATCGCCGTCTCGCGGCTCTTTCTCGACAACATCGACCACGTTCAGTCCTCGTGGGTCAAGTACGGCGACGAGGGCGGCCTGAAGATGCTCGCCTGCGGCGCCGACGACTTCATGGGGACGATCCTCTCCGAGGAGATCACGACCCGCGCTGGGGGCGAACATGGCGAGTTCCGATCCTTCGAGGATTACGTCGACCTCGTCACCTCGATCGGTCGCGTGCCGGTCGAGCGCTCGACTGACTACGAAACGCGGCGCGTGATCGACCCCAACGATCCGCCCTTCGGGCCGCGACTGGGACCGAAGGCCGACGGAACGCCGCTGCTCGAGGACGAGCGGGCCGCCGCTGGCGTGGAATCGGTCCCGGAGTAATCGAGGTGGCGTCGGCAAAGCGATCGAGAGCTAGGTGCGACGCCCGTACAGAATACTACTCTCTCGATCACACTATACAAACTATAGTAGGCCTGGTTCGACGCTCAAGCGCCGATCGACCGCGAGCGGACACTCGGGTTCGTGCTCGAGTCCCACGTCGAGCGGACGTCGGGAAGTCTATCACTGGCGAGCGAAAAGTGACGCGTATGAACCACCTCGCTCCCGCCAGCGGCGCCGAGAACCGCTGGCACCTGCCGAACCACGCCCACCTCGTCGTCTACGAGCGGGGCTCCGGCGAACGCGGCTTGCTCACGATTTACGACTGCGGGGCGGCACAGAAACCACCCTCGGCCCAGTTGCTCGGAACGCTCGGGGCCGTCGACGTGCGCGCCGAACTCGAGACAACGCCGACTGGTCGAGTCGTCAGTCTGCGAGAGCCTGGCGTGCTCGAGGCTCTGGACGGTGACCGGTTTCGCATTCGGCGGCGATGAGTGAGCGCTCTCGGGGTTGGCCTCGAGCCGGCCGCGAGGGTAGCCAGAAATAACGAATCTCGAACCACGAACCGGAATCGGAATCGGAATCGGAATCACGACCCCGAATCACGAACCGCACGTTTCTTATCACCCCTGCCCTACCACCCGAACGAATGGAACAGTCAGTCCTGCTCACGGGGGCTGGAGGCCGCGTCGGGACCGCGATCCTCGACCGCCTCGCCGACGACTACTACTGGCGGCTGCTCGACCGCGAGCCACTGACCGGCGAGTACGCGGCGGACCACGAGTGCGTCGTCGCCGACATCGTCGACGAGACGGCCGTCCGCGAGGCCATGGAGGACGTCGACGTCGTCATCCACCTCGCGGGCGACCCGCGTCCGGAGGCCCCGTGGGACAGCGTGTTGCGAAACAACATCGACGGTACCCAGACGGTCCTCGAGGCCGCCGTCGGCGCCGGCGTCGAGAAGGTCGTCTTCGCCTCCTCGAACCACGCCGTCGGTGCCTTCGAGACCGACGAGCGAACCCCGGACCTCTACCGCGTCCACGACGAGTTCCGCCTCGACGGGACGGAACTCCCCCGCCCCGGCAACCTCTACGGCGTCTCGAAGGCCGCCGGGGAGACCCTTGGCCGGTACTACCACGACGAGTACGGCCTCTCGGTGTGTTGCGTCCGAATCGGGAACCTCACGAAGGACCACCCGCCCGTCGATTACGAGCGCGGGCAGGCGATGTGGCTCTCCTACCGGGACTGCGCCCACCTCTTCGACCGGACGATCGAGGCCGACTACGGTTACGAGATCGTCTACGGCATCTCCGACAACGACCGTAAGTACTACTCGCTCGAGCGCGCTCGCGAGGTGCTGGGGTACGAGCCGCGGGACAACTCGGCGGCCCACGAGTAAGGCGGCGGTTGCGAGATGTTAGCTTCTGTAGCGCTCACATCCACCTTCTGCAGTACTTACATCCGCAAGAACTGCGCGTGGCGCGTCCCCTCGAGCTCGAGGACGTGCTCGGCCTCGACGAACCCGGCGTCGATCGCCACCGACACGGTTTCCTCACCGACCAGGTTGGCGACGCTCGCCCGCGAGAGGCTGTCGACGACCGCCTCCTCGTCGACCGCGTCGGCCCCCTCGCCGTAGAAGTCCTCGGTGACGGTGATGGAGGCGCGACCGTCCGCGGCCTCGAAGGATTCGCCGAGGACGTTCCGATCACAGACCGAGACGAGCAGGCCTTTGGGCGTCTGGCGCTCGACGAGTAACATCGGGCCATCGTCGGTGTCCTCACCAACCCCAGCGCCGGTATCCGTGTCCACCTCGTCGTCGTTCTCGCCAGCCGAAGCATTGGCGTCCGCGTTCACTTCGCCGACGTCCTCACTGGCCTCAATCTCGGCGTCCACGTTCGAGTCGACGCTCCTCTCGAGCGCGTCTTCGTCCGATACGAGGTCGTCGTCCGCTTCTGAGTTCATCGACGTCACGATCACTCACGCATCTGCTCGCGCTCTTCGACCAGTTGCTGTTCGGCCTGCTCGCGCAGCTCGTTCGCCTCCTCGGCGAGCGCCTCGGCCTGCTCGTCCTCGCCTAGCTCCTCGAGAATCCGGGCTTTCTCCTCGAGAACCGGTGCGTTCCGGAGCCCCAGCCTGATCGCGTTGTCGATGGAGTGGAGCGCGTCCTCGGTGAGGCCCCGGTCGGCCAGGAAGAACGCCCGGTTGTACCAGCCCTCGGCGAAGCGGTCGTCGACCTCGACGGCCCGCTCGGCGTGGTCGAGTGCTTCGGCCGTCTCGCCGAACTCCCATAGGGCGTAGGCGAGATTGGTGTGGGCGGTCGCGGTGTGTTCGGGCGAGGAGCGATCGTACTCGCCGGCCTCCTCCTCCGCTTCGCGGGCGATGCGGAGCGCCTCGCGGTGGGCGCCGATGGCCTCGTCGTACTCCTCGAGTTCGGCGTGGGCGACTCCCTTGTTGACCCAGGCCTCCTGTTCCGTGGCGGGGTCGTCGGTGAACCGGGCGGCGCGCTCGAAGGCTTCGGTGGCCTGCTCGTAGCGGTTGATCTGCGTATAACTGAGGCCGACGTCGATCAGTTCCTGGGCGTCGACGTCCTCGGCCCCGATCTGGCGCTCGTCGAGCATGTCGGCGAGCGCCCGCGAGTCGATCGGGTCGACCCGCGAGGGATCGACGTCGAGTTCGGGCGGATCGAGGTCGAACTCCTCGTAGGATTCGTCGAAGCCGGCACCCTCCGAAAATCGGTGCCTGCGATCTGACTCCTCCTCTCGGTCGGTCATGTACCTGGGTTGGATTGCTGGCGGGTTAAGGCCTGCGTTCGGGTCGCTGTCGAGTCGAGGACTGCGACCTCGAGTGGAGGCCAAGAGACGAGGCGACGAAGAGACGAGGCGACGAAGACACGAGGAATTCTCATGTATTAAGTACGGGCCCGCAAAATTCGCGGGTATGCAAACGCTCCTGCTGGACAGCGAGGACGTCGACGAGAACGCGATGATGGCGGACGTCATCGGTGCGGTCGAGGACGCCTTCGCCGCCTACGAGCGCGGGGACGCACAGATGCCGGCGAAGTCCTACATCGACCTCCCGCAGTACAACGGGGACTTCCGGTCGATGCCCGCCTACCTCGACGCTGGGGACTGGGACGCCGCCGGGCTGAAGTGGGTCAACGTCCACCCCGACAATCCCGGCGACCACGACCTGCCGACCGTGATGGGGACGATGATCTACTCCGACCCCGAAACCGCGTTCCCGCTCGCGGTGATGGACGGCACCGAACTCACGATGAAACGCACCGGCGCGGCGGCCGCCGTCGCGACGGACTACCTGGCCGTCGAGGACGCCACGAGCCTTGGCATCGTCGGCGCCGGCGTCCAGTCGTACACCCAGCTCGACGCCATTGCCCAGATTCGCCCCATCGAGGAGGTCGTCGTCAGCGACCTGGACGACGAGCGCGTCCGGCGATTTATCGACACCTACGGCGACGAGTTCGACGTGCGCGAGGGATCGATCAGCGAGGCCGGCCACTGCGACGTGCTCTCGACGGTGACGCCCGTCGAGACGCCCATCGTCGGTCCCGACGACGTCGGCGAGCATACCCACATCAACGCGATGGGGGCCGACGCCGAAGGCAAGCACGAACTGGCCGACGATCTCCTCCGGGGCGCCCGTATCGTCATCGACGACCACAAGCAGTGCACCCACTCCGGCGAGATCAACGTCCCCTACAACGAGGGCGTCCTCACCGACGACGACATCTACGGCGAGATCGGCCAGATCGTCGTCGGCGAGAAGACCGGCCGCGACGCCGACACCGGCGTCACCGTCTTCGACTCGACCGGCCTCGCGATCCAGGACGTCGCGGCCGCTCACGTCGTCTACGAACAGGCCGCGAACAACGAGAACGGCTCGCCGTTCGACCTCGTTGGCGTCCAGAAGTAGGCTCGAGACGGCCATCGAGACTTCCACCGGACGATAGAGTCGGGGGACGTCACCGTGATCGAATCCGATCGACCACTACGTTGCCGTCTTCGGTAATTCTGACAACCCACTGCTCACCGGCCGTTTCTACGTACCTCTCCTCGAGCGATTCGACGTACTCATCGTTCGCTTCAGAATCGACGGTTCCTCGAATCGTGTATTCACCAGGTGACTGTATCACGTCCTCCAAAACGTGACGAGTAGGGTGATCGGAAGAAGCGGCGATCGAAATATTCTCAGAGTAGATCACGCTCGAGTTCTTGACGACCTGGACGGTCACGTCGTGTGCGCGATCGTGTCGATTTTCGACCAACAGGTCCGGCGGTTTATCATCAATCCGGCAATACGTCGGCGTTGGATCTCCTTTCGTAGTATCCGTATAGCAAACTTCGTCCGACGGATCGGATTCGCCTCCGCCGTTCGACGGTGAAATACCGCCAAGGCATCCCGAAACCGCAACCAGAATTACGACAAATAGAAGCACGGATCGACCCATAATACTGGTTAAATTACCGTTAGTAAATAGCTTCGGCACGGTAGCAACGCTATTTTCTCGGATGCGGTAAAAGAGGTCTACTCGAGCAGTTCGGCAAACCCAAAGTTCGGCTTCACGTCCTCGACGCGAACCCGGACGGTCTCTCCCTCCTCGGTCCCGGCGACGAACAGCCGATAGCCCTCCACCGACGCGATACCGTCGCCCTCCGAGCCCGTGTCGATAATCTCGACCTCGAGTTCCTCGCCTACCTCCACGGGGGCGGTCAGGCGTCCCTTGGCGAGGAGGTAAATCTCGGAGGAAGACTGTCGGGAGGCGTCGGGACTGGTCGCCCTGACGTACTGGAACTCGTCCTCGATATCCGCCCGGAGGGCGTCGACGTCCGGTCCCTCGAACACCTTCACCGCGAAGTTGCTGCCCGTGTCGAGCAACTCGAGGGCCGTCTCGAAGGCCATCCGGGCGAGGTAGAGCGAGCGCGCCTGATCTAGGGAGTACTCCCCGGACATGTTCGGCGCCATGTCCGAGACGACGCAGTCGACGGGGCCGTCCGCGGCGTCGAGGACTCGCTTCAGGGTCTTCTCCTGGGTCATGTCCCCCCGGAGCGTCTCCGTGCGGTCGGCGAGTTCGGGATCCTCGAGATCCTTGATTCGCTGGAGGTCGACGCCGATGACTCGCCCGCGGGGGCCGACTTTCTCGGCGGCGACCTGGAGCCAGCCGCCGGGGGCCGCCCCGAGGTCGACCACGGTGTCGCCGCCCTCGATCAGCGACTCGAGGTCGTCGAGCTGTTTGAGCTTGTACGCGGCTCTCGAGCGGTAGCCCTGCTGTTTCGCGCGGTTGTAGTAGTCGTCGCGTCGTGTCATAGGTGCGTCACTGAAATTCGTGTCACGTTCCGTGTCGGAACGGTCGGCGGATTTGCGTTCATACGAAATGAGACGCCCCCGACTCGGAAAGGTACATCGGATAGTATCGATCCGGTCGTCGGGCTCTCACAAGCGTCTTATCACTGAGCATGAACAAGGCGCCTGCGAACGTAGCGAGCGTTCCGCACTCGCCCAGTCACGAAACCGACGAGTTCGAATGATCTTGAGACATCTAACTCGTTCTGCCCGTCGATTTTCGCCTCGAGGGTCTCACCTAATGCGTTCATTTTTCGGGACTGACGGAGAATCCCCGAGGCTCGACCTCGAAACAATTCAGTACTCGAAGCAGGAGACCGCTCGCCGTTACATCTATTGCGTATCGTAACGTGGTTAATCGTAACGATGAAAACGGTCACTACGCGCATCCCGGAGGACGACGAGGAGGCCCTCGCCGAACTCGAGACGGAGCTGAGTGCTGATCGGTCGGAGGTGCTTCGCCGGCTGATTCGACAGGGCCTCGAAGACTGGCGCAAAGAGCGGGCACTCGACCGGCTCCGTGACCACCGCATTACGCTGCGGAAGGCAGCAGAGCTGGCAGACGTCTCGTACGTCGAGATGTTGACCCTCGCTTCTGAAGAGGGGATCGACGTCGGGTACACGACGGACGACCTCGAACGGGACCTCGATCGCATCTAATGGTCGTCGTCGATTCCTCCGCACTGATTCCGCTCGCATGGGTCGGACGACTCGACCTCGTCTCGACCGCATTCGATGATATTCGAACGACGGAAGCGGTTCGGGCGGAAGTCCTCACCGAAGGGAAGCGGGGTACTGCGACGCTCGACGAGTTTCTGGCGGACGTCGCCGTTCACGGAACGCCAGACGCAGCCGACGACGTGGCGTCGATGGAAGGAATTGCAGTGGCCGACGCGTCAGTGATCTTGCTGGCAGCGGCTGATGAGGAGGTCCTTCTCGCTAACGACAAAGGGCTGCTCGAGGTTGCCCGAAGCCACGGCGTCGAGTGCTGGTGGGTGACGACGCTATTGCTCAGCTGTACAAGCGACGGAGATTTGACGGCGGAGGAGGCAACCGACGTCCTGTACGACCTCGTGAACGAGGGAATGAACCTGCACCCGAAAGTCTACACGCAGGTGCAAAAGAAGCTCCGAGAGCTGGGGGACTGAGTCAGTCGTCTCTCTCCCTCTCTTTCGTTCCATCAGACCCCACCTCGAGTCTCGACTCCTCGGTTCGCCGTGCGTTCGAACGCTAGATGGTGGGCGCGATAGCCGGTCATGCTCGAGTGGACGCGCTCGAAGGGTAAGCGGTAAGGCTCGACGCAATCGATCCCGCCACTCGCGAGTTGCTCGCGACAATAGACGCCGGGACAGGGATTTGAACCACGCGTAGACGGTCCTGCTCGCTCGCTTCGCTCGCTGTGCGGGCTCCGACTTCTCACGTTCAAACTCTGATTACGTCGTTTCGTGATTTCGGATTGCTCACGTCGCTACGCGCCGTTCACAGGACGTGGAATCACGAAAACGCCAAGACAGGGATTTGAACCGCGGTCGGACGTGCTCGCTCGCTTCGCTCGCTGTGCGCGACCTCCCTGATTCAAATCCCTTCGTTCGCGTTTCTCGCGTCACGGTCGCTCGCGTCGCTACGTGCCGCTCGCGGGGGTTGTACGCGAGAAACGCCAGGACAGGGATTTGAACCCTGAATCCCGAAAGGGAACACGCTTTCCAGGCGTGCGCCTTACCGTTCGGCCATCCTGGCTCACTCGAGCATAGCCGGGTGGGTCGTTTAACTGTTACGTAAGGAGACGACGGGCGTCACTTCCGCTTCCCGTCCGCGCCGTCGTCAACGACCCGCTCCGCCGCCCACCGCGCTACCCGGGACTCGAGGCGGTACGCCACCGCCGCAGTCCCGACGCCGACCACCAGTGCGACCAGTCCCGCTCGAGGCAGCGACACCAGCGGCTCGACGGCGAGGGCGTACCCCTGGACGAGCACGAGGAACGTCATCGTGCCGACGGCACCCCAGAGGACGGCGGATTTCAGGCGAGCGTCCACGTTTACGGTTCCGACCACAGGTCGACTACTCGAGGCTGGCGATCGCTTCGATCTCGATCCCGACGCCCTTCGGCAGGTTCGCGACCTCGAAGGCGCTACGGGCCGGTGGCTCGTCGTCGAAGTAGCCCGCGTAGACCTCGTTCATCGCCTCGAACTCCTCGATGTCGTCGAGGAGGACGGTCATCTTGAGCACGTCGTACATGGTCGCACCCGCTTCCTCGAGGACGGCCTCGACGTTGTCGAGGGCCTGTTCGGTCTGGACGTCGATCGGCTCGTCGTCGAGCAGGTCGCCGTCGGGCGTGAGCGGGATCTGGCCCGCAGTGAAGACGATCGAGTCGTCGGTCGTTCCCTGGCTGTAGGCGCCGACGGCCGCCGGCGCGTCGTCCGTGCTGATGATGCGCTTCATGTCCGAGGCAACTCGACAGGGTGACTTAAAAACCGGCGAAACGGCCGGGCGGGTGCCGCGAGGGAGGCCGACAGTATAAGCCGCCCGCGACCCGATGGCTCACCGATGGGACCCTCGAGGTGGCGTCTTGGCGGTGCTCGCTCACGCTCACGCTCACGCTCGCGATCACGGTCACGGCCGCGCTGGCTCCTCGTCGCCGTCGCGCTCGTCGGCTGCTGGCGTGCCGTTCGAACCCGTTTCGTCGCCGACCGGCCGTTCTCGCCGCTATTCGGCGGCCGCTACGTCGGCCCCGACTGGGCAGCCAGGAACGGACTCGAGGCCGACCCAGTCGCGGGCGAACTCGAGGACTTCGACGTCTACGAACGCCAGGAAATCGACCTCGAGTCCGGTCCGGTCGATGCGTTCGACCCCGGTGGCGTCCACCCCGTAGTCCGCCGCTTTTACGAACGGACGAGCGACTACGACCTCACATACAAAACGCGCTGGCACCGCGGCTTTCGCCTCGGCGCGTGGCTCGCCTCGTTCGCGACCGCTCGCCTCGAGCAACTCAACCTCCCCGGACGGAACGACGGGCGGACTCGTCGCCTCGAGAGCCGGCTGGCACGGGTTCCGACGTCGGCAGACCCGCGCGGTGGTCGCGTCTGGACGCGCACCGATCCCGACTCCGGCGAGGCGGTGTTCGTCGCGATTTACGCGACCCACGAGCGAGCGGGCGTCACGTACGCGAACGTCGCCGTTCCCCTGCCGGCAAGCAACCTCTCGACTGTGCTTCGGCCGGAGCAGTGTTCGCTCGGGTCCGCTGTGGGTGGGCCCGGGGTGACCTTCACCACGCGGGGGCCGGGCGACGGCGGTCTCTATCTCGTGACGCCGCTGGGGGCGATTCGCCTGCCGATGGAGCAGCGGTTTCGCGTCTGGCCGGTCGCGAGCGACGGCCAGGACCGGCTGCGCGCCAGCCACGAGATGTGGCTCTTCGGTCGACAGTTTCTGACGATCAAGTACGCGATCGAGGCGCGAGAGCGCGACTCGCGATAGCGTCTCGTTACTCCTCGATCTCGAGTTCGAACTGCTCGTTCTCGGAGACGGCGTTGAGGACGACGCTCGTGTTCGACTCCTTGATGTCGGGGTCGGTGAGGAGGGCTTTGATCTGGTCGTTCATCCCGTCGGTGTCGGTGAACTTGCCGACGGCGATGACGTCGTAGTCGCCGGTGACCTCGTAGACGGAGATCATCTGCTTGTGCTCTTTGAGCGTCTCGGTAATGTCCGGGAGGGCGTTCCCCTCGACTTTCAGCTGGATGACGGCCGTAACGTCGTAGTCGAGGGCGTCGTAGTCGATCTTCGGGGTGTAGCCGTGGATCACGCCCTCGTCCTCGAGGGCAGAGAGGTGGTTCGAGATGGTGGTCACGGAGACGTCGAGATCCTCGGCGAGGCTCCGGAGGCTCGCCCGGCCGTCGCCCAGAAGTGCATTCACTAACTTTGCGTCGAGATTTTCGTACGTCATCACGTCTACCAACTCACTCCCACCATTAGAACTTTACGAATATCCACTTTCGATCGAGAGACGGGAGATTTGCTCACAACAGCAGGATTTTAGTAGTGGACATCGTTGAGGAGGACGACGAGAAGATGACAAGCGGAAACATCACCCCGACCGAACAGGCGGTGCTGGACGAAATCGAGGAGAAGGGCGTCGATTTCCTCCGGCTCCAGTTTACCGACATCCTCGGCGTCGTCAAGAACGTCGCCGTTCCGGCCCGCCAGGCCGAGAAGGCGTTCACCGAGGGAATCTACTTCGACGGCTCCTCGATCGAAGGCTTCGTGCGGATCCAGGAATCGGACATGCGCCTCGTGCCCGACCCGGACACGTTCGCCATCCTCCCGTGGAGACAGAGTGGCGAGAGCGCCTCGGCCCGGATGATCTGTGACGTCTACAACACCTCTACCGGCGATCCCTTCGAGGGCGACCCGCGCTACATTCTGAAGCGGGCGATCGACCGCGCCCAGGACCTCGGCTACTCGATCAACGCCGCGCCTGAACCCGAGTTCTTCCTGTTCGAGGAGGACGAGGAGGGCGGCGCGACGACCGAGACGAACGACGCCGGCGGGTACTTCGACCTCGCGCCGAAGGACCTCGCGAGCGACGTCCGCCGGGACATCATCTACGGCCTCGAGAGCATGGGCTTCGAGGTCGAGGCGAGCCACCACGAGGTCGCCGAGGGCCAGCACGAGATCAACTTCGAGTACGACGACGCGCTCACCACGGCCGACAACGTCGGCACCTTCCGGACGGTCGTGCGCGCCATCGCGGCCCAGCACGGCTATCACGCGACGTTCATGCCGAAGCCGATCCCGCGGATCAACGGCTCCGGGATGCACACCCACATCTCGCTGTTCACCGAGGGCGGCGAGAACGCGTTCCACGACGGCGACGACGAGTTCAACCTCTCGAGTACGGCGAAGTCGTTCCTCGCGGGCGTCCTCGAGCACGCCCCGGCGATCACGGCCATCGCGAACCCGATCGTCAACAGCTACAAGCGACTGGTGCCCGGCTACGAGGCGCCGGTCTACGTGGCGTGGTCCGATCGCAACCGCTCGGCGCTCATCCGCAGGCCGGCCGCTCGCGTGCCGGCGGCCTCTCGCATCGAACTGCGCTCGCCCGATCCCTCGTGTAACCCCTACCTCGCGCTGGCGGTCATGATCCACGCGGGTCTCGACGGCATCGAGAACGACCTCGAGGCGCCCGACCCAGTCCGGGAGAACATCTACGAGTTCGACGGGAAGAAACGCGAGGAGTACGGCATCGAGACCCTGCCGACGAACCTCGGCGAGGCGGTCGACGCCCTCGAAGCGGACGAGGTCATCTACGACGCCCTCGGCGACCACGTCGGACCGAAGTTCGTCGAGGCGAAGCGCCAGGAGTTCGAGGAGTATCTGGTCGACGTCTCTCAGTGGGAACTCGACCGGTACCTCGAGACGTTCTAGCGCTTCACTGGATCACCGCCCGCGTCGCTCGCTATTTTCGTTCTTCTTCGTCTGTCGGATGGTGCCGACGAGAGGAGTGCACGGTCGTCCATCGGTTCCTCCTCGAGCCGTCTTCGTTCAGGAGCGCCACTCCGAGATTCGGTTGCGGAGCCGTCCCGGAAGACCGAGCGCGGAAATGCCGGCGCCAAACAGCACCATCAGCACGTAGACGCCGAGCGTCGACGTCCAGACGACGAGCATCGCCAGCACGGCCCATGGGCCCTCGAGGAAGTAGAACGCACCCAGAGTCATCGCGGTGCCGTACAGCAAGACGAGGTACGGCCCCCAGCCGTGGGCGTGGCCCCGGCGAACGCGGCGACGGACGTACCGCTTGAGGTCGGCCTCGAGGGACTGGCGCCTGACAGTCCGGTCCTCGACCGACGTTTCGAAGGACTCGAGCCGGTCCTCGAGCTGGCGGAGTTCCTCGCGGAGAGCGGCGGGATCGTCCGCTCGGTCGCGGGTTCTGGATCCCTCGCGCTGTCGTGAACGTGATCGTGACTGCGGCTCGCTCGCCCCCCGTGCTGGCCCGTCTCGCTCGTCGGCTCCAGTGGCGTCCTCGGACATCGCTTCTGTGGATACCTGTCGTGGCCCGTGACTTTGTAGCTGCCGATCCACGTCAATTCCGGCGAGGACGGCGTTGACCACGACGCCGAAGACGACGATCGCGGCGCCGAGGTAGAGCCAGATGAGCACGAGCAAGACGGCGCCGAGGACGCCGTAGACGCTGAATCCGCCCACGAACGCGGTGTAGAGTGAGAACACCTGCCCGAGCGCGAACCAGCCGATCGTGGCGATGATCGCCCCCGGTGCGGCTTCCCGGAGGCTCACCGGGACGTCCGGGAAGACGACGTACATCGGGAAGAACGCGGCGAGGAGGCTAATCAGGACGAACACCGGGCCGAGGAGGCCGACAGAGAACCCGGGAACGAACTCGACGGCGACCTCGAGGACGGTGACCGCGCTGAAGCCGAGCGTGGCGGCCACCAGGACGATCATCGAGTCCCAGAGGGTGTCCAGCAGTGAGGACGACCGCACGGTACCGTAGACGGCCGAGAACATCTGGTCGAGGCCGTGCAGGACGCGACTGGCGCCCCAGATGAGGCCGACGGCCCCGATGGCCGTCGCCCCCTGTCGGCCGGTTTCGTCGAGGAGCGTCTCCGCGAGGATCTGTCGGGCCGTGGGCGTCAGTACGTCTTCGGAGACTGCGGCCACCCGGGCTGCCAGCGGCTCGCCGCCGATCGACGCCGCCACCCCGAGTGACAGCAGCGACAGCGGCACGAGGGAGAGGAAGGCGTAGAACGCGACGGCGGCCGACAGCAGCGTCAGTTGTTCGGCCCGTGCGAGCGAGAGGATGCGATAGGTGAGCTGAATCGTGCGGCGACGGTCGATCACGGGTGGGTCTTCCTCGGCGAGGGTAATAGCCCTGCGGCCATCGCGTCCCGTGACTCGCCATCCTGCCGAGCGGTCGATTCACCGTTGGTATCCACCAGACCTATTGTCCGAACGCCAAATGAACGCGACATGAACCAGCGTCGATGCCCCGACTGTGCCGTGACGATGGCGGAGACGACGGTCCGGACCGGTAACGGCTACGGGCTCCGGATCGACGGCGGCAAGCGCGATGGCGTGCTCGGGAAACTCGGCCTCGAGTCGACGACGAAACTCGAGGCGGTGTGCTGTCCGGAGTGTGGACTCGTTCGGCTGTACGCGGACGGAGACGTCGAGCACGAAACCTGACCCGAACGCTCACTCCAGATTCGCCCTCGTCGCCTCGAGAATCTCGCCCACGCCGGCGTTCGTCTTGAACGTCGTCCCGCCGTAGTGGGTCTTCGATGTCGCGTACCCCGCCGCCTCGAGATCGGCCAGGAAGTCGGCCATCGTGTTAGCGGGCAGGCCCCAGTTCTTGCAGAGCTTGTGCTGGTCGTAGTAGGTCGGTTCGTCGAGTTCGGCCGCGAGCGTCTCGAGGAGCGCGCGTCCCGTCTCGGCGGTCCCGAACTCGTCCGGGATTCGGTCGCGAACGTCGGCGACGAACGCGCGATCCCGCATCGGACCTAGCCAGAGCGGGCCAGCGGCGAGCATTCGCTCTCCCGCGCAGTTGGGGCACGTCTCGAGCGGCAGGTCGGCCGAGGGCGCCAGCCCGAACGCGTACTCGCGGTACAGGCAGTCCTCACAGTGAACCAGGAAGCCCAGCTCCTCGAGACTGGCGTCGGCGGCGGTCGGCTTCCGGTCGAGTTCGAGGAACGTGCGGACGTAGTGGCTGGTCGCGTGCGTGAGGAGCGGGGTGACGCCGACGTCGAACCGGGCGGCGCTCCGGGTGAGCCCCGAGAGCAGGGTCCGGACGCCCATCTCGGTGTGGTACTCGGTATTTCGAGGGATGGCGCCGTAGGAGCGAATCCCGCTCCTGAAGTGTGCGCCACACAGCGGCGCGGTGTCGGTCGCGGTGACGCAGACGAGGTGGCGACACCGGGCGAATGCCGCGTCGGCGAACGGCATCGGCGTGCCGTAGGGGTCGAGGTCGATCACGTCGAAGACGGCGTCGTGCATCAGGGCGTTGACGTTCCGGTGGACGACTTCGGCGTCGACTCCGAGTTCGAACCCGGCGCGCTCGAGGTTCTCGCTGGCGAGGTCTACAGCTTCCGGCTCGCGGTCACAGCAGGTGACGTCCCAGCCGTCGACCGCGGCCCGGAGGCCGCGGACGCCGCTGGCGGTCATCGCGTCGAGGTAGCGCCGTGTCCGCGGTTGGCGCTCGCGAAACGCTCGCAGGACGGCGATCGTCAGATCCCGATTCAGCTCCTGGCGGGGGTTGTAGAACACCGACTCCTCGACGCCTTCGGTCTGTTCGCCGGGAACCTCGAACTCGACGCCACCCTCCGTCACGCGCATACCTGTTCTCGACGGCGGGGGGCGAAAAGCGGTGTGATTTCCACGCTCCCGTCCGGACACCCAAACCGATATGACGGTCCGACAGAGAGTACCGGACGTGCCCGAGTCGAACGCCGATCCCGTCGAGCGCTGGCAGGCCGACCTCGAGGAGGCCGGCGAACTCTCCCCCTCGATCGTCGAGCGCATCTCCCGCCTGCACGGCGATCGCGGGGTGCGCGCCATCGAGGCCGTCGCAGAGGGCCGGGTCAAGGTCTACCGGGATTTCACCGTCGTCGTGGGTTACGAGGACGAGTACGTCGTCGAGGACGGCGGGTGTACCTGCAAGGACAGCGAGTTCAACCTCGATCCCGAGGACCCCACGGCACTGTGCTGGCACGTCCTCGCGGTGTCGATCGGGCGTCGCGTCGGTCACGTCGACTACCACGACATGTGGTACTCCGACGTGCGCGAGTTTCTGTAGTTAGTCCCTCTCCTCCGGTGCCGTCATCGCGATCGTGTGCTCGATCAACGACTCGTAGCCACGTCGCAACCGATTCGAGAGCGCCTGTGGCGTGATGTCCAACTCCGCAGCGACGTCCTCGAGCGTGACCTCCGGCGAGGAGAAGTACCCGCGCTTCCACGCGGTCAACAGCGCCTCGTGTTGCTTGGCCGTGACGCCGAACTTCGCCCTGGACTGGGGGTTGGCCCGGTCGTACAGTCGCGTGAGTTCGAACGGAATCCCGCGGTCCTCACAGTAGGCACTGAACTGCGAGAGGGCGTCGCCGTCGGGAAATCGCATCCGAAGCTCCCAGCGGTCGTGCTGGGCCGACGCCTCGAGGATCGTCGCGTCCGTCGACGTGTACGCGTAGACGATCGCGTCGACGTCTCGGACCAGATCGGCCCGGTACAGCGTCGCCTCCCTGAACCGATCGATTCGCGTGAGTCCCCGGACCGACGGGTCGTCCGCGGCGGCGGCCTCGAAGGCGTCAAGATCGACGCCGCTGACCCGGAAGTACGGCGTGATGAGTTCCTCGGTGGCGGCGACGCGCTCGATTTCGACGACGGCGCCAGGCTCGGCCTCGAGCGTTTCGTGGAGGGCAAACGCCTCGGTTGGAACGGAAAACTCCGCGAATAGCGCCATCGTCGTCGGTCATGGGACGAGCGGTGGTAAAAAACCCTGGCCTCCCACGGGTACTGGTGTTGCCGTCGGTCGAGTGAGTCCCGTGACGGCGAGCGCGTCTCAGGCGTCCAGTACCTGCCGGAGCACGTCGGGCGCGTCCTCGAGCGCCTCGTCGAGGGCGTCGACGTTCGGCCCGCCACCCTGGGCGAAGTCGGCTGGACCGCCGCCGCCGCCGCCGACTCGCGAGGCGAGTTCGCCGACGACCTCGCCGGCGTTGACGTCGGCGCCGTCGGGAACAGCGACGACGAACTGCGCGCCGCTCTCACCGGAGCCGATGACGGCGAGCTTGCCCTCCGCAGCGAGAGCGTTGGCCGTCGCCCGGAGCTCGTCCATGTCGGCGTCGATTCGCTGGACGACGGCGGTCGTTTCGCCGACCTCCACCTCCTCGCCGCCGCCACCGCCGCTGGCGCGGGCGGTCGCGAGCTGTTCTTTCAGGTCCTCGATTTCCTTGCCGCGAGCCTTCCACTCCTCGAAGAAGCGCTCGGCGGTCTCCGGGACGTTCTCGGGGGAGACGTCGAGGGCCTCGGCGGCCCCGTAGAGGGCGTCCTCGGTACGCTGGGTGGACTCGATGGCCGCGTCGCCGGCGGCGAAGACGAGTCGCTCGACGCCGTCCTGGACGCGCTCGGTGGTCAGAATCTTGATCGCGCCGATGTCGCCAGTGCGGGCGACGTGGGTGCCACCGCAGGCCTGGACGTCCTCGGCGACGTGGATGAGTCGGATGTTCGTTCCCGGCGGGATCCCGCCCTGGTAGAGGTCGAAGCCGTGTTCGGCCTCGGCCTCGTGTCGGTGGGGCCACTCCTGGTCGACGGAGACGTTGTCCATCACCATGCCGTTGGCGACGCGCTCGATTTGCTTGACGGCCTCCCGGGAGATCCGGTTGTAGTGACGGACGTCGACCCGCGAGGACTCGACGCCCTTCTGGGCGCCCGCCTGGCGGACGTGGTCGCCGAGCACCTGCCGGGCGGCGTGCATGACGATGTGGGTTGCCGTGTGGTGGCGCATCAATTGCCGGCGACGGGGGGCGTCGAGCTGTCCCTTGACGAACTCGCCCTTCCCCGGATCCTCGTCGGTCCGGTGGGTGACGACGCCGTCCTCGATCTGGACGTCGAGCACGTCGACGGTCTTCTCCTCGCTCGAGAGCGTGCCCCGGTCCGCTGGCTGGCCGCCACCCTCGGGGTAGAACATCGTCTGGTCGAGCACGACGTCGTAGCCCTCCTCGCGGTCGAATACGTCGAGGACGACCGCCTCGAACTGGGTTCGCTGCTGGTCGTCGTAGTACAGTTTCTCCGTCTCGGGGAGGTCGGCGAATCGCTCGTCGCCCTCCTCGGTGGCTTCCTCGACCGTCGTCGTGTCGTGGCGGTCGGCGACGAGACTGTAGAAGTCGTCGGGCACGTCCACCTCGGCGCCGGCCTCGGTGGCGATCTCCTCGACCATGTCGGGCTGGATGCCGTGGCTGTCGTAGAGTTCGATCAGTTCCTCGAGGGGGATCGACTCGCCTTTCTTCGCGTACTCCGCAGCGAGGGCTTCGACCCGTCGGCCGCCGCGCTCGAGCGTCTCGCGGTACTTCTCGACCTCGGTGCGGACGATGTCCCGGACGGTGTCGCGGTTCTCGTAGCCCAGGCGCTCGGCCTGCATGTCGACGAGTTCGTCGAGCGGCGCGTCGACGCCGACGGTGTCACAGAGGCGTTTCGTCCGGCGGAGCACCATCCGCGCGAGGTAGCCCGTGCCGACGTTCGAGGGGACGATGCCGTCGCCGAACATGTACGCGAGGGTCCGGCAGTGGTCGGCGATGGCGTAGATTCGCTCGAGTGGCTCCACCAGGTCGCGGAGGTCACCGACGTCGACGCCGAGTTCGTCCGCGATGTCGCCGCGGGCGGCCTCGACGTCGTCGACGTCGTCGATGTCGAGCTGGCCCGAGAGCCGCGCCGCCCGGGCGACGAGGTCGGCTTCTTCGTCAGTGTACTCCAGCCCCGCGTTGTCTTTGAGGAAGTCGATCATCTCGGGGTAGATCGCCTCGTAGACCGTCGCCGTCCCCTGGCTCATCCAGGTCCAGCGCTCGAGGCCGTAGCCCGTGTCGACGATGTAGGTGTCCATGAACGAGTAGGTGTTCCCGTCTTTGAGTTCGTACTCGCCGTCGGGGTCCTGCTCCATGCACATGAAGACCAGCGTGGCCAGCTCGAGGCCCTTGTAGATGACCTCGATGGCGGGCCCGGCGTTGCCGCCGCCGACCCACGGATCCTCGATGTAGGTGACGTCGGTGATGTCCGCGCCCAGGGAGTCGAGCAGTTCGTCACAGAGTTCGACGGTGCGGTCCTTCCAGTAGACCTCGCCCTCGTAGGCGTACTCCTCCTCGGCGTCCTCGCGGACGTTGAACGCGTGGTGGGCCATCATCTCGAAGGCCATCGTGTGCCGGCCCGTCTTGCCCACGTTGTCGATGTCCTGCATCCGGATGCAGGGCTGACTGACGGTCAGCGGGTTCGCCGGCGGCGGCGTCTTCCCCGAGGTGACCAGCGGCTGGAAGTCGTAGATCGACGCCTGCGTCAGGAGAACGTCGTCGCGCCAGCGGTTGGCCGCCACCGGGTACGGGTCGATGCGCTCGTGGCCGTGGTCCTCGAAGAACGAGAGGAACGCCTCGCGCATCTCCTCTAAGGTGTACTCCTCGGCGAAGCCCGGCTCGTCGATGAAGTCGTACTGCTCGCAGGGCGGTTCCCCGCAGGTCTCGCGACTGTGATCGCGCGTCCAGAAGTGTGCCCCACAGGAGGGACACTCCTTGCGCTCGAACCCCTCCTCCTCGAAATACTCGAGTCGGTACTCCTCCTCCAGTTCACTCATTCGTACCTCGTACTGGCCCTGCAGGCGGTAAAACAGTTGCGCAACGGGTGTCACGGCCAGGTTGCTGAACGCCTGGCATTTCCGTCCCCACGACCCGCGTGTCGTTCGAACCGACTATTACGAGATACGTTAAACACGAAATTAATAAATACCCCTGGTTGGAATTTCCGATATAATGTTAGCGAACGAACGTGTGTCTCGAACCGGACGACGTCCGTCTCGAGGCCGCGACGGGCCGACCCTCCACCGTCCGCCAACGACGGTCGCAGCCACGGCTGTGGCGACGGCCCCAGTCTCAGTCACGGCTACGGCTGCAATAGTAAATGAGGTCGAGTGCCGACGATGACGACGCGACGGTCCCTGCTGCGGAAAATCGGCCTGACCGGCATCGGCACGGCCACCGGTATCGCCCTCCTCCCAACGCCCCCACACTCGACTACACTCCACGGCACGGTCGAGGGCGCCGAACCACCTGCGGCCGCCGCCGACTGGATCGGCACGGAAATCACCACCGAGGACGAGACGCCCGTCGGCCGCCACCACTACGCGCCGACGCGCGACGGGTTCGTCCCCACGGCGCCGTTCAACCTCGTGCTCCTCCCCGCTGCGGACGGCGAGACGGGCCTCGAGCGCGTCATGACCGTCCTCGACGACGAGGGCTGGGTCCGAAACCCGGTCGAATACACGCGATTCGCCTGGAACCGGGAGAGCGACTCGTACGTTCGCCAGCAAGCGACCGCCGCCCAGACCTACTGGGGGGCCAGCGGTCGGCGCCACGTCCGGTGCTGGTCGTTCGAGGACGTCGTCTCGATGCAGGCCCACGAGGACACCGGCGCCCGTCCGAAACACGGTATCGCCTCCTACCAACGGGGCCGAGAGACCGTCGAGGCGATCTTCGACGCCGCTGGGTGGCGAGTCTTCCCCGGTGCGATCGATCTGACCAACGAGTCCGGCCCGGACCACGATGGATTCGCGACGCTCATCGTGGAGGACTCGTGAGCACCGACGCCCCCTCCCTCCCAGAGCGATCGACGCCCGGCCCCGTCCTCGAGCTCCTGGACCACCCCTGGCTCGGCCTCGAGCGCCGGCGGACGGTCGCCGTCGGGGGCTACCTGTGTGGTCTCCTCGCGCTGTTTCTGATCAGCCACGTCGGCGCACGCGTCACGATCGACGACGTCGTCCTCGACTCGCTGACGGTGGGCTTCGACACCGTCAGAACGATCGCTATCGCGCTCGTCACCCCGACAATCCTGCTGATTCCGCTCTGTTACGCGGCCTGGAACGGCGGCCCGGCGCTGTCGTTCGCGCTGCCGCTCGTCCCGGTGACTATTGGGGACCTCCTCGCCGGCGGATACGTCCTCGACCTGGACGTCGCGCTCGCACTGACCGTCGGCGCGAGCGCGGCCGCCGTCGCGCTCGTCTCCGCTGACGTTCGGAGACTCGGTTCGGTTCGAGTGTGGCGGGTGTGGCGCTCGAGGGAGACCGACGCCGATAGCGATCGGCTCCTGTTCGTCACAGCGCTCGCGATTGTGGCAGCTGTAGGCGCCGGTTGGTTCGTCGCCGCCGCACCGACGTACGTGCTCGAGTGGTACGCCCCGTTCGGCACCCTCTGGATCGTCGTTGCCGCGATCCTCGGGTGCTACTGGGTACGGTGGGCGTGGTCGCTGTCGGCGGATCGCGCCCGCTCGGACGAGTCGGTCTGACGGCGAGGACGGTCTCGGCTGAACTCACCTGGATCGACCCGAAGAATTCCGGCACTGTACAACCCACAGATATATGTTAGATATCGCCCATTCTACGGTAACTCGAGCGTCGATTCCAGCGTTTCGCTTCACTACCAATGACCGATACCGTCCTCTACGTAACTGCACACGGCACCGGGCCGTCGGCCGAAACCACCAGGCCCGAAGGCGTTCTCGAACTCGAACGCGAACTCGAGCGGGTGGCGCCGCGGTCGTCCGTCGAGTGCGTCGACTCGATCGAAGCCCTCGACGAGCGCGTCGTCGCTGCCGACTGCGTCGTCTTCGCGGAGGACACGACCGGTGACGGGCCGCCGATCGAGGCCGTCGCCGCTGCCTGTAGCGGAACGCCGCTCATCTATTACGGTAATCCCGACCGTGTCTCTGCTGTCAATCCCGACAACGGTCCCGACTCCGACGCTGACTCGCGTGCCCATTCCACCCCGATCCACGCCCTCGAGGGCGTCGACGGGTTCGTTCGCCGGACCGGCGACTCGGCGGTTCACCTGGCTGACGAGATCGACTGGCAGTGTAGGCGACAGCCGCGACAGTCGACGACCGGCACGGCTGACGGAAGCGTCGATCGACCGAAGATCGCCCGCCTTCACCGGATGACCACTCGACTCGTCGCGTGTCGTTCCGAGGAACGCCTCCTCGACCTCGCCATCGAGTCGGCCGAAGCCATCCTCGGATTCGACGCGTCGTCGATCTCGCTCGCCGAAGAGCGAGACGGCGAGACGAAGCTGGTGATTCGCGCCGGCTCGGACGAGTTCGCCGACATCTCGCGAGCACACGACCTCTCGGAGGGAATCCTCGGGAAGACCTACCGGAAACAACGCTCGTTCCTGCTCGAGGACGTGGCGGATCACCCCGACGCCCGTCCGCACGAGGACGGCTACCGATCCGCGATCAGCGTCCCGATCGAGGAGTTCGGCGTCTTTCAGGCGATCTCGACTGACGAACGCGCCTACGACGAGTCCGACCTCGAGTTCGCCGAGTTGCTCGTGACCTACGTCGCCCAGACGCTCAGTCGACTTCGCGTCGCGGAGACGTTGCGCGAACGGCGCGAGCGCCTGACCAGGCTCCACGAGGGGACGACCAAAATCGTCGGCTCGACTGACGAGGCGGCAGTCTACGAGCGGGCCCTCGAGACGACGGAGACGGTGCTCGAACTCGACATCTGCGTCTTCCTCTCGGCGGACCTCGAGACCGAGGAACTCGTCCCCGAGGCCTACTCGGAGACGATGGACGAGCGACTGGCCAGGAGGGTGCCCCTCGACCACGGAATCGTCGGCGAGACCTACCGACGGGGCGAGCCGTCGATCATCGACGAAGTCGTGATCGAAGACCCGGAAATCGAGGGGCTGGAACGGTTCAAGTCGGCGATGACCGTGCCCCTCGGGGAGTACGGCGTCTTCCAGGCGGTCTCCGAGCAATCACACGCCTTCGACGACGTCGACCTCGAGCTGGCGGAACTCCTGTGTGCCCACGTGACCGAAGCCATCGGCAGGGCGCGCGCCGAAGCCAGCCTCGTCGAGGAACGGGATCGGCTCTCAGCGCTGTTCGACAACGTCCCCGACCCCGCCGTCCAGTACCACCTCTCGGACGGCGAACCGACCGTCCGGGCGGTCAACGACCGATTCGAGGAGGTCTTCGGATTCGACACCGAGACCGTTCTGCACGAGGCCGTCGACGACTACATCATCCCACCGGGGTACGAGGACGAAGCTCGTCAGCTCAACGAGGCGCTGTTCGCCGGCGAAACCCTGCGCGTGGTCACGCGGCGGCGAACCGCGACCGACGTTCGGGACTTCCTGGTCAACGTCGTCCCCCTCACCGCCGGCGAACGAAGCGTCGAGGGGTACGCCATCTACACCGACATCACCGACCAGAAGCGCCACGAACGCGCGCTCACGGCGAAGAACGAGCGCCTAGACGAGTTCGCCAGCATCGTCAGCCACGACCTCCGCAACCCGCTCAACGTCGCCCAGGGCTACCTCGAGTTGCTCGACGAGACCGGCGATCAGTCCCACCTCGCGGAGATCGACGACGCGCTCGATCGGATGGACGAACTCATCGAACGGCTGCTCACGCTCTCGCGACGCGGCGACGTCATCGACGACACCGAACCCCTCGAGATCCACGCGGTGGCGACGGACGCCTGGTCGGCAGTCGACACCGACGGGGCGACGCTGCAACTCGGCGAGAACCAGTCGCTCGAGGCCGACCGGGCGCGACTTCGGGAAGCGCTCGAGAACCTGTTTCGAAATTCGGTGGAACACGGCTCGAGTGAATCCGGCGGGGATCGAAACGCCAACGCGAGCGATCTGACCATCACGGTCGGTGCCCTCGAGGACGGCTTCTTCGTCGCCGACGACGGCGTCGGCATCCCGCCGAACGAGCGCCAGTCCGTGTTCGAAACCGGGTACACGACCGCCAGTGGCGGCACCGGGTTCGGACTGAACATCGTCGACCAGATCGCCCGGGCGCACGGCTGGACCGTCGAGGTTACCGACAGCGACGCGGGTGGTGCCCGGTTCGAGTTCCGGGAAGGGTCGCCCGAGGACGCTGCGCCGGAACCGGTTCCCGAGTCCACTGGCGGTACCGACGACGGCCGTCGCTCGAACCTCGAGCCGCCGGCCGACGGCGGCGACCCGTCGGCGTAGTTATCGGTAGGCAATCCCGATCGACAGCAACGACGCGAGACCCGCGCCTGTAGCCAGGAGAACGACGAGTCCGGCGTCGACCTCGAGCCAGAGCGCTCCTGCGAGCGGAAGAACCAGCACGCCACAGAGCATCGCGGCGGTTCCGAGTCGCTTTCCAGTCTCGCGGTCGACGTTCGGCGTCGTCAGCAGGTCACGGCGGTCGTACCTCCTGACCGCCCACCCCAGGCCAATACAGAGTGCGCTCGTCCCGATGATCGCGGCGGTCCCGACGGCGCGCTCGGGGAGCTCGAGATCGATGGCGACCGCGAGTGCTAGCATCGACGCCCCAACGACGCCCATCACGAGCGCGTTCGCTCGAGCGCCGGCCTCGTCGGCGGGATCCGTTCCGTACGCGCGACGGATCCAGCTGCCGTGGCGCAGGCTCGCCAGCGCGAGGGCGAGACAGCCGACGCCAACGAGGCCGACGATTGCGACGCCGGGATTGACATCGACTACCATGTTCGATACTAGAACTGTCGTCGGCAAAATCGTTTCGTGGCGCTCTCGTTCGCTCGTGCTCTTTTCCCGCGAATCACTCCTCGAGCGCCAGCGATGCCAGCATTGTACGTTTCGATACTCAGATGTTCCGTGAAATGACCTAATCGTCGACCCCGTACCCGAACACGAGTAGCTGACCTTCGTGCTCGACGTACCTTCCCAACGGGTGTTCTGTCGAATCTTCGTCGTACGCGGGGAGTTTCTCGAGAGAGACAGCGGCGTCGTACAGTTTCTCTCGATCCATCTCATCGGTATCGATCGTCACGACTTCGTACTCGCCGCTCGCTCGCTTTTCGGTTGGAAGGTCCCTCCCAGACTCCACTGACCGTGAGAGGATCTCGTCCAGCACCGGATCGTCTGCGATTGCTTCGCGCGTTGATGGTGTAATGTCTACTTCAGATGGGGCCTCAGTAACGAGAAGCGCGTACACTGCTCTCATCTGGTCGCTCTCGAGAGCACCCACTGTGTTAGTATCCGTCTCTCGAGGATCGTCGCTGGCGGTACTGGTATCCCGATCGAGACAACCGACGACTGGCATTAATGCGCTGCTGCAACAGACCGCCAGTACCTGTCTACGATCCATACGCTCACTCGAAATGGCATCTTTAAGTACTATCTCCTCACCCACGCATAAAATAGCGTGGTAGCACCCGTCTCGTGAATTCATCCACGAATCGGATTCGCCGTTCGTCTCCCGCATCCGACCAGCGACCGAGTCCGACAGTCGATACGGCGTTCCACCCATGGATCGTCGAGAGCATCGTCCTGAACTTCCCTCCGCTGAGCAGGTCGGTTCCGACGGAGGTGTTTCAGGAAACGATGATCACTCCTCGAGCGCCAGCGACGCCAGCATCGCCTCGAGCTGGAGGCGTTCGTTCGCCCCTTCCGTAATCCGATAGTCCACTTCCCCCAGCCGCTCGAGTAAGCGCACCGTGGCCAGTTCCTCGAGGTCGAACTCCCAGGCTGACCGGTGGAGCTGATCGATCACGTCGCCGCCGGCCAGTCCGCGGTCGGTGAGCAGCGAGTCGAGGGTGGCCCTGGCCGCCGTGAAGTCGCCCGTGATGGCCTTCTCGACCATCTCCTCGACCTCCTCGGGGCGGGCGGTCGCCGTGATCGCGAAGACGCCTTCCTCGTCGACGGCGTCGCCCATGACGGCGGCGGCCTGCAGGCCGTTGATCGCCTTGCGCATGTCCCCCGCGGCGGCGTAGACGAGCGCGTCGACGCCGTCGTCGGTCACCTCGATACCCTCGGCATCGGCGATTTCGCGCACCTGTGCCTCGACGGCATCATCGGAGAGTTCCGTGAAGCGGAAGACGGCACAGCGAGACTGGATCGGATCGATGATCTGGCTCGAGTAGTTACACGAGAGGATGAAGCGCGTGTTGTGGGAGAACTGCTCCATCGTCCGGCGCAGGGCGGACTGGGCGTCGCTGGTGAGCGCGTCGGCCTCGTCCAAAAAGATGATGCGGTAGTTGTAGCCGCCGAAACTCGAGCGCGCGAAGTTCTTGATTCGATCCCTGACGACGTCGATGCCGCGCTCGTCAGAGGCGTTCAACTCGAGGAAGTTCTCCCGCCAGTCCTCGCCGTAGAGTTCGCGGGCGACGGCCTGCGCGGCCGTGGTCTTGCCGGTGCCGGCCGGCCCCGAGAACATGAGGTTCGGCAGGTCGTTTTGCTCGACGTAGCTCACCAGTCGGGGGACGATGTTCTCGTGGCCCTTGATCTCGTCTAACGTCTCGGGCCGGTACTTCTCGATCCAGACTTCGGTTCGCCCGGCGACGGACTCCGCCTGGCCGGTCGACTCGGTGTCGGCAGACGACGACCCGGACTCGTCTTCACTCATGTCCCCGACGAGGGGAGCGCCGGCAATAAAACGACCGAAGCGCCGATTCGCCGTCGCCGCGTGGGCGCTCTCGCTCGTGGACGTCCACAACCGCTGGCTCGCGCTGGTGGTCGGCCTGGTCGCCGGCGCCCTCGTCGGGCTGGTACCGTTCGTCGGCTGGTTCCTGAACCTGCTGGTCACCCTTCTCGGCCTCGGGGCACTCGTTGGTGGGCTGCTCGCTCACCACCGGTGGGTCAGACAGTCGGTTACCGACGCCGGTCGCCCGGAGCCCGGCGACGCCGCCGCGTGAACGTGCAGACCGCGAACGACGCGCTCAAGTGCTCCCGACGGCAACCTCGAGCCGAACACGAATGCCCGACCGCGTAACCGTCGACGTCAAAGGCGAGGGGACGAGAGAACTCGAGTTCGCGGCCCTCGAGTGCGACGGCGACGCCCCCACCTACGCCGACGCCCTCGCTGCCGTGGACCTCAGTCCCCACGAGGTGAGCGTCCTGGTCGACGGTCGTCCGGTGCCCGAGGATCAGCCGATCGACGCCGAGAGGATGACCGTCCTGCGGTTGATCAAGGGCGGGTAGTTTTTGATCCTAACTCGTGAACTCGGTCTCTCGAGCACTTCACTATAGTTCCGATAGCATGATTCGCGGGTACCAGCCGATCGTTCGAATCGCCTAGCGACGCCCCTCACCGTCGCTCGAGTACCCACTCGCCAGCGACTCGAGCGCGTCGAGTTCGGGCGTCCGGTGATCGACGAACAGCGGCGTGATCGACACTTCGCCGTCGGCGACGGCCCGGCGGTCGGTGCCGACGGGATCGGTCAGGTCGACGTCCACGCTCGGGTCCAGCGGGTCGTAGAAGTGATCCCAGGCGCGGTAGGTGCCATCCGGTCGCTCGTCGATCCGCACGTCAAAGTGGTAGGTGGGTTCCGTGATCCTGATCCGTGGGTCGGACTCGCCGGCGGGCACGTTGACGTTGAGGTAGTCGAACGGCCGTCGGTCGCCGAGCTCGAGGGTTTCCCGGACCAGGTACCGGGTGATCCGCTCGGCGTCGGCGTACTCGTCCCGCCCGAACTCGCGGCTCCCCGTCACGGAGTCGTACAGCGAGAGGGCGATTCCCGGCAGGCCGAGGAAGCCGGCCTCGATGGCCGCACAGACCGTCCCCGAGCGCTCGATCTTGTGCGCGCCGAGGTTGGGGCTGTCGTTACAGCCGGAGACGACGACGTCGAACTCCCGCTCGAGTTTGCCTCGCCCGAAGTGGACGCAGTCGACCGGCGTTCCGTGGACGGCGTAGCCCTCCGCTCGCTCCTCGACGGTGAACGCACTGGAGTCGCTCCGGGACATGCCGCTCCGGTCGGTGGCGGGTGCGACCATCGTCACGTCCGTGACGGACTCGAGTGCGTCGTAGAGCGCCCGGATTCCCGTCGCGTCGATCCCGTCGTCGTTCGTCAACAACACGGCCGGTCGGGCGGACATGAACGATCCTTCGCTCGCCACGACTATCAGCTTTCGTTAGCCGTCGGATACGGCCGCCGGTTCCGCGTCCAGCGCTACTCGCGCAAAACTCTGTCTGGCGAGCACGGGTGCTCGCCAAGAGACCAAAAAGGCAAACGCTCGCTTCCGCTCGCGTTCCGTGGCCGGAATCGCTCTCGAGCCGATCAGTCCGACGCTTCCGCCGCCGCAACCGGCTCGAGCGCCAACTCCATCGTCACGCCCTCGACGTCCCACGACTTCTGGTAGGCGTCGGGGCCGTCCGCCTCGACCGCTCGAAGCGCTTCGGCGCGGACCTCCTCGCGGATCAGGTCCTCGCGCTGGCGGACGAGGTCGGATACGCGGTCGTCCTCGATCTCGATCTCGAGCACGATGCGCTCTTCGACGTCCAGGTCGAGTTCCTTGCGCATCTCCTGAACGCGGCGGATGACCTCCCGTGCGTAACCCTCGCTCTCGATGTCGTCGGTGAGCGAGGCGTCGACGTAGACCACGCCTCTGTCGTCGCCGTCGAGGCCGAACGCGGTACCGGCCACGTCGTCGGGGGTCTGGGTGACGAACGAGACCATCTCCTCGGTCAGTTTCTCGTCCTCGAGCGCGTCCGAGACGGCCGCCTCGAGCGCCTCGAGGCTCGGTTCCTCGATTCGGGCCTCGTTGAGCGCGTTCATGACCTCACCGGCGCGGCCGCCGAAGGCGGGGCCGAGTTCGCTCATGTCCGCCTCGGCGCTGTAGGCGAGTTCGCCCCACTGCTGGCCGGGGCCGATAAGTTCGACCGCGCGGGCGTTGAGCCGGTCGGCCACGAGGGACTCGTGGCGCTCGACGGCCTCGACGGCGCGCTCGTCGTCTGCGGCGACGACCACGCGCGGAACGGGCCAGCGGAGCTTGCGACCTGCCTGCTGGCGGGCGTTCGCCCCCGCCTCCTCGATGGCGCGGACGTAGGCCACGTCGGTCTCGAGTTCGGGATCGGCCCAGTACTCTTCGACCGCGGGCCAGTCTTCCATGTGGACTGTCGGATGGCCGTCGTCGCCAGTGAGGGTGCCGTAGATCTCCTCGGTGACGAACGGCGCGTAGGGCGCGAGCAGCACCACGACCTCGCGGAGGACGCGGTAGATCGTCGCGTACGCGGCCGCCTTCGAGGGGCTGTCCGATTCGTCCCACATGCGCTCGCGAACCGCCTGGACGTAGAACCGAGAGACGTCCTCGACGAGGAACTCGAGCAGCGCCTCGAGGGCGCGATCCTGGCGGAATTGCTCGAGGTGCTCGGTCATCTCGTCCTTCGTGGACTGGAGGCGGGCGAGGACCCACTCGTCGACCAGTTCGAGGTCCGAATCGACTGACTCGAGCCCCGTCTCGCTCGGATCGAACCCGTCCAGTTGCATGTACGGCAGCGGGAACCGGAACACGTTCCAGAGCGTCCGGAGGTGGTTTTCCATCGTCCGCATGCCGTCCCACGAGAAGCGCATGTCCTCGCCCTGCGGGTTCGCCGAGAGCAGGAACATTCGCATCGCGTCGGAGCCGTGGCGCTCGATGGCCTCGTGCGGTTCCACGACGTTCCCGACCGACTTGGACATCTTCCGACCGTCCTCGTCCAGCGCGTGACCGTGCATCAGCACCGTGTCGTAGGGAACCTCGCCCATCGCGGCGGTGCCCATCCCCAGCTGGGACCAGAACCAGCCCCGCGTCTGGTCGTGGGCCTCGAGGATGAAGTCGGCGGGCCAGAGCTCCTCGAATCGCTCCTGTTCGCCGGGGAAGTTGAGCGTCCCCCACGACGCCACCGAGGAGTCGAGCCAGACGTCGAAGACGTCTGGCACGCGGGTGTAGGTCGTCCCGTCTTCGGTGATCGTGAGGTCGTCGACGACGTCCTTGTGGATGTCGACGGTGTTGGGATCGACGTCCTGGTCGACCCGCTCGGCGAGCTCCTCGCGGGTGCTGACGACGATCATGTCCTCGTCGTCGTCGCGTCCCTCGGGTGTCCAGATCGGGATCGGGATGCCCCAGTAGCGCTGGCGGGAGACGTTCCAGTCGGGGGCGTCCTCGACGAAGTCCCGGAAGCGATTGTCGCGAGCCCAGTCGGGGAACCACTCGCTGTCCTCGATGTTCTCGAGGAGTTCGTCCTTGACGTCCGTGATCGTGATGAACCACTGGTCGGTGACGATCTGGATGATGCCGGTGTCACAGCGCCAGCAGTGCCCGTAGCTGTGGGTGACCGTCTCCGAGGCGAGGAGAGCGCCGTTTGCCTCGAGGTCGGCGGTAATCTCCTCGTCGGCCTCCTTGACGAACTGCCCTTCGTACTTCCCGCCTTCTTCGGTGTAGACGCCGTCGCTCCCGACGGGACAGAAGATTGGGAACCCGAGTTCGCGGCCGCGGACGAAGTCCTCCTCACCGTGGCCGGGTGCGGAGTGGACGAGGCCCGTGCGGTCGGCCTCGACGTAGTCCGCGGCGTACACCTGGTGGGCGCCCTCGTGACTCGCGTGGTCGGGCACCTCCTCCGCGAGGGGGTGTTCGTACTCCCATCCGAGCATCTCCTCGCCGGTGAGTTCCTCGAGGACCTCGTAGTCCTCGTAGTGCCCCTTCTTCAGGACGCCCTCGAGGCAGGCTTCGGCGACGTAGAGCACCTCTTCGTCCCCATCCCTTTCCGCGCGAACACCGACGTACTCGAGGTCCGGATCGACCGCCGTGAAGGCGTTCGCGGGGATGGTCCACGGGGTGGTCGTCCAGATGACGATCGATCCCTCGTGATCGACGAGATCGAATTTTACGTAGATCGAGGGATCCTCGACGTCTTCGTACTCGACTTCGTTGTTCGCGAGGCCGGTCTCACACCGGGGACACTGCGAGATTGAGCGCTGCCCCTGCTCGACAAGCCCGCGCTCGGCGGCCTTCGAGAAGCCCCACCAGGCGGCCTCCATGTACTCGGGATTCACCGTCTTGTACGGGTCGTCCCAGTCCATCCAGACGCCGAAGGACTTGAAGTCCGACTGCAGGCCCTCGAGTTGCTCGTCGGCGTACTCCTTGCACGCCTGGATGAAGTTCTCCTCGCCGAACTCCTCGATGTCCTTCTTGTTCTCGAAGCCGAGTTCCTCCTCGACTTTCGTCTCGATCGGCAGGCCGTGCATGTCGTAGCCCGGCCGGTCGGTGACGTCGTACCCCTGCATCCGCTTGAAGCGGATGTAGAGGTCTTTGAGGCTCTTGTTCCAGGTCGTGCCCATGTGGGCCGCCCCGGAGGTGTACGGCGGGCCGTCGACGAAGAAGAACGACTCGCCGTCGGCGCGATGCTGCTTCGTTCGTTCGTAGGCGTCGACCTCGTCCCAGTAGTCGAACACGCGCTCCTCGAGCGCGTGGGGATCGTACTGGTCGTCCACCTCCTCGAACCGGCTCATACCCGTGGTGAATCACTCCGGGAGTAAAGAGGAATCGGTTGGGCAGACGGATCTGCCGGATCGGAACCGTGGGGGACGCTCGAGCGAGGAGTGGACGGCACACCTATGTTGTCGGAGAGCGTACACGTAACCGATGCACGCGCGCCAGCAGGCGTTCGTCCGCGACGCCGTCGTCGCGACGGCCATATTCGGCGGTCTGTACGCCCTCGCCCACTCGACGTCGTTTCAGCCCCTGCAGCTCCCGGGCTACCTCCTCGTCGTGGGGTTCGGCGTCCTCGAGGAAATAGTCGCCGTCGAGTTCGCGGACGCCACTTCCTCGATCCTGTTTGTCGCCTACGTCCTCGTCCTCGGACTCGCGGGGGCGGCGGTCGCGTCTCTCGTTCGTGGGCGCGCTCGGGTTCCCGATTCCGGCTTCGCATGGGTTCGCCCCGGCGTCGCCGGCGCTCTCGGCGTCGTGGGTGTGCTCTCTACGCTCCTCGCCGTTTCGATTCTCCTGACGACGTTACAACGCGAACCCGTCGTTGTCACCGGTGTCACCGGCGTACTTCTACTGGGGCTGGCGGGTCTGATCGCCGGCGTCTTCGAAATTTCCCTGGCCTCGAATCGAACGGCTGACCGCTGATCACGGACAGTCGAGTACCCGCTTGCTCGTCGGTGGCACCGTCGGCCTGGGCGTGCCAGTTCCGCGTTTCCCTGCCGCCTCGAACGCCGCTGTCTCGAGTCCCGGTCAATCGCCGATGACGACCGGTCCCTTCGGGTGCTCGCGGCTCACCTGCATGGGACAGGCGTCGGGGAACTGCGACTCGTCAGAGGAGAGCATGTACTGCACCCACTCGCGGTCGCCCTCGACGCCCCAGTCCCCGAGGTCGACATGAGGACAGACGCCGTCGTAGTCCTCGAGGCGACCCTGGATAACCTCCCGGGCGCGCTGGCCGGCAGCCGTGTCGGCAGTGATTCCCTCGAACAGTGCCCGGGGCTGGAAGGTAATCTCGAGGCCGACCGGGCAGTAACGACTCCGACGGACGTCGTAGAACGGGGCCCGGCAGGTCGGAAACATGGGCTCGCCGCCGAAGCAGAACTCCCAGGTGCTGGTGTCGGGATCGGCCGGGATGTCCTCGGGCCAGGGCTCGGGGTCGTGGGCGTGGAGCACTTGCAGAATGTGCCAGAGGGCCTCGTGGTACTCCCGCTCGCTCAACCTGCGTTCGGGCGGCTTGAAGAACGTCACCAGTGAGGCCAGTTCGCTGTGACTTTCGTACACGTCGAGGTACTCGAGGATGGCTTCGCCCAGCGCGAAGAGGGCGTCCCTGTCGGTCATCGACTCGACGGTGGTGTACAGCGGCCACCCCTTCTGAACGGACTCGACACCGAAGTAACAGGGGAAGGGACTGTCGTCGTGGCTCCCGAGGAGCCCGTCGGTGAAGCTTTCGTAGTGCGCTACGACCCAGTCGGGGGCCGCACCCGACTCGACGCGTGCCTCGAGGGTCGCCTGATCCAGGAGGGATCCCGCGCCGGGTTCGTTCATACCGGTTTCTGGGGCTCGATGGTGCTATCGGTTTCGGATCCAGTTACGACCGACGGATTGAGGTCCCTGGCACCTCGAGAGAACGACGATGGCCGTTGACAGACTGGTGGCCGACCGACTCGAGGCACCCCGTCGGGTGAGATCCGTATGAACACCGAGCGGTTGGGGCCGATCTACCTCTTCGGTATCGCGCTCAACACGGGGGCGCTCGTCTACGCAATCTCGATCGGCGAGTACCTCTTCGCGAGCGCGTTCGTCTTCGTAATCGTCTATCTGTTGTTCCGGTATCGAATGCTTTGATCGCTCGAACGCTGAATCGGTGATCGACGAAGGAAGCCGATGACGGGCCCCTCGACTCGTCGAGTCACCCCTCGAGTTTGTCGCGTCGGACTAAGTCCCTCAGAACAGGCCGGTCAGTACGTCCCGGAAGAGGATCAGGACGATGCCGGCGGCGACGACGGCGATGATCCACAGGAGCATGACGAACATGATCTCGCGGGTGAACGTTCGATCCTCGCCAGCCATTGACGATCCATCGGATTTCATTGGTTGATATTCAGACGGCGGGCACATAAAGGACTCGCACGCGCCTTCGTCGTCTCCGCCATACCGTCGCCCCACCGTTCTGCCGTACCGCCGTCCCATCACACCGCCGTCCACCGTATCGCCGTCCCATCATACCGCCGTCCACCGTACCGCCGTCCCATCACACCGCCGTCCCGACGTAGCCGCACCCCGTTCGACGGTCGAACGCTCGACTCGAGCGAGCAGTCGACGGGTTCGGACACCGAAGAGACGGACCGCTATCGTTTTGCACCCCGTCTTCGTGGTCGGTCACGATGACAGTACACACGCGAGTGGCCGACCGCCAGCCGCTCCCGCGATACCTGGCGCCGGTACCGACGGCGCTCGAGGACCTGGGGCTCCGGTTCGCGTGGCTCGTGGTCGCGATCAACCTCGCGGGGACGGTCTTCGGGTTCTGGTACTACCAGGCCCAGCTCCTGTCGACGTCGCCCGTGATGTGGCCGTTCGTTCCCGACAGCCCGCTGGCGACCCTGGCCATCGCACTGGCTATCGCCGCCTGGAAACTCGGTCACGAACAGCCCTGGCTCACCGCCATCGCCTTCTTCGGAAACATCATCCTCGGACTCTGGACGCCCTACACGCTGCTCGCCTTCTGGAACGCCTACAGCTACCTCGACCCGCTGATGTTCCACTTCCTCTTCTGGAGCCACCTCGCGATGGTCGTCCAGGCGTTCGTCCTCCACCGGATCTCCGACTTTCCCGTCTGGGCCGTCGCCGTCGCGCTCGCGTACTACGGCGTCAACCTCGTCCTGGATTACTTCGTTCCCGTTGTCGGCGACCTCCACCACACGGCGATCCCACTCGAGCGAACCGAACCGATGTACCTCGGGGCTGACGCGCTGGGCGTCATCGGCGCTGGTGAGGTAACCGTCACGCTGCTGGCGCTGTTTCTGGCGCTGGCGACCCGGGCGAAACTGTGCGAAGCAGCTCGGCGGGCTGCGGTCGAATGAACGGAAAACCGGGGGTCAGCTAGTTCTCGTCGTCGACCAACTCGAGGAACGGGTCGAGCTGTGCGGCGGCCGGCAGTCGCTCCACGCGGCCGATTTCGCGCTCGTAGGCGACGACGTTGGCGTCGGCCAGTTTCGGCAGGTGGACGTGGTGTAACGCGGTGGCGACGCGCTCGAGCACGAGTGACTCGAGCGATCGTTCGAACGCGACCGTTGCTTCGCTTCGTCGTTGAATGTCCTGGTCGTCCATTGCCTCGAGCGGCGCAGTGTGTGCACCCGTCGCTCTCGTCGTTCTTACCAGTGAACGTATATAGCCAACGTGCTCGATTTCCACGACCGTTCGGGAGTCCTGGGCGTCGAATAACTTGCGGGAACTCGGACAGAACGCGCGAAATCCGACGGACTCAGTCCGCCCGTTCGTCGTCGACGATGACGACCGCCGACTCCGTCTCGATCATCTCACCGTCGCCCGAGTAGGTTCGCTCGAGGTCGACCTCGAACACGTCGGCCTCGAGTTCCTCGCCCGCGACGGCGAGCGTCTCGTCTTCGAGCTCGTACTCGCCAGCGTCGATGGCCGCGTCGATCTCGCCGACTTTCGCCCCGTACTTCGGGCCGAGGGTCGCGTAGTCGAGGTCGATCGATGCAACCTCGGTGGTGATCTCCGGCGGTTCCTCGAGCGACTCGAGCGACCGGACGTGGCTCACGTCCTGGACCGCGTCCACGAAGCCCTCGATGGGGCCGTAGACGGCCACGCTGTCGAGGCTGGCGTTTAGCGGCAGCTGGCGTTCGGACTTGTACCGGCGGAGCGCGGAGATGACCTCCATCGCGGTCTCGCCGGCCTCGAGGTTGGCTTCGTAGCCCTGTGGAACGGGCCAGGTTTCGGTGTGGACGCTGTCGAAGTCGTCCCCGTCCTCGTCCTCGTCCGTCGCCTCGGCGCTCGAGGCATACACCGCCTGCCAGATCTCCTCGGTGGCGTGGGGGAGGATGGGTGCCCACAGCAGGAGGAAGGTTCGATGGGCCGTCCGCAGCGCATACTGCGTCGAGACGCTGTCTGCGCGGGTCTTGGCGATCTCGAGGTAGTCGTCACAGAACGTGTTCCAGAAGAACGTCCGGAGGTGGTTGCGGGCTTTGGCGAACTCGTAGTTCTCGAAGTGCTCGGTGAGGGTCTCGACGGTGGCGTCGAGTTCCGCCAGCAGCCAGCGGTCGATGGCCTCGAGTTCCGCGGGCTCTTCGGGCTCGGCGGGCGCCAGATTGTCGACCAACTTCGAGGCGTTCCAGAGCTTCCGGAGGAGCTTCTCGCCGGCGACGATGTCCTGGTCCTGGTAGGGGAAGTCGTCGCCGACGGCGGCGCTGGCCGCCCAGAAGCGGACCGCATCGACGGGGTACTCCGCGAGCACCTCGGCGGGTTGAACGACGTTGCCCCGTGATTTAGACATCTTCTCACGGTTCTCGTCGAGGACGTGGCCGTTGATCAGCGTCGCGTCGAAGGGCACCTCGCCGGTGTGTTCGTAGCACTTGACGATGGTGTGGAACAGCCAGAACGAGATGATGTCGTGGCCCTGTGGGCGCAGGTCGAAGGGGTAGAGTTCCGGGTTTGCCATCGTGAACTCCTCGCTATCGTCGTCCCAGTCCCAGCCGGCGTTGATAAGCGGCGTTAGCGAGGAGGTCGCCCAGGTGTCGAAGACGTCCTCCTCGGCCTCGAACTCCTCACCACCGCACTCGGGGCAGTGCTCGACCGGCGGGTCGTCGCTCAGGGGGTCGACCGGTAGATCCTCCTTCCCCGCGATGATCGGGTGATCGCACTCGCCACAGTACCAGACCGGGAACGGGATGCCCGAGTCGCGCTGGCGCGAGATCAGCCAGTCCCACTCGAGGCCTTCGATCCAGTGACGGTACCTGGTAAACATCTTCTCGGGGTACCAGTCCATGGCCTCGCCGGCCTCGAGGTACTCCGCTTTGTGGTCCAGAATTTCGACGTACCACTGCTTGGAGACGCGGTACTCGACGGGGGTGTCACAGCGCTCGTGGACGCCGACGTCGTGGACGATTTCGCGGCGGTCCCGGAGGTATCCCTCGTCCTGGAGGTCCTCGACGATGGCCTCGCGCGCTTCCTCGGTACTCAGTCCCTCGTAGTCGCCCGCGAGATCGGTCATCGTCGCGGTCTCGTCGATGGCGACTCGCAGGGGCAGGTCGTGGGCCTGGTACCACTCGATGTCGTTTTGGTCGCCGAACGTACAGCACATGACGACGCCGCTGCCTTTCTCCATGTCGACGCGGTCGTCTTCGATGATCGGCACCTCGTGGTCGAAGATCGGGATCCTGGCCGTCTCACCCACGAGATCCCGGTTCTCCTCGTCGTCGGGGTGGACGAAGACGGAGACGCACGCCGGCAGGAGTTCGGGGCGCGTCGTCGAGATGACGAACTCCTCTCGAGGCGGATTATCGCCACTCATCTCGAACGCGATGTCGTTGAAGTGCGAGTTCCGCTCGTCGTCCTCCGTCTCGACCTGGGAGATGGCCGTCTCGCACTCGGGACACCAGATCGCGGGCGCCTTCTTGCGGTACTCGCGGCCCTTCTCGTAGAGGTCGATGAAGGAGAGCTGGGAGATCCGCTGGACGCGCGGTTCGATCGTCTTGTAGGTGTGATCCCAGTCGATCGAGCACCCCAGCGACTGCATCTTCTCGGTGAACTCGGCCTCGTACTTCTGACAGACCTCCCGGCAGAGTTGCTGGAACTCCCGGCGCTCGTAGTCCTGGTGGCGGATGTCGAGGTCCTGTTCGGTGAGGCGCTCGGAGGCGATACCGTTGTCGTCGTAGCCGAACGGGAAGAGGACGTCCCCGTCAGCCATTCGCTGGTAGCGGGCCGCGAAGTCTTGCAGTGTCGAGCCGTAGAGGTGGCCGATGTGCAAGCTCCCCGACACCGTCGGCGGCGGCGTGTCGATGGTGTAGGTGGTGTTCGGATCCTGGCCGGGTTCGCCCTCGTAGGCGTAGGTCTTCGCGTCGACCCAGGCGTCCTGCCATCGGGATTCGATGGTTTCGGGGTCGTAGGTGCCCTCGAGGCCGCGGTCCCGGTCTCCGTCTCGGTCCTGTGACTCGAGGTCGCTATCGGCACTCATGCTCTCACCGCCCGCGAAGGGCGTCGTCGGTACTCCTGGGCCGCTCGCAATCGGTAATCGGTGTCGTGATCGTACATCGGTGATACTGGTCGTTGGTCGCTGTATTCCAGTCCGGAACAATACATCCGTCGAAACGAGGGAGAGATGGGCCTAGGCGGCCCCTACAAAAACGGCGGCTCGAGGACCGTCGTCGACGACCCTGACGGACTCGTCCATACGGTCACTGCTCGCTACAGCGTGTTAGCCTTTTCGCGTCTCGCCGGGGCGGAGAACCGCCCGGGCCTCCCCCTCGAAGTCGACGTCGGCCTCGAGGTACGCCGCCAGGCGCTCGAGGAACTGGTCGTCGACGCCGTCGTCGTGGGGCGACTCCCCTCCTGCTCGCACGAGAACGAGCTCGTCGTGGTCGGTCGGATCGTGCTCGCCCTCCATCACCAGCGCGAACAGCTGTCGCGGGGTCACCGGGTCACCGGCCTCGAGTCGCCCGGCGATTCCCTCGAGTGAGTCCTCGACGGTCGTCTCCACGTCGAAGGTGACGTCGACGGAGACGTTCTCGCCCGCTCGCTTGGCTGCGATGGCCTCCTCGGAGTTTCTGACGGCGGGGACGAGCACCTCCTCGAACGCGAGGCCCTGCTCGCTGGTGCCGACGTAGGCGAACGCGACCATTGCCCGGAGGCCGTCGAGGAAGGCGTCGTCGGTGTGAACGTCCGCGAAGACCTGCTCGCGGTCCTTCCTCGAGAGGGTGTGCAAGAGCAGGTCGAAGTCGAGCACGCCGTCTCGAACGCGGTTACGGATGCGCGCCTCGGCGTTGCGCCTGGACTGGTCGTGGCTCATCTTGCGTTCGCCGAGCAGGTAGGCCCGGTCGGCCGGACTCAACAGCCCCCGATCACGGTCGGTGTCGGTGTTCATAATCCACTATCGATTATACGTAGCCGGTAACAACCGAACCATTATGAATTCTCGGGTCCGAGAGCCGCCAATGTCGAGCGTCGGGACGGAAGGCGTTGGAGCACAGTCCGCGCGGAGGGGACGATACCGTGGCTGACCTGGCCGGACGATACGCCGCGTTCGTCGTCGAGCACAGTCGCTGGATCGTCCTCGCCGTGCTCGTGTGCACGGCACTCGTCTCCGCGGGTGCGGCCGTCAACGAGACCGAGAGCGCCGGAATCGGTGAGTTCGAGACCGACTCCGAGGAGACCGCGGCCCTCGAGTACGTCGACGAGCGCTACGAGACCGACGACCGGATCGTCGCCCAGGTTGTCGTCCGCGACGAGGGCGGCGACGTGCTCACCCGCGATTCCCTGCTCGAGAGCCTCCGCCTCCAGCAGGACTTTAGCAAGGACGCCGACCGAAACGCCACGCTGGCCGAGGAGGGGTTCGTCGGCCTCGAGAACGTCGTCGCGACGGGCGCGGTCTTCGAGGATCGGGCCGTGGCGAGCGAGGGGCAGGGCCCGCCCGACACCAGTCAGCCCACGCTCGAGGAACAGATTACGGCACTCGAGGATCGCTCCGACGAGGAAGTCGAGGCCCTGCTCGCGGACGTGCTCGACCCGGACGCCGAGACGCACGGGGGCGATCCCGACGAGTTCCTGCCCTCGAGCTACGAGCAGGGATCGACGAGCGCCGAGTCGCGGATCACGTTCGTGTTTCAGGAGGGAGGTGACGGAGCCTCGAGCGGTGACGGCGAAGGTGACGAGGCCTCGAGTGGGAGCGAGGACGATGGCGCTACCGACGACGAAACCGCCACTGACGAGACCACCGAACAGGCTGCCTACGACGCCCAGGTCGAACTCGAGACCCTCTTCGAGCAGCGCTTCGACGACGGCTTCGTCTTCGGCCAGGGCATCTCCGACGAGGCGTCCTCGAGCGCTGTCGGCGACAGCTTCGCCATCATCACGCCCGTCGCGCTGGTGCTCGTCCTGTTCGTCCTCGGGGTGACCTACCGCGACGTGGTCGACGTCCTCCTGGGGCTGACCGGCATCGCCGTCGTGATGGCCTGGCTCGGCGGCCTCCTCGGCTGGCTCGAGATCCCGACCAGTCAGCTGTTGATCGCCGTCCCCTTCCTCCTGATCGGCCTCTCGATCGACTACTCGTTACACGTCGTGATGCGCTACCGGGAGGCCAGGAACGGGACGCTCGAGGGGGCTGGCGGTGACGGCAGTGCGGGAACCATCACCGACGGTGGAATCGAGACCGGTATCCGCCGTGGCATGATCCTCGCCGTTAGTGGCGTCGTCCTCGCGCTCGCGGCAGCCACGTTCTCGACCGGCGTCGGCTTCCTCTCGAACGTCGTCAGTCCGCTCCCGGCGATCCGGAACTTCGCGATCCTCAGCGCCGGCGGCATCTTCGCCGCCTTCGTCGCCTTCGGCCTCTTCGTCCCCGCGCTGAAGGTCGAAGTCGACGGCCTGCTCGAGGACCGATTCGGGCGAAACCGGGCGAAACCGGCCTTCGGTTCCACGCCGGGACCGGTCAACCGCGCGCTCTCGAGCGGCGTCACGCTGGCGAAACGCGCTCCGCTCGCCGTGGTCCTCGTCGCATTCCTCGTCGCCGCGGGCGGCGTCTACGGCGCGACTGGCATCGACACCGAGTTCAACCGGGCCGACTTCTTGCCACAGGACGCCCCCGATTGGGCGAAGTCCCTGCCCGGACTACTGGCACCCGGGACGTACACGATTGCGGAAGATGTCGAGTACCTCGGCGAGAACTTCCAGCAGCGGGGCGACGACGGGCGGGCACAGGTGCTGATACGCGGAGATAGTAGTGAAATCGATGACGGCGAAAACGCCATCACCGACCCCGCCCTCCTCGAAGCGATCCAGGACGCCCGAACTGGCGTCGATCCCAACGGCACCGTCGTCGTTCGCTCCGATGGCACCGCCGCCGTCGAGGGGCCGCTGTCGACCCTTCGAGCGGTCGCGGACAACAACGACACCGTCGAGACCGCCCTCGAGGAACGCGACACGAACGGCGACGGCGTTCCGGACGAGGACCTGGCGGGCCTGTACGACCTGCTGTTCGAAGCCGACGCCGAGGCCGCCGGGGCGGTACTCGAGCGAACCGACGACGGTACCTACGAGTCCGCCCGTCTCGTCGTCTCCGTGCGCGGCGACGAGTCCGCCCAGGCCGTGGCCGACGACGCGCGCGCGTTCGCGACCGCGGTCGAAGATGGCGTGGCCGACCGCGGCAGTTCGGTCACGGCCGTCGCCACCGGCGGCCCCGTCACGACCGCGGTGATCCAGGACGCGCTGCTCGAGACGCTCGTCCAGGCGTTCGCGGTGACGCTCGTCGTGATCTTCGTCTTCCTCACCGTCCTCTACTGGGTCCGTTATCGTACGCTCTCGCTCGGCCTGGTGACGCTCGCGCCAGTCGTCGCCGCGCTGGCGTGGCTGCTCGGCGCGATGGCGCTCCTCGAGATTCCGTTCAACAGCGAGACGGCCGTCATCACGAGCCTCGCCATCGGTCTCGGGGTGGACTACAGCATCCACCTCGGGGAGCGCTTCGTCGCCGAACGCCGCGAGCGCCCGACCCTCGAGGCCGCCCTCTCGGCGACAGTGACGGGAACGGGTGGCGCCTTGCTCGGCAGTGCGGCGACGACCACCGCCGGATTCGGGGTGCTCGCGCTCGCGCTCGCGCCGCCGCTCCAGCGATTCGGGCTGGTGACTGGGCTGGCGATCGCGTTCGCGTTCGTCGCCTGCCTGACGGTCCTTCCGTCGTTGCTCGTCATTCGGGAACGGGTGCTCGATCGACTGGGCAGGTCGAACGTATAAAAGGAGACGACGAAGCCGCCAGTTTGGTGTGCGTAACGAAGGTCGTCGCCCCCGTTTCGACGGACACGATGGCCGACGATTCGCCGGAGCGCGGCGGTGACCTCTCGACGCTCGGTCTCGTCGTCCCGATCGTGCTCGCCGCCGTCACCTTCGTCGGACTCGCCCTCCTGCTCGTCCCGGCCCTCGAGCCGGACGTGATCGACTCGAGCGACGACGCTGCCGATCCTACAGCGCCGTCGCCGTCGCCGTCGCCGTGGACTGACTCGCCACTGGTCGACGACGGAACCGATTCGACGGCGCCTACGGAACCCGCCGACGAGGCCGGCGACGAAGGATCGGAGACGGATGCGGGATCCGGGACGCCAGCGACGCGCGAAGACGGCGCTAACGATCGGTCGGCGGACTCGAGGTCCCCGTCCTCCGAGATGGCGACCGAGGAGCCCTCCGCTCGATCGGACGACGAACGCCGCACGCCCTCGACTCGAGCGCAAGACGACTCCGGGTCCGACCGTTCTGGTCCGCCAGCACACGCGAACGCGCCGGCACACGCCGGTTCCGGATCCGGACCACCTTCACACGCGGGCTCGGGTTCCGGAGCGCGTTCCAATGACGCCGACGCCAACACCGACTCCGACGCCGATGGCGGCGACAACGACCGCGACGAGACGACCGGCGACCAGGGTCACGGTGAGGCGGCCGACGAAGGGGCTCGAGGAGACAGCGAAAACGATAATCCGGGTCGCGGAAACGGTCGCTAACTGCCGACCGCGCTCACGGCCCCGTCGCCGCATCCACGTTCGAATCGGAATCCGAGTGCGCCCGCACCCACAGTTCGCCGATCCGTGACAGCCGCGTCCGGTAGGACTTCCCGTGTTCCTCGCGCTCGATGTAGCCCTTGCCGCCCGGCCCCAGTCGATCGACGTTGTAGATCACCTTCGAGCGGAAGCTGTCGGTGTACTCCTCGTTGAGTTCGCGTGAGAGCGCCTCCGCCAGTTCTGAAACGGACTCGAACTCGCCGTCCTCGCCGAGTTTGTAGAGGATGAGCTCCTCGAACGGCTTGACGTTCGAGAAGGAGGCCACGGGTAGTTCGACGATGTGCTCGCCGTCGATCTCCTTCGCACCGATGGTCGTCCCGCGCTCGTCGAACTCCGCGAGGAGTTGTCGGGCGCTCTCGAGACGGCTGATCACGCGGTCGGTCTCGACGACGTCCGTGGATTCGCCCCTGCCCGACTCCCCTCCCCCTGCAAGCAAATCCTCGAGCAGCGCCGACTGCTCGCGTAACTCCTCGGCCAGTTCCGTCTCGAGGTACTTCTCTGGAGCCGTGTAGTAGGTGTGGATGTGCTCGCGATCCTCCTGGCGCTCGACCATCAGTGAGTGGGCCGCAGTCGCAAAGGCGAAGCTCACCGTCCGGGGCATCGCGGCGATGTTGACCCAGACCTCGTTGCCTTCGTCGAGTTCGTCGTTGATCAGGTCGTAGGCCTGCTCGAACGCCTCGTCGTAGTCGTAGACGTCCTCGAGGACGAACCGCTCGGTAGTGGCCCCCAGCAGGTTCTGGAAGTCGGTCTCGAGTTTCTGGGAGAGGTGCCGGGAGTACTCGACGTTGGCCTCGCTCCCGACGGCCCCCTCGAGGAGGATGACGCGGTCGACGCCGTACTGATCGCGCACTAGCGGGGCGATCAGCCGGTCGTAGTCGAAGCCGACCGGAACGATGTGCGTTTGCATACGCGGTAGAGGTGGCCGGATAGTATAAAAACCACCAGACTCTCGACCGCTGCAATGCGTTCGTCAGTCGTTGTCGCTCCAGCTTCCGTCGGCGTCTGTGAAACCGAATCGGCCGTCCGTTCCGATTCGAACGGCTGGTCGCCTCACAGTTCGCCGATCAGGCGAGCCTGGGCGAGAGACAGATTCTCCTCTTCCTCGGTGAGTTCCCGACCACGTTGCTGTTCGACCCAGGACACCAGTTCGGCTTCGTCCGTGGTGTTCTCGTCCGGTTCGTCGCTGGCGTTCTCGGTCGTCGTCTCGATCTCTTCGTCCATGCTCCGTTATTCGCCTTTCGTGTCCAAGTACCTTGTCCGGAGATGGCGTCTTCGACTCGTGGTACCAGACCTCTCGATCGGCAAGAAGTTATTTACCGGCTGACTGTCTCTCCAAGCGACGTGAATCGACGTCACTTCCTCGCGGCAACTGGAATTGGGAGCGGTGTTTCGCTTCCGCTGGCGGGCCGTCTCGAGAGCGGGCCGGACTCAACGACGTTCGATCCGCACCTGCCCGCGCCGACCGAGCCGCCCGCACTCCCACCTGGTCCGGAAGACGCACCCGAACGGCCCACTGAGGTGACGGCCGAGCATGTCTCGGCGTACGTCTCCGGATACGAACACGCGCTCGCGTACAACACGCTCGAGTGCCACGACCTGCGGGAGATCGACGTCGCATCCGATGCCGTCCTCGAGACCGAGACCGACCACGGCATCTACGCGTTCGCCGTGGCGACCGGCTACTCGCGGTGTGGGGCGGGTTCGGTACCCGAACATCGCGACTACGGGCCGCCACCCATCGAGTGGGCCGTCGGCGAGGAGTACGCCGTTCGGATCGGTGACGACGCCACCAGGTACCGGAACGCCGAGCGAACGTTCGGGACCGACCACGGGGACGGACGCGCGTCGGGATTTGCCGTCACCAACTTCGACTACCTCGCCCACGACGTCACCGTCACCGTGACCCACGAGGGCGACACGGTGTACGAGGAAATCGTCGCCCTCGAGCCTCGATCGGCCGTCCACGTTCGAAACGTGAGCGCCGCTCCCGGCGACCACGGGGTGTCGGTCGAGACGGACGAAGGGGCGACGGCCTCCGGCACGTGGACCGTCGATCCGAACCGGAACGCGAGCCGGGTGGTCCGCGTCCTCGTCACCGGCGAGGTGTCGATCGAACGGCGCGAACCGTACGGCGAGTTCTGAGCACGACTGGAACCGGCCCGTGACGAACGTCGAAGGCTGTCGTACGTGAGTGGCCGACTCGAGATCGGGGCGCTGTGGCCTCGACGTCGCCTCAGGGGTTCTGTCCTCGTGACGATGCCTTCACCGGCAGACCCTCGCCAACAGCGTTTCACCCTAAGGCCAGGCCTTTTTCCTCTCGACAGCGCCCTCGGCGCCAGCATCCGCTTTCGACCCGAACACTCGTACCCGCCATTACTTCAAAATATGTAGTATGCACTCGAGTCAGTCCGGCAGGTACCTGACGCTCAACACGCCGGCCTCGCCGTCCACCGATCGACGAACCTCGACGCGGACGGCCTCGAGGCGGGCCGCTCGCGCGATGGTCTCGTCGTCCTCGAGGACGTCGCGGGCCGCCTCCTCGACGCGCGCAGCGGGAACGCGAAAGACGTGAATCTCGCCCGTTCCGGCCCGTTCGTGCTGTTCGAGGTCGCCGAAGTTGGCCTCGGCGGCCAGCTCCTTCGAGTGGGTCGTCGGCTCGAGGTCGCTGTCGACCAGTTCGACGCGCCGACGGTCCTCGACGTCGATCAGCGTCCAGGAGACCTCGAGGGGTGGTTCGGGGGCGATCGTCGCCTCGAGCACGTCGTGTGTCTCGAGGCCGTCGTTCGCGGCGAGCGTGTGCACCTGCGCGGAGTCGACGTCCCGGAGGACGACCGACTCGTCCTCGGCGTGGGTGACGACGAAGGTGCCCGTCTTCTCGGTCTCAGTCATAGTGGGTGAGAGGAGTGCGACGGCTTTCGGGGTTTCGACTCGTCGCGGGCTTGCACTCGCGAGTCGATTCAAGTGCGCTGCTCGCCGCTCGGCTACCTGGAGACCCGGTGGACCACGTAGATCCCGGCCCCGGCGAGCGCGGGGATGGCGAGTCCGACGGCGGGCGGGAGGCCGTACAGAAAGCCCACCACTGGCCCGCCCTCGGTCTGAAACTCCGCCGGGACCGTCGGGATCAGGCCGACGTACAGCGCAACGAGGAAGAGGTAGCCGCTCGCGGCGAGTCGCCGGTCGTACCGCACGTCGTCGCCGACCTGTCGCCGGTGGCGCCGGGCGACGAGCAACACGGGCGCGAGGATCGGCGCGACGACGACCATGCCGACGACGATGACGAACGACCGGGAGAACGACAGCGTCGCCGTCGTGCCGACCGTCTCCCCGATCACGCGAACCAGGGAGAGGGCGAACGCGAACACGAGAATCGCCGCGACGGCCCCGCCGACGAGGACGTAGCTCCTGAACAGCCGGGAGTTGCTCTGGCGAATCGCGTACGGGAACGCGCCGAGCACCCCGCCGTACGTCCTCGAGTCGATCGTCTCGTCACCGGTCGCGTCTCCGGAGTCGATCGTCTCGTCACCGGTCGCGTCTCCGGAGTCGACCGACTCGTCGCCAGGTACCGCCCTCGAGTCGGGCGACTCGTCAGACGCGCTCATTGACCGCGGTTGGCAGTCGGGGCGAATAAGGGATGCGATGCTCGAGTGCCGAGTCCCCGCTCGGAGAGCACCGCCTCGGGGCGTGACGGAACGCCTTTACCGGTCGCTGTCGCCCTTCCGGTATGGACGTCGACATCGGCAACGCGCTCGCGTCGGTCGCTTCTCCCGGCATCTCGCGGGAGGGTCTCGAGCGTCTGGACGAACGGGTCGCGACGGCACACGAGCGAATCGAGGCGGGACGGGCGAACGACGAACACGGCTACGCCGCGCTGAATCTCCCCGAACGGACGGACCCCGACGCGATTCGCGCAGCGGTCGAGCCGGTGGCCGACGCCGACGCGCTCGTCACCATCGGCATCGGCGGGAGCGCGCTCGGTGCGGCGACGATTACGGATGCGCTCGCCGACGCGGGCGACGGCACCGAGGCGATCTATCTCGACAACGTCGACCCCGCCTGGATCACCCGGCGTCTCGAGGCCCTGCCCCTCGAGTCGACCGCGATCAACGTCGTCTCCCGTTCGGGGACGACCGCAGAGACGCTCGCGAACTTCCTCGTCGTCCGCGAGGCCTTCGAGGACGCTGGCGTCGACTGGACCGAGCGGACGGTCGTCACGACTGGCGAGTCCGGCCCCCTGCGGTCACTTGCAAACCGTCACGACCTCGCCGCGGTCTCCGTGCCCGACGGCGTCCCCGGTCGCTTCTCGGCGCTCTCGGCGGTCGGCCTGGTCGCCGCGGCCGTCTGCGGGCACGACCTCGAGGCCATCCTCGAGGGGGCGGCGGCCGAAGCCGACTCGCTGACTGGATCGCTGTTCGAGTGTCCCGCCTACGCCTACGGCGCGACGGCCTACGCACTCGACGCCCGGGGCGCCTCGATGAACGCGATGGTCCCCTACGCGGAGTCGCTCGAAACCTACGCCGAGTGGTTCGCCCAGCTGTGGGCCGAGAGCCTCGGCAAGGACGACCTGGGCCAGACTCCCGTCCGCGCGCTGGGGGTGACTGACCAGCACTCACAGCTGCAACTCTATCGAGCCGGCCCCCGCGACAAGCTCGTGACGTTCGTCACACCGCGCGAGACCGCCGACCGCGAGATCCCCGCGACCGACGTCGACGAACTCGCCTACCTCGGCGACGCCACTCTCGGCGAGTTGCTCGAGGCGGAGTTCGAGGCCACCGAGGCGAGCCTCGCCGCGGCCGGCCGCCCCAACGTCCGGGTCGAACTCGAGTCGGTCGACGTCTTCGAACTCGGCGGTCTCCTCTACGGCATGGAAGCCGCCTGCGTCCTCGCGGGCGAACTCTACGAGGTGAGCACGTTCACCCAGCCGGCCGTCGAGTGGGCGAAAAAGGCCACTCGCGGACTGCTCGGTGGTGGTGAGTTCGAGGAAGCAGAGGCGGTCGCGGAGAAGACGACGCTGCGCGTCGAGCGGTAATTCGAGAACGAGCCGACGTCAGTGTGGCGTGACGACGCGACGACCGAAGTTCGCTCGAACGACCTCGAGCGTCGTTGAGTCGATACCGGAGACGGTACCTCGAGTAGACGTGTTCGAGCCCGAGCGCGACCTGATCTGGTTCGACCTGCTCGAGGCCCTAGTATCCAATATTCAATACCCAGGACCCAGTATCCAGTACCCAGTAGCGCCTGCATGCGAGCATCGACCCGCTGATCTCGAGCACCCTCGACGAACGCGACCAGGTCCCGATTGCAGAGCGCCTATTATCGTTCGGGCGAACGGAGAGATATGAACGAGACCGCGCGGGAGGACCGCGCTCGATCGAGCGACGAAACCGGGGCAGTCGCCGGCCTCGGCCTCGTCGTCGCGGCGTTCGCGACGACCGGACTCGCCGTCCCCGTTCGCGAGGGCGTCGACCACCTCGCCGTCCTGTTCGGGCTCTTATTCGCCGTCGGGACCCTCGCCGTCTTCGCTGGCCGCCGGTACGACCTCCTCGAGCGTCGCTACAGCCTGGCCGGTGCGCTGGGTAGCCTGCTCGTCGTCTTGCTGGCCGGCTACGCCCTCACGCAGGGCATCTCCGGCGGGACAGATATTCCCGGCCTCGGCGTACGGATCTCGACCGTCTTCGTGTCGTTTCTCGCGGCCGGAACAGCTATCGGCATCGCACTCGCCGAGTACGGATCGGTTCCGACCGCCGGCCTGCTCCGGCGAACCGTCGTGACTGCACGTCTCGCGGCGCTCGCGCTGGTCGCCTGGATCGTGAGTCCGTTGATCGGCCTCCTCCTCGAGGTCCCCGTCGTGCTCGTCGTCGGCGGGTTGTCTGAAATCCAGCGCCAGGCGGTCATGCAGATTGGCGTCGCCATCGGTACGGCAGCGATCGCCGTCGCATTCGTCTACACCACGGGGCGCGATCGCTCGTATTTCGACCTCGAGACACCGAGTCTCCGCGCCGTCGCCTGGATCGCCGGGGGCGTGGCGCTCATCTTTCTCGTCAATATCGCCATCTCGGTACTGTTCTCCTCGGGCGGCATTGAAGGGGCCGAGCACTCGGCGACGCAGGCCGCGCAACGAAACCCCGAACTGCTCTACGTCATGGTCCCCGCCTCGATTCTCATCACTGGCCCGTTCGAGGAACTGATGTACCGGAACGTCATCCAGAAGTCGATGTACGACGTGTTCTCCCCGGTCGGGGCCCTCCTGGTCTCGAGCGTCCTCTTCACGGCAGTTCACACCGCTGCGTACGCAACGGCGGGCCCGGAGGCGCTCATCGCCAGCCTCGCCATCGTCTTCGGCCTCTCGCTCGTGCTCGGCACGGTGTATCTCGTGACGAGCAACCTCGTCGTCCCGGCGATCATCCACGGCATCTACAACGCCGTCATCTTCGCGTCGATTGCTCTGTGACTCGACTCCGAACGCGTCCCGCCCCGTCTCCCTCGAATCGCAGTTGTGGTCGCATACTGTCTCAGTAGGAGGTTGCCCAGTACCAGTATACGGTGACGGCGATCAGGACGACGAGTCCGCCGAGGAAGAAGAGCGCACCGGGCGGAATCGTCGCGAAGATGGCGTCTGCGGCCTCTGCAGCGCCGTCCGTGACGCCGTCGACGCTGCCGTTGCCGTCACCCGACGGGACGACCGGCTCGTTGCCGCCATCGGTGGCGACGTCGCCGTCGGTACCGTTGTCGGTGTAGTTGTCGCTGTAGTTGGCGCCGTCCGCGTCGGTGGCGTCGTCCCCTGCGGCCGAGTCGTCACCGCCGTCGCTCGAGGCGTCGTCGCCGGTTTCCGTCTCCTCGTCGGACTCGTCCACGTCGGTAGTACCCATATCGCCATCGTCGCCACCGTCACCGCCGTCAGTTCCACCGTCTTCGCTCTCGGCGCCATCACCCCCATCGCCGTCGGCCGTCTCCTCCTCGGCCGTCTCGCTATCTTCGGCTTCGGGGGCGTCGGCGCTGTCCGCGCTGTCGTCGGTAGCCGCTCCGTTTCCGTTGCCGGCCTCGTCGCCGGCCCCGTTCCCGTTCCCGTTTCCGTTCCCAGCAGCTCCACCATCAGTCGTTCCGCCCGTTCCCGCCGTCCCTTCCGTTCCCGCCTGCGGACCGACGTACCTCGAGAGGCCGTACTGGACGAGTAAACTCCCGCCCGCGAGGGCCGCGACGCCCCCGATGAATCGCGAGAGGGCCGTCTTCAGCCGCTCGGCCGTCGAGCGGTCGCTCGTCACGATAAGCGGCCCGTCCGCCGTCGCGTAGACGCTCATCTCGTTACCCCGCGAGGAGTACCAGGTGTCGACGACCTCGACCAGTCCCGCGTCCTCGAGTTTCTCGAGGTGGTAGCGGACGTTCTGGATCGAGGAGTCGATGGCGTCGGCGACGTCGCTCGGCGTCCCGGGTTCGTCGTTTAAGTGACTGTAGATTCGCCGGGCCGTCGTCGACGACAGCGCACCGAACACCGCGTCGGCGTCCTCGTCCTCGAGGTCGACCACTCGAGGCTGGCCCTCCTGGGCGGGCGTCTCCGAACGAAGGGGAAAGAGGCGGGCCATCGGTCTCTATTCAGGTATTCTCACCGACACATATACTCCTTTCCCTACCTGAAAGAGGCGTTTTACCTTTCAGAGAGCCGGTCGAAACCGCCCAAAACGCTATTGATGAACGATCGTCTTCAAAGACCGGGGTCGAATAGAAACAATTACCCAGGACGAGTGACGACGGGGCGTATGAAGCGTCTCGAACGAATCGGCTGGGTCCTCGCGGCGGTGCTCGTCTGCCTCCTCGGGATCCCGTGGTTCCTCTGGGGGAACGCGACGACCGCACTTGGTCTGCCGCTGTGGCTCTGGTGGCACATCGGCTGGTTGGTGCTGTGTTCCGCGCTCTTCTGGACGTTCGCCCAGCACGCCTGGGGCGTCGGGATCGAGCCAAACCGACCGCAGTCACAGTCACGGTCACCACGGTCAGACGGCCGAGCAGACGGTGGGGGTGATCGCCAGTGACCCTCGCGCTCCAGCTCGGGATCGTCGTCGGCTACCTCCTGCTCGCGCTCGCCGTCGGTCTCGTCGCCTACCGGCTCACCGAGCGCACGGCCGAGGACTTCTACCTCGCCAGCCGAACGCTCGGAACGATCGTCCTGCTGTTTACCACCTTCGCGACCCTGCTCTCGGCGTTCACCTTCTTCGCCGGCCCGAACCTGGCCTTCCTCTACGGCCCCGAGTGGATCCTCGTCATGGGCGTGATGGACGGCCTCATCTTCGCCGTCCTCTGGTACGTCGTCGGTTACAAGCAGTGGTTGCTCGGCCAGCAGCGCGGCTACGTCACCTTCGGGGAGATGCTCGGGGACCGCTTCGGCTCGAGGCGCCTCCGCGGCCTCGTCGCCGGGGTGAGCCTCGTGTGGCTCTTCCCGTACGTGATGCTCCAGCAGGTCGGCGCGGGAACCGCTCTCGAGGCGCTGACCGACGGTGCGATTCCCTACGCCGGCGGCGCGGGCCTCATCACGCTCTTCATGATTCTCTACGTCGTCCTCGCCGGCTTCCGGGGCATCGCCTGGACCGACACCCTCCAGGGCGCGTTCATGCTCGTCACGACCTGGGCCGCCCTGCTCTGGATGCTCGCCGCCGTGGGCGGGCCGACCGCGGCGACGGCCGAACTCGAGGCGACCGCGAGCGAACACCTCGCGCTGGGCGGGGCCTACTACTCCCCGCAGTTTATGCTCTCGACGGCGATCACGATCGGCTTCGGCGTCGCCATGTTCCCGCAGGTCAATCAGCGGTTCTTCGCCGCAGGCTCGAAGGCGGTGCTCAAGCGGTCGTTCGCCCTCTGGCCCGTCCTCTGTCTGCTCCTCTTCGTCCCCGCGTTCCTGCTCGGCGCCTGGGCGCGCGGGCTCGACACCGGCATCGCGGTCGCCGAAATCGAGGCCGGCGGCAACGTCCTCCCGCTGATCCTCGCCGAGTTCACGCCGACGTGGTTCGCCGCGCTCGTCATCGCGGGCGCGATGGCTGCGATGATGTCCTCCTCGGATTCCATGTTGCTGTCGGGGTCGTCGTACTTTACGCGCGACCTCTATCGCCCGTTCGTCGACGCGACGCTCTCGGAACGGCGCGAGGACACGATCGCTCGCCTCGGCGTCGTCGTCTTCGCCGTCTCGACCTTCCTCGCGAGCCTCTCGAACCAGGCCACGCTGTTCGAACTTGGCGACGCCGCATTCAGCGGATTCGCCCAGCTCGCCTTGCCCGTGATGGTCGCGCTCTACTGGCGCGGGACGACCCGAGCCGGCATTATCGCAGGAATCCTGGGGAGCCAGGCCTTCTACCTCGCGAGCGTCTTCCTCTCGTTCGTCCCTGGTAGCTACGGCGGCTGGTCGGCCGGCCTCCTCGGGATGGGCCTCGGACTCGCGCTCACGATTGGCGTCTCGTGGCTCACCGCCCCCGCGGCCGCCGAACAGCGGGCAATCTACTTCGAGGCGCTCGAGGCTGACTGAGTGCTTTTCCAGGCCTGAACTGATGGGTGGAACCGACGGCGTTCATCCGGTTTTACTCATCAGTCGACGCTTGGGAGAGTACTACGCCGGAAGACCGCCACGGCAAAAAGGACGGCCGTCGAAGCGGAGGTATGACCGCCGTGTTGCCGCCGTCGCTTCGTGAGTCGTGGGGGGCCGTCGGCTCGAGAACCGAGGACGTTTCGATCTCGCTGCTGTCGATCACGGCCGAAACGACGGTCTACGAGCACGCCGGGACGCTGACGATCGGCGACTGTGATATTCAGCCCCGATCGCTGCTCGAGATCGACGTCAACCTCTCGCCGTCGCTGTCGGCCATTGGAAAATCCGTCGAGGACGTGATGTCGCTGGCCGCGGACCCGGCCAAAGAACGGTTCGTCTCCCTGCTCGACGAGGAGGGCATCACCGTCGAGAACGAGCGTTCCGTCACCGAGTTCGACCGCGGCGACGGCACCGCCGGTCGCTGGTACGTCTTCGAGACGACTCACCCGGCAGACGACGGACGGGTCGACACCCAAACGCACCTCGCCGTCTGGCCCGCGGGCGACCAGTTCGCGATGGCGGGCGGCACTATTCCGCTCGAGACACCACCCGAAGACGCCCTCGAGGGAGAGGTAGAGACAGCGAACGAGGTCGAGAACGAGGCAAAAGTCGAGGTCCATCCGCAGACCGACCGCGAGACGATCGCCGCGTTCGTCCGCGCTCGCGTCCGCGAGACGGTCGACTCGACCGAGCGTCCGGAGGGAATCGACGCGGGAGCGGAACCGGGCGAATCGACGCTCGACTGATGATTCGATCCGCGAGACACAATCGAGCCGCGAAGCCCAACAGACACGCGTAAGTGCAGGGGTTCCGAACGCTCGCTCATGCCCGAGCCAACCGATCTCGAGGAGCTCCGACGCGGCACCGATCTCGTCAAACGCGGCTTCGCCCGTATGCAGAAAGGCGGCGTCATCATGGACGTCGTGAACCCCGAGCAAGCACGGATTGCGGAGGACGCCGGCGCCGTCGCCGTGATGGCGCTCGAGGCCGTCCCCGCCGACATCAGAAAACGCGGCGGCGTCGCCCGAATGGCTGACCCCGCCAACGTCGAGGAGATCGTCGAGTCCGTCTCGATCCCCGTCATGGGCAAGGCCCGTATCGGCCACCGCACCGAGGCACAGATCCTCGAGGCCGTCGGCGTCGACATGATCGACGAGAGCGAGGTGCTCACCCCCGCGGACAACGACTACCACATCGACAAGCGGGCGTTCACCGCGCCGTTCGTCTGCGGCGCGCGCAACCTCGGGGAGGCCCTGCGCCGGATCGACGAGGGTGCGGCCATGATCCGTACCAAGGGCGAAGCCGGCACCGGCGACGTCAACCAGGCGGTCTACCACCAGCGCACGATCAAGGGCGAGATCCGCAAACTCGAGGGGATGAGCCACGAGGAACGCGAGGCCTACGCCCGCGAGATCGAGGCCAACGCCGACCTGGTCCACGAGGCCGCCGAGATGGGTCGCCTCCCGGTCGTGAACTTCGCCGCGGGCGGCATCGCCACCCCGGCAGACGCCGCGCTCATGATGACCCACGACTGCGACGGCATCTTCGTCGGCAGCGGCATCTTCGGCGCGGAGAACCCGCCGGAGATGGCCGAGGCCATCGTCGAAGCGGTCAACCACTGGGACGACCCCGAATCCCTCGCCGAAATCTCGAAGAACCTGGGCAAGAGCATGAAGGGTGACGCGAACGTCGACCTGCCCGAAGAGGAGCGGATGCAGGGTCGAGGCGTCTGAACGAGTGCTTGGGGTTACTTGAAACCAAAATCGAAGAAGCGATTTTGCCTAGAATAACAGGAGATCTAGCGACAAGTATCTATGCTGTAAGTATGGGGCGGCCACAAAAATCAAAGATTGAATTATATATTGGACCGGTATTAAATTTCAAAAATCTTAAAAACGCAAAATCACATAATCATATTATTTATAATTGGTGGGCTTGTGACAATTGACAATTCTATCGAGTACTCACCCAAGTGAGAACGCGGCCGAGCTGACCATTCCAGACGAAATGAATCAAGAGGTACGTCGGTATTATGAATATTAGAATAACGGAAGGGACCAATACAAACCATTCTTCTACACCACTAATTACCAATATCATTCCTGCAAGTTCCCACACAATGATTATGAGGAGTAATTCAGTTCTGTTCATTCAGCATAACACATACGAAGACGTAGTACTTGAATATATCTATGCGATAAATATAAAAAATTTGTAATATTATTTGAATTCATATACTATGATGAATCCATATTGAATTGCATGGCAAAAAGAAGGTCAGTGGTGAAGGCTGTAGGTACAATTGGTACACTCGGGACGATCGGTATTGTGAGTGCAAATGATCAAGATACTATTCCAGAAAACATCTTATCGGATAAAGAGAGGATGATGCGTAATAAGATTCGAACTGCTTTCAAGAAGAATGGAGCTAACGAAGTAGAACAACTACTGGAAAAACAAGGATTTCATTACGACCTAGCAACAACTTCCGATTCTGATGATTCAATTAATATCCAAGATAGATATTCAGAATCCAATTCTGAACTCAGTGTCACTGTATGGCCACTGGCGAATTACGACGATTGTGTATTCATTCAGACTCTTGTAAATCTTGACACGGTAAGATACAAGGACTTAAAAACTGCGTCAAAAGCAAACGATGTTATTGGAATCGGTTTTGATGGTGATCACTGGTCGGTTGTGGGTGAACCCCAGATCTGGGCGACTGACGGTCACGAAATAAGTTGGTTCTCAAAGAGTCTATCGAAGGGTGGGCTTGCAGCTGAAATAGCCCTCAATAGTTCGTGGGCTCTCCCGAATCAAGCCCAGATCGCTATCGAATCTACATTGAAATGTATTGACGGTGTCCCAGGAACTCTTTGGGGCTATTACGAGCACAGTTGGGCATCTAGTTCAAAAGTAACAATTGACAGCATCCAGGGCGGTCCAGGACCTCTTGACGTGAGCTTAAATTGGTCCTTCCTTGCTGATTCGTGGGAAAAAGCGAAACCTGTTGATCCAAAATACGCTCTTGGATAGTCAGCGGAAAACCCTCCCTTATAATCGTATTCTTTGTGTGATATCGATGCACGAACGCAGATGGCTGGGCTTTGTTACTACTGTACGTAACAAATACAGAGAACGTAAAGACCGCGACTTGTCCGCCTGTATCGCTTTCGCGGATTCGAACTCAGACTCGCGGTAGTGTCCGCAATAGGGACCCTGATTGATCGGTGTCGTATCCTCACTGGATAAACTCGTTCTCGAAGCAGTCGGTGAAGTCCAGGAACCTGTTTGTCGGTTGATGAACGGCTGCAGGGCCGAGGCGTCTGGACCCGAGCCCAACTCCTGCTGTGCGACCTTTCTCTGGTAAGGTACTCCGTTTTCTCCGCTCGGCACCTTCTACGCTGCATGAGCAGCGCCGCGAACTCAACGACCGAGACGAAAGACCTCGAGCACCTCTCTGAACGTGTCCTGGAGGGAACGACCGGATTGTTTCAGGCAATCGAACGGGACGCGCCCGACGAGCGGGTGTCGAGCCTGGCGAAGGAACTGTGGGAGATCACCGACGCGGCCGAAGGCCTGCTCGAGACGGTGGACCTCGAGCGGCTGCCCGACGTCGTCGATGCCGACGCCCTCCCCGACCTGATCGACGTCGAGAACCTCCCGAACGCGATCCGAAATCGCGACGCGAGTGAGGGACTTGACCTCGGCAAGCTTCGTCGCGCGATCGAGTTGCGGGAATTCTGGAATACGGTCGACCTCGTGGACTTTCGAGAGGCGAGCCACCGACTCAAGGCAGAGATCGAGGACGTGATCGATTCCGATGGATCGTCCGAATCCTTGAACGGAGACTCCGAAGCTGCAGCCGACCTCGAGGCGTTCGGCGACGAGATCCGAGCCGAGGCGCCGAACGTGGCGCTCCAGCAGCAGGCCAAGAAACGGATGAAGCAGGCCCGACGTGGCGTGCTCGAGGGACACGCGGCCCTCGAGGAGGTGTACGCCGGGAATCGATCGAAGCCCTCCAGAAGGCGGCGAGGAGGGCCCCGAAATCCGACGGCCGTCTCGTTGCTCTCGGGCGGTCCGCTGCCGGACAGTGCCTCCGTGCGGTACTCGTCGGTTCCAACCGCCGTTCGGGGTGCGGCGATCGACCCATTACCCCGGATTTACGGTCGCCGCTGGCGTGCAAGGAGTGGCTCGAGATAGAGTGGCCACTGAAATTCAGTCCACACGCGCCCGCAGCCTGCTGGCCAGTACTAATTGGAGTTCTATCAGCACTGGCCCCACAGTTACGAGCAGTGTGTAAAATATGGTCTTAATTACTATGTCTAAATCTAGACGTCAATTTGTTACTGGCAGCGTTGTACTGCTGCCTGGCATCTGTGGTTGTAGCGATTTGAGGACTACCGAGTCGCTCCAGGAGATGCATCTGGAGTTATCGAACCAGACAGATGAGTCGCTAACGTTTCACTTTGCGTTAGAAGCGGATGACGCTCTCGGCCGGTGGTACGACTTCGATCTTGAAGCCGATACTCGCCGCGAGGTCAGTCTCCAGCCGACATCAGAGCGCAAATGGTCGGGATATCAGGCTATTGCGGGCAATAAACGGGCGTCCGGGTCACTACTCGGGCAAGGAGATGAACAGGCCTGCCTGCAACTCGATTTCTTGATTGCGGACGACGAGATTTCAGCAACGATGTCGACGGACCGGCCGCTGTGTGAGTCGTAATCGGAATCTCTCGAGAATCGTCGGGGCTGACAGCTACTACTACGGACGATTCCCAATGCCACTCGAGAAACGCAAAAAAGGCGCGATCAGTCGGCCTGAACGGCTTCCGCGGACTCGGATTCGGACTCGAGGTAGTACTCCTCGATGAATTCCTCGTCGACCCGATTGAGTTCCTCTTTCGGCAACATCGAGAGCAACTCCCAGCCGATGTCCAGCGTCTCCTCGAGCTCGCGGTTCGTCTCGAAGCCCTGCTGGATGAACTCGTTTTCGAAGCGGTCGGCGAAGTCGAGGAACTTGTTGTCGAGTTCGCTCAGCGCTTCGCGACCGACGATGTTCACGAGATCACGCAGGTCCTCACCACGGGCGTACGCGGCATACAGCTGGTTCGCGAGGTCCTCGTGGTCTCCGCGGGTCAGCCCCTCGCCGATCCCGTCGTCCATCAGCCGCGACAGGCTGGGCAGGACGTTGATCGGCGGCTCGATCCCCTGGCTGTTCAGGGACCGGTCGACGATGATCTGGCCCTCTGTGATGTAGCCCGTCAGGTCCGGGATCGGGTGAGTGATGTCGTCGGAGGGCATCGTCAGGATCGGAATCTGGGTGACCGAGCCTTCGCGGCCCTGGATTCGACCCGCCCGCTCGTAGAGCTGGGCCAGGTCGGTGTACATGTATCCGGGGTAGCCACGCCGACCCGGAACCTCTTCGCGGGCCGCGCCGATTTCGCGCAGTGCCTCACAGTAGTTCGTGATGTCCGTGAGGATGACGAGCACGTGGTAATCCTTCTCGAAGGCGAGGTACTCCGCGGTGGTCAGGGCCAGTCGCGGCGTGACCGTCCGCTCGACGGCGGGGTCGTCCGCGAGGTTCATGAAGACCACCGAGCGCTCGAGCGCGCCGGTACGTTCGAAGTCCTGCATGAACTCGTTGGCCTCCTCCTGGGTGATCCCCATCGCGCCGAAGATGACGGCGAACTCCGATCCCTCGTCGTCCGCTTCGTCCGCCTCTTCCGGCACTGTCGCCTGCCGGGCAATCTGGAGCGCTAGATCGTTGTGCGGCAGTCCGGAGCCGGAGAAAATCGGCAGTTTCTGCCCGCGAACGAGCGTGTTCATGCCGTCGATGGAGCTAACGCCCGTCTGGATGAACTCCTCGGGGTACTCCCGGGAGTAGGGGTTGATCGCCGCGCCGACGATGTCGAGTCGCTCGTCGGGAACGATCTCGGGACCGCCGTCGATCGGGTTCCCGGACCCGTCGAGGACGCGTCCGAGCAGGTCCTCCGTGACGGGCATCTTCATGGTCTCGCCCAGGAAGCGAACGGAGGCGTTGCGGTCGATGCCGCCCGTCCCCTCGAACACCTGGATCGAGACGAGTCCTTCGCTCGATTCGAGTACCTGTCCGCGCAGGGTCTTGCCGTCTTCCGTTTCGATCTCGACGATCTCGTCGTAGCCAACGGGTTCGTCGACCTCGGCAAACACCAGCGGACCGCTGATTTCCGTGATCGTTTGATATTCTTTCATGTTTGGCTAGTAGAGGGCCCTGATCTGGGACTCGAGATCCGACTCGAGTTCGTCGATGAATGCGTGCCAGTCCTCGGCGGTGCCCATCCGGTTGAGCCGGGGGGTCGCCTCGACGTCCCGGATCTCGTCGACCGGGACGCCGGCGTCGAGCGCCTCGAAGGCCTCGTCGTTGAACGTCTTGATTGCCTGGAGCATCCGGTAAGTCTTCTCGGGTTCGCAGTAGGTGTCCACGTCGTGGAACGCGTTCTGCTGGAGCCACGCCTCCCGGAGGTAGCGTGCGACCTCGAGGGTCAGCTGCTGGTCTTCCGGCAGGGCGTCCTTGCCGACGAGCTGAACGATCTCCTGGAGTTCGTCCTCCTCGTCGAGCACGTCGACGGCCCACTGGCGGACCTCCGGGTAGTCTTCCGCGACGTTCTCCCGGTACCAGGGGTCGAGCTGCTGTCGGTACAACGAGTACGACTCGTTCCAGTTGATCGACGGGAAGTGCCGGCGCTCGGCGAGGTCAGCGTCCAGTGCCCAGAACGTCTTGACGATGCGCAGGGTGTTCTGGGTGACCGGCTCGGAGAAGTCACCGCCCGGAGGCGAGACTGCGCCGATGGCCGACACCGATCCCTGGGTACCGTTGATGTTCTGGAACAGGCCGGCGCGCTCGTAGAACTCCGAGAGCGACGCGGCGAGGTAGGCGGGGTAGCCCTCCTCGCCGGGCATCTCCTCGAGTCGGCTCGAAATCTCGCGCATGGCCTCCGCCCACCGCGAGGTGGAGTCGGCCATCAGCGCGACGTCGTAGCCCATGTCGCGGAAGTACTCCGCGATGGTGATCCCCGTGTAGATGCAGGATTCACGGGCTGCGACGGGCATGTTCGAGGTGTTCGCGATGAGGCAGGTCCGGGACATGAGGGGCTTCCCGGTCTTGGGGTCTTCCAGTTCCGGGAAGTCCTCGATGACCTCGGTCATCTCGTTACCGCGCTCGCCACAGCCGACGTAGACGACGATGTCCGCGTCGGCCCACTTCGCGAGCTGGTGCTGGGTGACCGTCTTCCCGGAGCCGAAGGGGCCCGGAATCGCCGCGGTACCGCCCTTGGCGATCGGGAACAGGCCGTCGAGGATGCGCTGTCCGCTGACGAGTGGGATCGTCGGCGTCTGCTTTTCCTTGGCGGGGCGGGCTGACCGAACCGGCCACTCCTGGTGCATCGTAACCTCCTCGCCGGAATCGAGTTCGGCGACGACCTCGTCGACCGCGAACGTGCCGCTCTCGATCGAGGTAATCTCGCCACCCTCGTAATCCGGCGGGACCATTACCTTGTGGGTGATGCTCTCGGTTTCGGGGACTTCACCGATAACGTCCCCGGGTTCGACCGCGTCCCCCTCCTCGACGGTGGGCGTAAACTCCCACGTTCTCTCGAGGTCGATCCCCGGCGCGTCGACTCCGCGGTCGAGGAATGCCGAGTTCATCTTCTCCTCGAGTTCGTCGAGGGGGCGCTGGACGCCGTCGTAGATGGTGTCCAGCAGGCCGGGTCCGAGGTCGACCGAGAGCGGCTCGCCCGTGTTCTCGACGGGTTCGCCGGGGCCGACGCCGGAGGTCTCCTCGTATACCTGAATCGTGGTCAGGTTCCCTTCGATTTCGATGACCTCGCCCATCAGCCCTTCGTCGCCGACGTAGACGACGTCGTTCATTCGGGCGTCGAGGTCCGCGGCGGTCACGACGGGACCGCTCACGCTTTCTATCACACCGTCTTCGTCGACGGATTCTAGTGCCTGGCTCATACTTACTGACTGTCTTGGTCTTCGTCCTCGTCCATCAGGTCGATCCCGATGGCGCGTTTGATCTGCTCGCGAAGGCCACCGCCACCGCCGGCACCGCCGCCGATGGTGATGACGACCGGCTCGACGCTCGTTTCGACGTCCGAACGGACGTTTCGCGAGAGATACTCGAGGTCGCCCTCGTGCATGATGACGATTCCGACGTCACTGTCCTCGAGGACGGCCGTGGCGGCGTCGTCGAGGGCGTCGGCCTTTTCGTCGTCGGGGACGTTCTCGAACCGTCTGACGCCGGCGAGCCGAAAGCCCGTGGTGAACTCCGGACTGCCGACGACCGCGATTTCCTGGCTCATAGGATCACCAGCTCCTCTTCGATTTCGCTCTCAGAGAGGCCGACCTCCCGACCGCGGGCGATGGCGCGGATGTTCTCGATCTCGCGTTCTTTCGCGAGGATGTACGACAGCACGGCCGACACCGACACCGGGTAGATGCTCGAGAGCGTGTCCGCGTACTCGAGCAACGCGGCGTCGACGGCGTGCTCGAACTGGATCAGGCTGTCGGCGTCGCGCAGTCGGTCGAGCGCGCCCGAGAGCCGGTCACCGTAGCGGCGGTTGGCGGCGATGTGATCGACCAGGTCGTCGTAGCGGTTGACCAGCTGGCGGAGTTCGCTCTCGGTAAAGAGCACGCCGCCGTCGATGTAGTACGCCGCGGGGTCGAGGTCGGCGCCGCTGCGAGCGAGTCGCAGGGCGTTCCGTGCGTTGCGGAAGTCGATCTCGGCCTGGAGGAACTCGATGTAGAGCGCTCGTGGTCCCTCCTGTGGACCGGCCGACCCGGGCGTGTCGAGCCCGCGGATGTCGGCCAGCAGCCGTTCATAGAACGCCCGATCGAGCGCGTTCTCGAGGGGGACCAGCGCGTGGCTCTCCTCGTACTCCTCGTAGGCGACCTCGAGGGGGTCGTGGTAGATCGTCCGACCGAGGACTTCGATCGCGTCCTCGATGGTGTCGACCTCGAGTAAGCGGTCGATGGTTCGATCGTCGAGTTCGCCGGCGCGGATCAGGTCCGTCCGGATGTCCTCGGGGCTGGAGTCGGTGTAGATCCCTCGCAGGATCGTCTTCAGGTTCCAGACGTCGAACTTCCGGAGGTAGCGGGCGATGAGGTCGTAGAGACGACCGTCCGACCAGTCGAGCAGGTCGTGGAAGTGCCTGGCGAGGTTCTGGTTCAGCGCGTACTCGATCAGGTCGACGCCGGAAAAGCGGGTACCGAGGGCGTTGATCTCGCGTTCGTACTCCGTCTCCTCCATGAACCGTGCGATCTCGCTCGGCCCCATCCGGACCAGCTTCCGATAGTCTTCGTCCGCGAACAGCGAGGCTCGACGCGACCGCACGCGAGCGTTCACGTATTCCGGATTCGAGGCGCCCGTGCTCATTGCTCGAAGAGTCGGTTACTGATCTCCCGGAGGTTCTCTTCCCAGACGTCCTCGAGTACCGAGTCGAAGGTGTTGTTCACCCGGACGCGGGACTGGTCGCTCTCGACGACGACGCCGCCGAGGCAGTCGCGCTCGCCGGCGTACGCGTAGCCGTCGTAGTCCGCGAGGATCGACTCGATCAGTGCCTGGTCCTCGGCGCGACCGTAGACGCGAACGTCGTCGCCCTCGTCGAACTCCTCGCCGGCCGCGTCGATGAGCGTCCGCGTCAGATCCTCGCGGGTCTCGCCTTCGAGGCCGGCCAGTTCGGCTTCGACCTGCTCGCGAACCTCGCCGAGGACGTTCCGTCGGGCCTCCAGGCGCTCCTGTTTCGCCTCCAGTTTCGCACTGGAGAGTCGCTGTTCGCGCAGCTGCTCGATCTCGCGTTCGACCTCGGTCTCGGCACGCTCGAGGGTTTCCTCGGCGTCGTCCTCGGCCGCCGACTCGATCTCCTCGGCGCGAGCCTCGCCTTCCGCGCGGATCTCTTCCGCACGCGCGTGGGCCTCTTCTCGAATGTCTGTGACGACTGTATCCAAACTCATTGTGGAAAAGCGAACGGGGGTGCTCAGGCGATGAAGACGACGACCAGTGCCAGGATCACGAGCGTCTCTGGGAGGACGGTCATGATCAGGCCTGGCACGAACATGTCGTCGTCCTCGGCCATCGCGCCGACGGCAGCCGCGCCGATACCTCGCTCGGCGTATCCGGAGGCGAGTGCCGCGAGACCGACCGCGATCGCGGCGGCCGCGCCGGGGTCGTTCAGGGTCTGCAGTGCAACGTTCGAGGCTTCGAGGGATTCCATCATTTTTGATTACTCCTGACTGTAGGTTCGATCGTGTCCGAACGGTTCGTAGTTGGCTCCACCGCCTTCATAAAACTTGTTAAAGAATTCGACGTACTCCAGTCGAACGCCCTGTAAGCCGGCGCTTGTCACGCCAAGGATTAACACGACGATGTGTCCGACAACTAGAATGACGAAGCCGCCGATGAGTCCGGCGATGCCACCCATGTGCATGAGGCCGTCGAAGATGACGGTGGCCCCGCTGCCGTAGTGCTCGGCGACGTAGCTAGGGTCGTGTCCGGCCGACCCGAGGAAGTGGAACGCGCCATCGGGATCCTCGTAAGCACCGAAGAACAGCAGGTTGACCACGAAGGCCATGCCGGCCTTCGCGAGCAACACCGCGCCCATCCGGGTGTACGAGAAGACGTTGACGACGACGTCGAGCGCTTCGACGACCTCGACGGTGTCGCCGATCGCGAGCATGACCAGTCCGACGAAGAACACGAGCAGCGGCACCGTCAGCAGGGAGCCGCCGATGCCCGGGATCGCTTCCGGGAACGTGAACAGGCCCCACTCGGGGAACCCGGTGAACCCGATCGGGAAGGGTCCGTCGCTGGCGAACGTCGTGTAGAGGAACTCCGGCTTCTCGCCCGCGGCGTGAGCCGAGAAGATCCAGATCCAGATCCCGTTGAGCATCAGGATCCACGACCCGCTGTGGAAGAGCGCGTCCTTGACGCCGTGGCTGAGGTTCTCGTAGAAGTCGATCAGGTAACCAATGTTCAGGTGCACGATGCCGGCGAGCACGCTCACGACCATCCAGCCGATGGCGAACTCGGCGGCACCGGGCTCGAGCCCCTTGTTCAGCGGCAACAGCTCGACGCCGAACAGGTCGCCCCAGACGATGTCGCCGAGGGCGTGCAAGCCGAAGATTTCGCCGTAGATGAACCCGAATATGATCGTGAACGCGCCGGCCCAGATGGCCACGCCGCCAAGACTCGAGATGCCGTCGCTCTCGAAGTTGGTCGCCATGTAGTAGCCGATGGCGACGTACAGGATCCCGTAGCCGACGTCGCCGATCATGAAGCCGAAGAAGACCGGGAACGTCAGGAACAGGAAGATCGTCGGGTCGAGTTCGCTGTATTTGGGTTTGTTGACCGCGTTAACCAGGGCCTCGAACGGCTTCGCGGCCGAGGGGTTGTCCTGGATGACCGGCGGTTCGTCGTCCATCGTGACGGCCGAGCCGCCGTCAGGGACGACTTTCTGCTCGGCCCGCTCTTCTTCGTCCTCACTGGCGCTCGGCCCGTCCTCGTCCTGTGCGGCGGGCGTCCCCTTCTGGACGTCTTCGGTGTGGGTGTGGGCGCCGTGACGGTCGTAGTCGGCGCGCTCGAGTTCTTCGATCTCGACGCTGTCGCCGACGGCGTCGTTCAGCGCGGCGACGAGGCGGTCGTACTCGGTCGTTGGGATCCAGCCCTCGGCGATGAACGCCCGGTCGCTCGTCGCGAACTGCAGCGGCGCCTCGGCGCGCTGGACCTCGATCGTGAGTTTCTCCTCGGCGAGCAACAGGAACGCGCCCTCCTCGGTCTTGATCGTCTCGAGGTCGGCGTCGATCTCCTCGAGTTTGGCCTCGAGGTCGCGTTCATCGCGCTCGAGATCGGATACGTAGGACTCGGGGTCCTTCTCCGTCTCGGGCACCTGGTAGCGGCTGAAGTCGACGCCGACGAGGGCGTCGTCGACGAACCCTTCGTCGGCTCCGGCGGCGGGCGCTGCGACGATCGCGACGACCCCGTCGCCGGTGCCAGTGAACGTCTCGTAGGCACGGACGTCGTCGGACGCGTCGAGGGCAGCCTCGACCGCAGTCAGCGAGCCCTCGCCGACGACGACCTCGACGGAGTCGTACCCCGACAGCAAGTCGAGGTCGATCCCGAGGTCCGCGAACGGTTCGATCCGGTCGAGTCGCTCCCTGACGCGGCGCAACTGGTCGCGAACCTCGGTGCGTCGGTCGTCGAGGTCGTTGACCCGCGTCCGGATGGACTCGAGGCGAGGCTCCCAGTCGTCGCCGAGCCGGCCGGAGGCGACGTCCACGTCCTCGTCCTCGAGGTCGAGCGTGCTCTCGAGGGCTCGAACCGTGACGAGCTTCTCGGAGGCCTCGTCGGCGCCCACGATGGGGTTGCCGTTGTCGAAGCCCGCCCAGGAGCCGTCGTAGTCCGAAAGGTGTACCAGGTTCAGGTCGTAAACTGCCTCGATGACCGTGGGCATGACGCCCTTCGAACCGGTCACCGAGACCTTGCTCATCCGTTCAGGTCTGAGCATTGACGTCCTCCTGGAACAGGTCGACGACGTGGGATGCCACCTCGTCGACCCGTGTCGTGGCGCGTTTTTCGAGCGCCTCGCGATCCTCGGTTCCCTCCCGGAGCACGCGCTCACACTCGGCGTCGATCTCCTCGCGAGCGTCCTCGAGTCGGCGCTCCTTGAGGTCTCGAGCCTCCGCTTCCGCTTCCGAGCGTATCTCCTCGGCGCGTTTCCGGGCCTCGGCGATGCGCTCGTCGCGGTCGTTCTCCGCCTGTGCGACGATTTTGTCGGCCTCCTCTTCTGCCGACTTGATCTCTTGTAGAACCTGTGGCCTCGGCATACTCTAAGCACCCGACGTTTGCTTGAGCGCGTATAAGGTAGTTGCGAAAGTGGCTGGCGTGGGGCCTCGCGTTTCGCTTCGGTGCGCGAACGAACTGCCGACGAGCGCCTCTCTCGAATCGCCCCAGCGGTGTCGCCAGGCGCCGAACCGGCGGACGGGAGCGCTCGAGCCACGCTGGATGGACAGACCTATCACGACAGCCGGTCAATCGGCGCCAAATGGGAATCCTCGAGAACAAGGCGCGGGCGCGGCTGTTCTACAAGTACCTCTCGACGATTTACGACCGGATCAACCCCTTCATCTGGAACGAGGAGATGCGAACCGAGGCGCTCTCGCTGCTAAACTTCGAAGACGCCGAAATGGTGCTCGACGTGGGCTGTGGAACCGGCTTCGCGACCGAGGGTCTGCTCGAGCACGTCGACACCGTCTACGCGCTCGATCAGAGCGAACACCAGCTCGAGAAGGCCTACGCCAAGTTCGGGAAGACGGGCGGCCCCGTTCACTTCCACCGGGGCGACGCCGAGCGACTTCCGTTCGAGACGGACACGTTCGATATCGTCTGGTCGTCGGGGTCGATCGAGTACTGGCCCGAACCCGTTCTCGCCCTGCGGGAGTTCAACCGCGTGCTGAAACCGGGCGGTCAGGTGCTCGTCGTGGGGCCGAACTACCCGGATAACCGGATCGCCCAGGTGCTGGCCGACGCGATGATGCTCTTCTACGACGAGTACGAGGCCGACCGCATGTTCAAGGCGGCGGGCTTCGAGGAGGTCAAACACCTGTTCCAGGGGCCCAGCTACGAACCCGAGGTGGCGATCACGACGATCGCTCGAGCGCCCGAGAAGTAACCTCGAGACGCGGTTTGACGCCGATTCTTTGGTGGCCCTTATCGAGTCGGCCTCACTCTACCCGTCGCTCGAGGAAGTCCGCCAGCAGTTCGAACATCCGCAGTTTCTGTGCCTGATCTGAGGAGGCGTGGCCCTCCTCGCCGAGTTCCTCGTACTCGAAGTCCTCGCCCTCCTCGTAGCCGTTCTCGAGCAGGGCGTCCCGGAAGATTCGGGCCTGCGACACCGGGACGCGGCGGTCGTTGACGCCGTGAACGAGGAAGATCGGATCCTCGACGTTCTCGACGTGGGTCACGGGACTGCGCTCCCGGTAGAGGTCGGGGTTCTCCTCGGGCGTCCCGAGGTAGGTCTCCATCAACTCGGTCCGGAAGTGGGGCATCGTGTTCTCGAACATATCCTCGAGGTCGGTGAGGCCGATCCAGGCGACGCCCGCGCTATAGAGGTCGGGGTACTGGACCATCTGCCAGTAGGCGGAGTAGCCGCCGTAGGAGCCGCCGAAGACGACGACGCGGTCCGAATCGAGGAAGCCGTAGGTCTCGAGGACGTACTCGGCCGCGGTAGCGACATCGCCCTGTTCGGCGCCCGCCCAGTCGTCGTAGAGTTCGCGAACGAACTTTCGGCCTCGGCCCGTGGATCCGCGGTAGTTGATCTGGAGCACCGAGAAGCCCTGGGAGACCAGCACCTGGGTGTAGAGGTCGAACGACTTGGTGTCTCGAGCACGGGGGCCGCCGTGGGGATTGACGATCAGTGGCGACGGTCGTTCGCCCGAATCGTAGAAGAGCGCGCCGATCTCGAGTTCGTCGTAGGGTTCGTGCTCGACAGCGCGCTGAGGTGTCTCCGGAATCCCGTCGGAGTCCATGCGGAGGTACTCCGCGTCCGCGAAGTCCTCGGGATCGAACGGCCCGTACTCGGCCTCGAGCAGCGTCTCGTAGCTATCCTCGGCGAGGTCGTAGACCAGCAGTTCGGGACGCCGGGTGGGCGTCGTGTGCTGGACGAGTACGCGGTCGTCGTCGATGACGACGCTGCCGGGGCCGTAGCCGCCCAGAGAGGCGACGCCCTCGGGGACGTCGAACTCGCGGTTCTCGCCGGTCTCGAGGTCGTAGACGACGGGGACGGCGACGGCGTCGCGACTCCGCATCGCGAGTACCCGCTCGCCGTCGGGGAGGAAGGTGGTGCCGTGTTCTTCGTACTCGTACTCGCCCTCGCCGTACCACTCGACCGAGTCCGACTCGAGGTCGTAGACGCCGATCCGTCCCAGGTCCGCGGAGTTGTCGCTGACGAGCAAGCGCTCGCCCTCGGGGCTCCAGTCGTTGGGCATCGACTCCGCGCCGTCCTCGCCCAGTTCGAGGTTCCGGGGGTTCGAGCCGTCGACGTCCATCACGTAGACGTCCTTGTTATTGTGGTCGTCCGATTCGTTCGTCGAGAACGCCACCCGCTGGCCGTCCGGCGAGAGTTTCGCGCCACCGGCCGCTCGCTCGTAGTCCGTGATCTTGGTCGTCTCACCGCTCGAGCGGTCGTGGTGATAGAGGTTCATCTGCCCGTCTCGTGTCGAGCCAACGATCAGCGTCTCGCCGTCGTCGCTCACGTCCTGAATCGTGACCTGCCCGTCCATCTCGAGGACGGACTCGACCTCGCCGTCGCGGGTGAGCGCGTAGATGTCGTTCTGCTCGTTACCGTCGTCGTCGAGGTGGAAGAACACCCGATCGCCGTCGCCCCAGGTGACGAACCAGCGGGCGTTTCGGGGGACCTCGCCGTCGGACCACTGCTCGAGGTCGCCACTCTCGACGTCGAGGACGTGGAGTTCGTTTCGGCCCGTCACGTCGTAGTAGAGCGCCACTTCGTTGCCATCCGGCCTCACCGTCGGGTGGGCCATCGTCGGCAGACTCGCCAGTTCCTCGAGGACGTCGGCGTCGACAGACTGTGCCATACGACATCGTGACTCGGACGGCTCTTCAATACTTGGAAATGCGTCACGTCTCACCGGTTTCACGAGCCGATGCCGGCCACGAGATCTGGTGGCTTCAAGCCGACTGGACCCGAACCGCCGGCCGTGTCACAGCCGATCGTCGTCCCCGGAGCGCGAGACGTCCGGGCCACGTTCGAGGAACCGTCGTCGGAGCCGACCACCATCGTCGTCGCCTGTCCGCCCCACCCCCAGCACGGCGGCAACCGGGGGGACCGCCGTCTGGTCGCCGTCAGCGACGCTCTCGTCGATCGCGGGATCGCCTGCCTGCGGATCGACTACGGGGAGTGGGACGAGGGCCACGGCGAGCGCGAAGACGTCCGGAACGCGATCCGCTGGGCCAGCCCACGATACGACCGCGTCGGCGTCTTCGGCTTCAGTTTCGGCTCCGGACTGGCCCTGCTCGCGAGCGCCGACGACCCCGCCGTCGACGCGGTCTCGGCGCTGGCGCCGCCCTCGAGCCTCGGCCAGGATCTCGAGGTGGTGCCGGCGCTCGCGTCGCTCGATATTCCGGTCCAGATCGGCTACGGGGCCCGGGATACGACCGTCGACTGGGAACCGGTCGTCGAGGCGGCGACGGAGCGGGGCGACCGCGTGCTCGAGTTCTCGGCGGATCACTTCTTCGTCGGCCAGCACGAGTCGGTCGCGACGGAGATTGGCGATTTTTTCGCCGAGACGCTCGAGTGAGGCGTCGCTCTCTCTCTCCGAGTGGTCGGTTCGGTCACTGACTCTCGCTCGAGCGACACCCTTTCGTGGAAATACGCCCAGAGAAAAACGGCTCGTCGCCCGCTCAGGTCGTCCGGAACGCCCGATCGCCCGCGTCGCCCAGGCCGGGGACGATGAAGCCGTTCTCGTCGAGGTGGTCGTCGATAGCCACCGTCAGGAGGTCGGCCTCGGGAACGGCCTCACTCACGCGGAGGAGCCCCTCGGGCGCCGAAACTGCTGAGAGGACGATCAGATGCTCCGGATCGGTCGAGTTCGCGACCACGTGCTCGAGGACGGCGTTCATCGTGCTGCCGGTCGCGAGCATCGGATCCGCGACGATCACGGTGTCGTCCTCGGTGATCTCGGGGAGCTTGACGTAGTCGATCGTAATGGGGAAGGTGCCGTTCTCGTCGCGCCCGGCCTCCTCGTCGCGACTGGCACTGATGACGCCCTGGCGGGCGCGCGGGAAGGCCTTGAGCAATCCTTCGACGAAGGGCGTCGCGGCCCGGAGGACGTTGATGATGACCACGTCGTCGAGGCCCTTGACCCGCTCGCCCATGGTTGCCTCGAGTGGCGTCTCGATCTCGACGTACTCGGTTTCCATGCGTCCGTCGATGATCTCGTAGCCACAGATCCGCCCGAGTTTCACGAGTCCCTTCCGGAAGCTCACCTGTTCGGTTTCGACGTCCCGCAGGCGCGAGAGCGTGTCCTTCGCCAGCGCGTGGGTGACGAGGTAGGCGTCACCGCGGTCTTCGATCGGCATACCGGCACTCCGCGGGCGGTGACATTTATTGTACCGATTGCTCGAGACGGACCGTCCGGCGCCGGTCGTCCAGCATCGGTCGATCCGTTCAGTGCCCGGAGTCGTGCGGATTCAACACCGTGCCGTAGTGTTCAGCGTGGTCGGCGTAGTCGATGAATCGCGGCGCGTCGGGGTCGAACGGCCGCTCGAGGCTCTCGAAGGCCTTCTTCTTGTCCCAGCTCTGGAGGCCGCCGATGGCCGACCGGTCCTCGAGGTCGTGGTACTCGAGAATTGGTTCGGTGAGCTCCCATGCTTTCAGCCCCTGCTCGGTGCGGACGATGACGCTCGAGTACTCGTCGGCGGACCCGACGGAGCCGACGGTGACGTCGGCGGCGTAGCCGGTGAAGTCGGCGCACTCGTCACAGCCCTTGAGCGCGGCGTCGTGGAAGTTCTCGATGTCCTCCTCCAGCATCATCCGGTCGTCGTGGTCGTAGACCATCAACTTCCCCTGGAGGACGTCCATCTTGCCGATCTCGTCGGGCGAGATTCCCCGTTGTTCCTCGAGGTGCTCGCCCATGAGGCTGTAGTAGTTGAAGTTCTTGGTGCACATCAGCGCGATGGTGTAATCCACCGCGCGAACCCCCTCCTCCTGGGCGCCGTATTCCCACTCGAAGTCCTGCAACGCACGGATGCCTTCGATCTCACAGGGGGTGCCCACGAGCGCCAGCGAGAGGTTCTCCCACGGTTCGTCGGGAAGCTTGTGCTCCCACTGGTCCAGATCGAGGTTGCCGAGCGCGAGCGTCTGGTTGTAGATGGTGCCCGCGTTCTCGATCAGGTCCTCGCGGCTGGTGGCGAGGTAGCTCTCGGCCTTCCAGGGCTCCTCCTCGCTCTCGGTGGCGATGAGCGCGCCGTCGATCTCGCCGGCCTCGAGCAGGGTGGCGAGGATGCCGGTGACGACGCCGCCGTCCTGGGCACCGCCGGTCCAGTCGTCGTCGACCTTCGCGGAGAACTCCGTGATCGGGTCGCCCGCGCCCGAGACGTTGTCGTCGCCGCCGGTGATCTTCCACTGGCGCTCGTAGCGCAGGCCGCCGCGGGGACAGAAGTCCCAGCAGAGCGAACAGCCGGTACACATCTTGACCAGTTTCGGCAGGTCGTCGTCGCCGACGTCGATGGAGTCGGACGGGCAGGCCGAGACGCAGGTCCCACACTGGATACAGCGGCCGTCGTCGATGACGGCCTCGTCCAGTTCCATGAACCAGGTCTTCTCGTCGGGCGTCTCGATGTCGTTCATCTCCGAGCGGATCTCGTAGCCCGGCGTGTCGAGGTCGACGCGCTCGGGAACGCCGACGCGCTCGTCGGGCGCGCCGCTGTCGACGTCCTGGCTGACCCCCTCGGCGGGTTCGGTGAACTCCACGTCTCTGAGGGTGCCGTCGGCGTCGACGTTGGCCGGTCGAGCGCCACCGTCTGGTCGAAGCCCTGGCCTGCCCCCATTCCTTTCACTCGCGGGGACACCGTCGGAACGGATCTCCGACGAGTCCTCGTTGGCGGTTTCCGCCGTAGCTGCCGCAGCCACCGCGGCCGACTCGGGCTCCTCGCCGTCGGGACCGACGCCGTCGGCAGGAATCGTGCCGTGTTCGCTGTCGGGGCGGTGGATCCGCGCGCTCGACGCCGTCGGGACGGACTCCTCGTCACCGTCGGCATCCGTCTCGGGGACCGCCGGGTACACGGGGGTATCGTCGACGTCGCTGTCCCGTTCCTCGGTCGTCCGTTCGTCGTGTTCCTCAGTCATCGACGGCTACCCCCTCGGTGACGGGCGCGTCGGCCCGCTTCATGATCGAGCGCAGCTGTCCGTTGTCGACCCGGCGACACCACTCGTAGAACCGCTCGCCGTCGGCCCGGCCCTCGGCATAGGCCTCGAACAGCCGCTCGAGGGCGGGGATGACGGCGTCGGCGGGGACCGCGTTCTCGACCCAGTCGAGGAACTCGTTGTCGGACCCGAGCGAGCCGCCGAGGCCGAAGTCCATGCCCTCGACGATGTCGTCAGCGTCTCGCGGGTTTTGCCCGCTCGAATCGTCCGCGGAGCGAGGCTCCGCGCTCTCACCGTCGGTATCGACCTGGACGGTCTCGCCGCGGAAACCGATGTCCGCGATCTGAGGCTGGGCGCACGACGCGGAACAGCCCGACATGTGCATCCGGACGACCTCGAGGTCCTCGGGCGTGTCGATGCGCTCGTCGAGTTCGCGGGCCCAGCGCCTGACGCGCTTTTTCGTCTCGATGATGCCGTAGTTGCAGAACTCCGAACCGGTGCAGCCGACGGCGCCGCGCGAGAACGGGCCGGGGTTGGGCTGGTAGTCCTGGGCGAACGGCTCCGCGAGCAGGTCCTCGACGTTCTCCGACGGAACGTGGGTGATGAGGAAGTTCTGGTCGGTCGCCAGCCGGATCGAGGCATCCTCGGTGCCGTAGGTCCTGGCCGCGCGGGCCGCCTCGGCGAACTCGTCACCGCCCATTCGTCCTGCGATTACGTTGAAGCCGACGTAGGTCAGGCCTTCCTGTTTCTGGTCGTGGACGCCGACGTGGTCGCCGGCATACCCCTCGGTGAGGTCGACGCCCCTGGTAGGCAAGTCGACGGTGCAGCGGTCGCGGATCGCCGCCTCGAACGTCTCGGGGCCGAGTTGCTCGACGAGGTAGCGCATCCGGCAGACGCCGCGGTTGTTTCGGTCGCCGAGTTCCTTGAACGTCTGGGCGACCGCCCGGCAGAACTCGACGGCGTCTTCCGGCGGGACGAACACGTCGAGGTTCGAGGCCATCCGCGGACCGTCCGAGAGGCCGCCGCCGACGCGGACGTGGAAGCCGTAGTACGCCTGTCCGTCGCGTTCCTTGCGTGCGGGAACCAGTCCGAGGTCGTTGATCTGGGACTGGGCGCAGTCGTGTGTACACCCCGTAATCGTCATCTTGAACTTGCGGGGGAGGTTCGCGTACTCGCGGTTGCCGGTGAAGTACTCGGAGACGGCGTCGACGACCGGCTGGGCGTCGAAGCACTCGTGATCGTCGAGCCCCGCGGCGGGACAGCCGAGTACGTTCCGCGCGCCGTCACCGCACCCCTGGATCGTCGTCAGCCCGACCTCGTCGTAGCGCTCCCAGATGGCGGGGACATCTTCGACCTCCACCCAGTGCTTCTGGACATCCTGGCGAGTCGTGATGTCGAGGTAGGCGTCACCCCAGAGGTCGTTCTGGTTCTCGCCCCCGTACTCCTCGGGCGCGGTGGCGTACTCCTCGACGACCTCGCCGATCACCTCGGCCTGATCGGGCGTAAGGTAGCCGCCGGGAACCTTCGTCCGCATCATGAAGTAACCGTCCTGGACGCCGTGGCTGTACATGCCGGCCCACTTGAGCCGTTCCCACTCGCCGCCGCCAGCGCGTTCTTCGATCTCGTCGAAGGATAGCCCCTCTTCGGCGTACCGCCTGACGTCCTCGATCACGTCTAACGGGTGTTTCTCCTGTTTCCACTCCTCGACCGCGTTCATCGTGTCGTCCTCCGGTTCTGGTGCGGGGGATCGTCTGTACCGTGCATGGTGATTCACTGCCGCGAGTTGCGTGCGAATGTCTTACAGAGTCCCGTTCAATGCCTCTTGGTATCACGGTTAACGCTGCTCCCGCTGCGCGAAACGGTCTGTTCTTGCCGGTACCCGTGACGCGTCCGCGAGTGAGGCCACTGGCACGTGGTACTCCTCTCCGGCCCATTGTCCACCCCGCCGGGCCCGACCCGACACGCCCGACCGGTGTTCCCGCTGCTCGCCGCGAGCGCTCGAACGGGCACGCTATCGGTCCTGGTGGGCGACCAGGTACTCGTCGTTCGTCACGATGCGGTGGAAATTGCCGGTTTTGGTCAGCGGTGGCGACGACTGGGCCCGGCCGCGCGTTCGTTCGGTCGACAACGTCGGCAAGCGCTCGACTCCGTTCTCGAGCCGAGACCATCTCGGCCGATCACCCTGCCAACAGCTGCGGCCCGAACAGCATGAACAGGAAGCTCACGAGCATCGTGATGCCGACGAGCGTCGTCACGACCCGGACCATCCCGCGGGTCGCCTCGAGCGGAAGTCGCGAGAGGACCGACTCCGTGCTCGTCCGGAGGATGTGGCCGCCGTCGAGCGGGAACGCCGGAATGCAGTTGAAGAAGCCGAGCTGGACGTTGATCCAGCCGGTCCAGAACAGCGCGTTAGCGAGGGCGAACACGGTCCAGTCGCCCAGCCCGGCGAGCAGCCCCTGGGCCTGGTAGAAGTTCTCGATGCCGCCGGCGAAGCCGGCGAAGTTGTACGGCAGGAGGCCGACGACGGAGACGATCGGCAAGAAGAGCACGAACGCGACCTTTCCGAGGAAGCTCTCGGTGATGTGGCCGTAACTGCCCTGAGCGTCGCCGCCGAGAATCGCCAGGTACTCCTCGACCGGGTACAGCTCGAGGCCGGCGTCGCTCACCTGGATGCCCGAGATGCCGCCGACGCTGAAGAAGCCGACGGTCCCGCCCTCGGTGAGTTGGCTGCGCTCGCCGAGGGTGACGTCGTAGCTGACGCGCTCGCCGTCGAGGTAGCCCGCGACGGTCACCTCGTTGCCGGGATCGGTGTCGCCGAGCAGGGACTCGAGGTCGGCGTACGACTGCGTACGCTCGCCATCGAACTCGGTGATGACGAATCGCTCGCCGGCGGGTGCCCCCGCCTCGGTGAGCGGCCCGTCGTCGGCGACCTGGACGACGCTCCCGATGGGGACGGCCTCGAGCGTCCGTTCCTCGCCGTCGCGCTGGATCGTCAGGTCGACGACCTCGCTGTCGCCAACGGCCTCGAGGAATCCAGCCTCGGTGACGACCGGCTCGCCGTCGACGGCCAGGATGAGGTCCCCGGGTTCGATGTCGATCGGCGAGTCCTCGAGCGCGGCGGTCACCGGCAGGGACTGGTCCATCTCCTCGGTCCGGTCGCCGTTGAGTTCGACGGTGACGGTGCCGCTCCCCGCGGCCTCGAGCGTCTCCGAGAGGTCGTCGTTGGACTCGACCGGTTGTCCCTCGACGGCGGTGATGCGGTCGTTGGGCTGGATGCCCGCGGCTTCGGCGGGCGAACCGGGGGCGACGCCGCCGACGGCAGCGCCCGGGGCGGTGCCGATCGATCCGACGACGGGGCCGAAGAGCAGGGCGAACGCGAGGATCGTCACCGCGAAGTTGAACGTGACGCCCGCGGCGAACATTCGCGTTTGCGCCCCGCGGGAGGCCGCTCGACTGCTCTCCTGGTCGGGTTCGACGAACGCGCCGATCGGCAGGACGGCGAGCATGGCGACGCCCATCGAGTCGATGTCGATGTCCTCGACGCGACAGAGCAGGCCGTGGCCGCCCTCGTGGACGACCAGGCCGACCAGGAGGCCGATGACGATGCCCGGAGTAGCCGACAGCGGCAGGAACTCGTTGACGCCCGGGATCACGAGGACGTTCGAGGGTTGCTGGACGCTCGAGGGCTGGGGGGAGTTCGCGGCGGCGAACGCGGCGGTGAGCAAGAAGACGAACATCGCGCCCATGACGACGATGGCGATGCCGACGCCGAAATTCGCCCAGGCGCGCCAGAGCCGCTTTGGCCCGGCGAGCCAGTCGAGGAAGGCGCGCCCGCGTTTCGTGTGGATCGTCAGGATCGGCCCCTGGGTCTTGACGTAGTTGGGGAGGAGACCGCGCTGGCGGAGGGCGATGACGGCGAGCCAGTAGGCGGCGATCCCGGCGAGAATCCACGTGAGAGTGTCCGAGATGGGGAGGAACGCGACGACCGTGGAAGGCTGCATTGGTACGTTGTGGGAGCGGCGTAGCCAAAGGCGTTTTGTCTGGAACCGTGGCGGAGCGTGTTCACCTCGAGGGGCAGTCACGAGTGCGTGCCCACGAGCGGCCGGTAGGGGTAGCCGTCACGCCATCGACGGATCGAAACCGGCCTGGACGGCTTTTGAATACCGGTCTCCTGATGGCGTGCCAATCTGTGTGGGTAGCTTCTGATTCTCGGGGAAGATTCTTGTAAATACCTATCGTACGACCGTATATGACCGACGCGACGCTGGACGATCGCGGCCGTTTGACGCTCCCAAAGGCGATCCGAGAGCGATACGGTGACCACTATCACGTCGTCCAGCTCCACGACGGAATCAAGTTGATACCGATCGAGGACGATCCCCTCGAGGCGCTTCGAGACGAATTTGCGGACGTCGAGAAAACGGCTAGCGAACTCCGTGAGGAGGCACGCGAAGCGGCGCTAGAAGAGGCTGGACGCTGAATGTACGCGGAAACGGATTTTCTCTTCGCGCTCATCAAGGACGACGACTGGCTTGGAGATGCGGCCGAGACGGTGTATCGCGACCATCGAGACGACTTGTGGACCTCGCAGTTTACGCTCATCGAACTGCTCCTCGTCGCCTATCGCGAGGGTCGAGATTCGGAACGCGTCGTGACGAACGCCGCGAGACTCGTCGATGTCCACGGCGACGTGGACACCGTCGTCGCAGCAGCAACGTACGTGGAAGATCACGGCTTCACACCGTTCGATACACTTCACCTCGTCGAGTCCGGGGACGATACTATCGTCTCCAGTGACGGGGCGTACGAAGGGGTCAGCTCCCGTCTCGATCTGACCGCGATAGACGAGGAGTAGGTGCAGCCGACTGGAGACTATCGCTCCCGTCGAAGCCGATCCACGACGAACGCTCGATCCACCTTCGCGAGGAACGGACCGAGCTTCGGGCCCTGTTCCTCGTCGAAGAAGAGGCGGTAGCCAGCCGAAAAGAAGTCGCCGACGCCGACGTCGTGACGTTTCGCGGTCTCGTAGATTTCGCCCTGGATCTCGTCGGGGCCGTGGCCTTCCTCGATGAAGTCGGCCAGTTCCTCGAGCGCCGCCTCCGTCGCCGCGTCGAAGTCGTGGTCCGGGACCGCCTCGCGCTTGAGTTCGTAGTCGAACTCGTTTTCGGTGCGCCGGGCCCAGTTCCGGGCGCGCTCGACGCGGGCGAGGGCGTCCTCGACGGCCCACTCGGGGGCGTCGTCGGGGATGTGCCCTTCGCGTCGGGCGATCTCCTCGCGCAGGTCGGGATCCTCGGTCATGCCGAGGACGGCGGCGAAGGTGTAGGGGAGGCGGATGCGCTCCGCTCGGGCCTCGAGTTCGTTGGCGCTGGTTGCGTCGCCATCGTCACCGTCGCCGGTAACGCTGCCGACCACCAGCGGATAGACTCGCTCGGCGAACGCCCGCTCGTCCTCGCTGGCGTCGACTTCGCCGAAGTAGATCGCCTCGAAGCGGTCGAACTCGTCGACGAGCAGGTCGAGGCGTTCGACGCTGAAGTCCCGGGCCTTCGCCGGGTCCTTCGCGAAGAAGTACCGTAGCACCTCGGACTCGAGCACCTCGAGGACGTCCGAAACCAGAATCACGTTCCCCTGCGAGGACGAGAAGGGCTCGCCGTCGAGGGTGAACCACTCGTAGACCATCGGGACCGGCGGTTCGATCTCGAAGAAATTCCGGGCGATGTCCTCGCCGCTGGGCCAGGAGCCCTCGGCGTGGTCCTTCCCGAAGGGCTCGAAGTCGACGCCCAGGACCTGCCACTGGCCGGGCCACTCGAAGCGCCAGGGCATCTTGCCCTCGCGGAACGTGGCGGTTCCCTCGTGGCCACAGCCCGAAATCGTCCGGTCGCCGGCTTCCATGTCGGTGCACTCGTAGTCGACGGTGCCGGCCTCGAGATCGACGCCGGTGACGGTTTCGGTCACCTTGCCGCACTCGCTGCAAATGGGGTTGAACGGGACGTAGTCACCGTCGCTGTCGACCTTGTCCTGGTACTGTGAGAGTACTTCGGCCGCGCGGTCGCGGTTCTCGAGGACGTACGCGACGACGTCGTCGAACGTGCCCTCGAGGTAGAGGTCGGTCGTCGAGACGAGGTCGATGGGCACCTCGAGGGCGTCGGCGCTGTCCTGAATGATGGTCGAGAAGTGGTCGCCGTAGGAGTCACAGCAGCCGAACGGATCCGGGATGTCGGTGTAGGGTGCCCCCAGATTCCGCCCGAGTGCGCCCGCGTCGACGTCCCCGAGGTCGACGAGGTTCCCCTCGAGGTCACAGAGCGTGCGCGGGAGTTTTCTGAGGGGGTCGCGGTCGTCGCTGGTGAACACCTGGCGGACCTCGTGGCCGCGCTCGCGGAGGACCTCGGCGACGTAGTAGCCGCGCATGATCTCGTTCATGTTGCCGAGGTGAGGGACGCCGGAGGGGGAGATGCCGCCCTTGATGACGATCGGCTCCTCGGGGTCTCGAGCCTCGATGCGATCCGCCACCTCGTCGGCCCAGAATGCGTGATACTCGTCGCCGCCTTCTTCGGGCTCGCGCTGGAGCGTGTACGGACTCTCCGTCTCCGTCTCACTCGCCGGGGAGCCATCGGCCCCGCCGGAGTCGCCGTCGCTCGAGGCCGTCTTCTCAGTGCTCATCGGTCTCGCCCGCCCAGTAGGTCGGTTCCTCGCCCGCTCTCTCCGGGATAACGTCCGTCCCGTCGTGGTCGCCGTAGCGAACGGCCCGGGCGATTCGATCGGGGTCCGTCCCGTCGAGGACGATGGTTCGCATGCCCGAGCGCTGGATGATTTTGGCGGCGAGCAGGTCGACGGGCGCCGAGGAACCGGCGTTCATCTCGAGGCCGGCGATGACGTCTACCAGCTCCGTGGCCGACAGTTCACCGTACTTCGTCGCCCCGTCGTTCTCGTTCGGGTCGTCGGAGTAGACGCCGGGGACGCTCGTGGCGTAGACGAGTAGGTCGGCGTCGACGTACTCCGCGAGAGCGGCGCCGACGGCGTCGGTCGTCTGGGCCGGAGCGACCCCGCCCATCACGCAGACCTCTCCGCGCCGAAGGGCGTCGCCGGCGGTTTCGTAGTCTCGAGCCGGCGCCGTCACGGCATCTTCGCCGAGCGCGGCGATGAGCAGGCGCGCGTTGAGCCGGGTGACGTCGATACCCAGCTGGTCGAGTTCGATTTCGTTAGCACCCAAATCTCGGGCGGCGCTGATATACTCGCGAGCGACGCCGCCACCCCCGACGACGGCCCCGACTCGACACCCGTCCGCGACGAGGTCTTCGACGACGGCGGCGTGTGCCTGCACCCGATCCGCGCCGGGCTCGGGCACGAGCACGCTCCCGCCGATTGAGACGACCACTTTCATACTACCGCGGTCTAACCGGGTTGCCATCTTAAGGGTTGTCAACCCCGTTCGGCGACCGCTCCGCGCGCGGACGACAGCTACAAAACGCTCCACGCCGAGTATCGAGTATGCACGTCCTCGGCATCATCGGCGACGAGCCCGCCGACGTCCTCGAGCGAACGGCCGACCTGGCCGTGGACAGGCTCTCGCAGGCGGGCCGAGTCGGCGTCGTCCGCTACGACGCGACGATCGCGGACGGACTGGCGGACGCCCACGGTTCGGGACTCACTCCCGGCGGCGACGTCACCTACGCCCTCGGCGCCGACGGCGACTGGACGGCCACGGGAACCGGTCTCTCGGTGACCGACGCCCTCGACACGCTGGCAACCGACTGCGCGTTCGCGGTCGTCGTCGGCCTCGAGATCCCCGGCCACCCGTCGGTCGTGGTCGGCAGCGACGCCGCGATCGCTCGTTCGCCGGTTCTCGCGACCGTCGACGCACCCGGCAACCTCGATCTCACGTCCCTCGTCGCGGAACTCGAGGTCCACGAGCCCTACGAGACGCTCGAGTCCCTCGTCGATCGCCTCAGGGATCGTCCGGCAGCGGACCGAGCGGGAGCGATCGCGACGTTCACCGGGCGCGTCCGCGCGAAAGACACGCCGGACGACGAGCGGACGGAGTACCTCGAGTTCGAGACCTACGAGGGAGTCGCCGAGCAGCGCATGGCGACGATCCAGGCGGAACTCGAGGCGCGCGAGGGCGTCTTCGGTGTCGAGTTACACCACCGGACGGGCGTCGTCCGCGACGGCGAGGACATCGTGTACGTCGTCGTCCTCGCCGGCCACCGCGAGGAGGCGTTTCGGACGGTCGAAGACGGGATCAATCGGCTCAAAGACGAGGTGCCCCTGTTCAAGAAGGAAGTGACGGTCGAGGACGAATTCTGGGTTCACGAACGCTCGTGAGTGCCTCAAAGTGACATTGAAACACCATTTTTGCGACCGTTCATGGCCCTCGATGAGAATCAATCAATAATACGTTAGAAGCTGTTTTAAAACGTCTAATCGGATCTGGTGGCGTCTTTAACGGTTCGTAAAACACGGATAAAACGACGATTACCCCTCGTTTTCCTGAAGCGATTTGAAACGGTTCTAAGTAACTGACCTTTATAACAGTATCCGGTCTGTAGAGGGAGTTGTCGATGAGCACGACAGCCCAACCCTCCACCGACCGCAAAGAACTCCGCCTGAAGCAGTACCTGCGCGACCGTGCCGCAGACGGCGAGATGTACTTCAAAGGGAAGTTCATCGCCGACGATGTCGGCCTCTCCCCCAAGGAAATCGGCGCGCTGATGGTCAAGCTCTCCGACTCGGCGACCGACCTCGAGATCGAGAAGTGGTCGTACACGAGTGCGACGACCTGGCGCGTCGCCCCCGCCTGATCACGTCGTGCCATTGACGCCCTGAACGGCCCCGACGCGTGTGCGTTCCTCCAAGGCGCACACGGCGATCATTACCGGACCTGGGCGATTCCGTATCGCCCTACCCACGTACCGTCGCCCTCGCCAACCGGACGAGGGCGTGATCGAACGCACAGCGGACACCTAACACGCACACGTTCCGGCGCCGACCCTGTCGTACCCGTCGGTGCCGGGCGTTCCCCTTCCACTTTCTCCACGCCTAAAGTGGCGACTCGTGTTCGATCGTCTCCACGCCTCGAGCGTCGACTGGGTCAGAAACGACCGGAATAGCCACTCCCACTCCACTCTCACTCGCCCGGTTCCCGCCAGTGCTCGCCGCCGACAGTCGATTTATACGCACAGACGGTCAACGAACCGGTAATGGATCCGGCGGACCCGACCGACCCCGTCGATGGCCCGCCCCTCGAGTCGATCGAACCGGCGTTTTCGGTCTACGAGATCGCCGTCGACGACGAGGAGATTCGCTACTACGGCACGCCGCAAATGGCCCCCGAGCGGATGATGCGCGAACTCTGGCGGGACTTTCGAGACGCCGGCTACGACGTGCAACTCACGGTTCGCCGCGGCGAGTACGTGCTCGTCGCGGAACCGCTCTCGCTCGGCCCGGACGGCGTCCCCTGGACGAACGTCTTTCTCTTGCTCGCCACGGTCGTCTCGACACTGTTCGCCGGGACGATGTGGTACGGTATCGACCCGATCGCCGACCCGACCGAGATGTGGCGCGCCTGGCCGTTCACCGTCGCGATCCTCGGCGTCCTCGGCGTCCACGAGATGGGCCACTACGTGCTGAGTCGCTACCACCGGGTGGACGCCTCCCTGCCGTACTTCCTGCCGGTGCCGACGCTCATCGGGACGATGGGCGCCGTGATCAAGATGAAAGGGCAAATGCCCGACCGCAAGGCGCTGTTCGACATCGGCGTCGCGGGTCCGATCGCCGGGCTCGTCGCGACGGTCGTCGTCACCGTCGTCGGTCTCCACCTCCCGCCGGTTCCGGTCCCCGAGGGGGCGACCGACCCGAATGCGACCCAGATTCGACTGGGGTTCCCGCCGATGCTCGAGTTGATCGCGGTCGCCGTCGATCAGCCGCTGTACGCCGACGATCAGACGCGAAACGTCAACCCGGTCGTCATCGGCGGCTGGGTCGGGATGTTCATCACGTTCCTGAACCTGATTCCGGTGGGCCAACTCGACGGCGGCCACATCCTCCGGGCGATGGCCGGCGACCTCCAGGAGACCATCGCAGCGCTGGTGCCCGGGGTCCTGTTCGCGCTCGCGGGCTACCTCTACTACGTGGGCGACTACAGCGGAAACTCGGTGTTCATCTGGGTGTTCTGGGGGCTGTTTACCGGGTTGCTCGCGGCCGTGGGTCCAGCGGTTCCGATCGACGACGACCGGCTGGACCGCAAACGGTTCGCACTCGGGGTCGTCACGTTCGGGCTGGGATTGCTGTGTTTTATGCCCGCGCCGATCGCCGTGATCAACTGACGGCTCGAGACTGCCGGAGACGGCCGTGTGCACTCGCTGTGCATTTATTCGCTTCACTCGCTGTGCGTGGGGTCACTCGCCGTGCGTGTAGCCCCGATCGGCCAGCGCTTCGCCGTCGAGTGTGATCTTCGCGTCGGCGTTGACGACCCGTCCGACGACCGAGAGCGAACACTCGAGGTCGTCCCGGACACGTTCGACGGCTGCCTCGGGCGCGGTGCAGACGAGTTCGAAGTCCTCGCCGGTCGTGATCGCTCGCTCGAGGGCGGTTTCGTGATCGTCGACGACGGCCTCGAGCTCGGGCGCGACGGGGATCGACTCGCGCTCGATGGCGAACCCGCAGTCGCTGGCCTCGGCCAGCTGGTGGAGCGATCGGGCGAGGCCGTCGCTCGAGTCCATCATCGCGCTCGCGTGGGGGGCGAGGGCGCGACCCGCGCGGACGCGGGGCTCGAACTGGAAGAGGTCGTTGGCTCGCTCGAGGACGCTGTTTCCCTCTTCGTCGCCTCCGTCTCTGCTGTCTCTACCCTCGTTTCCGTCTCTCCCATCTTTACCGACCTCGAACAACTCGAGAGCTGCCGCGGTCCGTCCGAGCGTCCCCGTCACGCAGACGACATCCCCAGGAGAGGCCCCGTCGCGAAACACCGGCTCGTCGGCCCGTCCGACGGCGGTCGTCGCCACCGTCAACTCCCGGTGAGTATCGAGATCGCCACCGACGTACGTCGCGTTCACGAGGTCACAGACCGCGCTCGCGCCGTCGACGAACGCCTCGAGGTCCGCGGCGTCGAACTCGGGGGCCGCGTAGGCGGCGACGGCCGCCGTCGCCTCGGCGCCCATGGCCGCCACGTCCGAGAGCGAGGCGCCGACGGCCCGCCAGCCGACGGTGTACCGGGTCGTCCCCGGCGGAAAGTCGGTCGTCTCGTGGAGCATGTCCGTCGTGATGACGAGGTCGTCCACGACGGCGGCGTCGTCACCTACCGGGTCGAGCCGGTTCTCGAGCAACGCCAGCGCGGCCCGTTCGTCCATACCGGTCCTTTCGACGGCGGGGCGAAAAACCATCCGGATCCCTGGCTCGACCCGTGCGGGGCTCTCACATCCGAAACCGGCGAGGCTGGCCGGTCAACAGCCGAAGGGACAACGATGCGCTTAAATGGCGCAAGCGGGAACCAGAACCCAATGGCTACGATGTACGACGTCCCGGCGGAAGCGCTCATCGAGGCGCTCGCCGACGACCTCGAAGACGACCTCGAGCAACCGGAGTGGGCAGCGTTCGCGAAAAACGGCGTCAACCGAGACCTTCCCCCAGAGCAGGAGAACTTCTGGGCGGTCCGCGCGGCGAGTCTCCTTCGAAAAATCGCCGACAACGGTCCCATCGGCGTCGAGCGCCTGGCGACCGAGTACGGCGGCGCCAAACGCGGCTCGAACCGCTACCAGGTCGCCCCCGACAAGCGCGCCGACGGCTCTCGAAACGTCATTCGAACGATCCTCCAGCAACTCGAGGAGCTCGACCTCGTCGAGACCGCCGAGGGCGAGGGTCGCCGTATCACCGCCGAGGGACGCAGCCGCCTGGACGAGACCGCTGGGGAGGTCCTCTCGGAGCTCGACCGTCCGGAACTCGAGCGCTACGCCTGAGAGGGTCCGTTGTCGTTCGGTATCAGCAATCTCTGCTTCGTTTGAGCGATTGGCGGGAACCCAACGAAACGATCCGTCAGATCGGTTTTCGACGGGCTTCGATTCGCAGCCGAACGGTGAGCGACGGCTCGATTGCTCGAGAACGAGTCGACGGCCCGATTCTCGACCTCCAGTTGCACGTGCCTGTACGCGTCCGTAATCATTTTCTCCGTTGCCCGACAACATGCGTCTATGAACGGCGGACAATCTGACGACGACCTCGAGGAACTGCGCCGGAAGAAACTGGAGCAGCTACAGGACCGCGCCGAGTCCCAGGGTGGACAGGGGCAGGGACAGGGACGGGCCAACGCCGAGGCCCAGGAGGCCGCCCAGCAGCAGGCCGACGCCCAGCGCCAGGCCCTCCTGCGCCAGTACCTCACCGACGACGCGCGAAAGCGCCTGAACACCGTCAAGATGAGCAAACAGCAGTTCGGCGAGCAGGTCGAACGCCAGGTCGTCGCCCTTGCCCAGAGCGGGCGCATCCAGGGCAAGATCGACGACCAGAAGATGGAGCAGTTGCTCAAGGAACTCCAGCCAGAGAAGAAGAGCTTCGACATCAAGCGCCGCTAGAATGGACGAGTCGACGCCCGCCTCACTCCGTCTCGGGCTCCTCTACAGCGGCGGCAAGGACTCGACGCTCGCCGCACTCATGCTCGAGGACTTCTACGACGTGACGCTGACGACAGCCACCTTCGGCGTCACCGACGACTGGACCTACGCGCGAGACACCGCCCGTTCGCTCGGCTTCACGTTCGAGAAGCTCGAACTCGATTCCGACGTCGCGACCGAGGCCGTCGAGACGATTCGCACCGACGGTTTCCCGCGAAACGGGATCCAGCGGGTCCACCAGCACGCCCTCGAGCGCCTGGCGGAGATGGACTTCGACGCCGTCGCCGACGGAACGCGACGCGACGACCGGGTTCCGACGGTCTCGCGCGCCCAGGCCCAGAGCCTCGAGGATCGCCACGACGTCGACTACATCGCACCGCTGTCGGGGTTCGGCCGCCAGGCGGTCGATCGGCTGGTCGAGTCGACGCTGGATGTGACGGTCGGACCGAGCGAGGAGATCACGCGGGCGGATTACGAGGCCGAGTTGCGAGCGCTCATCGCCGAGCGCGACGGCGAGGCGGCGCTCGGGTCGATCTTCCCGGCTCACGAACAGACGCACGTCACGGGCGTACAGGAACGGAATCGCTGACACTCGCGTCACTCGAGCAGCGGTTTCGTATCGACGCTACAGACGTTTCGTCGCTACAGGAGGATCGAGCCCGTCTCGAGAAGGGTTACGACGATCGAGGTCGCCTCCTCGATCAGTTCTTCGTTACCGTACTTGAGCGCGAGGTAGAGGAGCCCGAACTGGAACGCGTTGTATCCGGCGTGGGCGGCGATCGGCACGAAGAGATTGTCGGTGATCGCATACAGGTAGCCGAAGATGACTGCCGCACCGGCGACGATCAGTATCGAGGCGAACGTCCCCACGAGTGGCTGTCCACTGACGAGGTAGATGGGAACGTGGACCAGGCCGAAGATGGCACTCGTCACGACGATCGCCTGTGGTTTCGTGAACGCTTCGTAGAGTCGCTTCTGTATAATTCCCCGGAAGAGGAACTCCTCGGCGGGTGCGTTGAACAGGAAGACGATGACGATCATGATGAGTACCATCGTCGGATCTTCGCCGACGAACTGGAGAATTTGATTCGACGTCGCTTCGATCCCGATGACCTGGATGACGACGCCCGCGACCATCACGAACGCGATGCTCCCGACCACGCCGACGATGCCGATGATCGATTGGCGAAGACTCGGAATCGAGAGGTCGACGAACCCCAGCCCGCGGCCAGTCCACTGTAGATACGCGCCACCAACGACGACGAATCCGATGAATTGTGGGATCAGGTAAAGCGCCCTGACCTCGTAGGAGGTCTCGAGCGGCGCTTCGGCTACCTGTGGGTCGACGAGTACCGCCGGTAGAGAAGCGAACGTTTGTGCTATAAATCCGGCAATTATCAGCCCAACGGCGACGAGTATGGATCGGGTGTATCCGCTGGTCCGATTCACGGTGTCCATAGTACCGTGTCAGCGTCCCGCCTCTTTGGCGTTGCCTTCCTGGATTCACTCGCTGTCGCGCCAGGAGTCCGGCACGTCGATCACGTACCGGCCGTCTTCCTGCAGGGAGACGATGTACTCCTCGCGGTCGTAGAGTTCCATCAGGTTGAGTTCGTACTGGCCGGGCTTGAGGATCTTGATGCTCTCGAACTGCTCGTTGAGTTCCTCGCGGAGGTCCTCGAGCGACGGACGCTCGTCGTCCGTCGGTTCGCTGACGACGCGGCCGTTTTCGACGTCGGGACCTGCCTGCTCTTCGGCCGGGCCGGTCGCACTCGAAGTGGGGAGTTCGTCGCTCGAGACGACGTCGCTCCGGGCGCTCGCCTGGGCGGCGTCCTCGTCCCCCTCACTTCCTTCGGGTTCGGTGTGGGTGTCACCTGCTTCGACGGTCGAGTCGTCCGCTCGAGGTGCGGACCGCTCGGTGTGTTTTTCCGCTCGACCGCGATCGTCGGGCCGTCGTGCCGACTCGGGCCACTCGGTGAACTCCGCTGGCGCGTCGTCCTGCTCGGTCGAGGCGGGTTCGCTCGCAGTTTGGGGCCAGGTGCGGCTCGTCGCCGTTGATTCCGACGTCGAGGTGGATCCGGACGTCGAACCCGACTGCGTAATCCCGCGCCCGTCACCGTCACCGACACCCTCACTCGAGGACGCCGACTCGGACTTGGACTCGGACGCTCGCGTGATACCGCCGGACTGACCGCCGGTGGCTGCCTTGGTGTCGGTGTCGGTCCCACTCGAGGTCGCGCTGCCGGACGACGCCGGCGCAAACTGGAACTTGTTGCCGCCACAGTTCGGACACCCCGAGAGCATCTCTTTGGATCCGTCGGGAAACGTCCGGCCGCAGGTGGTACACTGGTGTGGCATTCGTCGTCGTTAGCTCCGGGAGACGAGCGCGCTGATGAGCGTCTCGTCCTTGTGCAGGGTCTCGATCTGGTTCGCCGGCCCGATGACGGTGAGTTTCTTCGGCGACTCGTCGTTGCCCATGATCCGGCCGAGCAGCGAGGAGTCGCGGGTGCCGGACTTCGGATAGGTTTCGATCTCGATGCCGTTGAACTCGTCGGGGCTGATCTCGGCCATCGTCACCTCGATCAGGCGACTCTCCTCGTCCGGGGTGAGCCCCTCCTCGAGGATGACGATGTTTCCGTCGTGGACGCCGTCGAGGATCATCCGGATCTTCTCCATGCTCGCCAGACCCTCCATGCGTTCCCCGCTGATGAGGTCGATCTGGACGCCGTCGTGGCGGTTGTCGTCGGCTTTGGTTGCTTCAGGCATGGTTATCCAAAGTACTCCGCGATGTTCTCGTACACTTCGTCCATGTTCTCTCCTTCCTTCGCCGACAGCGGGACCGTCTTGTGCTGGGGGAAGGCGTCCTCGATCCGCTTGACGCTCGATTCGGGGAGGTCGATCTTGTTCGCGAAGATGAGCACGGGCAGGTCGCGCGATTCGATGATGCCGATCAGCATCGTGTTGACCTGCGTGATCGGGTCTTCGGCGCTGTCGAGTACGTAGATGACGCCGTCGACGTCCTCGCGAAGCCAGTGCATGGCCTCGGCGACGCCTTCCGTGGCCTCTCGAGAGCGCCTGATCGCGTCGTCTTTCTCCATTTCGTCGGTGAACTCCTCGTAATCGACTTTCGTCGTCACGCCGGGGGTGTCGACGATGTCGATGGTCACCGACTTGCCGTTTCGCTCGATTTCGACGTCTTCTTTCCGGCGAGCGCGCCGGGTTTCGTGGGGAATGTGGCTTTCGGTACCGATGGCGTCACCGGTCCAATCACGGGCGATACGATTCGCGAGGGTCGTCTTCCCGGCGTTTGGGGGGCCATAGATGCCGATCCGCTTTGGCTCCTGCTCGGAGAAGAGCCGATCCGTCGCGCGAGAGATGCTATCTTTGAGTCCTGTAAACAATCCCATCCTGGAGATCCTCCACACTTGCGAGTGTGTCTGAACGTACTACAGAACCGAATTCACTTAAGTCTACGTCAGACAGAGGGATTGTCACACACGGGCGACGGTTTCGACCGCGAGACCGTATCCCCTCCCGCGATTTTGGCGGTGGGCGACTCGAGTTCGGAACGGATCGAGCTGCTCGAGGGCGTATGGGTGCTTCGGGAATCGCTGTAGTGTAGTCGGTTCGAACTCCCGATTCACAGAAAGCGGTCAGTTGTTGGGGGAACCGAGACGGTTTTCGCGCTCACCACCCTCTACGCGAGTAAACAGTACACCGCTCAATGGCTCCATCCCACGACTACTCCTCATCGGCAGATGCCGCCCCCGATTCCGCTGTCAGTTTCTCCCTCGAGGGCGTCCGAACCGGCTTTCTAACCTGTATCCCGGTCGCGCTCGGCGTCGCCGGCTACGGCGTCGCCTTCGGCGTCGTCGCGAACCAGGCCGGTCTCAGCGTCGCGGAAGCCGCGTTGATGAGCACGACGGTCGTCGCCGGTGCCTCACAGCTCATCGCGGTCGAGCTCTGGGCCGACCCGCTTCCGGTCACCGCGATCCTCGTGACGACCGTCGCCGTCAACCTCCGGTACTCGCTCATGGGCGCCGCCCTCGAGCGCTGGTTTCGCCACCTCTCGCCCGCCCAGGTCTACGGCAGCCTCTTCCTGATGGCCGACGAGAACTGGGCGCTCACCGTTCGCGACCTGAAAACCGGGAGCGGCCGCGGCGCCTTCCTCCTCGGCAGCGGCATCGCGATCTGGACCTTCTGGGTCGCCTCGACGGTCGTCGGCGTCCTCGCCGGTGGCGTCATCGGTGATCCGGCCAGGTACGGATTCGACTTCATCCTCGCCGCCGTCTTCCTCGCGCTCGCGGCCGACCTGTGGGACGGCCGGTCGACGCTCGTCCCCTGGCTCGTCGCCCTCGCCACGGCGCTGGCCGCCTCGTCGATGCTTCCCGGCCGCTGGTACATCCTCCTCGGCGGACTCGCCGCGGCGGTCCTCGAGGTGATCCGCTACGATGCGTGAGGGATGGCTCTCGCTCGATCCGTTCGTCGTCGCCGTCGTCCTCGCGATGGCCGTCCTCACCTACCTCACGAAGGTCGGCGGACTATGGGTCCTGAGCCGACTCGAGGTGAGCGACCGCCTCGAGGCCGGCCTGTCGGTGCTCCCGGGGGCGATCGTGATCGCCATCCTGGGGCCGGAACTGGCGTCGGGCGGGCCGGTCGAGTGGGCCGCCGGAGCCGTCGTCCTGGCAATCGCGTGGCGAACGGAGAACATCCTCCTGGCGCTTTGTGGCGGCGTCCTCGCGGTCGTAGCGTTTCGTGGTCTCGTCTGATCGTGGGGCGTGGCCGAGGTTGTGCTGGCTCGGTGCTCGAGGGGGGCCTGGGTCGGTCAGGGTGACGATTCGCTGGCGGTCACGTCTCGAAACTCAAATTGCGCTCCACCGGCGTCGCTCTCGGTCAACTGCAGGTCCCAGTCGTAGATGCCGGCCAGTCGGTCGACGAACGCCAGTCCGAGTCCGGTCCCGTCTTTGTCGGCGGCCGTCGTGAACCCCGGCTCGAACACCAGCTCCCTGTCTTCGGGCGGGATGCCGCTCCCGTCGTCGGCCACGTAGAACCCGTCCGCCACCGCTCCGACCTCGATCGCCACGTCCGATCCGCCGTGTCGAATCGCGTTCTCGAACAGGTTCCTGAACAGGTGTCGCACGTACACCTCGTCCGCTTCGATCACGAGGTCGCCATCGACCGCCAGGGTCGCCTCACGGGTCTCCACGTCGTCCCAGACGTCTCGAGCCATCTCGGCGAGTGACACGGGTGCCGTTCCCCGACGGCGTCCCCACGCCGCGTCAACACGAGCATCACGTCGATCATGTTCTCGATCCGGTCGAACGACTCCACGACGTTTTCGACCGCCTTCGGCGCGGCCTCCTCCGGCAGGTGCTGGGCGTAGATCTGGCCGATCGTCACCGGGTTCCGGAGTTCGTGGGCGAGCATGCTGGCGAACTTCTCGAGGCGCGTGTTCAACTTCTGGAGTTCCGCGACCGTCTCCTCGAGTTCGTCCTGGTAGGTGTGGCGCTCAATCGCCGCGGCGAGGAGGTTGGCGACGCTCTGGACGAAGTCGACGTCGTGGTCGGTGAACGAGGCCTGGTCCGTCGTGTGGACGCCCAGGATCCCCCACGGATCGTCGATGGTGCCGATGATGACGCTAATGCCGCTCACCACGTCGTGATCGGTGAGGAGGTCCGGTCCACTGAATCGCTCTTCGGTCCGCAGGTCGTCGACGACGACCGGTTCCTCCGAGAGGAGCGTGTACCCAGCCTGCGAGTTCGTATCCGTCGGCACCTCCGCCTCCCCGACGATCCCCTCCTGCCAGCCCACCCCCTGTCGCAGGAAGACGTTCCCGGAGGGGACCAACTCGAGCACCTTGCAGTACTCACAGTCGAGCGTCTCCGCGACTGTCGCCGCTGCGTCGTGCATGAGTCGATCGATGTCGTCCGTCTCGAGCGCCCGTCTTCCCAGCGAAGAAACGACTTTTTGCTGATGAATGCGGGTGTAAAGCTCCGTCTCCGAGTCGGACGATGAACTCATCGTGGCAGCCAATATTCCGAAGTCGCATAAGTTTCTGTCCAATACACATTGGTTCGTGACTCGAGACCGGTGGTGAGTTGGGACAGCCGGCTCCAGAGGCCATTGGTTATAACGAATTACACGATGGTGGCCGCTGGAACGCGAACTGTGACGGTCTCCAGTAGGGCTGGCGGCAGTAGGTTTATAACACCATGCCGCTGGCTGGTGGATTCGAACTGTGACGAAACGTAGCGAGCGCGACGGGGTTACACCGTATCGGGGGAATTAATGGTAATTCAGCCCGGATTTCGGCGTTTCAGGGATTTCGAGTTATTTCCCACCATTTGGTCGCCGTCATCGTGTGGTTCGCGACCCAACGAACCATGACACTCGAACCGATCGATCCCGAAACCGCGTTAGAACTGTACCTAGCTGAACGAGAAACCGAGTGCTCGGAGGCGACCATCTACTCCCACCGGATGCGGCTCGGCTTCTTCCTCCGCTGGTGTGGCAAGCGAGACATCGAGAACCTGAACACCCTTACCGGCCGTCGACTGCACGAGTACCGGCTGTGGCGGCGGAACGTCGGCGACCTCTCGAAGACCAGCGAAAAGACACAGATGGACACTTTGCGGGTGTTTATCCGGTGGCTCGAGAGCATCGACGGCGTCGAACAGGATCTCCACCTCAAGGTCCTGTCGCCAAACGTCACGCCGGACGAGAATACGCGAGACGTGATGCTCGACGCCGAGGACGCGGAGCCGATGCTCGAGTACCTCGAGCGGTACGAGTACGCTTCTCTCGAGCACGTGACGCTGTCGCTGTTCTGGCACACGATGATGCGCGTCGGAGCCGCCCGCGCACTCGACCTTGAGGACTACGACCCGGAGGGGCAGTGTCTCGAGGTCAGGCACCGCCCCGAGTCGGGAACGCCGATCAAGAATCAGCGGCGTGGCGAGCGCATGGTCGCGCTCTCGGGCGGCACGTGCATCCTGCTGGACGACTGGATCAGGGATCGGCGACCCGACGTGACCGACGACCACGGTCGTCGACCGTTGCTCGCGACGGTCCAGGGTCGGGCAGCGATCAGTACGCTACGCAAGTACTGCTACCAGCACACGCGTCCATGCGTCTACTCGGGCAAATGTCCACACGACCGCGATCTCGAGGCGTGTGAGGCGACGGGCGAGACCGGATCGTCTTCGTGTCCCTCGAGCGTCAGTCCACACGCCTTTCGGCGAGGGTCTATAACTCACCACCTCAACAGCGACGTGCCGGAGACGGCGGTCGGTGATAGAGCGAACGTGAGTCAGGAGGTACTCGCACAGCACTACGATCAACGATCAGAGCGAGAGAAGATGGAGCAGCGACGACAGTATTTGAACAACATCTGATTCTCCAATCACAAGTTCGGAAGACAATATTTTCGTATCTATTGGTATTTATATGTAATTTATCTATACTAATTGATCACCCCTTCGCAAATTGGGCCAGATCGCGTGCTACATTCGCGCCCTGTATTCAGCAGATTGTGATCGAACTACCGAGGCGCTGTCAAAAGTGGCGTGCTGAATACAGAGCATGAGTGCAGCACGACGACTTCGTTTGTTTCACGTCGAAACCGGTGAACCACCCGCATACTACACGTACTGATTGAGCACTTCCGTATTAGACCTCCCCACAAAAGCAGGAGAATCCATACGAGTGTAGCGCGTGTATAGTCACGGTAATGAGCGTCATCGTAGAGTTCACAATTGAGGCAGAGGCGTTTACACTCGGTAGGGTGCTGTCAGGGCCACCGGTGATGCGTATTGAACTTGAACGAATTGTCCCGACAGGGACATTGGAAATGCCGTTCGTGTGGGCGACCGGAACCGACTTCAACGCGTTCGAAACGAAGGTACGTGATAGTCCCTACGTGAAAGAACTCCGCGCCCTCGACAGAATCGGGGACAGCGGTCTGTATCGGGTCGAATGGAACGTTCCCCGCGAGGACAACCTCATGGAAGGGATTGCACAGACGAACGCAACCGTCCTCGAAGCGCGCGGGGGCGACACGTGGGAGTTTCGACTTCGCTTTAACAATCACCATGCCCTCTCACAATTTCACAACTATTGCGTCGCTCATGACTTCCCACTCTTCATCGAACGCACCTACACGTTGCAAGAGACGACCGGCAGTGGCCACCAGCTCAACCTCTCGCAGAAACAACGCGAAGCGCTCGTCCTCGCCCTCCAACGGGGATATTTCGGCACGCCACGAGAAACCTCCCTCGACGAGTTGGCGGACGAACTTAGCCTCTCAAAGCAGGCACTATCAGACCGCATTCGTCGGGGCAACGAGAAGGTACTTCGCTCTGTGTTGCTCTCTTCAGTAGCCAACTCCGACTGACTGGGAGTGGACGGTATAAAAATAACCGGATTGATCAAGACACACACTCTCCCACCTAAGACTGGTACGTGTCGTATGCCACCTGCCACTAATGACGATGAGTCCGCTTCCTTACAGGCAGATATCGCAGTTGGTGACGTGTGTTCTGTGCTTGCAAATGAGTGGTGCCGTTCGGTCCTCTACTACTTTCAGGAATCAACGCCCACTGTGGCGTCGTACGAAGCCCTCATCACGCACAGATGCAAGCATGACGATACCATCGACACTCGGGAGCAGGCAGCCATCGCTCTCCAGCATGTTACACTGCCAAAATTGGAAGAAGCCGGAATTATCGAGTATGATGGACGCAGTTCCTCCGTTCGGTATCGGGGGTTTCCGCAGTTGGAGACGATGGTCCGTCTTGTAGCCGAAATGGAAGATGAACTATAGCACGGGTCCTCCTTTTTCACCTTGATATTATCTGAATAGCCCGCTACATGTATTCGCTGTACTGAGCGATCACCGTCTTCGCTGATCGAGCCAAATGTCGTGCATCATTCGCGCCCTGTATTCAGCAGAGACTGAACGTTCTGCTCAGATTTTGTCAGATAGGCTGCTGAATACAGAGGATCAGTTCAGCAATCTGGTTTAATTTGTTCCAGTCGAAGTTTGTTGAATATATTGATTGGCAGATTTTCGAACGTACCCACTGAGGTCTCTATCGTTTCTGGTGGTAGTCGCTGTTTGGCTCTGATTCCTTACGAATAGGACGGCATCCGAACCTTCTCAATCCAAAACTCCCCCAGAGACTGAATTAGATCGACAAACGACCCAGGATTGGTAGGCTTCGTCAAGTAAGCGTTCGCGTGTTGTTCATAACTCAAAATAACATCATCACTGCTTGCCGAACTGGTCAGCACAATCACTGGAAGCTGCCTCAGTTCAGAATCGCTCTTAATCTCCTCTAACACGTCAAATCCGTTTTTGCGGGGCAAATTCAAATCCAGCAATATCAAATCAGGGCATGGTGCTTCTTCGTCTTCTAAGAACTCGATTGCCTCAACTCCATCTAAGGCGACATGGGTTCTTACGTCAAATCCAGCATCTTGAAAGGCTATCTGAGTTAACCGAACGTCGCCAGGATTATCCTCTACAAGCAATATAAGGGGAGTTGAATCGTTTTCAGTCACGTATATCAATGGGTTTCCGTCGTATATTCGAAGTCGCCTGAATAATTGAATCCATCATTGTTAAATCTACTCGCCAATTACTTTAGTAGCTGATCGGAGAGATTGTCCCTCGCCCCAGCAACGACTTGTCTTCTACTGAGTAATCGCTACTCATTAGCTCGACGGACTGACGCCGACTTTATACCCTCCGCTTTTCTTGAGTTCTAAGAGGCTTTACCCAAAATAATTTGGCAATTTCTTTTTTGTAGTCCCGTCAGAAGAAAGGCCATGGACCTAATCTTCACGGCATTGTCCGCTGGCCCGCGTCGCCGAGTCCTGGCCGAATTGTACGACCAACCAGTAGATGGCGTACAGGTCCCCGAGGCCATTCTCAATGACGGGGAGGAACGAAGAGATCTCGAAATCGCGTTGTACCATAAACATCTTCCCCTGCTGGATGATTACGGTTTCATCGACTGGGACCCAAAGACGAACAGAGTAGCGAAGGGGCGCAGATTTGACGACCTCCAACCGGTTCTTGAATCATTCAACGACCAGGCTGACGAAGTCAGCATTCCGTGCCCCCGAGAGGCCCAGTCGTAGGCGTACACCTGAGGTCATGATCTCCGTGGGGCGTATTGAGTAACGGATCACTGGCTCCAGGGGTGGCGTCGTCGATCAGCAATCATTTCTCCCTGGTAAATTGGCTTTGAAGCCGTGACACATTCGCGCTCTGTATGCAGCAGGCAAGATCGGAACTGGCGAGTTGTTGGCAAAAGCGCCCTGCTGAATAGAGAGGTCCTATGCAGCACGACTCCTTCAGCTATTTCGAGCGGTCGTAGCCGAACCAACCGAAATAGAAGCTGCGAATCTATCACTGTAGCCCTATTTGAGCGGGGTCGAATCGGCTCGGGAAATGGAACCGCACACAGGCTTCTCTGGTACGAGCTCCGACCCGGCTACAGACGACCGCCGATACAGTTGCTCGTAGTTTCCGACCCCGCTTCTTGTGAGAACGTCTCCTACTATCTTATGCACGTGCGGAACCTAATGATAGATGGTGACAGACATGGCCGCCACAACCACGACGGAGGAGAACAAGCAAATTGCACGTCGCTTCCCGGAAGAAGTAGCGACGAAGGGAAACACCGACGTTCTCGAGGAGATATGCGCCGAGGACGTAATTGACCACAGCCCGCTCGGGGAGGCACGAGGCCTCGAGGAACTCGAGGATCAGATGGAATTCCTTCGCAGCGCGTTCGGGGACTTCTCGGCCACCGTCGAGGACATCGTCGCCGAAGGAGATACCGTCGCGATGCGGGTTACCCTTCGAGGGACCCACAAGGGCGAATTCATGGGTGTCGAGCCAACTGGCCGAGATTTCGAGGTCGGAAATATGGTCTTCACCCGCATCGAAGATGGCAAAATCGCCGAACGATGGGTTCAGCCCGATACTCTCGGATTGATGCAACAGCTCGGGGCCGTCGACCGACCCGAAAAATAACCTGACCCCCGTTCTTTCAGCGCAAGCGGGAAAATGCCTCACCGATCGCGCCAATTTGGTGAATACGTGCTCTGTACGCATCGCGTCCGTTTAGAACTCCCCAGCAGCTGTCAGAAGCTGTATGCTGAATACAGAGGATGGGCCTTGTTTAGACGCGACCGAGATCGGCACTAACGCTTCGCTCTCATAGTATGAAACCGTACTGTGAGGTGCTTACCATCGGATTCTGTTTAGTCAAATAACTCCTAACCCGTTCATCCAGGAGCGTCTAAACAGGGCTCAGAGGATGGATTCAGCAAACTGATTTCGTTTGTTCCGAATGATCTGTACCGAATGAACCGTTCAATAGCTCTGCAGAAGTACCTTTTTCTCGTCGGGTTCGCTTGCGTCGCTCGCTCACCGCTCCTCCAAAAATCTACGCTAAAAAGGCCGCTCGCTCCCGGTGGTCGCTCGCGGGTGCAGCGCTTGCTGCTCGACCGCTGCGGTAACGCCTCGGCCTGTACTGACCGATTACTACCCTATGCAGATCGACTCTCAGCCGTTTCATATTCGCGCTATCTCGCATCCAATTACGACCGGGGATAGGGGGTTTGGAGTTTTTCACCGGACGGCGCGCTCGGCCTCGCCAAACGAGACGACGGGCGCGATGTGGGCATCGTGGTCGGTGAGCAAGGGTGGTCCGAGGAACGTAGAGACTCCTTCGAAGGAATCGGCTTCCAGGACGAAGTAGAACGTGTGTTCGTTCGGGCAGACGTACGCCCCGTGTATTTCAACGCCAGCTTCCTCGGCCTTCTCAGCCATGCCGTCGATCCACTCGCCAGCTTTTTCTTCGTTCTCTTCCCGTGCCCAGCAGTTCTCCGTGCTGTGTTCCATGGTAACTACATAGCGCATTTGTCTCACCGAGATCCACTTTCCAGGGTCGCACCACGGAGATCGATCCGGGTCACCGGAAGTCCCGCACGGTCGGCGTGTTCGTATAGCGCCTCCTCGTTCTCAGCCTGATAGTGACAGAACGTGCCAGTGACCGCTCCGTCCTCCCGAGTCCGCACATCCGATTTCATCCACCGAATGCCAACACCCTCGTCGGTGAGGTACTCCAGAACCTCCATGGCCTTTCCGGCGGCGGCTTCGAACGTGTCTTCAGGGATCGGTTCATCAAGGTTTCGAAGGATTAGAAAATCCTCCAGTTCGGTTTCAGTCATGTTCGGTCATCTCTCCGCACGAGATGCTACAAGCGCCACTTAAATGTAAATGCCTAGTGAAATATTTCACGGAGTGAAAGTAATGTGACGACGTGCCCAACACGGGATTTCGTTAGGCTAATCACCAACTCTCACTAGCGGGCTACCAATTTCGGTGCTAAGCAGTCCGTCAGGATACCGCCGAGCGCACTCCATACTGGCTGTCGGGTCGCATCATGGGACCGTAAGCTCCTCCGGGACGGGTGCATCCATATCGGTCTCGTCTGCTGGCCGCGCCCCCCGGCGGTAGTGCTCAAAGACCGAAAGGGCCCACTCCCGAGCCTTGGGTGCATCCGTATCGATCCACGCCCGCAGCGCTCTGGTATCGGCGTCGTGACAGCAGATGCCGACGCGATCGTCAAAGATGCCAATGCCACACCGCTCTCTGTCGGGGAGGTCGTCGTGGACCAGGACGGTGCAGTGATCACGGGTAGCCGCCCGTTCGACCATCTCTGGGTCCCAGGCGACGGTTGCCGCGAGGATGTCCGGCGGATACACGTACTCGAACTCCATGCCGTCGAGGACCGCCAGACAGACTGTCTCATTGGCGATCGACTTGAACACCGTCGTCCCTAATCCACGCATTGAGGTACTTCCCTCGACCAGCTGGATGACTCGTGCTACGGGTTCGTACGGGTAGCCTGGCCCCGGGTAGGCGACAACGGCATCCGCGAACAGGTCCACGGTGAAGCCCTCCATCTCGCGCGGGAGCCACCGCCAGACGTCGCGCAGCCTGCGCTCGGTGTCCATCGCTTCGCGCAGGTCCACGAACCGCTCGGCAACGAAGGTTCCAAGCGGTGTCAACTGGTACATTCGCCCGATCCGTTCGATCCAGTGCCGCTCCTCGAAGTCGCCGAGAACGCGTCCCATGGTCGGGGACGACGCGCCCGTCGCCGATCGCAGGTCGTCCCGGTCACAGCGTCCATCAGCGAGTGCGTCAAGCACCCCGACGCGGTGATTCGAACTGGCGATGAATTCGATATCGTTGATGGACGAGCCCATGTCACGGATACGCACGGCCGCTATAATACGTTGTCTAGTGAGCCCATCGACACTGTGAAACACCCCTCTTCAGACACTACCCCCGGAAATACACGAAGGGGCATTAATCAATCCAAGTATACTGATTGATCTGTATCACTACACTAAGCGGCTCTCTCACTGCTGCATTTGCGCTGTGTATCTTGCACGACCCGAATCATCTACCGAGAATCTGTCAAAGAGAGAGATTACTGAATACAGAGGACGAGTTCAGGATCGCTCCACGTTCCCTTCATCGCGCCGACAGGGGTATCTCCTCGGGGAGCATACCGTGCCTATGTCTGCCCAGAGAGCTGCTGGGCTCTTTCTGTTCATGGGAGTGGCGTTCGGCGCCGCCTTCCCGGCGATCAAGGCTGGATTAGCCGACGCGCCGCCGCTGTTGTTCGCGGCTCTGCGGTACGACCTGGCGGCGCTGCTGTTGGTCGCCTACGCCGCGTTCGTCCTGCGGGATTGGCGTCCGCATCGGCGCGCCGACTGGCTGGCCGTTCTCGCGGGAGGTCTGCTGTTCTTCGGGTCCACAGGCTTCCTCTACCTCGGTCAGCAGTACACGACCGCCGGCGTCGCGGCGATCATCTACAGTCTCGGCCCCATCCTGACGGTCGTCCTCGCGTGGGTGCTATTGCCCGCCGAGCGTCTCTCCCGACGGGCGCTGGTCGGCGTCCTCATCGGCCTAGTGGGGGTCGTCCTCGTCGTTCGCCCGACACCTGAAGCGCTGTTCAGCGACGGCTTCCGGGGCAAGCTGCTGGTGTTGACGGCCATCACGGGCGTCACGCTCGGATCGATCGGGATCCGCAAGAGCGGGTCGCACATGCCCGCAGCGACGACTACGGGCCTCTCGCTGGCGCTGGGCGGGGCAGTGCTCCACGTCGGGAGTCTCCTGTCGGGCGAACCCCAGGCCGTCGCCCTCACCCCGACGTTCATCGGATCGTACCTCTACCTCGCGATAGTCGCAACCACGATGGGTTTCGTGGCGTACTTCTCGCTGCTAGACCGGGTCGGGCCCCACCAGGCGAACCTCGTAGTCTATGTCGTCCCCGTCGTCGCCACCATCGTCGGGTGGGCCTGGCTGGGCGAGCACCTGCCTGCGGTCACGTTAGCCGGGTTCTTGGTGATCTTCGGGGGCTTCCTCGTGGTCAAGTGGTCCGAACTGTCCCGGAGCGTCCAGTCCGCCTGGATCAGAGCGCGGGCCCAGCACGCCTGGCGCTGATCCGGCCATTCGATAGAGTACCAGTATGTAGGTGATAATGCGGCGGATGAGTGCTGGATACGCGCCCTGAGTTCAGCACACACCAAATGAATTGCCCGGCTCCTTTCAGAAACGACGTGAGCGACTCAGAGGATGTATGCAGCACAGCCAGTTCAATTATTTCGCCATCTCTGGGAGGAACCAACCGATACATACGGATGCTTACTTTCGACGCAACCCCTGCTCCCGTATACGATAATTGTAAGGAATTTCGCCCTTTAAAGAGCGTGTATGTAGACTTTTCCAACGGGAGAGTATACATGCATCTGTAGTTTCATATTCGGACCCCGCGTGTGTCTCCTATGGATCGAACACGGGTACTAACCACAGGGTTCATCGTACTACTCGCTGTCTGCCTAATCGTCACCCCAGTACTCGCGCAGGAACAGGGCGAAGACGCAGAAGAAGAGGGCGGTATTGAAGGGCTCATCGAGGGCTTCGTCGAAGGTCAAGGACTACTGGGTGCATTACTCGTCCTCGCTGGCGGTGGGATCTTGCTGACGGTTTGCGTTGAGAAACTCATCAGCTATCTCACGCGCACGGCGTTCGGCTTGAAAATCTCGTTGTTCGCCCTCGCGATTCTTTTCACGGGATTCGAATTCGACGATACGATTCTCGCGCTTGTTCTGTCTGGCGGTGGTCTCGAGGGAGCGGCGCTCGGGACGGCGCTCGGAACCGGCTTAGCGATTATCGGCGTAACGCTCGCGCTCGCGGCGATCATCAAGCCGTTCCCGGTCGATCTCCCGCCTGATTACGTCGCCCTCTTTGCACTGGCACCCCTTCTGTTACTTCCGTTCGTCCTTGCCGGGACACTGACCCTCGTTCACGGACTCTTACTACTCAGCGCGTTTGTCGCGGTCTTCGGCTATATCATCGTCCGCGAATATCAGCGCGACATGCCCGTGTTCCGGAACACCGAACTGGGCAAGGAGATACAGGCCGATGGTGGCATAGCCCTCCCGTCAGCAGTCTCGACAATCCCCGAGGATCGCCTCATTGGCGGTCGATCTGCCGCGGGCTGGATCTGGCTTGCTCTTTCTATCCTCGCATTGGCGGGCATCGTAGTGGCGTCGATGATGCTGGAGGCGGGATCGGAAGTCGTGATTGACGGATTCGGCATCGAAGAGACCGTTTTCGGAGCGACCATGCTAACGGTGATCCTCACCTTCGAGGACGTAATGCTGACGGTCGAACCGGTTCGTCGAGGGGTCCCCGAGATCGGCGTCGGGAACGTTATCGGGAGCGTTCTCTTCTCGGTGACCGCCAACGTGGGGGTGATCATGTTAGTGAGCGATCTCGAAATCTCCCGGTCGGTGCTGACGTTCCACCTGCCGTCGGTAATTCTCATGACGGCACTCGCCGCGTACTTCCTCTATGCGGGCGAACTGAAGCGGTGGCACGGGTATCTACTCGGCGGGCTTTACGTCGCCTACTGGCTGATCGCGATCCTCATATTTGGTGGCGTACCAATTAGCGGGTAGGGTACTATCTTCGGTGTTCAGCGGTCGAAGTCAACGCTTCCCATGCTATTCTAGCCACCCTCTTCGAGAACCCTAAGGCGACTCGATATAGATTGTGAGGCTTCGTTTTATTCGAGGTCACCGCGGTTGATCGCCACGATCACTACTTCGCCTGTACTGATCGATTACCTCTTCGGAGATCGAGTTAAATCTCGTGCTGCATTCGCCCTCTGTATTCAGCAAATCGTGATCGAATTATCGGGGCGCTGTCAAAAATAGCGTGCTGAATACAGAGGATGTATGTACCAGTAGTGTTCGCATCTCGACTGCTTCCTCAATTCGCGCCGAAATTGAAGTGGCTATCAGGAAAGTCAGGCAAATCTCGATTTGCTTATAGATACGGGGGAACGCGTCGACGGTACGCACGATATTCCTCACCGAATTCCTGTTCTAACCACTGCTCCTCCCGATGAGTAGCCCAGTGAGTTATGGCAATCACCGCTGGAAGAAAAAGAGCAATCCACCCGTTGTTCTTGAGCAACGCGAAGCCTGCGTAGAGCATCGTCCACCCAACGTAGATGGGATTTCGGCTGAATGAGTACGGGCCAGTCGTGACGAGCTGTCGCTCCCCACGACCGATAGTCTTGGCGACCGAATAGAAGGCCCACCCATTGACGAACACCCCCCATCCGATCAGTGCGAGTCCACAAATCCGGGTAATTGACCGATAACGAGTTATTCGCCACGGCCGGCGAGCATGCAGCGCACTCCCCACAACGATCCCAGCAACGTGAGGCTCCGGCAACGGAGTGTACTCCCAATATTGCCGAATAATTTGGTACATCAATCGGTATCCACGTATTCGGTCCGCAAGTCGCTTCCGCCTGCCAGGCCATACGACCCGATATTGGTCACCGGTACTATGCAACTGGAGTAGGTTGAGTTCGACCTTTTCGACGATTCGACGTGAAAGATTCGCGCCTTGTATCTTGCAGAGACTCGACTAACTACTGGACTGTTGTCAGAAGCGACATGCAAGATATAGAGGCTGTATTCATCATTGACTTATTGAGAAAACACAGCGAAAACACTCGGTCATTCGCTGTGGGAAGAAAGGGTTCAACAGGAATACCTGCCCAATCCCTCATATAATATTATCAGTAGTATGAGGCTTTATACGTGCGAGTCATAGTAGTTGTACGCAATTTTACCCAACCTGGCAGGGGGTGAGAAAGCGCAAAGAGAGATACTTCAAAATGTCAATCAATAATGGCGTAGATGTAGAGCAACTCGGCCAAGCAGTCGAAGCAATTACAGCGGAATCAGCGACCGGCCAATTCAGATTTCGAGCGGAAACCGAATGGACTGATGGCCTGCAGTGTGTCACGTCGATCAACGATTTCGATCAGGCGGGCGAGCAAATTCATACCCAGGAATTCAAAATCGAGGGTGACGAGCCGGAACAAATCCTCGGGAAGCGAGCGGCACCCAACGCGGTGGAACTCCTGCTCGCCGCTCTCGGATCGTGCCTGAGCGTCGGGTATGCAGCGAATGCCGCAGCCATGGGTATCGAACTCAATGAACTCCGGTTCGAGCTTGAAGGAGACGTTGACCTTCGGGGATTCCTCGGTATCTCCGACGATGTCCGTGCCGGGTACAACACAGTGACCTACACCGCGTACATCGACGCTGACGCATCGGATGAGGAACTCGCCGAGCTGCGTGACCGGGTCGAAACCACGTCACCGTTGATGGACAACCTCATGAACGCTGTCCAGGTCGAAACTGATCTGGTCTCGGTACAGGGATGAATATCATGTCAAAATCACTTGATGTTAGCAAACTCGAACGAGAGGTTAAATCCGTCTATCGAGATGTCGCAGAGGCGCCGACCGAAAGGTATCATTTCGAGATGGGCCGCCCATTGGCGGAACGACTCGGCTATTCATCGGAGGATCTCGATGGCATCCCTGAGGAAGCCGTCGAGTCCTTCGCGGGTGTGGGATACCACTTCGATCTCGCAGACCTGCAACCGGGCGACGATGTCCTCGACCTTGGTAGTGGGTCCGGAACGGACGCGTTTGTCGCGGCACTCCATGTCGGCGAGACCGGGAGCGTGACCGGGGTAGACATGACCGATGAACAACTGGAGAAGGCACGACGGCTCCGTGACGAGGCCGGAATGGATACTGTCTCCTTCGAGAAAGCGTACATCGAGGACCTCCCGTTCGAGGACACAACCTTCGATGTCGTGATCTCCAACGGGGTCGTCAACCTCTCCGCGGAGAAGGAAGACGTGTTCAGTGAGGTCAATCGCGTCCTCGAACCGAATGGCCGATTGGCGCTTTCGGACATCATCAGCGAGGAACACATGTCTGAGAGCATCAAGACCGATGCGGATCTCTGGGCGGCGTGTATCGGTGGGGCTGAACAGGTCGATGATTATACGATGATGATTGAGACGCCAGGGTTCGACGCCATCGAGATCAGGGAGAATCCACAATACGAGTTTGCCTCTGACCAGGCAGTGAACGCGTGTCAGAAGTACGGTGTCAAGAGTATCTCGCTCAGCGCCAGCAAACGCTGAATCGAGCGTCGTTTGTTATCCTACCAATGGATACTCTTGATGAATAAAACCCCACATTCACCGCGCTATTCGTGGCAAACCCAAAGTAGATCAATCCACAGCCTGACGCTATCTTCTCCGTGGGCAATGCCAACCAGCCCAGCTGAATTACAACCATGCCGAATATGCGCCTTCTATTCAGCAACAGCTGATCGAACTACCGGGGTGCTGCCAGGAACGTAGTGCGAGATACAGAGAATGGATGCAGCACAGCAAATTCGTTTGTTTCACAATCTTAGGCCGGAATCAACCGATACATACGGATGCAGATTGATCGCTGCTTCAGAGGCAATTGGTGAGAGACATGCGGTCTCGTGTCAATAGTCGGTGGTACGATACAGGAGATATAGTCTTGTTCAATCTTTCTATGGGATGATTTCAGAAAGCGTTATTCCAAGAATCTGTTTGATCCCGCGCCGGAGTCGAGATGCAATAGCCTGCTGTGTGATTCCGAGTTCGTCGCCAAGTTCTTCCATCGTCACTTCGTGAGGTGATTCGAAGTACCCGTGGTTGAAGGCGAGTACAAGCGCCTCTTGTTGTGCATCAGTTAATGCAGACTGAGTCTCTGAATTGACCGGCGTGAGCGCATGTAGTTCCGTCAATGTGATTGAAATGCCCAACTCTAAACAGCGGGCCTGAAAATGCGAGATTTCTTTTTGAGTGTCTCCACGGATTTCGAACGTCCACTGCTGGTTCATACCGCTAGCGTTGATGATCGAGCAATTCGTTTCTGTTAGCGTGCTGAGAACGCCGTTAGAGTCAATGCCTAACTCAGCACGCAACAGGTGCTCGTCTTTGATATCATCAACGAGTTGGATATTCTCTACCGCGGAATGTTTGGTTAATGTACTCTCAATATTACCAACGGCAATACCTTGGATCCACAAGTAGATCGTCATGTCTTGGCTGGGAATAATCCGTTCTAATTCGACCATCACTTCTGGTCGGTGCTCGAACAGATTGCCCAGAAGAAATTGATTGGGCGGAACGGTAAACGTCGCTTCAACAGTCATCGGCAGTCATCCGTGTTCTTTCTCCAGATATCGGTGTCTTCGCAGCCACACTCCGAATACGTCTTTTTGTATGGAGTGATCTTACCGTCAGGTGTTCGTTTTCGCCCTAGTCGCAGTGTTCCACAGTTGGAACACATCATTCGATACGGAACCATACTGCTGACTGTGCGCCGGTTATTGGGTCGGCATCAATTCTTCCTTCGCTGAATACTGTCAGTTCAAATCACTCATCATCGAAGGAAGTACTGCCATGCTTCATCGTACCGTTGGTTGAATCGATCACGGCAACTACTGCTAGAGTTGCCAATTCAGAATTCTCATCGTACGTCGCCTGAAAGAACTCCTCCTCGATATCGTATTCAACAGCGGTCATAGAGTCAACGACATCAATGCTTTCGGGTGTTTCTCGAGAGGTGTCATCATAACTAACGACGTGCGCCAGTGGGTTGACAATGGCTTTTGCTCGCGCAACATTCTTTTAAGTGCTGTTTAAGTATTATTCTTGAGACGTTATCAGCGTGCTCGCTACGAGCCGTCGAAGACCACGCTGTAACCGTGATGAAACCGCTTGCCTAGTGATCTCGAGTTCCTCTGCGAGATCGTCCTGCGTCGCATCACGTGGCGAATCGAAGTACCCGCGAGAATACGCCATCACCAACGCTGTCCGTTGCCCCCCTGTCAGATCGTACTCTCGATCCGATTTGAGTGATGAGAGCGCATGAAGCTGGGTGAGCTCGATAGGGATGTTGTGTTCTCGGCAGTACGTTTGAAAATTCGATATTTCTCGTTGTTCATCAGCGCGAATTTCAAATGTCCACTTTTCTTCATCTCCTATCCCGGAAAGGAGATTGACCTCCGTGTTGGTGATCGCCGTGAGAACACTTTCATGATCGAGGTTCCACTCAATCCGGACAAACATCTGTCCCTCTACTTCATCAATTATCTTCACCCGGTCAATCCCGATGTCGTCACTCAAATCGGTCGTGAGGTCGTCGGTGGTATCGGCATAAATCCAGAAGTAGGGGATTATAGCATCGTTCGTGGGAACAATTCGATCCAGTTCGATAGTGGCATCGGCCAATTGATTAAAAACGGCACTCAGCGGGAAGTCTTCTTGGTCGATGGTGAATGAGGCTTCAATGGCCATAGATACGACTAGCGGGACGTCCCCTTGAGTTAGTCGCTGCTGCCGGAGCGCTCTGCGGAAAGACTCTTTGGTCAAACAGTTATACCAGCGAGAGAATCGATCTGAAAATCGGCTGCAAAGAAGAATAACGGTCTGCTATGTGGATCTGCGTATATCGGCCTGATCACATCGGTCTGGTGATGTACGGTCATTTCTGAAAATCCGCCATTACAACCGTCATTTCTACTAATAAAGGCTGGTATCTGGTTTACTTACACCGCTGAACAGCCGTTATGAGTTGGCTTTTTGGAAGCCACTCGTCAGAAAGGGTGGGAAGGTTATCTCGGTTGTGGAACTGTTGGTAGTGGTCTCGAAGACGATTCTCTGACCGCTCGTGGCGGTCGGTATCGGCACCTGTCTTTTCACCCCATTCTAGAGTGAATGAATCCTGTGAGCGAGTCCCATCAGTGGCTGGGCCGCTGCGGACTCTTTGAAAAGAATTGCGTCCTCGGTCTCTCTGGAGATGCATCCAACGAACATTGTGGGTGGGGCTCTGTCCGTGACTCCACCCTTCTCGTCGGCCAACCAATCTGGCAGTTGAATGAAAATCTCATCGGTGCCAAGGAGTCCCAACAATTGCCACAGTTGCCGGGTTTTCTGTTCGTTGAGAAGCCCCGTTCCCGGTTTCTTCGAGAGAGACATCGTAGTCAGCGAGGGTATCTGAATGCCACGTACGGGCAAATGAGTCGTAGTCGGCGTATTCGGTAATCAGGTCAGTCACTCCGACACAAAGGGGGTACACACATTAATATTACACTGATCCTGACAGCTGTTTTGATCAGAGACTGCGAAATACCCGGAGTCGTCGTGCTACATGCATGCTCTGTACTGATCGATCACCCCATCCAGATTGGCTCTCACTTCGTGCGACATTCGCGCTTTGTATCTTGCAGAGGCATAACGAACTACCGAACTGCTGTCAGAAATGGCGTGCGAGATACAGAGGGCCCATTCAGCACGACGACTTCGTTTGTTTCACGCCGAAGCCCGAGAACCACCCGCTCACTACACGTACGTACAAGCAGGAACCGGTATCTCACAGCAGGCAATTGCCTCTCAACTCCAGCGAGAGACGCGGAGAATCCTCGGCAATACCCTCACTGTGCTGGAGACCTGAACTCGAATCTATATAAGGAAGTTGTATAGACAAAATGAAGTCTCACGTGGAGCGGTCTCTTCAAGTCGAGTATACAATGTTCACGGAAACCGACTCCTCGCCAATGATCCCCGGAAGAGATACGCTCCTTCTCGCGCTCGCCAATCGGCACTGTCGTTTTGTCATCGAATACTTCAAAAACGCGCCCGAAGACCACGCTACCGTCGACGACATTGCAACCGCGTTCGCCCGACGTGACCACGCAGACGAGACCCGGGTTGCAATCCGGCTCCACCACGCTGCACTCCCCAAACTGGACGACGCTGGACTCGTTGACTACGACAGGCGGACCAAAACGGTCCGATATCACGGTCACTCGCAACTCGAACAGATAGCGGAGCGCTTCTCCGAGTCCCCCAACTGCCATGGAGGAGTGAGTAGTCCATGACGCAAGACAGGTCCAGGCAAGCGAGCAAGACACGGGGATGGTACACCCCTGATCAGGACCGCTCGTTAACCGAAGCGGTGCTTGACGCTATCGAGGACTATAAGGGGGAAGATCTCCTGCGAGCAGATTTCGTCCTCTACGAGGACGTAAACCCTGACGCTCTCAATTCCCTCTTTCGCCCCGATGCACAGTCGAGAACGACCGTGACGTTCGACACCGACGGGGTCACGGTCGAACTCCGGGGGAATGGCGGGGTCGAGATCCGCGTCACGGACCGATCAGTCGACTAAGTGGCCGAAGATGGTCCAGAACGCGCTCTGGAGCCAGTATCGGATAGACGACCACTGCCGCGATGAGTGCTTCACTGTACTGAGTGCTCACCACTTCGGAGATCGATCTAAATCTCGTACTGCTTTCACGCCTTGTATTTAGCACGACTTCTGAAATATGCCACTGACCAAGCGTTTCAACAGAGCCGTTCTTCCTCAATCCTCGATTACTCCTCTAGAAGCGACCGACGCAATACCTCCTGGCGCTGGCGCATTTTGTCCTCCTCCGACCGAACATCGTAATGCTCGTCGATGATCGCCGGTGAGACGTTACATCGCTCGCTCACGACCTGTACGTCGACGCCAGACCGGAGGAGCTGCGTGATGTACCCTCGACGGATCGGGTGGGGCGTCACGCTCGAGGGACACTTCGACGCAAGATCGAGATCGGTGGCCGCGCTGCATTCATCTGGATCTCGATCGTGCGGACACTCAAGACCGATGAGGCATGGTCGGGACCACTTGTAGACGTACTTTCGAATCGTCGACTTGGCGATTCGACCCTGTGTGGTAGCGAGTAGCGGCACCCGGTCGTGCTGGTCGGTCACGTCGGGCCGCTGGTGCTCGAGGTAGTCGTCGAGTACCTCGCACGCCTCGTCGGAGAGTCCGACTCGACGCTCGCCTCGAGTACCGTTCTTAATCGGTGTGTCGGTCTCCGGTCGGTGGACGACGGTCAGGTGGGGGACCTCGGCGTCGCATCGGTAGTCATCGATGTCGAGCGCCCGAGCGGCTCCCATTCGCATCCCCGTCTCAGACAGGACGAGCCAGACGACGTGCTCGGTCGAGGCGTACTCGTACTTCCTGAGGTGCTCGAGGATCGTTCGGGCACGGTCGGCGTGGATGACCGTCTCGCGGGCGTTTTCGCCGTCGGGGATCGCCGGCGACTTGACTTTCTTGAAGAGGCCGGACTCGACCGAGTTGATCGTCTCACACCACTCGACGAAGACGCGTAACGTGTCCATCTGCGTCTTCTCGCTTACGACGTTGAGGTCCTCGCGTCGCCAGACGCGATACTCGTGGAGGTCGCGGGCGGTCAGGTCGTTGAGGTTCTCGAGGTCGCGCTCGCGACACCAGTCGACGAAGAAGCCGAGCCGGGATCGGTGCGCGTCGACCGTCGACTGTCGACAGTCGCGCGCCTTGTCTTCGAGGTAGAGTCCGAGAGCTTTCTCCGGTTCGATTGGCTCGAGGCTTGTCTCCGTCGCTTCGTGGAGCTGTCGGAGCAACCGCTCGGCATCCGACTCCTCGACGATCGTGGGGACGTGATTTGTCTGACTCATTGGCATAATTCCTCGACGAACGCGGCGAGCGATCCGTCCGGATAGAACTCCATGATTCGATCCGGATTTTCGTCAACGTAGTACTCTACTGCCCGGGCGACAAGCTTCGATTTCGTAAGACCAGTCTCGTCGGCGGCCCGCTCGAGTCGCTGGGCGACGTCGGTCGGGACCCGGCCGGAGACGGGCTTCGTTTGGGGCTTTCCCATGCACCCGACGTTCAACTCGTACTATATAAGCGGACCATTTAATTGGTGGGTTGGTGAAAACCGCTAGGTGACGGAGGGGTAATGGTGATTCTAATGGTGAACGCAAAATTTGACAAACTAGCGAAATCGGATTGTTTCCCCACGCTACATTTTAGATAATGTGTTTGGGGAAGAATATTATATCGCGCGCGGTCGATCAGACTGATTCATGGTCTCCTGTACCATTAGTTGGTGGAGTTCGGCCAATCCAATGGTGAAATTCGACTGTTTAGCGATTCCACGACGATCACATCGGACTGGATGCAACACATTACCCTGGAGCTGCGATTGCGTCGGATCGATCATATCCAAATGGAAGATGGACCGCTCTCGAGAATAATCGAAAGCTCACGAACAGCAACGCCCAACCGTTACGTGGGGGTTACACCCCGCTTTGGCCAATTGAGTCGGTTCTAGTTACCGGTCCCGGCGATCGGCCTCGAGCCCCGGTTGAGCCACTGGTCATCGAGTCGGATTTACCGTTAGCGGGGCGAATAGGGCCAACGGTCGGGTTCAGTAGTCGGGTTTGTGGGCCGTATGCGACAACTACGAATCGGCTCAATTAGGGCCTTCTCGTCGGTCGATCTGGCGGAATTCGGATTGTGATTCAAACGGGTTAGCCGGGGACGTCAACGGGTCGGTCGCCTCCCCCGGTTTTCGGTCAGTTGGTGAGTCATTATTTGATGGGATTCTCTGCTCTTTCGAGTCATCGGGCCAATTCGCTAGATGAAGCGGCGGAATTGGCGACGGGTGCTATCGACGGCTCACCAGCAAAACCGACATCTTCGTCAGCTGAGATGGCGATATTCGGATATCGGGAATGGCGGGAGGATTCGGATACTATCTCGTCAGTCACTTCGGATTGAGGACCGGTGTCACCAAACGGCGCATGGTCGGTTGTGGAGTAGGCTGAATTCCTCTATTTTGGCACGTAACATGAGGGTAACGTACGGATTGTACTCCTCAAGGTTGATGACCTCGATAATCCGTCTCCGATACGAGTAGTGACCCACTGTCTGTTGCCCATATATTCCCAATAGAAATCATATGCCTAATAGGAAAGAGTCCACAGCGATCGTGCTGGAATTCAGTTCCTCCGAGAACGGTTCTTCCGTTACCAGGGGGTATAGGGCGTTCTCTCTGTCTTGATCGACCAACCCTCTTCCGTGCATACTGTGACCGTGCCGATTTATTCGCGATGGAGCGATGGCGTCGAGGAAATCATCTGTAGTCACCGACGACTCTACCAGCAGAGCGCCCAGGCCGGGCTCTACGACGATCGGTTTGGTGAGGAACTCGCCCACCTGTGGGACCACAACCGGACGAAGACGTATTACCGGCTCGGGATCGGACCGAGGAGCAAGCCGAGGCGATGCACGATTCGCCACCAATTTCCACCAAGGTCTCGGTTCTACGAGTCGGATTAAACACGAGTACATCCGCGATTGGTGACCTCGAGAAGATCCGTGGAACGGTTGGGTGGGTTCGCGCTGGCGTGAGTACCGAGACGACGGCGACCACGTACAGTGATGGGCAGCCGGGGAATTTCAAGATCTACAAGGCGTATCATGACCGACTCCGGCGAGTGGGCGGTTGGTACTGCTTCGTGGTGTACTGGTCACATGGCCGCTCTGGATTGACGATCGTCAAAGACCAGATGTGTAAGGCTTCAAGCCTCCTGTTACTTCGTTGGCATGGTGGAGGAAATCACCGTGGGACCCAACAGGCGAAAATTGGTATTAGCGAGGTGTTATAATCGAGTGGTGGTTGGATAAGAATTCCGTCCAAAAATCCATTTATCGCTTGAAATACGTTCTCTCAAACAATTGGGTAGAAAGAATCCGTTCCCCAGCCCGATCTACGTAAATCATAGAAGTTCCAATGACGATACTGGTAAAAAAATGAACCAAAGCTAAACCGATCACCACACCAAACATTACTTCATCTTGGGCTGCACGAATACTTTCATCGAATACACCAGTTTGCAAGTGCCAGACGCTAAGCAAAGCTGCTGCCAAATATGGGGAATAGGGAATTAAGTTTTCAAGAAGAGATCCCCCATCATATTTAATTACCGCCCCATCTTTCTGGACGAACGAAATGTATGATATCGAGAAACCAAATGTCATACTGTAGTCAATGAGCGGAACGGTACCCTCTGAATATCGATTCATGACACTCACAACTGATAATATAAGACTTCCTAAGCAAAACATGATGACAATATATGCGCTGAATCGAAGAAATTGACCTTGAGCGAGTGCGTAGGAAGCGCAGTTGGAAGCCTTATTTATGACAACAAACGCAATGATCACGAAGATGATTAGGCTTCCTCCAATGCCTGCTTGGACTTCAATGCTCATCTCATCCGGTAGCTGGGTAAGGTAAACAGAGAGAGCAGCGAAGAGACCTAGTATCGCAAATAATTCATAATTCGTAGCGAAAAAGAAATCTAGTGAAGGGGATTCTACTTGTTCCGTTTTTTGATCCCTGCTAGATGGGGCCCCGGGCATTACGCTAATATTTCACCTCACAATCAAAAGGAAACCGATATTGTCTGAGGAAATGATCAAAACAAATTTGGATTCATTGAGGCTATTACTGGGTAAGATATTTTCCCAATTATTGTGTTCTCTTCTTACTTTTGAATGCCATTGTGAAATTTAAGCAAACTGTTCTCGGTGATGGCCAGCGCAATAGGAGGTCGTGTTCGTAACAGCGCGCGTTCTGCGCGCCGCAAGATTACCTTGCCCCCTTAGGGGCAGTGTTCAACCCCAATGGTCAGGTTTGCTACGCTCCTCGAGTTGGGCTGGTACTTCACATGGTGCGAGACCGTGTTGGTTGGCGATCTCGTTGGCTAATTCAATCGCATGGTTTTCAGTGGGAGTCCTTCCATTTTCTTGAGCCAGTTGAACCAGGGCGTGAACAATGAGCAAGTCATCCTGGGGATGTCGCATTGTGACCGCTGTTCGCTGCCCCTTCATTGATAAACCCTCGTAGGTGGCTCTGTTGAACCCCTTTCTCTCGATGATAGGTTTCAAGGGTCGTGCTGAATACAGAGCGTGTATCTTACACATATAAACAGATTGAAAACAGTATTACCGATAAGCGCGTGGATATTACCGGTCAAATCAATCGAGATACTATCGATCCACAGCTCCTGTCGCCTCTACAAGAGCCGTTCCGCTCAGATTTTCCCGGCCCGAACGAGATCATTGTACCTGTCGTCCACAATATATCCTGTCAAGCCGAGGAAGAACAGGGCTGTGAGCGCCAGATTCGCGTCAAAATGAGCATCGGGGTGGCCGTGCATGATCCAGTGCCGGTGCTTGAAGAATTTCTCCCATTTGTCCTTGAACGCCGAACTATCCCCTTCTTCTAGGTTCATCGGGGCATACTGGCCAAACCAGCGTTTCACCGCTTCCTCCTTGTCACCGCCCCAATAGACGTCCTCTCCGATATTGTTGGGATCCGATCCAGTCAGGTTCGGATCTTTTTCGCATAGCCAGCTGATGAGGGCGTCATGCGTTGAGATGGCCAGATAGAGTGTCTCGTAATAGTTAGATGCCCCCGTATCATCCCACTCGTCGACGAATGCCAGCTCACATTCCTCCATCCGACTCGCCAACTTTTCCAGATCGTCGTCGTTTGCGGACTCAAGACCTTCCCGAGCTTCTACCGCCCACGTGATCGCGACCTGAACCGCCTCTTTCTGAATCTGATGATTCGCCGGATCGTAGTTCCACGGATACTCGATATCGATCTGTGCCTCTGCCAACGCCCGTGCTGCATCAAAGTAGTCCTTGGCGTTATTTGCGGCAACAACCGCTTTTGCGAGCGCTTCATTGTCGATATCAATCGACGGAGGCGTGAATTCGAAGTCGATCATTACCTGTGGTCACTCGTCAAACCCTTGATAGACTTTCTGCATTTCCTTACAAAGCATTCCGCTCACCCGATTGAACGAGTGAACTGCACCTCTCCCGCCCGCGGTAGATACGCCACATCAACCTCAGCACCCAGGTCAGCCGCGTTGTCTCACAATCGATCGATATCCGCCGAAACAGGTGAGGTTGAGATATTGAAGGGATTAGAAATCTTTAATCTGATATGCTTCATTAAATTCATCCCTATCTGACAATGCAGAATCAGTCACTGTAAGGAGGATCTGGTAATCTGGGAGTTCTTCTGGTAATGCTAATAGGAAGTTTGTGATGTCGGGTGTATTTCCTTCGTCAGGGATTTCAGAATATGGAGCGTCTAATAGGAACATACGGATTGGTAACGTGTTCGACTGTTCTGCTAACAACTTCAACACTGCTGTATGGAAAAGTAAAGCCAAAATTTTTCCTTCATTTGAGAATTCGTTATGGCGATCCGAGGGTATATCATCGCCATTGTCAATCATAACGGTAAAATCGTATCCACCTTGTGAATTGAATTCTACATTTCTGGCACTAGCGAACCGTCCGTGCTCGAAGTACGAGAGAAGCGAACTCATCTCATCTTCGAAATCAGCCTTTAGGCTGGTCCGTTCTTCCTCAATATGCCTCCGTACGATTCTTTCGAAGGCCTGTAGAGCCTTCCATTTCCGCATCTTTTCAGTGCGGCGTTCGTACGCTTCCTCAAGACTCTCAAGACGGTCTGCGACATCCTCAAGCTCATCCTGTTTCGCATTGATCTCGACTTGAGTCGATGTCGCCTCACGCTCTAATTCAGATATTTCTGTCTCTAACTCGTTTCGCCGATCGACCAGTTGGTTGGCATCACTTTCCTCAATTTGAGCTACAACCCTGTCCAGTTGATCTTGGTGGTCCTGAATCCGCGAATCAAGTAGGTTTAATTCTCCTTCTAGTTCACGTTCTCGAGATTGAAACTGCCCTATTTTCTCCTCAAGTTGGTCCTGCTCTGCGATTGTCTCTCTAACATCCTGTTCTGTCCCAGTCTCGATCCGCTTATCAGGGACATCTTTGCTACAAAGCGGACAGGCTGCGTCATTCAAGAGACGCTGGCGCTGATCATCATCTACATCATTTGTACAGATTGGGCATCTGTCCGGGACAGTCATTAGTTGCTGGAGATCCTGCGCGGTTGAGTGAAGCTCCTCGCCCATCTCCATCTCCTCGTACCGTTTGATATTCAAACGAGCCTCACGCAGATCACCGCGCGTCTCTCGTCTCTCTGATTCCAGGTTGTTTATCTGTCTCTGTAGCCTGAGCTTCTCCGATTCTAAACGCTCAAGATCACTATTCTGATCAAGCGTCTCATTGATTGACCGCAACTCCGACCTTCTATCCGCCAGTATCGTCTCTGTCTCTTCTTTGACCTCTAGTAATTCCTCTAGCCGATCTCGAAGATTATTCTCTCGCCCCTCAGCTCTAGCAAGGTTTTCTGGTGAGGTTTCCTCTTCATCGGTGAGTTCATAGACCTCTTTCCGTCGTTTCTTGCTCTCATTGATCGGAGCCGCTAGATCAATTCCGAACAACAGATCAATAAAGCCTGCTTTGTTTTGCCAATTGATGAATTTCTTATAATTAGGCGACATCAGGCAGAACATCGAGAATATATTGTACCGGCCAAATTCACGGGATTCAACCGGCCAAATCCCGAACGCCTCGGAGACATCCTGCTGCGTGTTTCGAGCATGGAAAGGGATTTCGTCCTCCGATGACGGATCAGTATTTAGTTTTGGCCGATCATCGTCAGCGTATCCTGGACCATCCCAGCTCATCGTCCGATATACAAGATAGTGGTTAGCGTCAACCGACCAATTACCAGTTGTTTCTAACGTACTTTGTTCGTCCTGGATTGGATCAGTAAGAGTGATCCGTTGCTTTTCCTGACGCCCAAACAGGTTGAACCGGATCGCTTCAAAGATGGTGGTCTTCCCACTTTCATTTTCGCCATAGAGAGCCGTATTTGTGTCGTCCATTCGGACTATCCGGTCATCTAGATTCCTGAAGTTCTTCGCTTGAATTCGCCGAATCGTTACTCTGTCGGCGGGGAAATTGAGATCGCGATAGTTCTCTTCAAGTAAGCGTCTGCACTCGTTGATGTCCTCCTCCACCAAGTCTTCTATTTCTAGTTCATCTATAATACTCTCAATAATCTCTTGACGATCAGGCATGAGCAAATTCCCCCTGTAATTCTCCTAGGAACTCGATTTCACTGGCTTTGAATTTTTTCATCGGTCCTACAAGTAGTTCAGAACCGGTTGGAGTTTGGTGTATTCTATCATCTTCGTTGATGTGACTGACAACCTCTTCATGTGTCATGATTGCTACTTCGTCGATAACGGTTTGCTGGGCATAGTTCCAAGATGAGAGCATGATGCTGTCGGCCTGTTCGATTCGATCATCAAACTGGTCCACCATCATTTCTCCTGCGGGTGTGAGTTCAATCCCATAACTGCGGTTGCGTTCCGCGACTTCACCGGTGCCGTCTTCACTTGCTACTGGTTCTTCAATGAGTGCCCACGCAAAGAGGCGGTTTTTGTCCTCATAAACGTCGGAAGAGAAGGGGCCCGAACTTCGTTTTGTGAACCGATAGCGGTAGCCAGTATGATCAAGCATCCCGAGATCACCTTGTAGCTCCCCGGTTGCTGAGTAATCCTCTTGCTTCGAAATCTGGCGGTTTACGAGGTAAATCAGCTTTTGCAGGCGGTACCGCGACTCAATCATTCCGTTGTCCGATTGGGCCGAGTAATCTTTTATCAATTTCAACATCATCGCGAAGTCGATAAGCTCATCAATCCTGAACCGAAGCTCGTTCCAGTCCTTGACCAGATTGTCACAAGAGACAGTACCATTCCGAAACTCAGCCAATTGATCATCAGTAAGCCCGAAGCTATTGAGAGTAGAAATGACTCGCTCATCTGAGAATACTTCCCGGTTTAAGAAATTATAGTACTCTTCGTTGAACTCCTCAAACTCAGCGGAGGTCGCCATTGCCTCACTGTAGACCTTAGTGACGACCATGACATATTCCTCGTGTTCTGTATCGTTTAGGTCAAACTGGTCAACCACACGTTCAATGACCTTCCATTCATTAGGCATTATGGCACCTCCAGTGTGTCGCAAACATCGTTGTTCCACTCCATTACCTTCTTGAGACCACCGGGGTGAGCCGGATTCGCTGTGTTTAGATGACCGTGAGCATAAGCGACGAGATATTCTTTCGTGGGTGCTACTGATACACCTGGGTACTTAGATTCAATACTCGATGCTTCAGGTGCATCATCAATGCAGAGGATAATCTCACTTTCATTTGGATAACTACGTGTATCGAGATAGAACTTAAGTTCGGGATAGGGTTCGTTCTGTAAACATTCGTCCCAGTGAATGATCCAAACACTATTTTGGATTAACGTATCACGGTCTGCAAGTTCGGAGAGGGAATGAAAGTATTCCTCGACTAGGAGCTTATCGCCTTGGATGCCATCCCGGATTTCTCGGACAATATCGGTGAAGTCATGGCCATAGCATTTGCCACTGGTGGTGAGAATCAGCAGATTTTCTTCGTGAGGGACAGCATCTTCCGGTATCTTGTATCGTGTAATCATTACTGTTTTCCAGCGATAATCCGGAGTCTGTGGCGGATTGATGCTAGTTTCTGGTGCTCTTGTTCCAAACGTTCATTCTTCTTCTCTCGCTGTCCTTTGATAATGGTTTCCTTTGACAATTCACTGTGGGATTCAAAATCGTCTCGCCAACCCTCAAAATCCTCCCTTAATAGCTTCCCTTCAACCGTTTTTGCGGAATATAATATGCTGGAAAGGTCGTCCATTCGGTCGACGAATTCACCATAGGCTTCTTGCTTAGCGTTACTCCGATCATCCTCATTAATCCAAGAGTGCGAATCATCCCACCCAGTAATCGTTTCGACCATAGTGTCGCGGTTCGGCCGATCATCGGCAATACGTGCGTGATAACCTACAGCGAGCAGTGCTGCGAACAGTGTCGTGAGCATCCCCGAGAATACATAATCAAGTTGACCAATTCTAGTTTCGCCCATTAATACGAATATGAGGAGAATGTATCCGAACAAAATGACCAAACCAGACGCAATAAGGTATCCAAGTACGGATACGGCTAGCCGAGTACGGGAATAGAGGCTTGGTGAGAAGGTACGCTTCCGCATCTTCGCCGTGAAGAGTACAAGAACACCGAAGAAGACGATTGAAACACCAGTATATGCATATATGAAGAGATCGGGTTTCGAGATCTCAATAAGGAGTGAACTTGAGAACTGGAATGTGAGAAATACTGAGGCAAATTGCAAGAGTAGGACTTCCAATAGGAAGTGTGCACCCTGCCCGAAAGTGATGTGATCAAGGAGTATTTGACCCCTTCTCTGAACATCCATAGATCACTCATGAGCGACGTATCCTATAAAATGTAAGCCTCCAGAAACGCTCAGGTCCTTTGATCGCCATATTGGAGTTGTGGACTATCGGTGTAAGCTCGTTATCTGCGAACTACCGAGACTGATTGTTACATTGACTGTAGTGGCACCAAAGGATCGGACACCAAATAAGCGACACACGGCGGTTTCAAAAATCCGATCGCGGCCTAACTAACCACCGTTTCATGTGTTTCAACTGGAAATCCCCGCGCGGAGGCGGGGTGGGGACGTTGTAATTTTTTGGCTTCATCCCCTTGGGGACACGCCTCAAGGGGGCGTTCGCGCGCAGCGCGAATCGCCACCGCCGAGGCTCCGGCCCGATCGCGGCGGAGCCCAACCCCTCGAGGATCAGGACACAACCGAAGTTGTACACTCACGGCTTGAATACAATCTTAATTGCTGAGAAGAAGGTGCGAAAGAGTGTCGCCACTCACGAGGGCCGCTCTACCAGTCGGGCACGAGTCGTCCGACCGGTCGCGTTTCCGTGTCGCCTCCAGGCGTCCGCCACAGCATCGGTACTCTCGAGAAGAGCGCTGGGTCGTTCCCTGAGTGGCGCCACTTCTCGATCGCCTCGCGGGCGACTTCGTGGGCGCTCTCGAAGCTTGAGGCTTTCAGCGTCGACAGGATCGTGTCGATTCGGAGCCGCTTCGGTTCGCCTTCCTGGTCGAACTCGAGTTCGGCGCCGTGTTCGGCCAGCCACTTCTGGAATGGCGAGCACTCGGCGACGTGATCCGCCAGACCCATGATGTGCTGGATGCGGTCGGCATAGCTCTCGATGCCATACTCGGCGCTCTCCAACAGGGCTCGAATCATCGCGGTACTTCCGGACCCGATACGAGACGCGGCCGACCTCGAGGTAACCTTCGAACGGTGGGACGAGCATCACGCTCGAGAAGGGGTAGTAGGGGTCACCGTATCGCGGAAGGGAGAAAACCCAGAACGGAATTTGAACCCGAGCTTTCGTCTTTCCCAAGGTCACCCGGAACAATTATGACCAACCCTTGTGATTTAGCTCCTAGCGAATCGCACGATGACGCCGACCCCCGTTCGAAAAACGAACGAACTCTTTCGCGCGGACAGCGCTTGGCTTATAAACGCCTCGACGCCGTCTATCGAATCTGCACCGTTCAGAACTCGAACGGGCGCGACGGGATTTGAACCCGCGACATCCTGGTCCGGAACCAGGGACTCTGTCCACTGAGCTACGCGCCCCCGTCGGTACAGATTGACTACGGCCGTATAACGTTTCTGTCGTGGGCTAGTCTTCGCCTCGAGCGGTCGGCGCCTCGACTTTGGCCTCATCCTCGAGGTCCTCTTCGATCACGTTCGCGTCGTCCACAACCTCTGCGTCGTCGATGTACTTCTCCTTCCAGGTACCGCGGGTGAACCAGGCGACCCCCACGGTGGCGCCGAGGACGTTCCCCAGGGCCATCCCGACCCAGACGCCGGTTTCGCCCCAGCCGAGAGCGGCCAGGGTAATCCCGGCGCCGGGAACCGTGACTGACCAGGAGAACGCCAGCACGAGGACGCTCGCGACGCGACCGACCCAGAGGGTGAGCATCGAGATGACCATCGCAGTCTTCGTGTTGCCGGCCCCGCGGAAGGCGCCGAGGATCACCTGGGAGACGCCGATAAAGGCGAACTCGACGGAGCGGATGCGGACGTACTCGACGCCGTAGGCGATGGTCGCGGGGGCGTCGGGGACGTCCCCGAGGAAGACGCTGACGATGGGTTCGGTGAAGGCGACGGCGATTACGGCGACGATGAGCATTACCCCAGCGCCGGTCGAGGCGGCGAGCCAGACCGAGCGCTCGGCGCGGTCGCTCCGGTCGGCGCCGAGGTTCTGGCCGACCATGGTGTCGATGGCGCGACCGAGCCCCATCGCGGGCAGGAAGACGAGCGAGATCAGCCGGTTGCCCAGGCCGTAGGCGGCGACCACCGGCGGCGAGAACGTGACGATCATGGCGGTGAGCGTGATCATCGCCATCGCGCTCGTGGTCTGTTCGACCGTGCTCGGCACGCCGAGGCGGACGATGTCCTCGATGATCTCGCGGTCGAGCGGGAGGTGTTCGACGCGCACGGCCGGCCCGCTCGCGGTGGTGAAGAGGATCCACAGGCCCATCGCGGTCGCGACGCCGCGGGCGGCAATCGTGGCGAGCGCGGCGCCCTGGATCCCGAGTCCAGAAAAGCCGGTAAGGCCGTAGAGAGCGGCCTCGAGGCCCTCGAGGTTGAGCCAGACGAACAGGGGGTTGTCGGCGAACCCGAAGATGAAGAACGGGTCGAGCAGGACGTTGAGGAAGACGGAGACGACCATCACGAGCATCGGGGTTCGGGTGTCTCCGTAGCCGCGCATGAGCGCCGAGAAGACGAAGAAGCCAAACATGAGCGGGATGCCGAGGAAGATGACCTCCATGTAGTCGGCGGCCAGCGGAATCACCGTTGCGGCGGTCTCCTGGTCGCTCGGGAGGAGCTCGAGAGCGGGGCGGGTGTAGAAGTAGCCGGCGATGCCGATGAACACCGAGAGGAGGCCGACGAACGAGAGGGTCTGGCCGGCGACGAGGCCGGCCGACCGGTCGCCCTGGGCGCCCGTATACTGGGCGACGAGAATCGCGCCCGCGGTGGTGAAGCCGCCGGCGATAGCGATGAGCAAGAAGATCAGTGGAAAGGCGAGGCTGATCGCGCCGACGGCCTCGGCGGAGAGGCGTCCGAGGTAGAGTGTGTCGACGACGTTGTAGGTGACCTGCAGCAGCTGGATGACGACGATGGGCCAGGCGAGGCGAAAGAGCGGTCGGACGAGGCTGCCCTCGGTAATCGAGGCGCTGGTGTCGGCGGGGGTGGGGTCGGCTGGGGCGTCGTCAGGGTTGCTATCGTCGTCGACGTCCACGCCACCGTCGTCGTCCGGGGCTGGCCGGTCGCTCGAGGCGTCTGACTCGTCGCTCACTGGTAGCGAATGTGTCGGCGGGACAATGAACGTTCTGAACCCGCCGCGTCGTCGCTATTTCGTGACCACGTTCGAGCGGGGGGGGGGGGGGTTCTCGTTCCTCGAGCGAGCCCTACTCGACCAGTCGCTCGATCTCGGTGACCAGGATGTCGCTCGCGCCAGCCTTCTTGACCTCCGTAATCGTCTCGAACACTTCGCGTTCGTCGACGACGGCGTGGACGGCAACTGATTCGCCGCCGCCATTGGCGATGTCCATGATCGTTGGGCCGCCCATGCCGGGGATGACTTCGCGGACGTCCTCGAGCCGGTCTCTGGGCACGTTCATCATCAGGTAGCGCTTCCCGTCGGCGGCCAGCACCGAGGAGAGTGCGGTTCGTATCTCCTGCACTTTGGGGTCCTCGAGGACGTCCTCGCGGGCGAACAGGCGGACGGAACTCGAGAGGACCTCCTCGATGACGGCGAGGCGGTTCATCTTCAGGGTCGTCCCCGTGCTCGTGATGTCGACGATGGCGTCGGCCATTTCGACGTGCGGCGTCAACTCGGTCGCGCCCGTGACCTCGACGATTGCGGGCTCGAGACCGCGCTCGTCGAAGAACTGCCGGGTGACGGTTGGGAACTCAGTGGCGACGGTCTTCCCCGCTAGGTCCTCGACCGCGTTGATGTCGCCATCCTCGGGTGACGCGAGTACGAGTCGACAGCGGCCGAACTCGAGGTCGAGCAGCTCGGCGACGGTGCCGACGTCGGCTTCCCGGTACTGGTCGTAGCCGGTGATCCCCAGGTCGGCCGCCCCGTCGGCGACGTACTCAGGGATGTCGGCCGCGCGGGCGAAGAGGATGGTGACCTCGGGGTCGACGGTGTCGGCGTAGAGCTTCCTGGCGGCGCCGTTCTCGAGGTGGAGGCCGGCCCGCTCGAGGAGGTCGATCGTCGGGTCGTGCAGGCGGCCCTTGTTGGGGACGGCGAGACGCATTGACGGGCTATTGGGATCGCGTCGGGAACTGTCTTTCCATCGCAACTGCTCCACGTTTGCTCGATCCCGGTGAGGTCGCTTCGTCTTGAGCCGATCGAAAAGTCGCCAGCCCGAGTAGTCCGATTCCGGGAATCGGCTCTCGAGTTCACTGATTACTGGAGGTAACCGTGAACTGAACAGGAAGCGAGACGACGGCGTACAAACTCCGTCGACGACCCGTAAGCTGGTCACGGTCGAGATTTCGCTGGGCCATTGGAAATACTCGCGTGGAGCGGGTGACCGAGGATCCATCGGTTTCAAAGCGAGAACCGACACGACCGCCAAGCGACGCCATCTCCCAGTTCCAGATCGGTAAGCGTACTTTTACCCGTTCGTGGCCGATTGCGCCCACCGGTTACCACTTTCTAATATCGATCTGCGAGCGAAACGATCCGTCCCAATTTACGTCCGACCGTGCATCTCGAAGGTGTTATGGACGAACCCACAGACCAACCTGGAGAGAGTCGATTGTCGGCAGACCGAGAGACGATCCGCCGCTGGGCGGACGAACACGCTGCGACGCCCGCTCGCCACGAGGACGAACCGGATCGCTACCGCATCCTCCCGGAGTCCGAGACGATGGGATCCCACGAGACGGTCGAGTGGGACGAGTTCTTCGGCCGACTCGAGGAAGGCGACCAGGTGGTAATCTACCACGGTGCGGAGGCGTCCGAGCCATTCGAAGTAACCCGTCGCGAGGAGGCCCTCACGCGAAGCAACGTCGATCGAGAGGACCTGAAAGAGCGCCTCCTCGAGGGCGAGACGGTGACGACGGAAGTTACCGAGACCACCGTCGTCGAGAGCGTCGTCGTCGAGGAGACGAGTATCGAGAGCGAACTCGTCGACACCGAGGTGATCGACGAAAGCGTAGTCGACGTCGAACTCCTGCAACGTGAGTGTACGGGCTGTACGCTCGTCGAGGAGGGAGCGGGTGAGCACGATCACGTGGACTGGTTCGACGAGGACCGCTACTACGACGCGGTCGGTCGCATGGAGTCAGAGTCCGCGCCTGCAGACACCGAGGTAGGTGCCATCGAGTCCACTACTGACGTCCCGTACTCCGCCGAACTCGACGTCGAGGAGATGTGGTCGGTCACGCGCGAGTTCACCGAACGATTCACCGTCGAGAGCCACGTCGCGGGCACCGACGTGGTCGAAACCGACACCGTCGAGGACCGTGACATCGACATCGAGGGGCTCCAGCGCACCATCGCCGAGAGCGACCTTCTGGACGTCGACGTTTCGACCGAGAACGTGCTCACGGAGTACGAGGTCGAATCCGAGGTGAGCGAAGACGATCGAATTCACACCTACTTCACCCGCGAACACGTCGTCGAGGACGAAGTGGTCGACCGGAAGCGCCTGTACGCCGACGTGACCGGGGGCGAACTCCTGGCGATGGAGACCGTTCACACCGAGGACGTCGTTACCGAGGAATCCGGAACGATGCCGACCGGCACGACCGAGGGTGACGCTGTCGAGGGCGCCGAAGGGGAATCGATGGGCTCTACCGAGGGGGAACCGGTAGGTGCTACCGAAGCGGAACCGATGGAAGCCACCGGAGAGGAGCCAATGGAGGCCACGGAAGGGGCCGGACGGGTAACGCTCTCCGAGGACGAAATCGGAAAGACGGTCGTCGACACCGCGGGCGAGGAACTCGGGATGGTTACCGACGTCGAAGAGGGCGGCGAAACGATGTACGTCGATGCCCACCCGGGGATCACCGAGAAGATCAAAGCTGCGCTCGACTGGGGCGACGTCAACGACGACGACTTCCCCGTCGAGGCTACCGAAATCGAGCGCGTGACCGACGACCAGGTAGTACTCAAAGGAGCCGAGGAACTCGGATCGGACGAGAAATCGATGTAGCCCGGTCGCAGTAATTTCGCCCGCTGTGTTCTTCGAGCGAAGGGTTCTTTTTCGAGACGACGAACGGCTCGTCAACTTTCACTTCATCAATCCACAGGATGTGGTGGTTTACAATCAAAATTCAGATGGCAGGATAACCTCCTTTTGAAAGGCACAACTCGCTTGAACCCGTAGCCCGTAGTCTCTACCATGACGAAACGACGCGCCCACCTCGAGATAACCGGGATGTCCTGTGCGACGTGTTCGGGGACCGTCGAGGACGCTCTGGCTGGTCTCGAGGGGGTCGAGGAGGCGAGCGCGAACTTCGCGACCGACGAGGGGGTCGTCGCCTACGACGACGAGGAAGTCACCCTCGAGGAGGTCGTCGAGGCGGTGTCGAACGCGGGCTACGAGGTCGCGACCGAGACCACCTCGATTCCCGTGATGGGGATGTCCTGTGCGACCTGCTCGGGAACCGTCCAGGAGGCGACGGAGTCCCTACCCGGCGTCGTCTCGGCGGACGTGAACTTCGCCTCGGACGAGGCCCGGATCCGGTACAATCCGTCGGACGTCTCACTGGCCGAAATCCGACGCGCGATCGAGGAGGTGGGGTACGAACCCGCGGGCAGCGAGGACGAGGAAGACGAGGGCCAGCGCGAGCGCGCCGTCGAGCGCGAACTGTCCCGGCAGCGACGGCTGGTGATCGGGGGCGGCCTGCTCACGCTGCCGTTCGTGCCGATCATGCTCGCGATGCTCGGACTCGTACCGCCGCTCCACGAGCTACTCGGCGTCGACCACGCGGCCGTCGACTGGACCGAGTTTGCCATCGCGACGGTCATGATGGCGACCCTCGGCCGCGAGTTCCTCGTCGGCGCCTACCGCGCGTTCGCGCACAACCGGCGGGCGAACATGGACACCCTCGTCGCCGTCGGCACCCTCGCGGGCTACGTCTACTCGACGGCCGTGCTCACGGTCGGGCTGACCGGCAACCTCTACTTCGAGGCCGTCGCGTTCATCCTCTGGTTCATCACGCTGGGCAACTGGCTCGAGGTCCGCTCGAAGGCGCGAGCGGGCAACGCCCTGCGGGAACTCCTCGAGATGGAGGCCGAGGACGCCACGGTCGTGCGGGACGGGACTGAAGTGCAGGTCCCCCTCGAGGACGTCCAGGTCGGCGACGTACTCAAGGTTCGCCCTGGCGAGCGAATCCCGACCGACGGCGTCGTCCTCGAGGGCCAGAGCGCCGTCGACGAGTCGATGCTGACCGGCGAATCGGTCCCCGTCGAGAAGAGCGAAGGTGACGACGTGGTGGGCAGTACGATCAACGAGAACGGCGTCCTGCTGGTCGAGGCGACCAAAGTCGGCTCCGAGACGGCGCTCCAGCAGATCGTCGACCGGGTCAAGGAGGCCCAGTCGCGCCAGCCCGATATCCAGCGGGTGGTCGACACGGTGAGCGCCTACTTCGTCCCCGCGGTGATCGTCAACGCCGTGGTCTGGGCCGTCCTCTGGTCGCTGTTCCCCGACGCCCTCTACGGCGCCTCGGCCTGGCTCGGTTCGTGGATCCCCGTGCTCGAGCCGGTCGGTGGCGGCCCGGTCGCGGGCGGCGTACCCGTCCTCGAGTTCTCGGTCGTCGTGCTCGCCTCCGCGCTGCTGATCGCCTGCCCCTGCGCGCTCGGGCTGGCCACGCCCGCGGCGACGATGGTCGGGTCCACGCTGAGCGCGACCAACGGCGTCCTCTTCAAGGGCGGCGACGTCCTCGAGCAGGTTCGGGGGGTCGACACCGTCGTCTTCGACAAGACCGGGACCCTGACCCACGGCGAGATGACGCTGACCGACGTGGTCGTCCTGGACGGTAGCGACGAAGCGAGCGGGGTCGCGGCCGACGGCGGGAGCGAGGCGGACCCCCGCGCCGACGGCGGCGTCCTCGAGACGCGCGAGGAGTCCCTCGAGTCGTTCGTCCTGGGGGCTGCGGCGGCCGCCGAATCGGGTTCGGAACACCCCATCGGGCGCGCCGTCGTCGAGGGTGCCGCGGATCGCGGTATCGAGATAGGCGACCTCGAGGACTTCGAGAACGTCCCTGGTCACGGGATTCGCGCGGAGACGGCCCGCGGGACGGTCGTGGTCGGCCGGCGAAAGCTGCTCGAGGACGAGGGGATCGACCCCGGGCCAGCCGAAGAAACCCTCGAGCGCCTCGAGCGCGAGGGGAAGACCGCGATTCCGGTCGCCGTCGACGGCACGTTGCTGGGCGTCGTCGCGGTGGCCGACGAGGTCCGCGAGAGCGCGACGGAGACCGTGGCTGCCCTGCGCGAGCGGGGCATCGAGGTCGTCATGCTGACCGGGGACAACGAGCGGACCGCTCGAGCGGTCGCGGAGCGAGTGGGCATCGATCCCGAGAACGTCCGGGCGGGCGTCCTGCCGGAGGACAAGGCGGACCACGTCGAGGATCTGCAGTCGGCCCGCGGCGACGGCAGCGACGGCACGCGAGTGATGATGGTCGGCGACGGCGTCAACGACGCCCCTGCGCTCACGACGGCCCACGTCGGCGTCGCGATCGGGTCCGGGACCGACGTGGCCATCGAATCGGCCGACGTGACGCTGATGCGCGACGACCCCGCCGACGTGCTCAAGGCGATCCGCATCTCGGAGGCCACCCTGCGGAAGGTCCGACAGAACCTCTTCTGGGCGTTGATCTACAACACCACGCTGGTCCCGATCGCCTCGCTCGGGTTGCTCAATCCCGCCCTGGCCGGTCTGGCGATGGCGACCTCGAGCGTGAGCGTGATGACGAACAGCCTCTCGTTCGCCGCCTACGATCCTCACGAGGACTACCGGCCGCTGGTCACGCGGCCGCTCGAGTGGATTCGGCGGTAGCGACTGGCCAGAGGTCGAATATATTTTTGGATTCCCCAGTCTCGATGAACGACGTTCTGTATTCTTCCCCATGAAAGAACAAAACTCGAGAATCGAGTGCTATTCACAGACATAATATAGTTGGGGCGTCAGTGACACGCATGGGCCAGTTCACGCACGCCGACCTCGAGATCGCGTCGGCGTACGACGCCTACATCGACGGCGAACGGACCCCGCCGGCCGGGGGAGACTACAGCGACCTGATCGATCCGGCGAGCGAGGAATCCTTCACCCGGGTCGCCAGCTGCACCGAGGCCGACATCGACGACGCCGTGCGAGCGGCGCGGCGAGCCTTCGCGGAGTGGCGAGAGACGCCCCCGGACGAACGAGGTCGACGGATCTACGAGATGGGGCGCGTCATTCGCGAGCACGTCGACGAACTCGCCGCCCTCGAGAGTCTTGACCAGGGGAAGCCGCTATCGCAGGCGCAAAGTGACGTCGAGAGCGCGGCCTGCTACTTCGAGTACTACGCCGGGTTCACCGACAAACTCGAGGGCAAGAGCATCCCGCTCGGCTCCGACACGCTCGATTTCACGATCCGGGAGCCTTACGGCGTGAGCGCGCAGATCACGCCGTGGAACTTCCCCGGAAATCTCTTCGCGCGCGGGACCGCCCCCGCGCTGGTCGGCGGGAACGCGGTCGTCGTCAAACCGGCGCCGAACACGCCGTTGAGCACGCTCCGGCTAGCCGAACTGTGTGCGGAGGTGGGCGTTCCCGACGGTCTCATCAACGTCGTTCCCGGCGGCGGGGAGACGGGGGCCGCGCTCACCGGTCACGAGGATGTCGACACGATCACCTTCACGGGCAGCGTCCCGACGGGTCAGGCTATCATGCGATCGGCTGCCGAGTCGATCACGCCCGTCACGCTCGAGCTCGGGGGGAAGAACCCCGCCATCGTGTTTCCAGACGCTGACCTCGAGGCTGCGACGGAAACGATTTCGACGGCCATCTTCACGAACGCCGGGCAGGTCTGTTCGGCCGCCGACCGGGCGCTCGTTCACGAGTCGGTCTACGACGAGTTCGTCGAACGAATCGTCGACCTGGCCGAGGAGTACGACCTCGCTCCCGGAGCCGAGGACGCCGACATGGGGCCGCTCGCCTCCGAGGACCAGTTCGAGAAGGTCACGAGCTACGTCGACCTCGGGCAACGCGAGGGGGCGACGCTCGCGGCCGGCGGCGGGACGCCGGATCGGCCCGGTTACTACGTCGAACCGACCGTCTTCGCCGACGTCGAACCCGGGATGCGCATCGAGCAGGAGGAAATCTTCGGCCCGGTCCTCTGCGTCGTTCCGTTCGCCGACGAGGCCGAGGCCCTCGCAATCGCCAACGACGTCGAGTACGGGCTGGTCTCCGGCGTCTTTACCCGGGACGTCTCGAGGGCGGGTCGACTGGCGAGGCGTCTCGAGGCGGGGAACGTCTACGTTAACGACTGGTTCGTCGACACCCAGCAGACGCCCTTCGGCGGGTACAAGCGGAGCGGAATCGGCCGCGAGAAGGGTCTGGAAGCGCTCGAATCCTACGTCCAGACGAAGAACGTTGCCATCGCGCTCGAGGACGGCGGCGGCAACCTTCCGGGTGCGTGACCGTCCGGTCCCCGTACCTGGGAGAACACCGTTCGGCAACTCCACGCCGAAGGCAGTTTTGATCGGTCTCCGGTCGAATGTGGTGTAATAAATCCGGATATTTCCTCCGCGAGAGAAAAATTTCCACATTTATCACGATGGTTATGGAAACTGTTTTATCATCGAGCGATAATAGTGATACGAGCGTCATGACTGACATTTCCACACAGGGTGCGATCGACGCGTCGCGGCGACGGCTCCTCACGGCGATCGCAGCGGCTGGCGGGGTGAGTCTCGCGGGGTGTACCAGCGACGACGGGAACGGCGACGGCGGGAACGGTGGCAGCGGGAACGGTGGCGGCGGAACCAGCGTCTCGCTCGGCATCGGGCGGGGCGCCTGGGACCTGATTCCTGCGCGCGACACCGACTTCGACTCCAACAAAGTGTACTCGCTGATCTACAACAACCTCGTGGACATCACCCCCGAGGGAGAGTACGTCCCGCAGCTGGCCAGCGACTGGGAACTCGAGAGCGACACCCAGTACGTGTTCGAACTCGAGGAGGGCGTCACGTTCCACAACGGCGAGGACTTCACCGCTTCGGACGTCCAGTACACCTACGAGTGGATCGAGACCGAGGAGAACCCCCGGAAGAACTACGTCAGCGCGATCGAGGACGTCGTCGTCGAGGACGACTACACGGTTCGTTTCGACCTCGCACACCCCCACGCCCCGTTCCTCGACAACGTCGAGAAGGTGATGTGGCCGCTCTCGGAGGCGGCCGTCACCGAACACGGCGAGGACTACAACTCGAACCCGGTCGGGACCGGGCCGTACGAACTGGTCGAGTGGAACTCGGGGCAGAACGCGATCCTTCGGAAGTACGACGACTACTGGCAGGCCGACCTGCCGAACATCGACGAGATCGAGTTCCGCATCCTCCCCGACGAGTCCTCGATGGTCTCCCAGCTCGAGACGGGATCGATCCAGGCCGTCGACCAGCTGTCGCCTCAGTACGTCGACCAGGTCGAGAGCGCCGACGGCATCTCGGTCATGCGAACCGAGGACGTCAGTTCCGGTCGCGTCGACTTCAACACGGACGTCGAACCGCTCGACGACCGTCGGGTCCGTCGGGCCATCGCGTGGGCGATCGACAAGGAACAGATCGTCCAGACGGTTCTGCAGGGGTACGGCGAGGCCGGGAAGTCGATTCTCCCGAGTTCGTTCGCGGCCTACAACGGCGACCTCTCGGACTTCAATCACCCGAACGGGGACCCACAACAGGCCCAGGACCTGCTCGCAGAGGCCGGTCACGAGGACCTCTCGCTCGAAATCATCAGTTCGACGACGACCCAGCACGAGCAAGCGGCGACGCTCGTCCAGAGCATGCTCGAGGACATCGGCGTCGAGGCGAGCGTGCAGACGCTGGACGGTTCGACGTTCTGGACCCGCGAGCAGGAGGGTGACTTCGAGATTGCCGTCTCCAACTGGGAGTCGTTCGCCGATCCGGACGAGTTGCTCTACCTCCATCACACCGACGGCCTCAACGTCTGGAACATCAGCAACGAGGACCTCGACGCGCTGCTCGAGGAGCAACGCGAGACACCGGACCAGGAAGACCGCCAGGAACTCCTCGACGAGATTCAGCAGATTATCTACGAGGAGGCGTACTCGGTCTACACCTATTACCCAGAACGGATCCAGGGCGTCTCGGACGGTTTCGAGGGTTTCGAGCAGTATCCCCACGGGTCGTTCCGGTCGCTCCACGAAGCGACCTACGAGTGAGCCGAAGATACTGAAAGAAATGTCTTCTCTCGGAATATAGTCGAATATTGTTCTATAATTCGTCTATAGGCGGAACAAAGTCCCGATATCGGCCCCCGCATCCCAAAACTTCATGTCCGTTCGAACTGACCCTCGAGTATGTCTGACAGTGACAGAAGCGTCCTCGTGACCGGGGCCGGGTCGGGGATGGGCGAAGCCACCGCCCGGCGGTTCGCGGCGACGGGCGCGAACGTGCTGGTCGTCGACCTCGACGAGGACGGGGCCGCGGCGACGGTCGAGACGATCGAGTCCGACGGGGGGACCGCCCGGAGCCACGTCGCCGATGTATCCGATCCAGCGGCCGTCGAGGGGATGATCGATCGCGCGGTCGAGGCGTTCGGCGGGCTGGACGTGCTCCACAACAACGCGGGCGTGCCCCAGGAGTCGACGCCCGTCGAGGACGTGACCGAGGAGACGTGGGACGCCACCGTCGACGTAAACCTCAAGAGCGCGTTTCTCGGGGCGAAGTACGCGGTGCCCGAACTCAGGGAGAGCGAGGCGGGCGTGATCCTCAACACCGCCTCGACCGCCGCGATTCGTCCGCGGACCGGGCTCTCGGCGTACGTCGCCTCCAAGGCCGGGATGGTCGGCCTCACGAAGCAACTGGCCTACGAGCTGGCCGATGACGGGATCCGCGTCAACGCCATCTGCCCCGTCGCGACGGACACGCCGATGCTGCAGGACTTCGCCGCCGGCGACCTGAGCGTCGAATCGATGCACGACACCATCCCGCTCGGCCGGCTCTGCGAACCGGAGGACGTCGCCGGCGCGGCCGTCTTCCTCGCCAGCGAGGACGCCTCGATGATCACCGGCACCGCCCTCGAGGTCGACGGGGGGCGCGACATCTGACCATGGTAACCCGAACTGCCATCGCGGACGCCGTCGAGTCGCGCCGGGCGGACGGCCTCGAGTTCCTGACGGAGTTCCTCCGGATCGACACCGAGAACCCGCCGGGGCGAAACTACCGCGAGGGAGCCGAGTTCCTCCGGGAGCAACTCGAGGCCCGCGAGTACGACGTGGACGTGATCGAGGTCCCCGACGAGGTCGTCGAGGAGCACTACCCGGACCGGACCGACCACGACCGGATGAACGTCCTCGCTCGACTGGACGAGGGCCGAGAGGGCCCCGACGTCCACTTCACGGGCCACTACGACGTGGTCCCCGCGGGCGAGGACTGGACCACCGACCCCTACGAGCCGACCCTCGAGGACGGGAACCTCTACGCTCGCGGGGCCAGCGACATGAAATCCGGCATCGCCGCGAGCGTGCTGGCCGTCGACGCGCTTCGCGAGCTGGGTATGCCGATCGAGGGGTCGATCACCCAGAGCATGACCGTCGACGAGGAGACCGGTGGCTTCACCGGCCTCGGCGAACTGGTCCGGGAGGGCCACCTCTCCCGTGAGAACACGGATTACTGCGTCTACACCGAGTGCTTCGACTCCTCGCGGATCTGTCTGGGCCACCGCGGCGTGTTGAAGTTCCGCGTCGTCACCCACGGCGAGAAGGCCCACGGCTGCATGGCCCATGGCGGGGAGAACGCGGTGATGGCGATGAACGACTTCCTCTCGCGGATCGGCGAGTACCGCGAGACCCTCCACGAACGGACGACGGACGAACCAGTGGTCCCCGCGGCGTCGGCCCGGGCAGACGTCTCTGCGACGATGATCGACGCGGGTTACTCCGAGAACGTGGTCCCCGACCGCTGTACGGCAACGTTCTACCGCGTGCTCGTCCCCGAAGAGAGCGTTGACGGCGCTCGCGAGGAAATCGAGGCGCTGATGGCCGAGACCGAGGCCGCGACGGGTGCGCGGGTCGGCTACGAGGAGATTATGTTCGCCGAACCCGCGCTCGTCTCGCGGGACTGTACCGTCGCCCAGACGTTCGCGCGGGAGATCGAACCCCACCACGGGCCGCCGGAGTACGTCGTTTCGCCGGGGTCGGACGACCAGCGCTTCGTCGTCAACGACGCCGGCATCGAGGAGTGCATCGTCTACGGGCCGGGCCTGCTCGAGCAGGCCCACGTCGAGGACGAGTACGTGCCCGTCGAGGAGGTCGTCACGGCTGCGACGGTGATGGCCGCCGCGATGGCGGATCTGATGGGCCACCTCGATGACTGAGTTACCGTCGCCGGAAACGATTCGAGAGCGAGCGCTCGAGGCGGTCGAACGCGGTTCGGGTGCCGCCAGCGACCGTGCGGACCACGGCGGACGGAGCGAGCCCGTCAACCTGCTCGTCGGCCCGCTCGACGGCACCGACCCGCTGGCCGACCTCGAGGTCGCGACCGACGCCGAAACCGGCGAATCCGTCTATCGCGGACCACGGGCGGCCCGAGCGGGGCTGCTCGCCGTCGCGGCGACGGTCGCCGGGAGCGAGGAGGCGGACGGGGAGTCGAGCGCGGCCGCGGACACGAACGCGCGACTGCACTTCCCGGATGCGAACCTCACCGCGGCGGGTCCGTGGCTCGTCCTCGAGCCCCTCGACGGGCGGCTGTCGACCGTCGTGCGGGGACGAGCGAGGGTGTCGGTCGACCTCGAGCGTGCGCCGGAGGCGAGCGCTACTTACCAGCGACTCGAGATCGACGAGGACCGGCTGTCGGCCGTCCTCGAGGCCGCGAAGCCGTCTCATCCCCACTATCCGGTCGAGGACGACCGAGACGGGGTCTTCACGACTGGAATGACCACCTTCTCGCTGGCCGGCGTCGAGGCCGGTGACGACCGGCTGACCACCGGAGGTGAGGCCAGCAGCGAACGGCTGACGGTCGTCCTCGAGGCGGCCACGACCCCGACGACCGTGTACGCCGAGGTCGAATCCCGGTTCGAATCCTGTCCGGGCGTCGAGGCGGTTCGACTCGAGCGCGTCGCGGGCGTCGACCGCGCCCGACCGTCTCGAGCGACGCGGACGGCCGTCGAGGGCGCCCACCGGGCGGTGCTCGGGGACTGCACGTACGACTGGCTGCCGCCCGGATCGATCCTCGAGGCCGTACCGACTCCCGAGAAAGTGGCGCTCGGAACCGGCGAGCCGGGTGAACCGTTCGACGCGGACGCGTTCGCTACCGGGACGCGACTCCTCGAGGAGGCGCTCGCCCGCATGGAGGGATCGCCGTGAGGACGGTCGCCGAACCCGTCGAGGGCGAGTACGTTCGCGTCGAACCCCGGTGGGAACCGGGCATCGAGGTCAACGGCATCCCGGCGAGCCTCGAGTGTGTCCGCAAGGCGGACGTGCGCGTTGACCTCGTCGAGCCGGACGCCGACTATACCGGCGACGGCCGCGCGTTCGTGGTCGAACACGTCCTCGGCCCGCTGCGGCTCTGTGGCGTTACCGCCGCATCCGTCACCGGAATCGCCAGCGAGTGGGACTTCTCCCGGCCGGAACACCGCTTCTGTTACGCGACGACGCTCGGCCCCGACGCGGTCGTGAGCCACCCCGCGGGACTCCCGAATCCCGCGATCGCGAGGGCCGTACGCGAGGTCGGCACGGAACCGGTCGACGGTGAGACCCGCGCGACGCTCTCGGCGGCCGTGACCCGCGAGACCGACAACGGCTCGATCACCGTCTCGCCCGCCGAGACGGGATCGGGTGTCTCCCTCGCCCTCGAGTACGACGGCGCGCGCTTCGAGGCGGCGGTACCCCACGACGGCGCTCGAGGCGACGTGATCGAGGCGATCACCACCGCGACGACGCCGTACCTCGCGCCCGACGCCGAGGTGGCCGTCACGCACGCCGCCGCCGACGTGCTCTCGGACATCGTGGTGCTCGGCGGCCTCGAGGACGTCTGCATCGAGGCGAGCCTGGGCGGAGCCTACCACGCCGAGACGATCGGGGTCGCGCGACGCGCCCGCGAGCAGGGGGCCGTCAGCGGGCTCGAACGCCCGGCGGCGGACCGGTGACCTATCAAATACCCGTGAAGACACACGTTTTTATGTGAGACGGCGCTCTACGTGAAGTATGTCGAACACGCGCCCTCGCGGCGAGACCTTCGATCAGACGGACGTCGACCTCCTCGAGTACGTCGAGAACGACTTCGACGTCAACCTCAACGTCCTCTCGGAGGAACTCGGCCTGTCGAAATCCGCGATCCACTACCGACTCGAGAAACTCAAGGACCGGGGCGTCATCCGGGGGATCACGGCCGATCTCGATCCGGTGCCCTTCGGACTGGACATGGTGGCGCTGACGGAGATTTCGGTCACCCACGAGCAGGGGTACTCCGAGGACATTGGAACCGAACTCGCGGCGATCGATGGCATCGAACAGGTCTACTACACGATGGGCGACGTGGACTTCGTGACGATCGTGCGCGTCCAGGACCGCGAGCAAATGAACGAGGTCATCGACGAAATCGTCGGCATCGAGGGAGTGAAGGAAACGTCCTCGCGATTCGTCATGGACGAGATCAAGAGCACTCCGCGGGTCGTTTCGGTGATGTCTGAGGAGATGAAACAGGTCGTCCAGGACGGGGATCGCTGATCGGCGTCTCGACTCGAGCGTTTCGAACGGAGGATAGGGCCTACGCGTTCGGCCAGCGTTCGATGTACACCGTCTCGTCGGTGTAGAACCGGACGACGTCCTCCGCCTGGGCGTGGAGATCGCCGAAGAACGAGTCTTTCTGCCCGCCGAAGTGGAAGAAGGCCATCGGCGCGGCCGTTCCGGCGTTGACCGCGAGGTTGCCCGCCTCCGCCCGGTGGCGGAACTGGCGGGCCTCCGAGCCACTTTCGGTGAAGAGGCTCGCGGCGTTGCCGAAGTCGCTGCGGTTCATGACCTCGATTCCCTCCGCGACGCTCTCGACCGACATCGCGGCGAGGACGGGGCCGAATATTTCCTCTCGGCAGATGGTCATCTCCGGGGTCACGTCCCGGAAGAGACAGGGACCGAGGAAGTTGCCCTCGCCGTCGCGACCGACGTCCCGGCCGTCGACGACCAGTTCGGCTCCCTCCTCGAGACCGGTTTCGACGTGCTCCCGGACTCGCTCCTCGTGTTCGGGCGTGATCAGCGGGCCGACGGTAGTCTCGGGGTCGAGGCCGTCGCCGACGACCTGTGCCTCGGTTTCGGCGGCGAGGAGGTCGACGAACTCCTCGTACACCGGTTCCTCGACCAGCACGACGTCGTTGGCGAGACAGCGCTCGCCCGAGCACGCCAGCGCGGAACTCACCGTCTTCTCGGCGGCGAACTCGAGGTCGGCGGTCGCGGAGACGACGACGTGGTTCTTCGCCCCACCCTGGGCCTGGACGCGCTTGCCGTGGGCGGCCGCCTTCTCGTAGACGTGTTTCGCGACGGGGGTGGAGCCGACGAAGGAGATGCCGGCGACGTCGGGGTGCTCGAGCAGGGCGTCGACGGTGTCGACGCTCCCGTTGACGAGCTGGACGACGCCGTCGGGGAAGCCGGCCTGCTCGATGAGTTCGAACAGCCGCTGGGTCACGAGCGGGTCCCGTTCGCTCGGTTTCAGAATGAAGCTGTTCCCGGTCGCGACCGCGTACGGGAGGAACCACAGCGGGATCATGCCGGGGAAGTTGAACGGGGTGACGGCGGCGAACACGCCGAGAGGCTCCCTGACGGCCGTTTCGTCGATGTCGGGGGCGGCGTGCTGGACGTGTCCCGCCTGCATGAGCGTCGGGATGCCGCAGGCGACTTCGACGTTCTCGATGCCTCGTCGGAGTTCCCCTCGAGCCTCGCCCATCGTCTTTCCGTGCTCGCGGACGAGGATCTCCGTGAGTTCGTCCAGGTGGTCCTCGAGGAGGCGCTTCAGCTCGAACAGCGGCTGGATGCGCGCCTCGACGGGGGTCTCTCGCCAGTCCTCGAAGGCGGCCAGCCCCGCCTCAACTGCCGCGTCCACGTCCTCGTCGGTGCTGAAGCCGACGTATCCGAGGGCGTCGCCGGTCGCCGGGTTCACCACGTCCTGGCCGTCCGCACCCGGGGCGACCCATCCTCCGTCGACGTAGTTTTTCACCGTCCCGAACTGTTCGGTGGTATCGTGTGGCATTCGTCTAGGGCTGTCCGCCGGCCACTATAAGGCTTCTGAAATTATGAATATTGTACCCCATACTGGTTGAAAACATGGACTGAATGCTGTACCACCGTGAATTGTAGAATTTTGTCCGAGAAATCTGATTGAGGGATAAATATTAATCAATAGAGTCCGATAGCCGTGATAGGGATATGGTAACGGATAACTCGAGCGACGGGCTGAACGCCGTCGAGGCGATGGACAGAGAGTACGTGTTCGGGACGTGGGCCTACCAGAGCGAGGTCTCGCCGACCCAGATCGTCGGCGGCGACGGCGCCCGGTTCATCGACGCCGACGGCAACGAGTACGTCGACTTCTCCGGGCAACTCATGTGTTCGAACCTCGGCCACTCGGCCACGGCGGTCGAGGAAGCTATCGCCGACCAGACTCGAGCGGGGGCGTACTTCGCGCCGGGCTTCGCCACCGAGGCGCGGGCCGAACTCGGGAAGAAACTCGCCGAGGTGACGCCGGGAAACCTCTCGAAGACGTTCTTCTCGACCAGCGGCACCGAGGCCATCGAGGCTGCGATCAAGATCGCGAAATTCTACACGGGCAAGGACAAAATCGTCTCCCGGTATCGCTCCTACCACGGCGCGACCGCGGGGTCGATCAGCGTCACCGGCGACCCCCGCCGACTTGCCGCCGAACCCGGCATTCCGGGCGCGATCAAGGCGCCCGACCCCTACGCCTACGGGTCGACGCTCGACCCGATGGAGAGCCTCGAGTACATCGACGAGATGCTGATGCTCGAGGGCGATACCGTCGCGGCGGTACTGGTCGAACCGGTCGTCGGCTCGAACGGCATCCTAGTCCCGCCCGCGGAGTACCTCCCGCGGCTGAAGGAGATCGCCCACGACCACGGCGCGTTGCTCGTCTGCGACGAGGTGATGACCGGGTTCGGTCGGACCGGCGAGTGGTTCGGCAGCGACCTCTTCGACGTGACCCCCGACATCATGACGATGGCGAAGGGGCTCACGGGCGCCTACCAGCCCCTCGCGGCGACGATCGTCACCGACGAGGTCGCTGCTTACTTCGAGGACAACATGTTCACGCACGGCCACACCTACGCGGGCCATCCGGTCGCCTGCGCAGCGGGGCTAGCGGCCATCGAGACCTACCAGTCCGAGGGGTTGATCGAGCGGGCGGACGAGGTCGGCTCGTACCTGGGCGACCGAATCGCCTCGCTCGCGGTCGACCACCCGAGCGTCGGCGACGTCCGCGGAACCGGGCTGTTCCACGGAATCGAACTCACGAGACGGGCCGACGAGCGGGTCCCCTTCGGAACGCGCGAGGACAAACTCTCGAAGGGGTCGACTGTCGTCGACGAGGTCGCCGCCCGCGCCCTCGAGCACGGGACCTACGTCGCCAACATGATCAACACGCTCATCGTCGCGCCGCCGCTGACGATCACCCGAGAAGAGATCGACGAGGCGATTGCAGCGATCGATGTGGCCCTCGAGGCTGCCGACGCGGCGATGGAGGCCTGACTCGACCGACGGTAACTCGAGCGGTTCTCGGCCCGAGGGGTCGCTCACACGCGCCCGACCAGCCAGTTCGACCAACAGAATCCAACCTACAATCGAAACAATGAACGAATTTCAGGTAACCCGGGATTCCCACGAACTCGACACAACACTTAAGCGAGCCCGTGAAAACGACCTACCCATGATTTTACGCCTCACACCGCCGGAGGTGGCCTGATCGCTCGATGAACTTCCTTCGCTACGTCGCGGTGCGGACGCTCCAGACGGTCCCCGTGCTGGCCGGTGTCTCCGCAGTCGTGTTCCTGATCGTCCACGCGGCACCCGGCGATCCGGTCGTCAACATGCTCGGTATCCAGGCGACAGATGAGAACATCGAGGCGGTCCGGGCCGCCCACGGACTGGACCAGCCGCTGTACATCCAGTACTTCTCGTGGCTCTCGAACGTGCTCCAGGGCGACTTCGGCCGCTCGCTCGTCCAGGGGCGGGCCGTCTCGGACCTGATCGTGAGCCGTCTGCCAGCGACGCTGTTCCTCGCCGTCTCCTCGATGGTCGTCGCCATACTCATCGCGATTCCGGCCGGCATGGTGAGCGCAGTCCGCAAGGGATCGAAGACCGATTTTGCGGTCACGCTCGGGGCGCTCTCGGGCATCTCGATCCCGAACTTCTGGCTCGGCCTCCTCCTGATCCTCTTCTTCGCGACGTCGATCAATCTCTTCCCCGCGGGGAACTACGTCTCGCCGATGGACGACCCCGTCGGTGCGCTCGAGAGCGTCTTCCTGCCGGCGGTGACGGTTGGAACCGCCTACGCTGCCTTGCTGACACGCCAGACGCGCTCGGCTGTCCTCGAGAACCTGCGCTCCGATAGCGTACGGATGGCGAAGGCGAAAGGACTCTCGACGCGCCGGATCATGACCGCCCACGTTCTGAAGGGGGCGCTCTTGCCCGTCATCACCGTCGCGGGGTTGCAGTTCGGCTACCTCCTCTCGGCCACCGTCGTCGTCGAGCAGGTGTTCGCCTGGCCCGGCATGGGGCGGCTGATCTGGTTCGCCGTCCTCCAGCAGGACTACCCGGCGGTACAGGGAGCCGTCCTCGTCGTCGCCACCCTGTTCGTCGTGATCAATCTGCTCGTCGACCTCACGTACGGCTACCTCGACCCGCGGGTGAGCGTCCAATGAGCGTCGCCTCGAGCGCCCGTTGGGAACGGTTCCGTCGCTTCGCCCGGAGTTTTGCGGCGCACAAACTGGCGGTCGCCGGGCTCGCGGTCGTGTCGGTAATCGTCGTCGTCGGCGTGCTCGCGTTCGTCGACGAGCAGTTCTTCGGCGGGGCGATCGTCGAAACCGTCCACCACGACCCGAACGATCCCGCGTTTACCCCGCTCGAGGGACCGAGTGCCGACCACCCGTTCGGGACCGACGAACTGGGTCGCGACGTCCTGTCGCGAACGATCTACGGCGCGAAGGTGTCGGTACAGGTCGCACTCACGGCGGTCTCGGTCGCCGCCGTGATCGGCTCGCTGCTCGGCGTGCTCGCTGGCTACGCGAAGGGGTACACGGAGACGGTCATCATGCGCGGGGTGGACGTGCTGCTCGGCTTTCCGGCGCTCATCCTCGCGATCGGCGTCGTCGCCGCACTCGGATTTAGCCTCCAGAACGTCATCATCGCGCTGGGAATCGTCTACATCCCCCAGTTCGCACGCATCGCCCGCAGTAGCGCCCTCTCGATCACCGAGGAGGAGTACGTCGAGGCCGCCGAAGCCCTCGGCTACTCGAGGCGCCACATCGTCTTCCGGGAGGTGTTGCCCAACTGCCTCTCGCCGCTGCTGGTCCAGGCCTCCCTGCTGATGGCGTTCGCCATCATCGCGGAAGCCTCCCTCTCGTTCCTCGGCCTCGGCGTCCAGCCGCCCCAGGCCTCGTGGGGGCAGATGGTCGCCGACGGGAGTAGCTACATGAGCAACGCCCCCTGGATCTCGGTGTTCCCCGGGGTCGCCGTCTTCGTCACCGTGTTGGGCTTCAACCTGGTCGGCGACGGGCTGCGCGACGCGCTCGACCCGCACGAAAACGCCGAACGGAGGTTCTGAGTATGAGTACGAACACGAGCACGAATACGAGCACGAGCACGGGTGACCCACTGCTATCGGTCGACGGACTGACGACGGAGTTCGCGACCGACGAGGGCGGCATTCGCGCCATCGAGGACGTGAGCTTCACCCTCGAGCGCGGGGAAACCCTCGGTATCGTCGGAGAGAGCGGTTCCGGCAAGAGCGTCACCGCTCACTCGATCATGCGGCTGCTCGAGGACAACGGCCGGATCGCGTCGGGCTCGGTCACGTTCGACGGCGCCGATCTGACGACGATGTCCGACTCGACGCTGCAGTCGATCCGCGGATCGGAGATCGCCATGGTCTTCCAGGACCCGATGACCTCGCTCACGCCGGTGTTGACCGTCGGCACGCAACTCCTCGAGACGCTCCACCAGCACCGGGAGCTGTCAGACGAGGAAGCGCGGGAGACGGCGCTCTCCCTGCTCGAGCAGGTTCGCCTGCCCGATCCCGATGACGTCTTCGAGTCCTACCCGCACGAGCTCTCCGGGGGCCAGCGCCAGCGAGTGCTCATCGCCATCGCCATCTGCTGTGATCCCGAGGTGCTGATCGCCGACGAGCCGACGACGGCACTGGACGTGACCATCGAGGCCCAGATCCTCGAGTTGCTCGAGGACCTCCGGGACTCCCGCGACCTCAGTGTCGTCCTCATCACCCACGACCTGGGGGTCGTCGCGGAGTCGACCGACCGCGTGGGCGTCATGTACGCCGGACGGATGGTCGAGCAGGGGCCGACCGAGCGGGTGTTCACCGAACCCCGCCACCCCTACACGGCGGGCCTGCTCCGATCGATGCCGCGACTGACCGACCACGTGCCCGAACTGCTCGAGGGGACCGTTCCCCAGCCTGGAAACCGGCCGAGTGGCTGTAACTTTGCCCCGCGCTGTCCGTACGCGACGGCGGCTTGCGAGGCGGACGATCCGCCGCTCGAGCCGGTCGAGGGGGGCAACCGGGTCGATGCGGAGAGCGTGCCGGAGACGGCAGGGACCCGGGCATCGACCGGCGACGGCGCCGTCCAGCGAGCAGCCTGCGTTCGAACCGACGAAATCGGCGTCCTCGAGCCCGTGCCCGCCGAGGTATCCGGGACGGCCGGGTCGCGGACAACCGACGTCGGTGACCCGATTCTCGAGATCGAGAACGTGCGAAAGGAGTTCGACACCTCGTCCTCCCTCCTCGATCGATTGCTCCCGAAGGGATCGCCGCCGGTGCAGGCCGTCGACGGCGTCTCGCTCTCGCTTCGCGCGGGCGAAACCGTCGGGCTCGTCGGGGAGAGCGGCTCCGGCAAGACGACCCTCGGGCGCCTCTGTATCGCGCTCGAGGACCGGACCGAGGGCGACATCCTGCTCGACGGCGTCTCCCTCGCGGAGACTCCCGACGAGGAGCTCCGCCAGCGAGTCCAGTTCGTCTTCCAGGACCCCAGTTCGTCGCTCAATCCGCGCCAACGAATTGGGCGCGTTCTCGGGTTCGCGGTCGAGAAACACGCGACGCTGGGGCCCGACGAGACGGTCACCGACCGCGTGATCGATCTGCTCGAGGAGGTGGGTCTCGACGCCGAGACCCGCCACCGCCATCCCCACGAACTATCCGGCGGGCAGAAACAGCGCGTGGGCGTCGCCCGGGCGCTCGCGGTCGATCCGGACGTCCTGATCGCGGACGAGCCGACCAGCGCGCTGGACGTAAGTGTCCAGGGCCAGATCCTGGCCCTCCTCGAGCGGATCAAGGCCGAACGCGACCTCTCGATGATCTTCATCAGCCACGATCTCTCGGTCATCCGCCACGTCTCCGATCGCGTCGCCGTGATGTACCTCGGGAGACTCGTGGAGACCGGGCCCGTCGACGCGCTCTTCACCGATCCGAAACACCCCTACACCGAGGCACTGTTGAGCGCGATTCCCGATCCCGACCCCGACCCCGACTCACGGCACTCGAGCGAGCGGATCACCCTCGAGGGCGAGATTCCGGACCCGCGATACCCGCCGACGGGGTGTAACTTCGCCAGCCGCTGTCCGGCGGTCATGCCGAAGTGTCGCGAACACGACCCGGCACTCGTCCCGGTCGACGGCGATCAGCGTGCGGCCTGTTTCCTCCACTCGACGGCCACCAGGGGCGACGAGGAGCCGCCAGAGGACGTTCTCGAGCTGGCCGCCCGGGACGACGACTGAACCGGACACGGTCGAATCGACAGGTGCAGCCGACTCGACCGGTTTTGGTAGAACGAAGATCCGCGAACTCACTGATAAATAGAACGGAGTTCATCCAATAGTAATATAAATGAATAGCTGCATGTTACGGCTGCGAGATTTGGAACTGTTCCACCACCACCGAACCACCACAAATCTCGCACTTTTCCGGAAACGGTCGTTCGATCACTCGACAGTGACGCACTCTCCGATCACTCGACGGTGACGCTCTTCGCCAGGTGGCGGGGCTTGTCGATCGATCGACCCAGCTCGTTGGCGACCCAGTACGATACCAGTTGGAGCTGGACGTTCGCCACGACCGAACTCGCGACGGCCTCGAGCGCCGGAATCTCGAGGACGTGGTCGGCGTATCGCTCGACGTCCGACTGGCCGTCAGTGACCGCGACGATGGGGACGCCGCGGGCCTCGACTTCCTTGACGTTGCCGATGGTCTTCTCGGCTTCCTCGCCGTCGCCGGTCACGAGCGCGAACACGGGTGTATTCGGGCCGACGAGCGCGAGCGGGCCGTGTTTCAACTCGCCTGCTGCGAAGCCCTCGGCGTGTTCGTAGGAAATCTCTTTGAGCTTCAGCGCCCCCTCGAGCGCGACCGGGTAGTGGAGGCCGCGGCCGATGAAGAAGTAGGCGTCGGCGTCGCGATAGGCGTGAGCGACCTCCCGGGCGCTCGAGGTGTCGAGCACCTGTTGAATGGCGTCGGCGATGGATCGGAGCGACTGGATCAGTTCGCGGGACCGGTGATCGCTCAGCGCGGCGGCGACCATGGTGAGGGCGGCCTGCTGGCTCGCGAACGTCTTCGTGGCGGCGACGCCAATCTCCGGGCCGGCCCGGATGTAGAGGACGTGATCGGTCTCGCGGGCGGCCGAACTGCCGACGACGTTCGTCACGGCGAGCGTCGTCGCGCCCGCCCGGTTCGCCTCCCGGAGCGCGCGCATCGTGTCGGCCGTCTCGCCGCTCTGGGTGACGCCGACGACGAGCGAGTCGTCCGTAAGTGGCATCGTCTCGGCCGTAAACTCGCTCGCCAGGGTCGCCTGGGCGGGAACGCCCCAGCGGTTCAACAGCGAGACGCCGAACATCGCGGCGTGGTAGGAGGTTCCGCAGGCGACGAACGTCACGGGGCCGTCGAAGGCGATGTCCGCCAGTTCCTCGAGTTCGATCCGGCCGGTGAGTTCGTTGAGTCGCCCGCGGAGACACTCCCGGATGGCGGTGGGTTGTTCGTGGATCTCCTTGAGCATGTAGTGGTCGTAGCCGCTCTTGCCGGCGTCCTCGGCGTCCCACTCGATGGTCTCGACGCTGCTCTCGACGACCTCGCCGTTCGAATCGGTGATCCGAATCGAGTCGCCGGTGAGCGTCGCGAACTCGCCGTCGTCGAGGTAGATCACGCGGTCGGTGTACTCGATAAACGCGGGGACGTCGCTCGCCAGGTAGTGGCCGTCCTCGCCCAGACCGAGCACGAGCGGCGACTCGTGGCGGGCCGCGTACACCGTCTCCGACCCCTCGAAGACGGCGGCGATGGCGTAACTCCCCTCGAGACGCTCGATGGCCGCCCGGAACGCCGTTTCGGGGTCGAGGCCGTCCTCGAGGCCCCGAGCGATCAGGTGGGGAACGACCTCGGTGTCGGTGTCACTCTGGAACGTGATCCCGGCCTCGCGCAGTTCCGTCCGGAGCGACTGGTAGTTCTCGATGATGCCGTTGTGGACGACGGCGACCCGGCCCTCCGCGTCGGTGTGTGGGTGGGCGTTCACGTCCGAGGGCGGGCCGTGGGTGCTCCAGCGGGTGTGGCCGATGCCGACGGACTCGCCGCCCGGTTCGTTCGCCGCCAGGGTCTCCTCGAGCGAGGACACCTCGCCCTGGCGCTTGTGGACGCGGAGGTTCGTATCCCCGAGGGCGACGCCGGCGGAGTCGTACCCTCGGTACTCGAGACCCGAGAGCCCGGTCATGAGGACGTCGAGCGCGTCGGCCTCGCCCTCACCGTTGCCGACGAAGCCGATGATGCCACACATCAGGAACGCACCTCCACGTCGTCCTCGAGCGTTCCACGGAGCGTCGACCCCGCCTGGACGTAGGCGTCGGCGCCGACGATTACGCCGGGGGCGAACGTCGATCCGCCCTCGTCGTGGGCGTGGTCGGCGAACAGCGCGCCGAAGTCGACGTCACGGTGGACCGCGTCGTTGATCTGGACGTCGCTCGGTCCGCCGACGACGGTCGATCCAGGGCCAATTCGCGCTCCGCGGCCGGTGACGCAGTCGCGAACCGTCGCCCCGTCTTCGACCCGCGTGTCGGCGTCGACCACGGCGTGCGTGAGCGAGACGTTCGACCCGACCGTCACGTTCTCGCCGAGACAGACGTTCGGTCCCACGACCGATCCCGCCCCGACAACGCAGTCGGCGGGGACGACGACGGGGTCGACCACCGTCGCGGACTCGTGGACGTAGGCGTCGGCTGACACCTGGCTCTCGACGCCGCCGCTGGCGAGGAGGTCCTCGGCGATGGTCAGCAGGTCCCACGGGTAGGTCGCGTCGACCCAGAGGCCGTCGGAGACGACGCCACGAACGCTGGCGGTCTCGTCGTCGACCAGGCTCGAGATGCCGTCGATGAGGGACTGTTCGCCGACGCGTGGATCGACGCCGCGAATCGCCTCGAAGATCAGGTCGTCGAAGACGTAGACGCCAGCGTTGAGGTAGTACTCGCGGTCGTCGAACGGGTGCTCGACGATTTCGGTCACCTCGCCGTCGTCCGTGAGGACGCCGCCGTACTCACCGACGTCGTCGGTCGGGATCAGGCCGAGCGTCGCGACCGAGTCCTCGTCGTGGGACTCGAGCACGTCCGCGACGATGTCGCCGTCGACGAGCTGGTCGCCGTAGACGACGAGTGTCGGCCCCTGGTGGTCCCGATGGGCGTCCTCTGCGGCCAGTAGGGCGTGGCCACTTCCCAGCAACTTCTCCTGTTTGACGTACCTGATCGGGACGTTGCGGTGGGTCGGCCCGAAGTGTGACTGGACGCGGTTTCGCTGGTAGCCCACGACGGTCGTGATCTCGGTCACGCCCGCGTCGATCAGCGCGTCGAAGACGTGCTCGAGGATCGGTTTCGTCGCCGCTGGCAACATCGGCTTCGGCCGATGTTTGGTCAGCGGTCTGAGACGGCTTCCCTCCCCGGCCGCGAGCACGATCGCGGAACGTTCGGTCATACTATTCGACCCTCCGTCTGGCGACGTCAGTCTTTTGGATGGGCTCATGTACACGGGTTCTGTATCTCGGTCGATTCTCACGGCGGGTGTGGGGTTTCCCTCGAGCGTCCCCGATTCGGCGGGTCCAGTGGGCTTGAGTCGGTGGGGTGCGAGCGGGTGATCGGACGAGCGGGCAACCGGGCGGACCCGAGCGACGGACGTGAACGCGAACACCCGACGTGGACGCGAGCGCGACAGACGAGCGCCGAAACGGGGCCAGGGCGGAGCCGACCTATCCCTCCCCTTCGGACTGGTACGGCTCGCCGACGGCCTCCATCGGCAGGGCGTTGTACAGCGAGTCCTCGAGTTGGTCCGCGGAGTCGTACTCCTCGCTGTGCGTGTCTTCAATGAGCGACCCGAGGTTGGCCTCGCCGTCGGCGAGCAACAGCGTCACGTCGTTCAACTCGACTGCGGCGTCCGCCCGCGTAATCGGGTACGAGAGTTCCGAGAGTGCGTGCTCGACGCGGCTGAGTTTGACTTCCTCCATACGCCTCGGACACCGCGGAATGGCTTGAATTTCTGTGAGGTTTCCCGTGAGTGTTCGCTCGAGTGATTCGAATTTTCCGTGAGTGTTCGCTCGAGCGATAGAAATTCGGGCTCGATACTATATAACTGGCCGATATATTTCGTGACCAGGTACTCGGTCGACCTGGCCCAACCCACGACTATGAGCGACGAATCGACGGAGTCGAGGGACGTGACGGAAGCAGACGGCGACGGTGACGTCTCGAGCGCCGAGCACGAGGCCCACCTGGAACGCAGTCGGAAGGTGTGGAATCGCTGGAGCGACTGGTACGCGATGAGCGAACGCGACTTCGAGCCGATACGCGAGGATGCGATCGACCATCTGGACCTCCGACCGGGGGACCGCGTGCTCGACGTCGGCTGCGGTCCGGGGGTAAACTTCGAGCCGATTCGACGGGCGATCGGGAAGGACGGACGCCTCGTCGCCGTCGATTACAGCCCAGCGATGGTCGCGAAGGCTCGAGAGCGGATCGACCGGTACGGGTGGAAAAACGTCGAGGTTCACCGTGTCGACGCGACGACCGTCGCGTTCGACGACTGGTTCGACGCCGCCGTCGCGACCCTCTCGATGAGCGTCATGCCCGACGTGCGTCGGGCGGTGGAGAACGTCCACCGACTCCTCGTTCCCGGCGGGTCGTTCGTCGTGTTCGACCTCGGTGCCGTCCCGGCGGGACCCGCACGGGTCGCGAATCCGTTCCTCCGGTGGTTCCTTCGCTGGTACGCGAACTGGAATCCCGACGGCGACGTCGACGAATCGCTCCGGGCGGTCTTCGACGAGTGCGAGGTCGTCGAGACGTACGCCGCGGGGATCGGGTACACGGTACGGTGTCGGAAGGCTCTCGGTTCGGATGGCGGTGTCGACGCGGGTATCGACGCCGGTTCCACCGCCCGAGACGATCACTGAACGGACGCTCGCGCGATCACCGGCGCGTCTCGAGCACCCGGCCAACGACGTTCGCTTCTCCGCGCCTGAGCAGTTCCGAGGCCGTCGACACGGCGCACTTGAGTTCGTCGGCGACCATTTCGATGCCGTTGCGGCGCGGGACCTCGTAGTAGCCGACCGCCCAGGCGGTCTCGAGCGCCGCCAGCTGTCGCTCAGTGGCCGCCGTTTCGTTCGTCGTCACGGAATCGCTCGTCCAGCGGACGTCGACTGTGACGCCGCCGGCGAGTTCCTCGAGCACGGTCGCGAGGTCGCTCGAGTGGCCGACGAGGGTCGTTCGGATCGTCCGGTCGGAGCGAATGTCGATCGGCGGAACCACGACGACGGTCTCCTGCGAGAGCGCGTCGAGCAACGACGCTCCTTCGGGCCCGAGGTCTCGACGGAGGTACAGGAAGAACCCGTCGTCGGCGGGGGTCGTGTCGTACTCGTGAACCGTCTCGAGGCCGTCCAGGATCGACTCGTAGGCGTCGACGTCACCGTACACGAACGAAGTAATCGTCTCGACGCCGTCGACCGCTTGCCCGCCGAGAACGACCTCGCGGTCGATGGCGGGCGACTCGCAGATGGCCGCGTGGATCGGCGCGAGCGCCTCCGGGTCGTGACCGAGCGAAACGCGCACGGACTTCATGCGCCGACGACACGAATTCGGCCGTTATAAATCCACGATATGCTTCGGTCGAAACTCCCGTCGGTTCGTTCGACTCGCCTCCCAGAGCCGATCGGTAAAGATCGCGGAGAACACACGAGAGCGATTCGCACGCAGGGATTCGCACGCGCCGATTCGCACCGCTTTTGACCCTCGAGACCGAATCGGTACTATTGAATGATCTCGAAGGGCTGTGAGCAGTGTGCGAAAGGCGGCAAGATGGTGCTGTTCGTCTACGGTTATTGCGACCAGCGCGACTGCTTTTACTGCCCGCTCGGCGAGAACCGCAAGAACGTCACGGACGTCTACGCCAACGAGCGCCTCGTCGAGTCTGACGAGGACGTGGTCACCGAGGCCCACCGCATGGACGCGCTGGGCACCTCGATCACCGGCGGGGAACCCCAGGAGGCCCTCGAGCGAACCTGTCACTACCTCTCCTTGCTGAAAGACGAGTTCGGCGAGGATCACCACACCCACCTCTACACCGGCATTCCGGGGGGACGAGAGAACATGCGACGACTCTCGGAGGCCGGCCTCGACGAGATTCGCTTCCACCCGCCGCTCGAGCAGTGGGGCGACCTCCACGGCACGGAGTGGGAGGACATCCTCTATATCGCTCGCGAGGAGGGACTGACCCCTGCCTTCGAGATCCCCGGTATCCGCCCCGAGATGGAGTTCCTCGACTTTCTGGACGAGGGCGCCGCCGACTTCTGTAACGTCAACGAGTTCGAGATGTCCCACGGCAACTACCGCCGGATGCAGGCGGAAGGGTTCGAACTCAAAGAGGGCCACATGAGCGCCGTCGACAACGACCGCGACGGCATCCTCGAGGTGATGGGCGACCACCCGAAGGTCTACTTCTGCACCTCGGTGTTCAAGGACGCGGCCCAGCACCGGCGGCGACTCAAGCGGATGGCCCGCACGGTCCGCCGGGAGTTCGACGACGTCACCGACGACGGCACCCTGGTTTATGGAAAGACTCGCGTCGACCCCTCGAGGTTCGAGGCCCTCGGAGTCCCCGAGGAGTTCTACACCGTGAAGTCGAATCACGTCGAGGTCGCCTGGTGGCTGCTCGAGGAGATGATCGAGGCGGGCGACGTCGACGACGGCGAGATCGTCGAGCAGTATCCGACGTACGACGGCCAGGTGGTCGAGCGGACGCCGCTAGCGTGACCGGCCGAGCGGACCGAGGCCGTTTTCGGGCCAGATTTTTGTCGGAGCGTGGGCGGTGCGCGGTTCGGAACGTACAGAGCGAGTGAGAACCGCGACTGCGAACGGCGACGCCGTGAGCGAGTTCGAGCGTAAAATAGTGACGACGCGGTGCCCGACGAACGACGGGCAGGTGGTCGAGCGGGCACTGCCGGCCTGACGTCATCTCGGTCTCGAGGCGGTTTTTCGGTGTTTCACCGCGTAGCACACCAGTGAAACGCGTGTGGTTGTCGTCTCGTTCGCCTCTAGACTCGCAAAGTACGGTTCCACACCGATCTTCAAACCATAGTCGCGACCCCTCGGTTTGAATGAGTGACGTTAAATTACACCACAAATATCCGAACTTTCTCCAATACTGTAATACCTCCAATGTTTGTATAAACAATTATTAATACGGGCTCTAACGCAGGCGTATGACTTCTTCCCCCAGGCGGGCAGTCCTCGCTGCCGTTGGTGCCGGCAGCCTGACCGCACTGTCCGGTTGTCTGAGTGACGTTCGCGAGTTCGTTCCCTCGAGCGACGGCCAGAGCCAGGACGAAACGAATCGAACGATCAAACTCGGCGTGATGCAACCACTGACGGGCGACCTCGAGGCGGTGGGGAAACCGATTCGGGACGCGGCGATCCTGCCCGCAGAACAGGTAGCCGATTCCATCGACGCGGACGTCGACTACAGCGTCGCCGACACCGCCGCCGATCAGGTGACCGGCGTCCAGCGGGCCGTCGAACTCGTCGAGGCGGGGTACCCGATGGTGAACGGACCGGCCGCTTCGGACGTCACGTTGCAGGCGACCCAACAGGTCTTGATTCCGTATCGGGCAGTCTGTTGCTCGCCGGCGAGTACGACCCCGACAATTACGTCGCTGAACGACGGGGGGCTGGTCTTTCGGACGGCGCTCTCGGACTCCCTGCAGGCGGTCGTCCTCGCCGAACGCGCCGCGAGCGACCTGGGCCACGACAGCGCGGCGGTCCTGTACGTCAACAACGACTACGGCTGGCAGTTGAGCCAGGCGTTCACCCAGTCGTTCGAGACGGAACACGACGGAACGGTGACGAACCGGGTGCCGTTCAATCCCCTCGAGGACGAGGAAGACGACCGATCGTACGAGGACGAACTCGAGTCCGCTCGAGCCGACGACCCGAATCTGCTGGTGCTCATCGGCTATCCGCTCACCGGTGCGCGTATCCTCACCGACTTCTACGATGCCGGCGGTGAGGAGGACGTGCTGGTGACCGAAGGGATGCGGGATCCGACGCTCCACGAGGCCGTCGACTACTCCCTCGACGGCATCCGCGGAACGGCGCCGCTGTCGGCCGGTCCCCACGCTGACGAGTTCGCCGACCTCTTCACGGACGCCTACGACGCCGAGCCGGGCATCTTCACCGCCCACGCCTACGACGCGTCGGCGGCGCTGTTGCTCGCGAACGCGTACGCCGGGCAGAACGATGGGACGGCCATCCGGAGCGCGATGTACGCCGTCACGAGCGAGTCCGGCACGATCGTCACCCCAGAGAGCCTCGCCGACGGCCTCGAGACGGCGGCTGCCGGAGAGCCGGTCGAGTACCGGGGCGCCTCGAGTTCGGTCGTCTTCGATACGAACGGCGATACGGTCGACGCGACCTTCGAGTACTGGGAGTTCGACGAGAGCGCGGACGGCGGCATCGCCAGTCTGGACGAGGTGAGTCTCGAATGAGCCGTCTCTCGCGACTCGTTCCGGGCCCGATTCGCCGGCGGTACCTGCTCAAATTCGTCATCTCGATTCTCGCCGTGACGCTCGTGATCGGCGCCGTCGGTGCGGTCAGCTACGACGAAATCAACCGAACGGTTCGCGACGACGCGACCGACCAGCTCGCCTCGACGGCCGAGTTGCAGGCGGAGGGAATCGGCGACTGGGTCGAGTCGATGCGTGTCCAGACGCGAACGACTTCGACCGACGAGACCCTGCGTTCCGAGGACGTGCAGGAAGTGCAGGGGGCGATCGTCGAATCGCAGGCGCGCCTCTCCGTCGACGTCCGGGCGATCCACGTCGTGAACGCCGAGACAGGAACGATCGAGACCAGCACGAGTTCCCAGTACCGGGACGTCTCCCTCGAGTCGGTCTCGGAGCCCTGGACTGAGGCCGAGTTCGCGAGCGAACTCGGCAACGAGGAAGCGGTCTGGAACACCGAGGAGGCCTACGAGTCAGAGGCTCTGGGCGATCAGGTGATGGCCTTCGCCAGCCCAGTCGCTGGCGACGGCGACCGCGTGGTGGTGCTGATCGGCACCCTCGAGTACCGCGTCAACCAGCTCGACCAGCCCGGCGCGGCGTCGACGACGATGATCGTCGACGGCGACCGAAGTGGGGTGTTGGCGCCGGGATCGCTCGCGTTCGACGGCGACGACCTCGACGGGGAAGCCGTCGAAGCGGCCCTTGGCGGACGGATGACGGTCGCGAACGAGGGCGACTACGTCCGCGCGTACGTCCCCGTCGCTGACACTCAGTGGGTCGCCGTCTCAAGCGTGCCCACCGACGCGGCCTACGGCGTGGCGACGGACGTGGGCCAGAACGTCCTCGCGATGCTCCTGGTGAGCCTGCTCGCGCTGGGGCTCGTTGCGGTCGTCCTCGGGCGGCAGACGGTCGCCCCGCTCGGGCGCCTCCGGGATCGAGCGGCGGACATGGAACGCGGGGACCTGGAGGTCGACCTCGAGACGAACCGCGTCGACGAGATCGGACAACTGTTCGTTGCGTTCGACAGCATGCGAACGTCGCTTCGCGAGCAGATCCGCGAGGCTGAGCGGGCGCGAACGGATGCCGAGCAGGCCCGCGCCGAATCCGAGGCGATGGCCCGTCACCTCGAAACGAAAGCCGACGAGTACCGCGTCGTGATGGAGGAGGCCGCCGACGGCGACCTCACTCGACGACTCGACCCAGAGAGCCAGAGCGAGGCGATGACCGACATCGCTCACTCGTTCAATGCAATGCTCGAGGAACTCGAGGAGACGACCGACGGCGTCAAGCGATTCGCCCACGAGGTCGCCACCGCGAGCGAGCAGGTCACGGCCTCGAGCGAGGAGGTGCGCTCCGCGAGCGAGCAGGTCACGCAGTCGATCCAGGCGATTTCGGACGGTGCGGACAGACAGCACGAGGAACTGCAGGCCGTCTCCGGGGAGATGGAGGGCCTCTCGACGACGACCGAGGAGATCGCGGCCTCCTCGAACGAGGTCGCCGACATCGCGGCGCGGACGGCGGAAACCGGACGGCGCGGGAAGGAAGCCGCCCAGGCGGCCAAAGACGGCATGGACGAGATCGAGGCCGAGTCGGAGGAGGCCGTCGAGGCGATCGACGCCCTCGAGGAAGAGATGGCCCAGATCGACCACCTGGTCGAGTTCATCTCCGACATCGCCAGGGAGACGAACATGCTGGCGCTCAACGCGAACATCGAGGCCTCCCGCGGCGGAACTGGCGGCGACGAAGACGGCGGGTTCGCGGTCGTCGCCGCGCAGGTCAAGGAACTGGCCGCCGACGCCAAGGAGACGGCCGAGGACATCGAGGAGCGCATCGAGTCGATCAGTTCTCAAACCCACGAGACGGCTGCCCAAATCGAGGGGACGGCGACGCGCATCGACGAGCACAGCGAGTCGATCGAGAACGCGGTGACGGCGCTCGACGAGATCGCCGAGTACGCCCAGCGGACGAACGACGGCGTTCAGGAGATCTCGGCGGCGACCGAGGAACAGGCGGCCTCGACCCAGGAGGCCGTGGCGATGGTCTCGAACGCAACCGAGATCTCCCAGGCGACCTCGAACGAGTCACAGCACGTCGCCGCCGCAGCCGAGGAACAGACCTCGGCGATTTCTGAAGTAACGACCTCCGCGAGTTCGCTCACCGACCAGGCGAGCCAGTTGAGCGCCGCCCTCGAGCGCTTCGAGACGAACGGTGCGAGCGTCGGGATCGACGGCCCTAGGGCTGGGGCCCTTCAGGACCCCGATACAGCCCACGCGTCGACCGCGTCGGACGAGCCGCTCGAGTTCGACGACGCGTCGGCAACGGAATCGACCGACGACTCGGCTGGTGACGAACCCGTGCAGGTGGGTGGAGACGGAGACGAAGACGGAGACGAACCCCTCGAGGACGCCGAGGATGAGCGCGAGACTGCGGACGACTCGGACCCCGACACCGAGGGGACGTTCACGTTCGGCGATACTAAATAGGGGTCGGACCGGCTTCGAGTCCCTCCTCGGACGACGCTCGATTCTCGGGACTACACCAGCACTTCGACCGCGTACCCGTGATCCTCGATGGCCTCGAGCAACTCCTCGACGTGGTCGTGGCCCCGCGTCTCGAGGTCGATCTCGACTTCGGTGTCGCTCATCTTGATGTCCCTCGACGTTCGATCGTGCTGGATCGCGTAGATGTTCGCTCGATGGCCCGAGATGATCGCCAGGAGTTCCTCGAGCGCTCCCGGCTGGTCCTTGAGGACGGTCTGGATCTTCAGGTAGCGGCCGGTTTCGATCAACCCGCGAACGATCACCGTGGTGAGCATGTTGAGGTCGATGTTCCCTCCCGAGAGGAGCGGAACGATCACCTCGCCGTCGTCGTAGTCGAACGCCTCGAAGAGGATCGCCGCGAGCGGGACGGCGCCCGCACCCTCGACGACGGTCTTCGAACGCTCGAGGAGGTGGGCGACGGCCATCGCGATCTGTTCGTCGGTGACGGTGACGACCTCGTCGACGCGCTCGCGGATGACCGAGAACGTCTTCTCGCCGATGCTCCGGGTCGCGATCCCGTCGGCGATGGTGTCGACCCCGTCGATGGTGACGACCGATCCCTTCTCGAGGGACGCCGCGACGCTCGAGGCGCCCGTCGACTGGACGCCGACGACGCGGACGTCGGGTCGCTTCGCCTTGACGGCCGTCGCGATGCCGGCAATGAGGCCGCCGCCGCCGATAGGGACGACCACGGTCTCGACGTCGGGGCAGTCCTCGAGGATCTCGAGGCCGATCGTCCCCTGGCCGGCCATCACGTACTCGTCGTCGAAGGCGTGGACGTAGGTTCGGCCCTCCTCGCGCTCGATTTCGTGGGCGCGCTCGGCGGCCGCGTCGTAGTCGGCCCCCGCGAGGACGACCTCGGCGCCGTAACTCCGGGTCGCCTTGACCTTCGCGATCGGAGCCTGCTCGGGCATGACGATCTTCGAGTCGACGCCCGCCCGCGTGGCCGCGAGCGCGACGCCCTGGGCGTGGTTGCCCGCGCTGGCCGTGACGACGCCGGCGGCCTGCTCGTCGGGCGAGAGCGTCTGAATGCGGTTGGTCGCCCCACGGATCTTGAACGCGCCGGTCCGCTGGAAGTTCTCGAGTTTCAGGTGGACCGCCGCGCCGGTCATGTCGGAGTAGGTGTGTGAGTACGTCAGCGGGGTGTGACGCGAGGTCTCTCGAACCCGTTCGCGGGCCTCGAGGACGTCGGCAAGCTCGAGCATACCTGCGAGTATCGGGCAAGTATTGTAAAGGATTGCTGTTGGCGACGGCCCAGCTGTTCGTCGATTCGGTCGGAGACATCAGCGCCGCTGGCCTCGTGTGGAAAACGTGCTGTCAGAAGCGACAGCACGACAGGGAATACAGGGTATGCACGGCGTGTGACGTGCGACTGTATAGGAGGACCGGAGATATATAAATCTCATGCAGCCGGAGCGAAAGTGTAATCGATAGACGGGAGCGAGGTGAAACTGGCGTCTGACGGGTAGCAGACGGTTGTCGTTCGTGCCTCGGTGACACGTCAGACGCCCCTTCTTGCCACTTCTACTGCGTGAACTAAACGTCGCGCAGCTTGCTCCTTTCGGAGGAATAAACGCCGCCGAGAACGGTTCGACCGTATGGGCGCGAGCGGCTCCGGAGCCGAGTCGTCGGGGCGCGAGCGACTGCTTTCGGTCTGGAAACGCGTCCTCGCGCTCGCGTGGCCGATCATGGCCGAGCAGACGACGCGGACGCTGATGCGGACCGTCGACATCGTCGTGACTGGCCTCTTTTCGCCGGCCGCCATCGCCGCTATCGGCCTCGCAGACCTCTACGCGCGCCTGCCGCTCCGGATCGGCCTCGGCCTCGGTGACGGCGCCATCGCGCTCTCGAGCCAGGACACCGGCAGCGGCGCAACCGAAACTCGCGACGAGGCGATCACCCAGGCGATCCTCCTCGGAGCCGTCGCCGGCGTCCCCTTCGTGCTCTTCGGCGTCCTCCTCAGTGAATACGCGATCGCGGTCCTCGGCGCCGAATCGGCGGTCGTGGCGTACGGCTCGGTGTACCTCGCGATCATTATGGCCACCGCGCCCGCCCGCCACGTCGGCATCATTGCCGCGAGAGCGCTGCAGGGAACCGGCGACACGATCTCGCCGATGGTCGTCAACGTCTTCGCCAACGTCCTCAACGTGACGGGGTCGGTCGTGCTGGGACTCGGCCTGTTCGGCGCCCCGCGCCTCGAGGTCGTCGGCGTCGGTCTCGCGACGGCCGGCGCCAACGTGTTCACGGCCCTGGCGTTGCTGGGAATACTTGCGGGTCCCTGGCGGGAGAGTTCGCTCGTCAGGCCGACCGACTGGATCATCGCGAAGCAACTGCTTGCAGTGAGCGCGCCGCGCATCGCCGAGGGCCTGATCGCGACCGCCATCGAGTTCCCGTTCAACTCGATCCTCCTCCTGATCAGCACGGAGGCCAACGCCGCCTACCAGATCGGCCGCCGGGTCTACCAGCAGATCTCGAGTCCCCTCTCCCGCGGCTATCACGTCGCCGCGAGCATCGTCGTCGGCCAGCACCTCGGGGAGGGCGATCCGGACACGGCCCGCTACGACGGCTGGGCGATCGCCGGCCTGGGGCTGGCGACGGTCGGCGTCATCGGGCTCGTCCTCGCGGTCTTCGCGCCCCGGTTCGTCCGGATCTTCACCGACGACCCGGAAACGGCGAGCCACGCCGTCACCTTCGCTCGAGCCTACGGCCTCAGCGCGCCGTTCCTCGTCGTCTACGTCGCCATCGCGGGCGCGCTCCAGGGCGCTAGCGAGACGATCTACCCCCTGCTGGCGCGCTCGAGCGGTCTCTTCCTGTTCTATCTCTGTTTCTCCTACGTCGCCGCCATCTCGCTCGAGTGGGGCGTCCTCGGCGTCGCGACCGGCGTTTTTCTGTACTACCTCTGGGCGCTGTGTGTCGTCTCCTGGGCGTACCTCGAGCGCGACTGGGCGGCCAAAGCGGCCCGGATGATGGCCGAGCGCGGCAGTCGCTCGAGCGAGTGAGGGAGCGACGAGTGAACGAACGGCGAGCGAGCAACGAAAAAATCGAACGCGACTCGCCGTACGCTCAGTCGTCGAGCGCGCTCGTGATCCCGTCGACCGGGCGGTCGGGCGTCACGTCCTCGAGTTCCCGGGGCAACCCGAGCTGGTAGGCGTCGCCGTTCTCTCGCACCGTCGTCCGGCCGCGGTGGACCGAGACGTCGCCGTTCAGGTGGAGCTGGACGGCCTCGAGCAGCGCCTCGGCCTCGAGTGGCTGTCCGCGGGCTTTCATCTCCGCGAGGTCGGCATCGTCGGGGACGTCGAAGGCCCGCTGGGTGATGATCGGTCCCTGGTCGAGGTCCGTCGTGACGTAGTGGGCGGTGACGCCGGCGACCCGGACGCCTTCCTCGATTGCCTGCCGGTAGGCTTCGGCGCCGGGGAACGACGGCAGCAGGGAGGGGTGGACGTTGATGATGCGGTCCTCGTAGCGGAACACGACGTTCGGACTCAGGATCCGCATGTACCGGGCGAGGACGATCAGGTCGGCGTCGTACTCGGCGAGCAACTCGAGGAGGTGTTCCTCGTCCTGCTGGCCGTTCTCCGTCCCGACGTCGTGGAAGGGCACGTCGTAGTGGTCGGCCAGCGGCTCGAGGGTGTCGTGGTTGCCGATCACGACGCCGATGTCGGCGCCCAGTCGGTCGTTGGCCCAGGCCTCGAACAGTGCCTCGAGGCAGTGGCTCTCCTTCGTGACGAGGACGGCGATTTGCTGGCTGTCGCGGTCGGTCGGGAACCGGACCTGGACGTCCAGACCCAGGTCGTCGCCCAGGTCCTCGAGGTCCGCCCGGAGTTTGGCCTCCGTGCAGACCATCCCCGACGTGTCGATGGCGAGGTTCATCCGGAAGACGCCGTCGCGAACCGCCTGGTCGAGGTCCTCGATGTTGCACCCGCGCTCGAACAGGAGCGTCGTGACGTTGGCGATCAGTCCGGTGTCGTCGTCTCCGACGACCGTGATTTCGGTCAGATCGGTTGTCATCGACACCACCACTGCTCGAGCACTGCAGTAGACATTACCTCCTCCTCATGCCACGGGTGGGTAAAAGCCCTGCCATCCACGTAATATTGGTCTCGCTCGAGGTGACGTCAGCCCGCGAACTCGAGCTCACGCTATAGAAGATATAGTGATGGTGCGAGCTGAAAAACCGCGCTCGCGTCCGCACCGCGCACCGCTCGCGCGGGTGCTCAGGAGAACTGCTCGATCAGCGCCGGCACCACGTCGAAGAGGTCGTCGTGGATCGCGTAATCCGCGATGTCCATGATCGGTGCGTTCGGGTCCGTGTTGATCGCGACGATCGTCTCGGAGCCTTTCATCCCGGCGACGTGCTGGACGGCGCCGGAGATACCGATGGCGATGTAGACGTCGGGCGTGACGACCTTGCCGGACTGGCCGACCTGACGGTTGGCCGGGAGCCAGCCCGCGTCGACGATCGGTCGCGACGACGAGAGCGTCGCATCCAGCGCCTCGACCAGCTCGCGGATCAGGTCCAGGTTCTCCTCTTCCTCGATGCCGCGTCCGATGGAGACCAGCAGGTCCGCCTCGCTGATGTCGACGTCGCCGCCGGCGACCTCCTCGAAGCCCGTGACCGTGGAGCCGATAGCGTCCTCGTCGATGTCGGCCTCAAAGGCCTCGACGGTGGCGTCGCCCGCGGCCTCGGTGGGTTCCCACTCGGCCCCGCGGATGGTGACCGCGGCCTGCTCGGCGTCGACCTCGGTGGTCGTCTCGACCTTCCCGCCGTACATCTCGCGCGTGCCAACGAGGGTGTCGCCCTCGGTCGCGAGGCCAACGGCGTCTGTCACCAGCGGAATCTCGAGGCGGGTGGCGACCGCGGGCGCGTAATCCAGCCCGTTGACGCTGTTGGGCATCACCAGGTACGCGGGCTCGAGTGCGTCCGCCAGCTGGGTGACCGCCTGGGTGTAGACGTCGTGGTTGAATTCCTCGCCGTAGGCGACGGTGTGGACGGTGTCGACGCCCTCGAGGGTCAGCGCGTCGGCGAAGGTCTCGACGTCGCCGCCGACGACGGCCACGTGGAGGTCGCCGCCGGTTTCGCCGGCGAGTTCGGTCCCCGCGGTGACGACCTCGCGGCTGACGTCCCGGAGCTCGCCCTGGCGGTGCTCGGCGACGGCCAGCACGTCGGCGCTCATTGGGCCACCCCCTTCTCCCGCAGGAGATCAGCTAACGCTGCCGCCGTCTCGTCGGCGCCGCCCTCGAAGACGGTAGTGTCGCTCTCGCTCTCGGGCTCGTACATCGCGGTCAGTCGGAGGTCGCCCGCGACGGCGTCGGCCTCGACGCCGAGGTCGGCGAGCGTCTGGTGGTCGAGGTCCTTGCGCTGGGCCATCCGGATGCCCCGGAGGCTGGCGTAGCGAGGCTCGTTGATCCCCGTCTGGATCGTGAGCACGGCGGGGAGGTCGATCTCGGTCAGTTCCTCGATCCCGCCCTCGAGCTCGCGGTGGACGGAGGCGGTCTCGTCGCCAGCCCCCAGGTCGAGCTGGTTGACGACGGCGCCCCACTGGTAGCCGACGGCTTCCGCGAGGGCGACGCCCGTCGCGCCGAAGCTATCGTCGCCCGACTGGACGCCCGTCAGCACGAGGTCGGGATCCTCGGCTTCGACGATCGCCTCGAGGATGGCGACCTTCGCACCGACGTCGAGGAGGTCGACGTCCTCGAGGGTGTCGTCCCAGACGCGGATGGCGCGGTCGGCGCCCTTCGCGAGCGCCTGGCGGATGGTCTGTTCGGTCTCCTCGTCGCCGATGGTGACGGTGACGACCTCGTCGACGATGCCGTCTTCCTCGAGCTGGACGGCTTCCTCGATGGCGTAGTCGTCCCACTCGTTGAGATCGGCGCCGAGATACCGCTCGTCGATGGTCGTCCCGTCGATTTCGAACTCGTCTTCGACGGTTGCAACCTCCTTGACCGGTACGAGTACCTTCATCATCGTTGATTGCGCTCCCCCGGGCGTAAACGTTTTCGAAACCGCGCGTCGCGGGCGTTCAGTTGATTCGGGCTCGCCTGGATTCGTGACGGTCTCTCACCGACCGAGAGTATCACGCCTCCGGACGCGTCTGCGGTGGGTTTACCCGGCGTTCGACTCGATTCTGGAAGCCAGTTCCGGAAGCGGTTTAACGATACCACAGGTACTAGGGCCCATGGCGGACTGTCCACTCGCAGACGACTGCCCCAGCTTTACCGAGCGAATCAGCGGAATGGGGTGTACGCACTACGGCGACCGCGGCGGCAAAGAGTGGTGTAATCACTACAACCAGCCGATCCAGGACCTCAAGACCCAGCCGGTCAAATCCGGCGAGGAAGTGGTCGTCGACGTCGTCGACATGCACGAAAGCGGCGCCGGCGTCGGGCGAACTGAGGACGGCTTCATCGTCATGATCGACGGCGTCCTCCCGGAGGCCCGTGTCAAGGCCGAAATCACCCGCGTCCACAGCAACCACGCACGCGCTGACGTCCTCGAGCGATTGCCGCTCGAGCCCGAGGAGTCCGACGACGAAAGCGACGATGACGACGACGCGAACGCCGACGGGGCGGACGCCGACGACGAGGAAGACGCGTCCGAGCGGGGCGGGCGTCGCCCACAGCGCGAGCAACTCGGCAGTCGCGAGAACTTCTGGGGCTCCTGAGCGGGCCGCCGGGGTGGACAGACCCTTCGTAGAGCCGTCGCCACGTATTCTCGTTTTCGCCTCTACTCGCCGCTTCGTGCGCCAATCTGCAATAAGACGTAAGTAGACCTGCTGGTATGTCACACGTGAATGACGATTGGATCGGACGGAACGTCTCGCCTCCTCGCCGTTCTCGCCGTCGGCTGTGCCATCGGTGGGATCGTCCTGGCCGCGAGTGCGATGCCGATGCTCGCCGCGGATTCTCCAGTGGCGACCGCGCTCGGCGACGGTGAGACGAGCGCAGAGCGCGACCGGGCGATCCAGGAGGCGATGCTCGAGGCGGCCGCGGAGGGCGACGGCGACCTCGCTGGGCGGGCTGACGAACTCGGAGCGTCGGATGCGGACGGCGAAGGACTTCGAACGGGTGGTTCCGGTGCTGGTGCAGGTGGTACAGGAGCTGGCGCCAGTGGCGGTGCTGGTGCTGGCGCCTTCGACAACCAACTCGTGCAGGCAGCAGCTCTCTCGGCGATGGAGGACCAGCACGACCTCCTGACGAATCCCGTCGTGAGCGACGCGTTGTTCGGACTCGCGGGTATCTACGCCGCTATCGGTGGGTCACCGGGCGATTTCGCCGCCGGTGCCGCCGATTCCGATCCCGGCGCGTACGACGACCCCGGGGACCTCGAGCCGAGCGCATACGACGACCCCGCGAACCTCGAGGGAGCCGCTCCCGAAGACCTGGCTGGGACGGCCGACGAGCCGATGACGTCGGGCGGATTGCTCGACGTGCCGACCTCGGCGAACGGACTCGAGGGCGGCTACGGCGACCTCGTGACCGACCAGCGCGCCGGGTCGACTTCGCTCGAGGGCGATGGGGCTGGCGGCCCGAATACAGATGCCGAACTCGACTCGAGCGACGGGTTCGACGCGAACGCCAACGACGGGGCGTGGGACGAGGACGCCGCCCCCGACGACAGCTGGACCGACGATCCGACCGTCGACCCGGATGCGAGTCAGGACGGCGACGAGTCGGGCGTCGAGACGACGGGCGGAACCGAGGATTCGAGCGCGAGCGACGTCAGTGACGCCACCGACGCTACCGACGCTTCGGACGACGAGACAAACGGTGCGGAGGCTGACGGAACTGACAGCGCCAAAGACGACGAAACGAACAGCGCTGAGACGGACGGAACGGACAGCGCCGAGGAAGAGACGAACAGTATGATCGACTCGCTCGAGGACTCGCTGGGACCGGCCGGCGAGCGGCCGATCCTGACACTCCTGGCCGTCGCATTGACGGTCGTCGTCGGCTACGTCTTCGTGCGAACGGACGACCCGATCGCGACGCTTCGAGCGCTCCCCGGCCGCCTGCTGGCGGTCGCGATGGGCGTCGTCGTCGCCTGCTCACGGGCGCTCGAGCGGGCCTACGCGGCGCTGTGCGGACTTCGATCGATCGCCGAGTTGCCGGGGCTCCTCCTCGGGGTAGTCGCCGGGATCCTCGCCGGAGCGAGGACGAAAGCTCGGTCCGTACGGGCGTCGCTTCCGTTCGTCGGCGAGGGGATCGAGGCCGATCCCGAAGCCGCCACACCAGACGACCGACCGACCGCTCGCGTACGCATCCGCGAGGCGTTCGCGGACGTGGCCGCGGTCTCGACCGTGTCCCGACTGCGGGTCGCGACCCCCACGGACGTCGCCGAGGGGGCGAAGGCCCGGGGCGTGCCCGCCGAACCGGTCGAGACGATCACGGACGCCTTCCGCGACGTCGAGTACGGCGGTCGGGACCCGGAACGGCGACTCGAGCGAACGACGGCCGCTCGAGCGACGATTCGGTCGTCGCTCGCGGCGGGCGACGAATCGGCGGACGACGCACCGAGCGACGGGGACGGTGACGCGAGTCGGGACGCAAACGAAAACCCGAACGAGAACTCGACAGGTGACCCGTGAGCCGTGGCCCGTCGACGCTCGGCCTGCTCGCCGGAACCGCCCTCGCGACCGGTCTGCTCGCACTCGGTGCAGGCCTGCTGTACCGCCCGGCGACGGTGCTCGAGGCGGTTCCCGAACTCGAGGCGGCGCTCTCGACGCTGAACCCGACCCACCTGGTGCTGGCGTTCGCGCTCGTCCTCCTGATCGTCGCCCCGACGATCACGGCCGCCGGTCGGTTCCGAGTCGACGCGCCGCGACCGATCGATGCGGGTTCGACAGAGCCGTTCGCCGACTCTCGCTCGCTGACCGATAGCTCGTCTCGACTCGCGGGCGCGGTCTACGACGACTGGATCGACCGCGCGACGGCGTACGACGACGAGCCTCGCCCGGTTCGCGACCAGGCCCGAACGGAACTCGTCGAGGCGCTTCGCGCGCTCGCCGCGGACGCCTACGCGACTCGCGCCGGACTGGACCGGGCGGACGCCCTCGAGGCAATCCGGGCAGGGACCTGGACCGACGACCGACGGGCGGCTGCCTTCCTCGCCGACGAGGACGGCCCGTCGACGCCGCTGTCGCTCTGGTTGTTCGACCTCTGCAGCACGGCCGATCCCTTCACGCGCGGGCTCGAGCACGCGATCGAAGCAGTCGAGGCGATTCGGGAGCGCCCTGTGAGAGCGGGGATCGAAGGCAAACGATGCGAGGGCTCGCGATGAGCCGCGTTCCCCGCTGGCAGAGTGCTGTCGTCGTTGCCCTCGCCATCTGCCTCCTCGCTGTGGTGCTGGGCGCGCCCGCGTTGTTCATGGTCGCCGTCGTTCCGCTCGGGTACGTCCTCGTCGGCGTCTCGAGCGGCGCGCCGTCGACCGACCTCGCCGTCGAGCGAACCCTCGACGACGATCGACCGCGACCCGGTCAGCCGGTTTCCGTCACCCTTTCGGTGACCAACGAGGGCGACCGGGTGCTCCCCGACGTCCGGGTGGTTGACGCCGTCCCCGAGGACGTGCCGGTGGTCACCGGCTCGAGCGCGTTCGCCACCGCAATTCGACCCGGGGAAACCGTCAGCCACGAGTACGAGGTGCTGCCGCCCCGGGGCCAGTACCCGTTCGGCACACCCCGCGTTCGCGTCCGGAACCTGGCCGCGAGCGCGCTCGAGACGCTCGAGCCCGACGCCGAGGGCGACGACTCGCTGACCTGTGAGACGCTGCTCGACTCCTTCGCCGTTCGCGACCGAACGATCCGCTTCGTCGGGCGGACGCCGACCGACGACGGCGGGAGCGGGATCGAGTTCTACGCGGCTCGGGAGTACCGCCACGGCGATCCAATCAACCGAATCGACTGGCACCGCCTCGCCCGGACCGGCGACCTCGCGACGATCGAACACCGGGAGGAACGCGCCGTCACGATGGTCTTCCTCGTCGACGACCGAACCGGTGTCCACCGCGAGTCGCGTTCCGGCGGCCCCGACTCGCACGACCTGACGCTGTACGCCGCCTCCCGCGGCGTGCTCGCCTCGCTCGAGGACGGTAACCGAACCGGGTTCGCGACGCTCGAGGACGACGTGTGGATCGACCCCGGTGGGGGCGACGACGTTCGTCGGCGTGTGGACGACGCGGTCGGCGACGTGTCCGGTAACGGCACCGCGAGCCGCCTCGCCGCCGACGGCGGGACGCTCGCGACCGGCCTCGAGACGCGCCTCCCCCGAAACGCGCAGGTCGTTCTCTGTAGCCCGCTCACGGACGACGCGGCGGTCGACCTGGTCGAACAGCTTCGCCTCCGCGGACGGACGGTGACCGTCGTGAGCCCGGACATGACGACCAGCGTGTCCGGCGGCGACCGGTCGCCGGGAACGGCGATCGCCGGCATCGAACGCGGGAATCGCGTCGACGACCTCCGCGGACTCGGCTCCGTCGTCGTCGACTGGGACCTGGCCGACCCGCTGTCGGTCGAACTGGCTCGTGCGATCCGCACGATGGGGGCGATGGGGGGCGCCCGATGACGACATCCGACCCGGAACCGGGAACGGACGGACGCGACCAGCAGTCGACGCCGTTTCGGTCGGACGGCGGAACCGAATCAGGTGCGTCGACTCGAGTCGGTAGCCCGGATCCGCGCTCGAGTCCGCGTTCGAGCCGCACCGTTCCCTCGAGTACCGACCGCGATGGGCGTAGTCCGTCCCGACTCGAGTCGGTCCGAACCGTGACAATCGCGTCCGGGAAACGAGGAACGAGTGCCGTACTCGGGGCCGTTCGAGGCGCCCTGGCACAGCCGACGACGAGCGACGTCGCGACCCTCGTGCTCACGCTCGCGATCTGTCTCGCCGTCGGCGGGTCCCTGATCGGCCCGCGATTCGCGGCCGTCGCGACGGTCGGCGGCGTCGGCGCGGCGCTGGTCGCCACCCTGCTCGGGAGCGACCGTCCGGTGCGTCGCGCCGTCGGCGGGGCGCTCGCCGTCCCCGTGGCCGTCCTGGTCGCCGTTCCCGTGACCCTCGCCTGGGCGTTCGCCGTCGGCGTCGCCGGGTTCGGCCCGTTTACGGCAGTGATCGTCTGGTCGCTCGTCGTCGCCGCCCTCGCCGGGACGCTGGCGTCGTGGGATCGACTGGGCGACGGCGGGGTCCGCGCAGCCGCCAGAGCCACGACGCTCGCCGCACTCGGGGTCGTGGCCGTGGTCGTTGTTCGCGTGCTCCCAGAGGCCGGCGTCAGGGAGCGCGCGGGGCCGGCGGTCGCCGAAGTGACGGGGGCTGCCAGTGGCGTCCTCCGTGAGCCAGGCCAGACCCTGGCGACCGTCTCGTTCTTCGCGCTCGTCCTGGCGACGGCCGGGGCCGTCTTCGTGACGGTCGGCTACGTCCCGATCGAACGCCTCGCCCCGCCCGACCGGCGTGAGGCCGTCTCGCGGGCCGTCGGTGTCGTTCGCCGCGGCAACTCGATTGCCATCCGTGTGGCGCTGGTCGGTCTTTCCGGGGTCGTGATGCTTCCGGCGCTGCTCGAGCAGTTCTCGGACGTTCCGCTCTCGCCGCGGGAACTCTCCACTATCGTCCCGTTACCCGTCGGCGAGGCGCTGGCCACGGTCGTCCTCGCACGCGAAATTCGCCTGGTATTGCTCGTCGTCCTCGCCATAGCCGCGTTCGTGGCTGCCCTCGAGTGGACTCGGCGGGCGCTGCGGCGGGGGCTGGCTGCGGTGCTCGCTCGGCTCCTGGCTCCGATGGTCGGCGGAGTCGTCCTGACGCTCGCGCTGGCGTCGGTGCTCGCCACGCCCGCCGTCGAGGCGTCGCTCGAGGCCCTGGTTCGCCAGATCGAACCGCAGGTGGTCGCCGACCTGCTGCTCGAGTTCCCGCCGATCGCGCTCGTCGTCGCCGTCCTGCTGGTCGCGCTGGGGATGCTCTCGTCGCTGTTCGGGACGGTCTCGTTGCTTCGAGCGATTCGCCTCCTGCCGCCGCGGGCGATCGGATCGGCGCTAGCGGCGATGGCGATCCTCGGCCTCGCTGGCTCGCTCGCGGTCATCGGCCGGACGGAGGCGGCGATCTGGACGGCCGCCGGCGCGTTCGTCGTCTGGGACGTCGGCGAGTACGCGGACGGGCTCCGCGCCGAACTCGGACGGGACGCGGCGACGATGCGGGCCGAACTGGTCCACGCGCTCGGCGCGGTCGCGACCGGCGCTGCAGTCGCACTCGGGACCGTCGGCCTCTATCGCTGGGCGGGGAGCGACGTCCTCGTCGTCGACCGCCGTCTCGCGGCGGCGGCACTCGGGGCGGCGTTGCTGGCGGTCGTGCTGGTCGCCTGGATCCTCCGCAAGTGATTACGTTTCTTCCGTTCCCGCTCCCTCCGCCGACGGCACCTCCCTGATCACCCGCGCGGGATTCCCGCCGACCACGACGCCCGCGGGCACGTCGTCGACCACGACCGCGCCGGCCGCGACGACGGCGCCGTCGCCGACCGTCGCGCCGGGGGTGAGCACCGCCTGCCCGCCGATCCAGACGTCGTCGCCGACCGTGACCGGCTTTCCGTACTCGAGGCCCTCGCGTCGCGCGGCGGCCTCGAGCGGGTGCGTCGCCGTGTAGACGTGGACGCCGGGCCCGAGCAGGCAGTTCCGGCCGAACTCCACGGGACAGACGTCCAGGACGAAGCAGTCGTAGTTTGCGAAGAAGTCCTCGCCGACGTGGACGTTGTACCCGTAATCGCAGCGAAAGGGTGGCTCGATCTGACACTCGTCGCCGATCGATCCGAGGAGGTCCTCGAGTATCTGCCGTCGCTGGTCGCTGTCACCGTCGCTGTCGGCCGTCTCGTCGCTGTCTGCTGTCCCGTCACTGCCGCCGTCACTATCGTCGTCGCCGCCGCTCTCGCTCATCCGGTTGTATCGACGCGTGAGCGCTCGAGCGCGCTCACGGTCGGCCACGAGTTCGGGATCGCCGGGGTCGTACAACTCCCCGGCTACCATCTTCCGTTTTTCAGGTCCCATACGGGTGTGTGGACGTCGATTCGAACGCGGGTAGAAAACGGTTTTCGTGATCGGCTCGGCGGGGGCGAACCGACCTACGGCTGACGAGGTCGCTCAGTCGTCAGCCGGGATCGCACGAGGGGAACGTCGAGGCGCGGCCATCGCGAGGACGTCGTCGAAGAAGTCGAGGGTGTCCTCGGGGCCGGGGTTTGCTTCGGGGTGGTACTGGCGAGTGAGCACGTCGTACTCGATCCCGTCGAGGCCTTCGGGCGTGTCGTCGTTGACGTTGAGCTGGGTGATCTCGAGGTGGTCGCCGGGTTCGGCGACGGTGTAGCCGTGGTTCTGGGTCGTCATCACGACCCGGCCGGACTCGAGGTCGAGGACGGGCTGGTTGACGCCGCGGTGGCCAAAGGTCATCTTCTCGGTGGTCCCACCCAGGGCCTCGGCGACGATCTGTTGGCCGAGACAGATGCCGGCTACGGGCGTGCCCTCGACGAATTCCTGGACGAGGTCGATCGCGGCCTTGAAGTTGACCGGGTCGCCGGGGCCGTTCGAGACGAACAGGACGTCGGGATCGACGGCCTCGACGTCGGCGGTGCTCGCGTCGTGGGGGAGGACGTGAACCGTGGCGCTACGGGCGAGCAGCGAGTCGACGATCGACCCCTTCGCGCCGCAGTCGACGAGCGCGACGGTCGGCCCGTCGTTGTCCGCGCCGCGGACCACGGGTTCGTCGACGCTGACCTGTGCGCCGATCTCGGTGTGGTCGCTCATCGCCCCACACTGCTCGAGTTCCGCGCGGGCGTCGTCGGGGGTGACGCCCTCGCCGACGGCGATGCCGCACTTCATGGCGCCGCCCTCGCGGACGTCGGTGACGACGTCGCGAGTGTCGAGGTGGTCGACGGCCGGAACGCCCTCGGACGCGAGCCAGTCGGCGACGTCGTCGGTGAGCTCGCGAGCCAGGACGGCTCGTGGGTGGATTCGATCGGACTCGAAGCGCTCCTCGCGGACGCCGTAGTTGCCGATCAGCGGGTACGAGAAGGTGAGGATCTGCTCCTCGTAGGAGGGGTCGGTGAGACTCTCCTCGTAGCCGGTGTAAGCTGTTGTGAAAACCAGTTCCCCGCGTGCGGTACCCGGAGCACGAGCACGTCCCTCGAGTACGTGACCGCTCTCCAGCGCAACGTAGGCCGGGTTCATTACGAGATACGTATTGTACGGCCCACCATAAGTGTTGCCTTCGAAGTATTGTTACGAAATTCGTAATCGACAAGTAGGTGCCGTCCGAACAGTCACATCTCAATGGACGACCTGGACCGACACATCCTGAACATTCTCCGGCGAGACGCCCGCACGCCGTACACGGAGATCGCCGAAGAGGTTGGAACGAGCGAGGGGACCGTCAGAAATCGCGTCGAACGTATGAACGCCGACGGTGTGATCGAACGATTCACCGTCACCACGCGCACGGGGAACGTCAAGGCGATGATCGAGATCAGCGTCGCCGTCGACGTCGACACCGCGAGCATCGCCGAGCGCATGGCCGAGTGGGCGGAAGTCGACTTCGTCTGGCAGGTCTCGGGCGAACAGGACGTCGTACTCGTCGTCGACGCCGCCGACACCCGCAGCGTCAACGAACTCATCACGCAGGCGCGCGAGCAGGAGGAGGTCGTGAGCACGAAGACGCGGCTGATTCTCGAGGAAAAACTGGGCTGATTCTCGAGGAAAAACTGGGCCAGGCATCGAGAACTAGCTCTGTGGGGGTTCCCCGACGCCGGGCGTCGGCTTTGAGAGCAGGTCTTCCGGGTGTTTTCGGCTGTGGATCGCCCGATACCAGCGACGGATAAACCGGTCGACGGGCCGTCGATCGACGACCGCTTCGACCCGATCGTCCCGGATCGCCTCGACGACCGACTCGGGGGTCAGTTCGTCGGCGTCGATTCGCGTGTACGCCCGGCCGACCTCGATCGGGTAGTGGGCGTCGCTCCCGGCGACCAGGGGGACATCGTGTTCGGTCGCAAGTCGCTCGACCAGTGGCTGCGTCCGGGGGTGTTTGCCGTTGATCTCGATGGCGTCGAACGGGAGGTCCGGGACGTCGGTCACTGTGCTGTTTCGAAACGGATGGGCGACGATAGCCGCACAGCCACGGTCGTGGGCCATCTCGATCACCTCTGCGGGGGTGTACTCGAGCGGGACCGTCTCCGCTGGCGGATCCGGGCCGACGACCAGGACGTGTCCGCGCGTCGTCGTAACCTCGATTCCGGGGACGACCGTGGCGGCCTCGCGCTCGAAGGGGGTGTAGTAGTCGTGATTGGTCGTCGCGACGCCGTCGAGCCCGCGCCAGCGGGCGGTTCGAGCGAGGAGCGAGACGCCGATTGGATCGTACCGATCCCCGAGTCCCCGATGGCCGTGAAAGAACCGGGTGTGTGCGTGTAAATCGACGGCGAACATACCCTGGACAACGATGGGGGAGGGTTTTTGTTTTGGGGACAGTTGGTGTTGGCATGTACGTCCCGATGGTCCCTCCTGGCTCGGTCAGAGCAGACGGTTCCGGGGTCGCCGAATCGACCGACAGAGTCGTGATCTGTAACCCGGTGAGCGGGAGCGAGGACCACCTCGAGCAGGTGCACGCGCTGGCGACAGAGGGTGGGTGGGCGTTGCGTGTGACCGAATCCGAAGGCGACGCCCGCGAGTACGCCCGGGAAGCGGCCGAGAGCGGGACGGACCTCGTCGCAGCGGCCGGCGGCGACGGGACGGTGAACGAGGTTGTCGACGGATTCGTCGACTCCGGAGTCGAGGACTGGCCGACGCTGCTGATCGTCCCCGCCGGGACGGGCAACAACGCCGCGTCGAACCTCGGCATCGAGAGCATCGGCGAGGCGTTCTCGCTGGCGGAGTCGGGCCGACGAAGACGCCTCGACCTCGGGCGGGCCAACGACCGCGCGTTTCTCAACTCCTGTATCGGCGGGCTGACCGCCGAGGCCAGCCTCGAGACCGACTCCGAGAGCAAACGCCGGTTCGGCGTGCTCGCGTACGTGCTCAAGACGATCGAGACGGCGACGAACTACAACGGAGCGCCATTGCGGGTCACCCTCGAGAACGCCGACAGAGAGACGTCCGTCGTCTGGGAGGGAGACGTCGCGCTCGCGTTCATCGGGAACTGTCGCCGGTTCGGCCGTCGCCAGGCACAGGCCCACGCCGAGGACGGGTTGCTCGAGGTGACTCTCGTCGAGAACGCGTCGATGCCGTCGATGGTCGGTGCGACGGCGCTCGAGCACCTCTTCGACCGGGAGACGGACGGTCTCGTTCGCAACCGCGTGCCGCGGGTAACGATCGAGAGTCTCCACGACGAACCGATCACCTACAGCCTCGACGGCGAGGTGCTCGCGGCCGAGGAACTCGATCTCGAGACCCTCCCGGGAGCGATTTCGGTCGTCGTGGGGGACGACTACGCGTCGAACCCGGACGCCGAGGGTGCGGGCTTGTAGAGCTGGTAGGGGAGGGCTCGAGGGGGCTGGTAGGGCTGGTCTCGAGGAACTCCCCCTCCCGAAAGCCGATACTGGTTTCACGGACGCCCCGTTCAGTTGTCGTATGAACGAGTCGACGGATTCCGAAGAACTGCCACACAAGAACGCTGCCCAGGACGTGATCGCGGTCGACGCCGACGACACCGAACTCGGCCTGGTCAACCGCCTCGAGGCTCACACCGGCGAGGGGACGCGCCACCGGGCCTTTACGTCGCTCGTGTTCGACCAGGACGACAACATCCTGCTCGCCCAGCGAGCCCCCGGAAAGCGCCTCTGGGGGACCTACTGGGACGGGACGGTCGCCTCCCACCCCGTCGAGGGCCAGAGCCAGGAGGACGCGACGCGCCAGCGTCTCGAGGAGGAACTCGGCATCACACCGGATCAGTACGAGGACCTCCGCCTCACCGACCGCTTCGAGTACAAGCGGTACTTCGAGAACGCAGGCGTCGAGCACGAAGTCTGTGCCGTCCTCGAGGTGACGCTCCACGACACGACGCTCGATCCGGACGAGGAGGAGGTCGCGGGCCTCATGTGGGTGCCCTACGAGCGACTCTCGACCCATCCCGAGTGGTACCGACAACTTCGCCTCTGTCCCTGGTTCGAGATCGCGATGCGGCGGGACACCCGGTGAGCGACTTCCAGGCATGTTAACAATCGACAAGGCTTATTAGTGGACGGTCCTTACTGTCAGCCAGCGGTCGGTAGAGCCGACCCGTGACACGATGAGTACACCTCCACAGGAAGCCGATAGCCGCACTGTCGACCTCTCGCGCGAAGAGCGCTGGGTCGTTCATCACGCCCTCGTCCAGCGTGCCGACACGTACCTCGAGGACGAGCGAACCATCCCGGCGTGGCTCGTCCAGGTCGTCGAGAGCATCGAGGCCGACGACGACACGATTACGGTCAGACAGGGCCAGAAACTCATCTCGCTGCTCCGGGGTGACCGCGTTTCGATTCCGGACGCGGACCAGGAGGCCGTCGACGGCGCGCTCGTCGAACTCGAGGCCGCGCTGGTCTGACGTCCATTTTCGTCCTCACGAACGCGACTTCTCGATTCTACGTTACAACCCGTCGAACCGTGCTACCGAACGCGGGATGGCCGTCCATCACACCGAAGCGAACCCCTGGCGCTTCCTTCGGTCGTCGAACGCCCAGATTGCTCTCGAGAACTTCCGGAACCTCGAGCAGCGGTTGATACTATCCACGAACGTGTATGACGAGGCGAACCCGAAAGCGTTTTTGAGCACGGATGCGGGGATTCAGACGATGACCGCCTACACCGCCACGGTGACCGTCCGACTCAAACGCGGCGTCCTCGACCCCGAGGCCGAGACCACCCGCCGTGCCCTCGAGCGACTGGGGTTCTCGCTCGAGGCGCTTCGCTCGGCCGATCGCTTCGAGATCGACCTCGAGGCGGCGTCGGCCGACGAGGCGGCTGATCGAGCCGACGAGATGGCCGAACGACTGCTCGCGAACCCGACCATCCACGACTACGACGTGGCGGTCGACGAGCGATAGATGACGGTGGCACGTGCGTCGACGCCGGTGCCCATGCCGACGTCGACCGAGACTCGCCACACCGAGAAGCCAACGGTGCCGACGATGACGGTCGCCGTCAACCCGACACCGACCGGGAGTCGCCACACCAGGGGGTGCCGACGGTGACGGTCGCCGTCGTCCGCTTCGGCGGCTCGAACTGCGACCGCGACGCCGAAGCCGCCCTCGGGCACCTGAACATCGACGCCGAAATCGTCTGGCACGAGGACGGCCTCCCCGCGGACACGACGGGTATCGTCCTCCCCGGCGGCTTCTCCTATGGCGACTACCTTCGCGCGGGCGCGATGGCCGCCCGGTCCCCGATCCTCGAGGAGGTGCGCGAGGCGGCCGCCGAGGGCGTCCCCGTCCTCGGGATCTGTAACGGCGCCCAGGTCGGCTGCGAGTCCGGCCTGACCGAGGGGGCGTTCACGACGAACGAGAGCGCCCGCTTCCAGTGTGAGCACGTCTTCCTGCGCGTCGAACGCACCGACGCGCCCTGGACGGCCGCCTTCGAGGAGGGCGACGTAATCGAGATCCCGATCGCCCACGGCGAGGGCCGCTTCGAGATCGAGGAGGACCGACTCACCCGCCTCGAGACCGAGGACCGCGTCCTTTTCCGGTACTGCGACGCCGAGGGCAACCTCACCGACGACGCCAATCCGAACGGCTCGAAGCACAACGTTGCGGGCGTGCTGGGCGAGAGCGAGACGGTGGCGGTACTGATGCCCCACCCCGAACGGGCGACGCTCCCTGACGTTGGCGGGACGGACGGACAGGAAATTCTGCGCGGATTCGAACGGGCCCTCGAGGGGTAATCGGCGACGGGGTCAGCCTCGAGCGGACTCTACTCGAGCGGCCCTTGATCGAGTGGACTACACTCGAACCGACTCCACTCGAGCGAATCATGCTCGATACACTCTGCTCGAACGAACGAACGACGATGGCTCAGTTGGCCGCGCAGTTGTTGGGTCCGAGCTCGAGGGTTTCGACGTCGCCACCTGGCTGTTCTTTGCCCCAGTTGATCTGCTTGATCTCGTTGTAGTTCGCGGGTTCGTCGGAGAGATTCTCGACGATGGTTTCGACGAACGCCTCTTCGTCACCATCTTCGACGTACCCCAGGAGTTCGTTCGTCGTCTCCGCCCGGAGGTCGCCGAGTTCGGTCGCGAGCGGGCGCACGTCCTCGTCGTTGAAGTGCCCGGGGAGGACGACGGCCTCGTCGGGGAGGTCGAGGAGTCCGTCGAGGCTGTCGAACAACTGGCCGGACGCCTCGCGGATGGCGTCCTCGGAGCCGTCCTCGAGGTCGGGACGGCCGACGCTCCGGAGGAACAGGGTGTCCCCGGAGAGGAGTGCGTCGCCGAAACGGAACGAGACGCTTCCGGGCGTGTGGCCGGGCGTGTGTATCGTTTCGAGCTCCCGGCCACCGACCGAAATCGTGTCGCCGTCTGCGAGGGCCGTGATGTCCTCGAGTTCGCCCGTGTCCGCCGCGTGGAGATAGTACGGGACGTCGAGTTCGCCGGCCAGTTGACGCGCCCCGGAGACGTGATCGGCGTGGGCGTGGGTGTCGACGACGCCGACGATTTCGAGGTCGCGGTCGTCGGCGAGGCCCAGGTACCGGTCGACGTACTGGGTCGGATCGACGACGACGGCTTCCTCGCCGTCGTGGACGAGGTAGGAGACACAGCCAGTTCCGGGTCGGACGATCTGTACGACGCCGTCAATATCGGGGATTTCGTACTCCCGGTGGACGCGGCCCCAGTCGTTCATTCCGTCTGGGATCGACTTCGCGTCGAACCCGTGGTCGCGGAGGAACTCGGCCGCGCGAGCGGACGTGACGCCCGCGACGCAGACGACGGCGATCTCCTCGTCCTCGGGGAGGTCCTCGAGGTGATCTTCGAGCCCCGAGTAGTCGTACTCGAGCAGTTCGTCGTAGACCGGGACGTTCGTGCTGGTCGGAATCTGCCACTCTTCGTAGTCGTCCTCGTTGCGGACGTCGAGGACGAACAGGTCCTCGGCATGGTCGTCAACGATGCGGCGGGCAACCTCGGACGCGTCGATATCAGTATTGCTCATCCTATACAATACTATCTGCGCAGGCGATTATAAATGTGTTGCAGGCTGTCGCGGCGCTCTGCGCTGGCCTTCAGCAATGGTATTCGGGAAAAACGCTTCGCGAGCCCTCACCACCGTTAATTTCCCATAGCTTAAAGTGGACTCAATTCCTGAGTCGACTCGAACACTAAAGACGGGGCCGTTCCTTGTAGATTGCAACTGAACGACAGCACCCGTTCTGGAACTCGAGTCATGGACACACGAACCCGCGTCATATACGTCGACCCCGACTGCACCGATCGCGTCGCCTCCGCCGTTCGAGCAGTCGGTCTCGACCTCGAGTGCGTCGAGAGCGACGAGGCGTGTCTCGACCGACTCGAGTCCGCCGATTGCGTCATTACGGAGTACGACCTCGGCTCCGCCGCGAGAACTGGCCTCGACCTCCACCGAGCGATTCGCCGGCGGGCGCCGGACGTTCCGGTCGTGCTCTACACCGACGCCGGTACCGAAGCCATCGCGGGCGAGGCGCTCGCCGCCGGCGTCGCCGGCTACGTTCCGAAGTCACAGGGCGTCGAGACGCTCGTGACCCGCGTGCTCGAGGCGATCGTCGAGACGGAAACCGGTGCTAACCCGGACCTCGGTCACGGCTCCGATTCCGAACCCGACTCCGGTCTCAACTCAGACTCAGAACCCGAACCCGACCCCAACCCCCACCCTGACTCCAGCGACTCGTCCTCGCTCGCAAAAACGCACGACGAGCGAAACGAATCGTTCCTCGAGTCGTCTCCTGACCACGTCCACCTCATCGTCGAGCAGTCGCCGTTTGCGATCATCAAGTGGACTCCCGATTTCGAGGTCCGCCACTGGAACGACGCCGCGGCCGACCTGTTCGGCTACACCGCGGCGGAAGCGATTGGCCGTCACGCGACCGACCTCGTCGTCCCCCGGGAGCAACGCGACGCGATTACCGACTGGTGGGCGACCTGGCTCGAGGGCGAGCCGAGTACGAATCACGGTATCTCGCGAAACGTCGCCAAAGACGGGACGTCGTTTCGGTGCGAGTGGTCCACGACGCCCCTTGTCGACGCTGACGGCACCGTCACGGGAGCCCTCTCGTTCGTCCGCGACATGACGTCGGAGTTTCGGCGGTCGCTCGCACTCGAGACGCTCCAGGAGACGACCCAGGCGCTGATGCAGACGAGTTCGGAGGCCGAAATCGGCTCGCTGGTCATCGACGCGACGGACGAGATTATCGACGACGTCCTCGCCGGTATCCGGGTCTACGACGAGGACGCGAACCGACTCGACCTGGTGGCGGTGAGCGATCGACTCGAGGAGCAAACGGTGCAGTTTACGCCGGTCGGTCCCGGCGACGACCCGCTGTGGTCGACCTACGAATCCGGATCGCCGGTCGTCATCGAGGACGCCTCCGCGGAGATGGTCCCCTACGACCTCACCGACGAGGTGGGCAACGCCGTCATCTACCCGCTCGGCGAGCACGGCCTGCTGACCGTCGCCGCCTCCGGGTCCGCCACGATCGAGGAGACCGACCTCACCTTGATACAAATTCTCGCGGCAACGGCCGAAGCCGCCTTCGACCAGGCCGCCCGCGAGCGCGAACTCGAGCGGGCGAAGACGGTCGTCGAGGCCGTCGGCGATAGCCTGTATGCCGTCGACACCCAGGGGACGCTCGTCACGGTCAACGACACGATGGTCGAGATCACCGGTTACGATCGGGACACCCTCGTCGGACTCCACGCCTCCGAAATCCTCACTGACGAGAGTTTCGAGCGCGGCGCCCGGGTGGTCGAACGGCTCGCTGCTTGCGACGGCGACGGCGGCAGAGACGAGGTCGCGACCTACGACGTCGACATCGTCAGCGCGAGCGGGGACATCGTCCCCTGCGAGGTCAACACCACGCTCCTCGAGGACGAAGGCGACCTCTCGGGCAGCGTCGGCATCCTCCGGGACGTCACCGATCGAAAGCAGATGGAACGAGAGCTCGTCGATCATCGGGAGAAGATGGCGAAACTCCACGAGATCGCCTCCCGCCTCGACTCGTGTGAAACGCCCCAGGACGTCTACGACCTCACCGTCGAAACCGCCGAGGACGTCCTCGAGTTCGACGTCTGCGTCGTCGACCGCGTCGACGGCGAGTACCTCGAAACCGTCGCCGTCTCCTCGACGATCCACGAAGACGGGTTCTCGAGTCGCGCGCCGATCGATCAGGGCATCGCCGGGAAAACCTATCGAAACGACCGGACGTACCGGCTCGACGACCTCAGAGCCGACGAGGAGGCAACGCCCGAACGCGACTCCTACCGGTCGGCGCTGAGTGCGCCGATCGGAGGCCGCGGAATCTTCCAGGCGGTCTCGACGGACGTGGGTGCGTTCGACCGGGCCGACCAGGAACTGACCGAGTTGTTGCTCTCGCACGTCACGGATACGCTCGACCGTCTCGCGTTCGAAACCCGGCTCAAGGCGGAACGCGACCGCTTCGCTGCGCTCTTCGAGAACGTCCCCGACGCGATCGTCAGCACGAAGCGCGTCCCCGAGGGCCCGATCGTCGAGCAGGTGAACCCGGCGTTCGAGCGAATATTCGGGTACGAGGAGTCCGAACTGCTCGAGGAACCGCTCGATTCGTTCATCGTGCCTCCCGATCGCTTCGGGCACGCCCAGGAGATCAACGAGCGCGGGACGAAGGGAGAGGCTGTCGAGGCGGAGGTCAAGCGTCGGACGAGCGACGGGCTCCGCGACTTCATGATGCGGGTCGTCCCGATGGACATGACCGGATCGACCGACCGCGCGTTCGGCCTCTACACCGACATCACGGCCCAGAAACAGCACCAGAAGCGCGTCGAGATCCTGAATCGCGTCCTCCGACACGATCTGCGAAACGGCATGAACATCATCAACGGCTGCGCGGAGATGCTCGCGGAGGTCGTCGAGGACGAGGCCGACCGGGACTTTGCCGAAGCGATTCAGGAACGGGCTGGCGAACTCATCAGCCTCGCCGAGAAGACCCGAGCGGTCGAACGAACGCTGGATCGCGACGGCGCGGCGACCGGCCCTGTCGACGTCGTCGACTGCGTCGAAACCGCCCTCGACCGAATCGACACGGAGTACCCGTCCGTGGACGTCGACTGTACGCTCCCCGATCGGGCACACGCTCGTGCCGACGAACTCCTCGCCGACGCGATCTTCCACGTCCTCGAGAACGCCATCGAACACAGCGACCGGGCGGAACCGACGATCGAGATCGGTCTCGAGGTGGACGACGACGACACGCTCACGCTCACGGTCGCCGACGACGGCCCCGGCATTCCTGGGGAAGAGCGTGCGCTCTTGCAGGAAGACGAAGAGATTACCCAGCTCCGTCACGCCAGCGGGCTCGGGCTGTGGCTCGTCAACTGGGTGATCACCCAGTCCGGCGGTCAGTTGACCTTCCAGGAGAACGATCCGCGAGGCACCATCGTCAGGATGCAGATCCCGACGGCCGACGTGCCGACGCGCTCAGCGGCGATGGACGGGACGGCGGCGAGCGACTGATTCGAGCGGGTCACGACGGCGATTCGCGGGAGCCACAATGGCTTTAATATGTGGGAATCGATCGCTATTATCATGGATACCCCCGAAATGTCGCTCCTGCTGGTCGGTTCGCCGCCCTGCAGGGACGACCTCACGTCCGTACTGTCGAATGCGGGGTGGTCCCTACGAACCGAATCGACTGTCGAGGATGCGCGAGCGCGACTCGTGGCGGATTCGTCGGACTCGGTCGACTGTCTCCTCGTGGCGACGGGCTCGCCCTACGAGACGGTTTCGGCGCTCGAGGAGGTTCGACCACTGGTTCCGATTCTGGCGTTGCTTCCCGATTCTGATTCTGATTCTATCACTGACCCCGATCTCGACCCCGTTCCTGACCCCGACATCCCCAGCGATCCCACCGCCGACCCAGCCACGATTCTGGAGGCAGGGGCCACCGATTACGTCGTCCAGGCGGGGTCGATCGAGGCATGGGGTCCGCTCCTCTGTCGGCGACTCGAGGTGGCTCGCGACCGCGCTCTGGAACGCATCGCCTCGCGTGCGTTGTACGACGGGGCCCACGGAACGGACGCGGCACTTCACTGCCTGTTCGACGCGGAGTTACGACACGTCGTCGCCGTCGGCGGGGCGCTCGGTCGCGGCCTCGAGGCGTCGTCGCTCGAGGGCGTTGCGATCGACGAACTGGCGGCAGACGGGTCCGTCGACTCGGACGACCGCTCCGAGAGCGGCCTGGACCCGGGCGCCTGCACCCACCTCGAAGCCAACTACGTCGCCGCGCTTGAGGGAACCGCTCGGCGACGGGAATTTCGCCTCCGTGGACGCCCGTACGCGGTCGAAACGACGCCCGTCCCGGACCTCGAGGGCCGGTTCGGCATCGCCCGGTATCGACCGGTGCCGGAAACGACGCCCCGGGAGACCCGGGACAAACTCGATCGCCTCTCGGCAATCGCTTCGGAACTCGACGAGTACGACGACGAGTCTCTTATCTGTCGACGGACGGTCGAAACCGCTGCCCAGGTCCTCGAGTTCGACGCGTGTTCGATCACCGAACGGATAGACGACGAACTCGTCCCGCTCGCGGCGACCGCGTCGGACCCATCACAGTCACTCGAATACCACTCCGCCGACGACGGAATCGCCGGGGAGACCCTTCGCCGGGGTAAATCGATCGTCGTCGACGACATTCGCGACGACCCGGTCGCCCGATCGACCGACGATCGCTACCGGTCGGGGCTCTCGATCCCGGTCGGGGAGTTTGGCGTGTTCCAGGCGGCGTCGGTCGAGCCTCGCGCCTTCAGCGATACCGACCGCGAACTCGCCGAACTGCTCGTCTCCAACGCCACCCACGCGATCGAACGGGTTCGCTACGATCGGACGATCACCCGCGAACGCGACCGCTTCGCGGCACTCTTCCAGAACGTGCCGGATGCGGCCGTCCAGTACGTCGTCGAGACGGACGAGTCCGGCGAGCCCAAACCCATCGTCGAAGCCGTCAACGCGGCGTTCGTGCGGCTGTTCGGCTACGAACCGGTGGACGCCATCGGCCAGTCGACGTGCGACCTGCTGGTCCCGGACGACGACGAGGCGCTCGAGGCCGCCCGGTCGCTCTACAACACCGTCGCCCAGGGCGAGCGCCTCGAGGCGGAGGTAACCCGACTGGGCGTCGACGGACTCGCCCCGTTCTTGCTCCGGAGCGCCCCCGTGGGAACCGACGGCGACGACCAGCGCGGCTACTTCATCTACACCGACATCGGCGAACTCGTCGAACGCGAACGTCAACTCGAGCGCCAGAACGAACGCCTCGATACGTTCGCCTCGGTCGTCAGTCACGACCTGCGAAACCCGCTGTCTATCGCCAGCGGCTACCTCGAAACGGCCCTCGACACGGGAGAGCGCGAACACCTTCACGTCGTCGCCGAGGAACACGACCGAATGTACGACATGATCGAAGACCTGTTGCAACTGGCTCGTCAGGGCGACTCGATCGGCGACGTCGAACCCGTCGACCTCGAGGCCGTCGCCGAGCGCTCGTGGGACGGCGTCGACACCGCCGACGCGACCCTGTCGATCGAGTCGGTACCGGCGGTCGAGGGTGACGCCGACCGCTTACAGCACCTCTTCGAGAACCTGTTTCGAAACGCGGTCCTCCACGGGGGCGATCAGGTCTCCGTCACCGTCGGGACCTGCGAGAACGGCTTCTACGTCGAAGACGACGGTCCGGGCATTCCGGACATGATGAAAGACGAAGTCCTCGAGATGGGCGTCTCGACGGCGAAAGGGCAGGGTGGAAACGGGTTCGGGCTGGCGATCGTTTCCGAAATCGCGGTGGCACACGGCTGGCGCGTCGACGTCGTCGACGGCGCCGCGGGCGGCGCTCGCTTCGAAATCTCGATTGACGAGAGTCGACTCGGCGGCCTCGAGTCGCTGACCGGCGGGGCTGGTGGTCGGGACAGATGATCGACATCTCGGTGATCGATACGACTATCCGTGCGACCGATCCGGCCGACAACAGCGTCGAACTCGACGTCGTCGGCTGGGATCGCATCGACGATCACTACACGTTCACCGAACCGGTCGACGACGTGATCTCTGCTCGAGTGTCAGAGCTTGCGTTGCCAGCGAACTTCCCACTCCTCTCGGAAGTCTTCGCCGACGGTACCGCCCGTCGACGCGCCGCCATCGACGACGAAAGCCGACTCGATATCGATCCCGGCTCGTATCGGCTGCTGATCGAGGCGCCGGTTCAGGTGACGATCCGGTTCGACGGCGAGGCCACGATCAGGTCCACCGACGGCGAACTCACGATTTCGTTTCCCCACCCACAGCGAGTGAGCCTCGGCTTCACGACCTGGCTCAAACGCCCGCGAGAGACGATCACCGTCCCGCGAACGCCCGAGGGGATCGCGACGGGACTCTCACACATGTCAGCGTCGATTCGAGCGGCCAATTCGCAAAAAGTCACGGCCATGAACCGGCCTCACCCGCCGAGAATCCGATACGACGACTCGCTCGAGGTGCCGGACGCCGTTCGCAATCGCACCCCCGAAACCGGAATCGAACTGCGGATTCCATCCAGTCTCGAGTACCTGTTTCCCGCCGCCCCGCTCGTCTACTACCTGGGTGCCAGGATTCGCCTCGGACCCGGCGATCCCGTCCTCTCGATCGACGGTGCGGAACGGTATCGGTTCGAGTCGATGCCGGGATTCCAGTACCAGTGTGCGTCCCTGCTCAGGCGCGTGTTCCTGCTCGACATGCTGGTGCGAAGCGATCAGCACACCGACGTCCCACCCCAGGAACTCGACTTGTTCTCGCTCCTCGAGTTCGACCCTGCTACCTGCGTCGACTTCGAACCGGGTCCCCAGCTCGCGTACTACCTCGAGGCCGACTTCGAGCGAATCAGCCACGCCCTGCCGGACTGGCACTTCGTCGGATACGTCGAGCCGACGCTAGACCACGTCGAGGCGATCCCGTACCTGCTCCAGTACCTGGCGACGATCTATCACCCAGCGGCCGCGCCGGGATCGACGTCCGGCGGCGAGGCGCATCGACGCTGGCAACGGGCACCCGACACCGTTCCACGGCGGCTCGTCGAAGGCGGTCCGCACGGGAGCGCCGCGGTCTGGATGGCCGACGGCGCGCCGCCGGATCCGACGCTGTTTCGCGCGTCGCCGGCGGGCTTCGTCAATCGACCCGAGTACGTCGACCGCGCGGAAACTGCCGGAAGCGTCGTCGTCGTCTGCAACGATGCGAGTCGAACCGACGAGTGTGCGGCTGCCGTGAACCGCTACCGCACCACCGGCCCCGCGGACATCGACCTCGAGGTTCGCACCGACCTCTCGTGTGCCGACCTGCGCGAGCAATTCGAACGGGGAGCCGACTTCCTGCACTTCGTCGGCGACTGTCGAGACGGACTGTCGTGTCCAGACGGCACGCTGGCCCTCGAGACCCTCGAGCAATCGCACGTTCGACTCTTCTTCCTCGATGGGTACGATTCGCTCGAGGCAGGCGAGACCTGCATCGAACGCGGGAGCGTCGGCGGATTCGTCCGGGGAGCGGGCGAACTGAATCCGGCCTACCGCGAGCGACTGCTCGGACTGTTCGCCCAGGGACTCACCGTCGACCAGACGGTTCGCTACGCCGCTCTCCCTGCCGACGAGCGAGGAGACGTTGTCGCACTCGGCGACGCCCATCAGCAACTCGCGAGAATGTTGAACCTCTACTGCGTCCCCGCCGTCGTGGAGGCCCGTGACGCGCTCACCTACCAGGTGGAGGCCTACCCCTACATTCCCGAGGCGGGCTTCATCTGGCGACCGGGGCCACTCAACGTCGAACCCCGACTCTGTGGCAACCCGTTTCACCTGACCATGTCGGGGGTACAGTTCGAGTCGCTGGTCGAGTTCGAGAACTTGCTGCCCATCGAGGGCGACACCGTCTACTGGGACTCGAGTCGGGGCCTGTTCTACCCGCTGTTTTGATACTGTCGCTCTACTCTCTCGCTACCGCGTGAGCGGCTGGTTGAACCCCGTTTCGAGGTCGAGGACGGCCTCCCAGGTCGCCTCGCACTCACACGAAACCTGCTCGAACACCGATGGGTCCTGGCGCAGGTCGAAGTCCTTGATCGCCTTCTGGACGAGGTCGTCACACTCCCCGCAGTTGTGGGCGCCGCGGTCGGTGCCGTGGCCGACCGGATCGGAGACGACGATGCCGTCGACGTCCGCGGTCTGCTCGAGGACGGCGGCGACCGACCAGAGCCACGGCGGGCGGTAGCCATCCTGGAAGTAGAGGTCGTCGACCATGGTGTAGCGCTGGACGTTGCAGGGGTTCATCGAGACGGTGTGACAGCCGTCGACGGCCAGGCAGCGTTCGACGGAGGCGACCATGTCCTCGAGAGCCTCCGATTCGGTGAGGAAGGGGGGTTTCATGAGGAGGTAGGCTTTGATGCCGGCGCCGCCGGTGGGTTTCTCGCCGGTCTCAGAGGAGGCGTCACCGGCCCCGTCCGCCGCGACCGCCTCCGCACAGGCCGCCTCGAACGCCTCGAAGTCGAAGTACTTGTTCACGCAATCGCGACGCACGCGGTCGGTCGCCGTCTCGAGGCCGATCGCCACGTCGGTCTGGAGGCCGTACTGCGTGAAGTCGCCGATCTTCTCGCGGTCGACGAAGTCGGGCAGCGACTCGAGGACGATCCGCTCGCGGTCGCCGAAAGTCTCGGCGATGGCCTTCCGGGACTCGGCGCTCACTTCGCGTTCGTCGAGGAACGACCCGGAGGTGTAGATCTTGATCAGGGGTGCTGGCTCGTCGGCCTCGTCGGCTTCGTGATCCAGACAGACCTGGATCTGGTCCATCAGCGCCCCGTGGGGGACCGTCCCGCCGTCGACGCTCTCGGCGACGTAGCCACACATCGTACAGCCGCCGGCACGCGCCCAGCGACAGCCGCCGGTGTTGAGGATGATCGTCAGGCTCTCCCTGACGCCATTGGGCGTGTTGTCCTCGTCGAGCCAGACCCGCGTCGGTTCGTGGGGGTCGTAGCTCTTCTCTTTGCGCGAGCGAACCTCGCGCATCACCTGGTTGTGGGCGTCCATGCCCTTGCCCTGCTCGTAGACCTCGGGCGTCGGCTGGCTCATTACCGGAGGAAGCGTCTCGAGGGGTAAAGCGGCTTCGGGACGTACACAGTAGTTAAAGAGGCCGTTCGCTCGTGGGTGGAGACGTTCGTCACTTCGTGCGGCTGTCGTCACGAATCCGGATTCGAAACCCGGAGCGCGAACCCCCACTCGAGCGAGACGGCTTTGTCCGCGTCCCATCTCGCGTCCGGGTCGTCCCACCCCGAAACGCGCTGGCTCCAGTGGTAGGTTCCGGGCTCGAAGTAGCCTTCGACCTGAAAGTCGTGCCACACCTCGTACTCGGTGACGATCGACTCGCCGGGGTCGTACGCCCGGGGCGGACAGCCCTGAGTGGTGAACGTTCGCCCTTCGTCTGCATCGCGGTCCTCGACCCACCTGCCATCGACCCGCTCGAGGTGGTCGATGTGTCTGTAGAGCCACAGCCCCTCGGGGTCGTCGCTTCCGCCTCTCGATCGGTTGAACAGACTACACCCGGCTTCGCCCACGGAGAGCGCCCGTTCGTCGCCCTCGTTCGTCGTCCGCACCTCGAGACGTGCCGATTGATCTTCCGTTACCGTCTCCTCGAGTAGCGTCACATCGATCGAGAACCCGTACTCGTCGGGAATCGACTCCTGTTCGACCAGCGCGAGTTCGCGCTCGGTGTTCTTTGCTCGGGCGCTCGAGGTCGATCCAATCTCGCCGAGACAGCCGGCGGCTCCGGCGACGAGGGCGGCGGCGGATCCGGTGAGGAGGGCACGGCGGTGCATACCTGTAGTGACAATACGCCTGAACGTAATCCTTCGGGTGGTGCTGCTTGCTTCAGGTGGCGGCGCCGATGGCCGGTGACACCGCGTCCCACGACGTGTCAAAGGGTACTTACCTGCGGCTCCGTTCTAGAGAGACAATGAGTCAGGAGGGAGAGCAGGCCAGTTCCGACCGGAAGAAGTACGAGTTCCGGAAGGTCATCGAGGACCTCGACAACTACGAGGGGTCGGGAACCCAGCTCGTAACGATCTACGTCCCCGAGGACCGCCAGGTCAGCGACGTCGTCGCCCACGTCACCCAGGAACACAGCGAGGCGGCGAACATCAAGTCCAAGCAGACCCGGACGAACGTCCAGGACGCCCTCAAGAGCATCAAGGACCGGCTCCGCTACTACGACACTTACCCGCCCGAGAACGGCATGGTGCTGTTCTCGGGCGCCGTCGACTCCGGCGGTGGCCAGACCGAGATGATCACGCGCGTCCTCGAGAGTCCGCCCGACCCGGTCGAGTCCTTTCGCTACCACTGCGACTCGAACTTCCTGACCGACCCACTCGAGTACATGCTCGAGGACCACGGCCTCTACGGGCTGATCGTCCTGGACCGCCGGGAGGCCAACGTCGGCTGGCTGAAGGGCAAGCGCATCGAACCCGTCAAGTCCGCCTCCTCGCTCGTCCCCGGCAAGCAGCGGAAAGGTGGCCAGTCCGCCCAGCGATTCGCCCGCCTCCGTCTCGAGGCCATCGATAACTTCTACCAGGAGGTCGCGGGGATGGCCAACGACCTGTTCGTCCCGAAGCGTCACGAACTCGACGGCGTCTTGGTCGGCGGCCCCTCCCCGACGAAAGACGAGTTCCTCGACGGCGACTACCTCCATCACGAGATTCAGGACGCGGTCTTAGGGAAGTTCGACGTCTCCTACACCGACGAGTCCGGCCTGAAGGACCTGGTCGACAACGCCGAGGACGCCCTGGCCGACGCCGAGGTGATGAAGGACAAGAAGCACATGGAGCGCTTCTTCAAGGAACTCCACAGCGGGGAACTCGCCACCTACGGATTCGACCAGACTCGACGCAACCTCGTGATGGGCTCAGTGGAGACCCTCCTGATCAGCGAGGACCTCCGCAAGGACGTCGTCACCTTCGACTGCGAGGCCTGTGGCAACACCGACTACGACCTGATCGACCGCCGGAAGGCCACGCCGTCCCACGAGTGCAGCGAGTGTGGCACCGCGGTCGAGGCCACGGACGAAGACCGCGAGGACGCCATCGAGCACCTCATCACGATCGCCGAACAGCGCGGCACCGAGACCAAGTTCATCTCGAGTGACTTCGAGAAGGGCGAACAGCTCTACAACGCCTTCGGCGGTATTGCGGGCATTCTCCGGTACGATACGGGCATCTAGGCGGTTCAGGCATTTCCCTCTAGACGGCTACTGCGATCTGACCTTCCTGTCGATTCCTCGAGTGGCGGTAGCTCTCTCGACCCCGTGTCCAGTTGGAACGACGAATCACGAGTTTCGAATCACGAGGTGCAAGGCTCGAGTCGTGAATCGCACGTCGTGAACGACCGAGAGACTTTTTACCGCGAGTAGAGGAGTCGATGACGAACGATGACCGCACCGTCGCCCGCCGACCCGCTCGAGATGGTGTCCCGCCGTCACTCACTGCTGGCAGCGCTCGAGACGGGGCCGCGGGTGAAAGGCGACCTCCTCGACGCCGTCGACTGCTCGTCGTCGACGCTCGACCGCGCCATCCGCGAACTCGAGACCTCCTACTTCCTCGAGCGTCGCGACGGGTCGGTACGGTTGACCACTGCGGGTCGACTCGCCCTCGAGGAGTACCGGCGGAGCCAGCGAGCCCTCGAATCCATCACGGCGGCCAGTCACGTCCTGCAGTTCGCCCCGCCCGACGCGCCGCTGTCGATGGCGGTTCTGGAGGGGGCGACGCTCCACGAACCCAGTTCGCACGCGCCGAACGCGCCAGTCGAACGGATCGCCGACTGCATGCGAGACGCGGACCGGGTCTGGGCACTCGGCGCCACCGAACGCACGCCACAGTTCCGTCGCATCATCGCCGAGCAAACGGCCGACGGCGACCTCGCGGTCGAGGTCGTTTTGACGGACGACCTCATATCGTTTCTCCTCGAGACCTCCACTGATGCCCTCGAGCGCTTCCTCGAGGTGGATGCGTTCGAAGCGGCGACGGTCGAGGAGATTCCGTACGGACTGGCGGTCCTCGAGCTGCCGGCGAAGACGTACACGTTCGTCACTCTCACGAATGAGGGCAACGTCCAGGGAGTTATCGAGAACGACTCGCGGGCGGCCTACGAGTGGGGGCGCGAGGTGTTTCGACAGATTCGCTCTGCGGCGACAGCGCTGCAGCCGCCGGAGTAGACTGCGCGTGAGTTACAGAACCGAGTGGCGTCGCTCGAGTAGCCCTGTAGCCATTATAGCCTCAACCCCTGTAGTCCCTGAGCCCCGTGGCTCACAGCGCCGATCGCTCAATCAGTAGAGTAGCTGTTCGAGTTGATGGCGCCGGCGCTCGAGGTCGACCGCTGGCTCGACCGACGGCTCGGCGAGCACCCGATCGATGGCCAGCAGTGGGTCGGCCCCGTGGCGCTCGACCGCCTCGAGGGCGCCCTCGAGTTTCGTGCGGTTCGTCGCCAGCGAGTCACAGAGTCCGATCGCGAGCGCCAGTGCGATTCCTGCGTCACCTGACGGAAATGAAACACTCACGCGCGAGAAGTCGGGATCGCCCGCCCCGGAGGTGGCGGGTTCGACGCGAAGGCAGTGCGGACAGATTGCCGCCGCGTCAGCCTCCTCGGGAGCGTAGGCTCGAAGCGAGGACGAAACCGCGAAGGCAATCGGGTCGACGTCACAGGAGCAGTTCATCGAGATAAATGCGTGTCGACGGTCTTCGGGACGATACCGAGTCAGTTGGTTCCGGGAACGCCGCTCGCGGTCGCGGGTTCGTGTTCCTCGGCGTCACGCGGAGTACCGACGAGTTCCTTCTCTTCGTCTTCCTCTGCCTCTTTCTTCTCCTTGATCTTCTTGAGCCGGAAAATCTCCTCGCGTTCTTGCTCCTCGAGTTTCTGCTCGATGTACTCCTTGTTCTCGTAGAGGTCGGGCAGGAGTTTGAACTCGAGGGCGTTGACGCGCCGTTTGGTGGTCTCGATCTCCCGCAGCATCTTCTTCATCGCCGTCTCGACCTCGGCGGCGAGGATGATGCTCTGGAGGAGGTCCTCGTAGGCTTCGGCGGCCTCGTCGATGCGCGCGGAGGTGCCCATGATCCCGTAGCCACGCTGGTCGAGACTCTTCGTGACCTTCGAGGACTCGATCTGGGGGACGACGACGCCCATGATGTTCTTCGACTCGGTCGTGATCTCGGGGTGTTCCTGCAGGGCGGCGGCCGCGCCGCGAACGGCGACGTCGCCTTCCATCGCACGCGCCATGTTGATCGTCTTCTGGGCGCGCTCGTAGTCCTCCGAGAGTTCGCCCCGGACGTCCTGGGCCTGGTCCAGGATGTCCATGAACTCCATGATCAGCCCGTCGCGTTTCTTCTCGAGCGTCCCGTGCCCGCGCTCGGAGAGGTCGATGCGATCCTCGATCTGCATCAACTCCTTCCGGGTGGGTTTGACGTCCTTGGCCATCTTGTGGGTGGGTTGCGCGCGCAGTCGGATAACTGTTTACAGTTGCAGCCAACAGCCAGACGGTCGTTGCGTGTCTGTGTGATCGTCCTCGACGGGTGCCGGTGGCTGTGGTGACCGCTGGCGGCCGCTGGTGGCCGCTGATAATCGTCGGTAACCGTCGGTGACTGCTGGTAGGAGTCAAGGAACTGGAGGACACTGATCGCACAGAGGCGAGGAAAAAACCGACTGTGTACCGAGACCGCTTTCGATACCGCTACTCGAGGCTGATGTCCGAGGACTGCTCGGCGGGCTCGAAGACGACCTCGAGCACCCCGTTGTTGTAGGTCGCGGAGGCGGTGTGTTCGTTGACCCGGCGAGGAAGGGAGACGCGTTCGTCGTACTCGCGGTGATCGCTCCGGGCGGAGATCGTGAGCGTCTTGCCGTCGCACTCGAGTTCGATGTTCCCCTTTTCGACGCCTGGGAGGTCGGCGATGACGCGGACTTCCTCCTCGGTGTCGTGGACGTCGACGTGGGTGTCGGCGCCGAAGCCAGCGTCGGTGTCCGTCCGTGACTCGAAGCCGACGTCACCGCCGGCCATCATGTCGTTCATCATCCGTTCAATCTCCCGAAAGAGGTCGTCAAAGGGTTCGTCGCGGTCGTCTCGGCGCATGAGGAACTCTAGAAGTGGCAGGTGCAAAAAGGTATTCCTCGAGGCGAGATCCTGAGAACGGGATCGACGTGCTCGAGTGAGGGCGACTTTGCTGGCGCTGGCGACTCGGTGTGAAACGGAGTGGTGGAGGATGGAACGTGGTTGGTAGTCTCGCCAGCGGTCAGTCGTTGATCATCAGTCGTCGGTTCAGCCGTCAGTCGTCGGCCGTCTGCGTATCGAGTCGCTTCACCGGTCGGTCGCGGAGGCCTCCGAAGCCGATGCCGAGCGTCTCGTTCGTCAGCGACCGGCTTTCGGGACCCGAAAGGTGACCGGAGATTGCACGCAGGGCGTCGACGTTCTCGGGGACGACGTCGGACTCCTGGTGGATCGCCTGCATGCAGTAGAGGTCCGGGCCCTGGAGCGTGACCGACTCCTCCCAGATGCAGTTCTCCCAGATGTCGCCGCGGGGTCGACCGGCGTCGGCCGCCATGTCCTTGAGCGTCCCGGCGCCGTCGATGCGGGCGTACTCGGGGACCATGATGGTTCGCTCTTGCGCTGCGAGCAGGTCGCGTACGTCGTCTTCGCTCGCAGGCGGGTTCTCGAGGGTGACGTTGATGGCGTGAACGTGCATCATTGTCGTCGGCACCTTCAGGCCGATGGTGTCGATGTCGAGTTTGGGGAAGAGCGTCTGCACGTCGGGACCGTGGTGGGAGGGGATAGAGACGGGGTCGGGGACGGCGTCGTTGATCGGGCCGCGTCCGGTCTGGTTGGGGTCGCCGCCGCGTCGAACAAGCGTTGCCCGTACCTTCTCGATGCCGTAGGCCTCCTCGAGCGGGGCGACGAGCCGGGAGAGTCCGGTCGTGTTACAGGAGACAACGCGGACGTAGTCGGCGTCTTCGGCCTCGTCGTAGTTCACGCGGGCGTTGAAGCTCACTTCGGCGACGGTGGCGTCTTCGCCGCCCTGGAAGATCGCGGGCGTGTCGTGGCGCTCGTAGAGCGAGCGGTTTTCGGCACCGATCCCGGAGGGCGTTGCGTCGACGACGACGTCGCTTTCCGCGACGAGTTCGTCGACCGTGCCGGCGACGTCGACGCCGATCTCGCGGAACTCCTCGATCCGCGTTTCGTCGACCACGTAGAGGGGGTAGCCGGCCTCGACGGCGCCGATGGCGACGTAGTCCGGGCTGACCTTGGCGACGCCACAGAGTTCCATGTCGGGTTGCGCCGAGACGGCGTCCGCGACGCGTTTCCCGATGGTTCCATATCCGTTGATTCCGACGCGGAGCATACGAGGTCCACTCCACCGGCGACGGGTATAATTGTTTCGGACAGACTGATAGATGTTAACTCGTAATTGAGTACTCTGGAGGATAATCGGCAGACTGCATCGGGTTGGTAATGGGGCACACGGCCGAACACATATCTTTTAATTTTTTCATAAACGGGGTTTAGTGGGTCCTATATCGACCTCAGTACGTCAGTCTCGTTCGACAGACCGTTCGAACATCTCTAGTGTTAATTACGGTCTGCCTGTTAGTATCGGATCCAGGGTACGTCGGACGCTGTCCAGAGCCAGGGCAACTACTTTAACCCTGGACAGCTTAGTACTCAGATATGAGTGAACATTCATTCGCCGAAGACACTTCCACGGAGGGCGTCGTTCGCGTCGGCCTCAACGGATTCGGTCGCATCGGCCGGAACGTCTTGCGCGCGTCCCTCGAGTACGACGGGATCGAGATCGTCGCGATCAACGACGTGATGGACAACGACGACATGGAGTACCTGCTCCGGTACGACTCCGTCCACGGCCGCCTCGACGACGTCGAGCGCGACGGTGACACCCTGTTCGTCGGCGGCCAGGAAATCCGCCTGCTCAACGAGCGCGACCCTTCCGAGTTGCCGTGGGCGGAGTTCGACGTCGACGTCGCCTTCGAGGCGACCGGCCTGTTTCGCTCCCACGACGACGCTGCCATGCACCTCGAGGCCGGCGCCGACAAGGTCATCATCTCCGCGCCGCCGAAGGGCGAGAAGGACGTCTCGATGTTCGTTTACGGCGTCAACCACGACGAGTACGAGGGCGAGGACATCCTCTCGAACGCCTCCTGTACCACGAACAGCGTCGCCCCCGTCGCCAAGGTGCTCGACGAGGAGTTCGGCATCGCCTCGGGACTGCTCACCACGGTCCATGCCTACACCGGCACCCAGTCGCTCGTCGACGGTCCCGAATCGAAGCGCCGCCGCGGTCGCGCCGCCGCCGAGAACATCATCCCCACGACGACCGGCGCCGCCATCGCCACCACCGAAGTCCTCCCCGAACTCAAGGGGAAACTCGACGGCATGGCCATGCGCGTCCCCGTCCCCAACGGCTCAATCACCGATCTGACGGTCGACCTCGAGGCCGACGTCACGAAAGACGACCTCGAGGCCGCAATCCGCGAGGCCGCCGACGGCGAGCTCGCCGGCGTACTCGGCTACACCGACGAGGAGATCGTCTCCCGGGACATCGTCGGCCTTCCCTTCTCGTCGTACGTCGACCTCGAGTCCGCGATGGTGCTCGAGGACGGCCTCGTGAAGATCCTCACGTGGTACGACAACGAACACGGCTTCTCGAACCGCATGCTCGACCTCGCGACGTACGTGATCGCCGAGGACGAAGCCGAGGCGGAAGCCCCGACGCAGTAGTCACGCTCGAGTTGTCGTTCGCGACGGACCGGACGAAACACCTGACACATCCGTCCCTTTTAAGCGATCGCGCGACGCGCGTACGGATATGTTCGACACCATCGACGATCTCGAGTCCGGCCAGCGACTGCTCGTCCGCGTCGACCTCAACGCGCCCGTCGAGGACGGCCGCGCCCAGGACAATCGCCGGTTCGCTCGCCACGCCGACTCGATTCGCGCGTTGCTCGAGCACGGTCACGCCGTCGCCGTCATGGCTCACCAGGGCCGACCCGGTCGGGACACGTTCATCTCGCTCGAAAGCCACGCCGAGATCCTCGCCGACCACCTCGACCGACCCGTCGAGTTCGTCGCTGACACCTACGGCGAGGTGGCGCTCGAGGCCATCGACGACCTCGAGGCCGACGACGTCCTGGTGCTCGAGAACGTCCGCATGTGCGAGGACGAACTCCCCGAGAAGGAGCCCGAGGAACACGCCGAGAGCGAGTTCGTACGAACCCTCGCCCCGCACTTCGACGCCTACGTCAACGACGCCTACTCGGCGGCCCACCGCGCCCACGCCTCCCTCGTCGGCTTCCCGCTCGTGATGGACGCCTACGCGGGGCCGGTGATGGACGCCGAGTACACCGCCAACTCCGCCATCCAGGACCGCGAGTTCGACGGTCCCGTCACTATGGTGCTCGGTGGCACCAAGGCCGAGGACCTCATCCCGGTCATCGAGCAGGTCGACGAGACGGTCGACCGCTTCTGCCTAGGCGGAATCGTCGGTGAGCTCTTCCTCCGGGCCGCGGACCACGACGTGGGCTACGACGTCGACGGCACCGAGTTCTTCGACCACCAGTGGGACGATCAGGCCGACACCATCGAGCGCATCCTCGAGACCTACGGCGACCGCCTGACTCTCGCGACGGACCTCGCCTACGAGGGCGACGACGGCGACCGCGCGGAAACCGACGTCGAAGGTCTCGAGAAGGACACCTCTTACCTCGACGTTGGCAGCGACACCGCCGACGCGTACGCCGACCTCGTCCGGGACTCCGAGGCGGTCTTCGTGAAGGGTGCACTGGGCGTCTTCGAGGACGAGCGCTTCGCGGACGGCACCGTCGAGGTCCTCCGTGCCATCGCCGAAACCGACTGCTTCTCGGTCGTCGGCGGCGGCGACACTTCACGGGCCATCGAAATGTACGGGCTCGACGAGGCCGACTTCTCGCACGTCTCCATCGCCGGCGGCGCCTACGTTCGGGCGCTCACGGGTGACACGCTGGCCGGCGTCGAGGTGCTCGAGCGGGAAGCCTGATTCTGCACTCCGACCGAGGACACCGCTTGTACCGATACATACCGTTTGCACCCGACCAGCACCGCCTGGACTCGCCGATACCGACTGGACTCGACCGACGACACCGGCACCGCTCGAGCTACCGGGTCACCCGTCCCCAATTCAGTCGGACTCGAGGGGCTCACCCTCGTTTCCAGCCGCCGTCAGCTCCTCGAGCGACCCCCGTTTACCGGTGGTGGATTCGGGGATCGTACGCCCGAAGCGACACTTGCTGACCCGTAGCCGCGGATCGCTTCCTACGGCACCACCACGATTCGGCGACGGGACCTCGAGCACCACGTCTGATACCTGTACCGTCAGCCGCCGGTTCCGTGGCTCGTGGCCGTCACGCAGACCGTACAGGACGACCACGCTCTCTGTCTCGACCACTCGTTCGAAAACCGACGAGAGGAACTCGCGGTAGGACCGTCGACCCGCCCGCTCGAGGGCGTCCACGACGTCGACGATCACCGTCGCCCCCTCCGGTAGTTTCTCCAGCAACTCGAGGACCCGGTCCAGGTCGTCCTCGACTTCGACGCGCTCGCCCGCGAGTGATCGAATCGTCGGCGTTCCGGTCCGACGAGGCGCCGCCTGGATCGCCCGCTCGAGTTGTGCCTTCGAGCGATCGGTTGCGAGGTACAGCGTGCCGCGAACGGCCGTAACCCCGTAGAGGAGGTGTTCGACCTGACTCGCGGGCGGTGCCGTCAACGTCACGATCGATCCGGCCGGAACGCCACCGCCGAGCGCACGGTCGACCGCGTCGACGCCGATCGGTAATCGACCACGGTCGGCGTTTCCGAACGTGGCCAGACCGGACCGCTCGAGTCGCTCGACGACGTGGTCGAAGGCGTCGGTAGCCGCGTCCACCGTCAGCGGTGAGGGCTCTTCCACCTCGGGAACCGCTCCGAGCGCTTCGACGCCGAGACGGGCCTCGAGCCCCGACGGAACGGCGTCACACCGGGTGCAGACGACGCCCAGGATCGGGACGTCGAGTCGGCGAGCGACGTCGACGGTCGTCTCCGCCGCGACGACGCTTCGCTCGGTCCCCGTCGTCACTACGACGACGCCGTCGGCCGCCGACAGCGGATCGACCAGTTCGGGGCCGGCCCCCGACGGACAGTCGACGAACACCGTTCCCGACCCGTCGCCGTCCAGGCGGCCGATCGCTACCTCGAGGTCGACGGCCGCGTCCGTTGGCGGTGCCGAGACGATGCCGACGTTTCCCGCGCGCGGGCTTCGCTGGGCGACGGCGAATGGGGCTGCACTCGCGTCTCCATCCACACCCACACCCACATCTGGCCTCGCATCTGCATCCCCACCTGGGTCCTCCTCGTCGGCACAGACGGCCTCGAGCGTCGGCGTTCGATCGGTTCCCGCCATCACGTGCAGGTTCGGAAGCTGCCTGTCGGCGTCGACGGCGAGGGCGGTCGCCCCCGTCCGCCCCACCGCCTCGGCTAGCCCGAGGGTCGTCGTCGTCTTTCCACAGCCACCCTTCACGCCGGCGATCGCAACGATCGTCATGCCGGGGTTGGCCGCGTCATGGGTCTTGAATGTGCGGACGACGGTCGGGGCCACCGGTGGAACCACGGGCGCCTCGAGGGCGGCTCACGCAGCCACCAGCACGACGTAGAACTCCCCGCTGGAGTCATCGTACCGAACCCCCCGCCACTCCGAGGTCACCGTCTCAGGCCCGTCGATCGGACCGACCGAGACCCGATCGAGAATCTCGAGCAGCCGCGAGTCCAGCGTGACTCGTCTCACGACCACGTCCCCGGTCGTTGGCCGCCACTCCGGCGGCGCGCTGGCGGCAACGTCGACGGCTTCGAGGAAGCGGTACTCGGGCGGGACGTACGGCGAACCGTACTCGGCTTCGTACGCCGTCCCGTAGGTGACGTTCTCGAGACTTCGGACGCCGCTCGCGGGAACCACCGTGCCGAACGACACCGTCGCGTGGCTCGTTCCGTGCTGGTTTCGCAACGCGATCGTTCGCGCGGTCACTCGAACCTCGTCGCCGTCGTGGGCGTACGAACCGCTCGCCTGGTAGGGACTCGCGGCGACTTGATCGATCGCGTTCGCCACGCCGTTCGCGTCCGGCGCCGGCCCGGTCGGAACGGCGAGTGCCACGCCGGCGATCGCGAAGCTCACGAGTGCGACGGCCATCCAGACGTACCAGGCGTCGAGGGGTGCATCCCAGTCCATGCCGGCGTTCGTTCCCTCTTCGTATGTAAACGCATTCACGGCTGCGACGGGCGCGTGTTCTTCGAGCCATCCGCCGAGTCACTCGCTCGAGGCACCCGTTTCTCGAGACGTCTGCTCGAGTCGCCCGTTCGAAGCATTCGCTCGAGACACTGGATCAGTGAATCACCGTTCCAACCAGCCAGACCGTCGCGACGTACACCGGCGTGGCGATCACGAGCGATCGGCCCGCGTAGTACCCGATCAGCGCCCGGTCGAGACCGTGGCGGAGCGCCAGCGACAGCGGCGTCAACACGAGACAGAGCGTCAGGACGTAGACGCCGATGACGACGCCCAGGTCCTCGACTGCCAGCATCGACTCGGCCAGGTCGTCGCCCTCGAGGACGTGCTCGGCCATCAATCCGGCCAGCGCGACCGTCGACCCGGCGACCAGCGGTCCGAAGAACGAGGCCGTGTTCTCGAGGGTGCCCGTCACCGCCGCCAGCTGGCGACGGGTCTCCCGCTCGAGTTCCTGGAGTTCCTCGAGGTGGTCGGCCATCGCGACGACCGCACGTCCGGCGGGGCGACCTTCCTCGGCGGCGATGGCGAGCAGGCGCGCCATGCTCCGGGCTCGAGGGCTGGGAATCGCTCGGAGAGCGCCGTACTCGCCGAGAAATGACTCCTCGACCGAGACCTGTAACCGATGCTGGACGCCCGCCGCACGCTCGAACACGTCACCGGTTTCGGCCGGAACCCGGTCGGCGGCGAGCGCAACCGCGGACTCCACGGCGTGGCCGTCCGACACCTGTCGACCGACGAGGTAGAGGGCGTCCACGAGGTGCGCTTCGACGTCGCGGACGTGGTTTCGGACGGCCAGGATCGGGTGGAAGAGCGCGAGGAGTGTGACGCCGCCGCCGACGCCGAGTCCGGCTATCGGGGCGAGATACGACGGACCGAACAGGGAAGTGGCGACGAACGCCACCGTCCCGGCGGCGACGCCCCAGGTGACTCGAAGCCACAGCCGATCCGGGACGCCCGGGTGGTCGGGCGGCACCGTCGGCGGCGGGAACGCGACCGGCCGTCGCGTGAGCAACCAGACGCTCGCCGCGAGGAGGCCGACGGGGAGCAACAAGTTGTAGACCGCGACGAACGGCCAGATGGTCACGGCGTAGCCGACGATGGCCGCGGCGGGGACGAGCGCGACCAGCGCCAGCGGGAGCAAGACGCCGAACGCGTACAGCGCGGTCGTCGGGCCACGGATCGCGCTCGTGAACTCGGCCATCTGCTCGCGCGTTCCGGTCAGGATGGCGGTGAGTGCCCGGTCGAGGGTCCGTCCGCGCTCGCCATCGGGCGCGTCCTGGGCCGTCGCGAGCAGGTACGCCGACCGTCGAAGCGCCGGAAACCGCGTCGTCCACTCCTCGGCGAACGTCAGCAGTCCCGACCGGGGATGCCCGCTGGCTCGAGCGACGTGTCTCGACAGGCTGACCGAGAGCGGCCCGCGTCCGGTGTCGGCGGCGAAGCGAACGGCGCTCTCGACAGAGGGTTGGATCTGCATGCGAAGGACGGCTCGACCGATCAGCGACGGTGTCCCCCCGAGCGCCTCCGTCCGCGCGATGGCGGCGCGAACGGCCGGCGCCGTGTGCACCCCGTGGACAACGCTCAGCGCCGCAGCGAGTATCACGACCGGGACCGCGAACGTGCGGAGCGGCGTGAGGAACAACGCGAGGAGAACGCAGGCGGTGACCACGCCAGCGACGTAGCCCGCCCGAACGACGGTCTCCGGACTGTGCGGTGACTCGAGAAACGACAGCGCGTCAGCCAGGTCGTCGCCGTAGGTGACGGGGTACGGATACCACCGCGCGAGCGCGACGACAAGTGCGTCGAGTCGCCCCATCGCTACGGCCTCGAGCGGCGTGCGTGCAGTCGGTCCGTCGCGTACGCGGCCGTGACGTCCGCGGGAGTCGTCCGTCCTTCGGCGGCGAGCGTTCGCAGCCGTCGCGTTCGCTCGTCGATCGCCGCCCGGACGTCGGCGTAGGTTTCGGTCGGTCCGGCGAGTCGGTCGACGAGGTGGCTCTCGCCGCGGTCGATGCGGCCGGTCGCTCGCGCCTGCTCGCCGTCGAGTTCGTAGAGCGGTTCGAACCGCGCCTCCATCCCGGAACCGACGACCTCTTCGATGCGGGCGAGGCGACGACGTTTCCCCGACGGCGTCCGGTAGGCCTGGACTGTGACGACCAGATCCGTCGCGCCGAACGAGGAGGGCTCGACGCCGAGGTCGGAGACGACGCGCTCGTAGACGTCCGCCGCGCCGTCACCGTGGATAGTCCCGAGTACGGCGTTCGCGTTCGCCCCGACGCGCATCGCCTCGTACAGCACGCGGGCCTCCTCGCCGCGAATCTCGCCGACGACGAGCGCCCCGTCGCCGAGACGAAGCGCGGTCCGGAGCGCCGCCGCGGGGGTGATCTCGGGTCCGTCTCCCCGGCCCGTTCGAAGCGCCTGGACGTCCCGGTCGACCGACTGGAGGGACCGAACCGGCAGTTCGGGCGTGTCCTCGATCACGACCGTCCGCGTGTCGGGGGTCAGTTCGTACAGCAACGTTCCCAGCAGCGTCGTCTTCCCCGCGCCTCGAGTGCCAGCGATCAACGCCGCCGCGTTGCGTTCGACGGCGACCGAGAGAAACGCCGCCACCTCCGGGGTCACGGTCCCGTTCTCGACGAGTCCCGGAACGGTGAACCGATCGTCGGCCCGCTCGCGGAACGCGAACGCGACGCCCCGGGACACCGGTTCGTTCACGCCGGCGATGCGGACGCCAACGCCGTTCTCGAGGTCGACGGTGGCGTCGACTGTCGGGTTCGCCCTCGAGAAGGCCCGTCCGCTCGTGCGCCGAACGCGCGAGGCGAGGGCCGCAGCCCCCGCTGGCACGAGCGAGAGGTTCGTCGCCATGGCCTCCCCATCACAGACGATCCGCAGGGGGTTCTCCTCGACCGGTGACGTGACGTACACGTCGCTGATCCGGGAATCCGCGAACAGGTCCTCGAGCACGCCGTAGCCGGCGGTGTGCTTCTCGAGAATCGACACCAGGAGCGGATCGGCGGCGCCCGCAGAACACCGCTCGATCGCGCGCTCGGGAGCGCGGTCACCGTCGACGGTCCCCTCGGCGATGGCCTTGTAGCTCTCGACGAGGAGGGCCATTGCTGGGGCGGAGAGGGTCGTTTCGACCACTTCGAGGGCGTACAGGGGAACGCTGTCGGCTCGCTCGTAGATTCGCGCCTCGCTTCCGGTCTCGAGAGATCGGACGTCCCGTAGCCGGCACCCGTCGCCGAGCGTCGGGTCGACGGCGTAGTGGCCGAACGAGACGCCCACCGACGGAGCGAACCCGCCTTCGTACGTGTCGACGTTCCGTGCCGACTCGAGCAATCCGGAACTCACGCCGAGTTCGGCGACCGGTCCAGTGCGGGTTCGGAGCTCGTCCGTGACAGCCAGCGGATCCGTTCGCGCGGTTTCGGCGAGGCGGTGGTCTCGCGCATCGGCGGCTCGAGCGAATCGACCGGCTCCCGACAGCAACGCCGAAACCGCCGATCCGTACCGATAGACGTTCCCGCCGGAGTGGACGACCACCGAGGCGGCCGCTCGCGTCTCGAGGTGCTCGATCACCGTACGCCGACACGCGGGGGAACTCGCGAGTCTGCCGTCGCAGTCGCAGTCGGTGGCGTCGGCGGTGAGCGTGTCGCCGTCGAACGCGGGCGAGCACCGACAGCCCCCGGTCGCCGTTTCGTTGGATTCACCGGCCGAACCGAAACCGACTGCCTCGAGCGCGGTCTCGAGTACCGACCCGTCCCGTGTCATACCGGCGGTTGCCGCGCCTTCCGACTTAAACTCACACACGGGTGGCGACGACGACCGGCTGTCCGCAGTCGTCGGTCTCGAGCGTCAGCCGAAGGGTTCGCTCGCCGGTCCCCTGGAGTCTCACCGGGCGACTCGAGTCAGCCGCGTCGGCGACGATCGGGACGTCGATGACATGTGTCCGCATCGCCCGATCCTCGAATCGGTACCGGGCCACGCTCGAGTCCCGGTCCAGTCGCTCGATTTCGAACGCCGACAACGGATGTGCCGTCGCCGCGTCCGGCGGAAGCGCGACCGTGACTGTTCGTTGCGGTGGCGGGTGTCCTGGTGGCGGGACTTCTTCCTCGCGTGCGAGCGAATTCGCTGCCTCGGCGAGATCGGTCAGCGCAGCCCTGGCGTGTCGGTCGGTGTTCTCGGCGGCTGCGTGCTCGAGCGCGGGCACTGCCATCGCCAGCAGGGCGACGGCGAGCAACGCGGCCAGGACGACGCGGATCACGGGAGTCGGGCTGCGAGGCGCTCGAGAACGGTCGACGGCTTCGAACTCGAGTTGCCGTCCTGCTCGCCTCCGTTTCCGTTTCCGTTTTCGTCTTCGCGTTCGCGTCCGCCTCCGTACTCGTCCCCCCTGTCAACCGTCCCGTCTGCCTGCGTGGTCGATTCCACATCAGTACCGTCGCCCTCGAATATCGCCGCGACGGTTCGGTCGGCCGCCGACGGGTCGCTGAGTCCGTCACCCGTTTCGCTCGCGTTGGTCGACCGAGGAGCGCCGCGGGAATCGGGAACGCCCGTTCGTTCCTCGGGTCCACTTCCTCTTTCGCCCGCGGGCGCCGCGCTAACGGAAACACGCCCCTCGACTGGCTGGTCAAGTTCCGGCGGCGACGCCTCGAGGCGCGTCTCGAACTCGTCCAGTCGCCGTTCGAGCCGGTCGACGGCCGCCAGTGCGGCGTTCGCCCGTCGTTCGACGTCGTCGTTGACGTGGCGGACGTTGTCGACGAACCCGCTCGTCGCTTGCATCGAGCCCTCGACCTCGGCGATCCGCCGGTCGTGGGCCTCGAGTCGGGCTTCGAACTGCGTGACGTCCTCGTCGAGTGCGGCGACTTCGGCGATGTCGTCGAACGGCCGTTCGTCCTCGAGCAACACCCGTTCCACACCGGCCAGTCGTCGCTCGAGTCGCTCGGTGTCGGTCATGCCGCCGTTGGTCCGGGTATCGTACTTAAACTCTTGGCCTCGAAACGACTCACCGTCAATAATATAAACGGTGTAGTTGAATACTATAAAATTTGTACTATATCGCTCGCGCGAGGACTGTCCCCGCCGTGGGGCGTCTCCCGACGACGAACCTGTGCGACGTGTATCGTCTCCGTCGCGTCGTCAATCACGACGACCTCTCCCGGTCGCTCGGGTAGCCGATCGGCCAGCGGTCCGCTCACGTACGCCGGCCGGGCCGTCTCGAGCGCCTCGAGGTCGGCCCTCGCCGTCAGTCGATGGGAGACGACGATGTCGGACTGGGAGATGCCCACGGCAGGAACGGCGCTCGGGCGCTGGGTGGCCGCCACGAGACTGACGCCGGGGGCTCGACCGCGTGTGAGGATGGTTTCGAGAGCGGGCCGGGCGACGCCGTCGAAGAACGTGTGGGCCTCGTCGAGCAGCAGCCAGGGCAAGCGATCGATCGCGCCGTCGACCCGGGCCCGGTAGAGCGCCTCGGCGACGCCCCTGGCCACGGCGTTCATCGGCGCGTCGGCCAGCCCGGAGACGTCGAGAACGGTCGCGTCCGGTCCCGCCAGATCAGCGGCAGTGAGTCCATCTGGATCGAAGACGCCCCAGGCGTCGGCGAGTTCGAGGTGGTTGCTCGCTGCCCGCTTGTCGGCCCGCGGCGCGTCCGCGGCTTCGATCCGCTCGGCCATCGCCTCGAGCGTCGACTCACGCTGGGCCGCTCGCCAGAGGAGGCTGCCGGCGCCGCTTTCGGGCGAGAGGCCGACGAGGGCACACCAGGATTTCGGGTTCAGCGACGACGGATCGACGGTTGGCCGGTCGACGACGGTGGCCGGAACGGGCGCACCGTCTGCGGGGTCCGCGAGCGATCCGAAGACGCCCATCGGGTCGACGACCACTGGCGAGACGCCGCGAGCGCGGGCGAGTTCCTCGGCGACGACCCCGAGCGTATAGGACTTGCCGTAGCCGCGTTTGCCGACGATGGACACCGCGTGCGGCCCGTCGAGGTCCAGGAAGAGTGCCGCGCCGGCGCTCCCGTCGCGGGCGCGGTACGTGCCGAAGTTCGCGGTCGGCCGGCTGCCAGTATCGTCGTCGCTATTGTCGCCATTGTCGCCATCGTCGCCGTGGTTGCCGTCACCGTGGTTGCCGTCGCCGCGTCCGATCACGAACGTCACGGCTCGTTGTGGGCTCGCTCTGCGATATAAACGTTCGCCTGCTGGCCGCCGAGAGTATAAGTCGGATGGCGCGGCAAACGGCGGCTATGTCGCTTCCAGTCGACGCCCTCGCGGGTCTCGCCTACGGTCTGTTGATCGGACTCGCCGTCACCCCCGCCTTCACGGTGGTCGCTGCTTGCTACCGGTTTGCGTTCGACGGCACACCCCCGCGAGCGGTAATCGCCGTAACCGCTTTCCTCGCTACGCTCGCCGTCTCCTGGCACCTGGACCTCCTCGAGACGGTCGGTGGTGGCGGTTTCAGACTCGTCCTCTCGACGACCGTCGTCGTGGTACTGGGAGTCTACGCCACGACCGTCGCCGACCGATTCGCGGCGACGGTTCCGCGATGGACGACCCGCTCGCTCGTCCGCGAACCGACGCTCTCGAGCGACGCCCTCGACGACGTCGACGCAACGGGGCAGGTTACCGTCACCGCGACGGACATCGCCGACCTCGAGGGCTACCCACCGCTCGACCGCCAGCGACGCCGCCGACTCGAGGCTGGTTCCTGGCGACTACCGGCGGATCTGCCGCTTCCGGCGCTCGAGTCGCGCCTCGAGGACCGGTTGCGGACGGTCCACGAACTGGCGGCCGTTCGCGTTTCGATCGACGCTCGCGGCCGAGCGTCCATCGGTGCAGCTTCGCCCAGAAACGGCGTCTCGAATCGGCTTCGACCGGGGTTTCGTGCCGTCTCTCTCACGGCCCGCGTCCCGGACGGACTCGCAGCGGGCGACCGGGTGCGCGTCGAGACGGAATCGGCGTCCGTGCCCGGCACGGTCGTCGACGTACCCTGCCTCGACGAAGGACTCGAATCGACGCGCGCGACGGCGTCCGATGGCGTCGCCAGCGTGACGGTTGCCGTTCGGACGAGCGACGCCGGTGACGTCCTCGCGACAGACCGGGCGCGTCTCGTCGTCGTCCCGGACGGACGCTCCCGGGTGTTCGAAACCTGGTCGCTCCTGGAGCGAGCGGGAACGGGCGCTCGACGGGTGGCCCTCGACGCCGACTTGCTCGCCGAACTCGAGGCCGCGAACGACGTCAGGCCGTTCGCGGCACGTCTCGAGGGCGACGACGGTGTGATGTGGCAGTTCGAGCCCGACTACTCGGCTCTCGTACCGGGCGACGAGGCGTTCGTCGTGGGCGACGAACGCCGGGTGAACGCGCTCTCCCCGTCGGCGTCCTCGGCGGTCGATGCGGACGATCACCGGTCTCGACAGTACGGTAGGAACGAATCGAACCCACCGGCCGGGGTTCTCGCGGAGGCGGTCCAGTGACATACGTCCTCCCCTCGAGCGCGCCGCTCGCACTGGTCTCCCAGTGGACGCACACTGCGGTGCTGTCCGTCCTCGGGTTCGCTGCCCTGGCTGGCGTCGTGGCGATGGGTGCCGCGTTCGTCACTCGCTGGGCGACGGGCCGGGCGCTGTCGACGGGTGTGGCTATCGTCGCAGGTTCGACCGTCCCGGCGTCCGTCCTCCTCGTCCAGGCGGTCGTCCGCGGTGCGTTCGTCGAGCCAGCACCGCTGGCCGGGTACGCGAGTAGCAGCTACTTACTCGGCGTGTTCGCGGGCACCCTACTCGCCACCGCCGGCGGTCGGTCCGTCGGCGACCACCTCGCCTGCGCGGTGTTCGAAGTCCGGCGAGTCGAGGGCGATAGTATCGCGGCGGGACTCGTTCGCTCGGCGGGAGTGGCCGTCTCGCTGACGCTTCCCAACGTGATCAGCGACCTCGAGGGGTACCGAACAGTCGCCGAGGGGACCAGACGGCGGCTGGCTGGTCGACGACTGATCGTTCCTCGCGGCCTCTCGGAATCGGCGCTCGAGCGACGACTTCGCGACCGACTCGAGGCGGATTTCGACGTCGATCGAACAGTACTCGAGATGGGACCGCACGGGTCGATCGAGTCGCTTGCCGTCGGTCGTCTCCATCCGGGACGAAGTCCGACGGTTCCGCCGGGGATGGAGGCGGTCGCAATCGACAGCGACGTTCCCGCCGCGGCGAGCGACGGCGACCCGCTCGAGGTCCGGGACGAGGACGGTCACCTCGTCGCGACGGGCGTCCTGTGCGGGGTCGACGGCCCGACCGCGACGGTCCTCGTCGAGGCCGGTGTGACGGCGGATCTCGAGGACGAGCACCGCTACCGGCTCGCGATCCGGGCTGCGGCGCCCGACGACGGACGAGAACTGGTTCGACGGATCCAGCGTGCATCGGAGACAATTTCGACGCGAACGGTCGAGATCGGGGACGACCTCGAGGGTGAGTTCGTCGAGTGGGTTCCGGGAACCGTCCTGGTGATCGAACGCGACGGCGACCTCCACCCGTTCCCGGCGGGGCGCGAACCGATTCGAGCGGGCGACCGGATTCACGCCTTCGGTGCGCCCGAGGAACTGGCGGCGCCCTGACTGCGGTCAACGGACAAGGCTTTAACCGCATCGTCGCCTATCGGCATGCAAATGGTACTCGACGATCTCGGAAGTTCCCTCCGAGGCACCCTCGACAAACTCCGCGGCAAGTCGCGCATCTCCGAGGAGGACGTCGAGGAGGTCGTCAAGGAGATTCAGCGGTCGCTGCTGTCGGCCGACGTCGACGTCTCCCTGGTGATGGAGCTCTCGGACAACATCAAGACCCGCGCGCTCGAGGAGGAGCCACCCGCGGGGACGCCCGCTCGCGACTTCGTCCTCCGCATCGTCTACGAGGAACTGGTCGATCTCATCGGCGAGTCGACCGACCTCCCGCTCGAGGAACAGACCATCCTGCTGGCCGGTCTCCAGGGGTCGGGGAAGACGACCACGTCCGCGAAGATGGCGTGGTGGTTCTCGACGAAGGGGCTCCGGCCCGCCGTGATCCAGACCGACACGTTCCGGCCCGGTGCCTACGAGCAGGCCAAAGAGATGTGCCGGCGCGCGGAAGTCGACTTCTACGGCGACCCGGACGGCGACAACCCGGTCCAGATCGCCCGCGACGGCCTCGAGGCGACGAGCGAGGCCGACGTCCACATCGTCGACACGGCGGGTCGCCACGCGCTCGAAGACGATCTGATCGACGAGATCGAGGACATCGAGGACGTGGTCGACCCCGACGTCGGCCTGCTGGTGCTCGACGCGGCGATCGGTCAGGGCGCGAAAGACCAGGCCCAGCAGTTCGACGAGTCCGTGGGCATCGATGGCGTCGTCATCACCAAACTCGACGGGACGGCGAAGGGTGGTGGCGCGCTGACGGCGGTCGATCAGACCGACTCCTCCATCGCTTTCCTCGGGACTGGCGAGGAGGTCCAGGACATCGAACGCTTCGAGCCCAACGGGTTCATCTCCCGACTGCTGGGGATGGGCGACCTCGCCCAGCTCGCCGAGCGCGTCGAGCGCGCGATGGAGCACACCGGCGAGGAGGAAGACGACTGGGACCCCGAGGACATGCTCCAGGGGCAGTTCACCCTCAACGACATGCAAAAGCAGATGGAGGCGATGAACAACATGGGCCCCCTCGATCAGGTGCTGGACATGATTCCCGGCTTCGGCGGCGGGATCAAGGACCAGTTGCCCGACGACGCGATGGACGTCACCCAGGACCGAATGCGGACCTTCGAGGTCATCATGGATTCGATGACCGACGCCGAGAAGGAGTATCCGCGGGCGATTGGGGCTGACCAGATTCGCCGGATCGCTCGTGGTTCCGGGACCTCGGAGGAGAGCGTTCGGGAACTCCTCCAGCAGTTCAAGATGATGGAACGCACCCTCAAACAGTTCCAGGGAATGGGCTCAGATAAGGAGATGCAGCGGATGATGCAGCAGATGCAACAGCAAGGCGGCGGTGGCATGGGCGGAATGGGTGGCGGCGGCCCGTTCTGAGACGTCAGTCGCGGCTTCCCGAAGACGTCTAGGTCGACTTTCGCCGAGACGCTGACCGTTCCCTTCTTTCGCTCCTCGAGTCGGCTTCACTCCTGTCGCTACCGGCTATCGTGTCCAAACCCGAGGTTCGCCGTCAGAACGCGACTCGAGCCCGCTTCAGGCGATTTTCTCGTACTGATCGGTAAGCTTCTCGGCGGCCTCGCCCAGCTGTTCGCGCTCGTAGGCCGAGAGGTCCCACTCGACGATCTCCTCGACGCCGTTCGAGCCGAGCTTCGCGGGGACGCCGAAGGCGGTGTCTTCGTGGCCGAACTCGCCCTCGAGGACGACGCTGGCGGGCAGCACTTCGCCGGTGTCACGGAGGACGGCCTCGACCATGTGGGCGACGCCGGTGGCGGGGCCCCACTCGGTGGCGCCTTTCTTCTCGATGACGTTCATCGCGGAGGTCTGGAGTTCGTTCAGGATCTCCTTCTTTTCGTCGTCCGAGAACGAGCGATCCTCGCCGTCGACGCGCACTTTCGAGAACACGGGAACCTGCGCGTCGCCGTGTTCGCCGAGAATCGTCGCCTCGACGTTCTGGACGGGGACGTCGTAGCGCTGGGAGAGGACGTACCGGAACCGGGCGGAGTCGAGGCGGCCGCCGAAGCCGATCACCTGTTCCCGACTTCGATCACCCGTCTCGTAGAGGTGCCGGTTCAGCAGGTCGACCGGGTTCGAGGTGGTGATCGTCACGAAGTCGTCGTTGTGCTCGGCGAGCGAGGAGCCGATGTCCTCCATGATCGGGGCGTTGTCCCCCGCGAGGTCGATTCGGGTCTGGCCCGGCTGGCGCGGAATGCCGGCCGTGATGACGACGACGTCCGACCCTGCGGTGTCCTCGTAACTACCCTGGCGGACGACCGTGTTCGAGTCGTAGGCGGCGCCGTGATTGACGTCGGCCGCCTGGCCGATCGTGTCGTCTTCCTTGTCCGGAATGTCGACGAAGATGAGTTCGTCAGTGACTCCGCGCAATGCGATGTTGTAGCCCGCCGCGGCCCCGACGGTACCGGCCGCGCCGACCACGCTCACTTTTGTCATACCACGTTCCTCGTCACCTGCCAGGGCGTTAAATCCGTCGGAAAACGGGATTCGAGCGGAGCGTCGAGCGATCGGACGGACCGCCCGTGGTCGGCCGTCGGGGATGACCGCGGTGGCGGTGTTGTCGCGCTCGAGTCACCCGTCCCGACGGGAACCGAACCACCCTTGCACGCTCGAGTCCCTCCCTCGAGTATGCGCGTCAGCGTCGTCGGCGGTGGGTCGATCACGGACGAGGAGACCGAGCGAGCTGTTGCGGTCGGTCGCGAACTGGGCCAGCGCGGCCACGCGGTCGTCTGCGGCGGCCGAGGCGGGACGATGGAGGCAGTCTGTCGCGGGGCACGCGAGGCCGGCGGCGAGACGATCGGTATCCTGCCCTCGAGCGAGCGTTCGGACGCGAACCCGTACGTCGAGACGGTGATCGCGACCGGAATGGGCCACGCCCGGAACGCGCTCGTCCCGCTGAACGGAGACGCAGTCATCGCGCTCAGCGGCGGTCCCGGAACCCTCTCGGAGATCGGTTTCGCCCTCGTCTACGGTCGCCCGGTCGTCGGCATCGAGACCCACGACGTTCCCGACGTCGAGACCGTCGAGACGCCGAAGACAGCCGTCGACGCGGTCGAACGAGCGGTGGTCGGCGAGACGACCGACTCGGCGGCCGAGGGAGTCGAGAGGGACGAAGGGCCCGAGGGAGTCGAAGCCGACCTCCCGGGACCGTACACTCTCGTCCCCCGGCCGCCGAGCCCCGAGGCGTTCGTCGCCCTCCGGGAAGCTGCGGACATGGCCCCGCGCTCGCTCGAGGCCGTCGAGCGCGGCCTCCCGAATTCGGTGTTCGCGGTGCACGTAACCCACGACCCCTCGGGCGAACCGGTCGGTATGGGGCGCATCGTCGGCGACGACGGGGCGGTCTATCACATTTCGGACATGGCCGTCCACCCCGATCACCAGGGACAGGGGCTCGGCACGCACATCATGGACCGACTGTGGGCCTACATCGAGGAGACGGCGCCCGAGTCGGCGTACGTAAACCTGCTGGCCGACGTCGACGGGTTCTACGAGCGCTTCGGTTTCGAGGAGACTCGTCCGGCTTCGAAGGGAATGTATCGCCGGGTCGAGTGACCGGGCAGGGCGATGCGGCCTCGAGGCCGGGGCCAGCCCGCGTCAGTCCGTAGCTTTTTCGACGTCTGCCCTCCATACACCGGATATGAGCGACTTCGACAAGGAAGCCGAACGCGAGAAGCTTCGAAAGAAGTACGAGCGCGACGAGGCTGACCGCGAGGCGACCCAGCGGATGAGCGACCTTCTGCTCAAGGGGGCGACGATGACCAACACCCACTGCGACGTCTGCGGTGACCCCCTCTTTCGCTACCAGGGGACGACATTCTGCCCGAGCTGTCACGGCGGGCCGGAGGGCGTCGAGGCGTCGGTCGACGACGGTGCCAGCGATGCGAGCCGAGCCACGGAAGCGGGGTCGACCCAGGAGACGCGAGCGGACGACCGACCGTCGAGCGAAGTACCTGCCGGGGAGGCGGAAGCCGCGAACGACCCCGAGCATGCGGCCTCGAGCGCCGGTGCCGGCGACGCCGACGCGGATCGATCGACGGCGACGCCCGAAACTCGCGCCACGTCCAGTACGGTGAGCGAGGAGCCAGAACACGAGATCCCTCGAGAGGCGCCCGACACCCCCGGAGCCGTCGATGCGCCCGAAACCCATGGAACCGCCGAACCCAGTCGAGCACCGTCGACCGTCCCATCGAGCGGTTCCAGCTCCGGATCGGGTGTCGACGTCGGCAGCGACCTCGAGGCTGGAACGGACGCCCTCGTAACTGCGCTCGAGCGATTCTCGCGGGCAGCCGCTGAGGCCGACGACCCACGGTACGCGAAGGCGTGCCTCGAGGCGGCCCACGAGGCGGCGGAAACGCTGTCGGTGCTTCGCGAGTAGCGGAGTACGGGGTGGGAAACAGAAGAATCGGCACAAGACGCTCCGGAACCTACAACTCACCGCCGGCCGTCCTGCCAGCCATGCCCGAGCCAGCGGTCATTTCCCACCGCGGATTCGCCGGCGTCGCCCCCGAGAACACGATCGAGGCGGCTCGAGTCGCCAGCGAGCACCCCTCGACGGACATGATCGAGATCGACGTCCAGCCCGCTGCCTGCGGAACGCCGGTCGTGATTCACGACGATCGACTCGAGGGGACCCGCGACGGGCGTCCGCTCACCGATTCCGAGGGGATAGTGTGGGAGACTAGCCTCGAGGACCTCTCGAACGCCCGGATCCTGGGGACAGACGAGACGGTCCCGACGCTCGAGGCGTTCCTCACGGCCGTCGGCCCCGGCGTCGGCGTCAACGTCGAACTCAAGAATCCGGGGACGCCGTCGATCCGTCCGGCGGAGTCGCTGTCGCGGAGTGCGCGCGCCGAACGCCGAGCGATCTGGGAACCGTTCGTCGAGCGCGTCGTCGAGGTCTGTGACGGCTTCGACGGCGAGGTGCTCTTCTCGTCGTTCTGTGCCGGCGCGCTCGCGGCCATCCGGAACGTGGCACCCGAGTATTCCATCGGAACGCTCGTCGAAGACGACCTCGAGACGAGCCTCGAAATCGCCCGCGAGTACGACTGTGAGGCGATCCATCCGCCGCGAAACGCGATTGTCGGGACGGCGCTGTCGACGGAATCGTCCGCCGGCGTCTCGGAAGCGCCGACGGTCGACCTGCTCGAGGTCGCTCGCGACGAGGGGCGAACGGTCAACGTCTGGACGGTCGACACCTGGATCCAGTTCGATCAGTTGCGATCGGCCGGCGTCGACGGGATCATCGTGAACTATCCGGGTCTCGACTCGTGGTGAGCGGGTGCTCGGGCGTTCGAGTATTCGAGTATTCGAGCGTTCGTACCAGCCCGGTTTCTGAGGCGTCCGTTGGCTACTCGAGCCCCAGCGTCTCCTCGAGCGCGTCGTAGTCGGGGAACTCCGGCCACTCGGTGGCGACCCACGACCCCGTCACCGTCAGGTCGGCGTCGACGGCGAAGAAGGCAACCCGTGGCTCACTGAGGCCGGTCATCCCGTCGAGATCGTGAGCGATTCCGTAGTCTTCGGCGACGTCGTTGCCCGGATCGGCGACGATCTCGAACGGCAGGTCGCGCTCCTCGAGGAAGCCGGCGATGCCGTAGGGGTTCGCGGCGGAGACGCCGACGACGTGGGCGCGCTCGCCCCACTCGCGCTCGGCGAGTTCCGTCCAGACGTACTGGGCGACGAACGAGCCGATCATGGGGGTGAACACCAGGACGAGGTCGTTGCCGTCCTCCTCGGCCGCTAACGCCGATAGCGACCGATCCTCCCAGAACTCGCTCGAGACGAGCGGTCGGGTGAAGTCCGGCACCGTCGTTCCCGTTTCGGGATGATCGGCCGGCCCAAGGTCGACGACGTCGAAGTCGACCACTAGTCGTCACCCCGGCTTTCCGCAGCGCCTGCAGCGTCTGCAGTGCCCCCAGCGCCGTCACCGTAAACCGAATCCAGGTAGTCGACGATGTTCGCACTCTCGGCCATCGTGACTCCAGTTTCCTCGTCGACGAGGACGGGAACCGACCGGACCCCGGCCTCGCGTTTGACCGCGTTTCGTCGCGAGTGCATCGGTTCGACGAAGCGCGATCGGTACTCGAGGCCGTACGTTTGCAGTCGGGAAACGACCCGTTCGCAGTAGGGACACCCTTGCAGTCGGTACAGCGTCCGTGGCGAGTCGGCCGGTGCTGACATAGTTCCCGATTGGGAGACGAGTGCAAAAACGGTGCCGGGGCTCAAAAGGGTAAAACGTTAATCAGTCCGGTGATAACAGACAGGGAGTTAATGGTGTATTCGCTGCTCGAAGCGGTCGTGTTCGCGTACACGGTCCCAGGACTGGGGCTGGAGATGGACGAATCGATCGTGACGATCCTCGGTGGGATCACCGTGATCTTGCTCATCGGCCTCTCTGCCTTCTTCTCTTCCTCGGAGATCGCGATGTTCTCCCTGCCGAAACACCGCGTCGAGGGGATGGTCGAGGAGGGCATTCCCGGCGCAGAGCGTGTCCAGGCGCTCAAATCGGACCCACATCGGTTGCTCGTGACGATTCTGGTCGGCAATAACGTGGCCAACATCGCCATGTCCTCTATCGCGACGGCCGTCCTGTCTATCCACTTCGGTGGCCTCGTGGGCGTGTTGATCGCGACCTTCGGCATCACCGCCATCGTCCTCCTGTTCGGCGAAAGCGCCCCAAAATCCTATGCCGTCGAGCACACTGAGACCTGGTCCGTTCGGACGGCGAAACCGCTCAAGGCAACCGAGTACCTGCTCTACCCGCTCGTCGTCCTCTTCGACTACCTCACCCGCCAGATCAACCGCCTGACCGGGTCGGCGACCGGCGCCATCGAGACGCCCTACGTTACCCGCGACGAAATCCAGGAGATGATCGAATCCGGCGAGCGCGAGGGCGTCCTCGAGGAGGAAGAACACGAGATGCTCACCCGCATCTTCCGGTTCAACAACACCATCGTCAAGGAGGTGATGACGCCCCGACTCGACATGACGGCCGTGCCGCGAGAGGCCGGCATCGACGAGGCCATCGAGACCAGCATCCAGAGCGGCCACGCCCGGATCCCGGTCTACGAGGGCAGCCTGGACAACGTCCAGGGCGTCGTCCACATCCGGGACCTCGTCCGGGATCTGAACTACGGCGAGTCGACGGATCTCACGATGGAGGACGTTATTCGCCCGACGCTGCACGTCCCGGAGTCGAAGAACGTCGACGAACTGCTGGGCGAGATGCGCGAAAACCGGATGCACATGGCCATCGTCATCGACGAGTTCGGCACCACCGAGGGGCTGGTGACGATGGAGGACATGGTCGAGGAAATCGTCGGCGAAATCCTCGAAGGCGGCGAGGAAGAGCCGGTCGAGGAGGTCGACGAGGACACCGTCGTCGTCCGCGGCGAGGTCAACATCGAGGAGGTCAACGAGGCTCTCGGCATCGAACTCCCGGAGGGCGAGGAGTTCGAGACCATCGCGGGGTTCATCTTCAACCGTGCCGGACGCCTGGTCGAGGAGGGCGAAACCATCATGTACGACGAGGACGGCGGTGTCGAGATCACCGTCGAAGAGGTCGAAAACACCCGGATCATGAAGGCTCGACTCGAGAAACTGGGCCTCGAGGAGGACGAGGAAGCGGTCGATGGAGACGGAGACGAGCCTGGGGGCGATCGAGATGGTGACGGCGACGATGAAAACGGGAGCGGTTACGGTGACGGAAACGAAAACGAGAACGGCGACGCGGATTCCGACGAGAGCGTGGCAATCGAAGACGAGTGATCGGTCGAGTCGGCGGCCTCGACCGCGAAGGAGTCTGTTCTGACCGAAGAGGAACTCGAGCGCTGTATCGATGAGGTGGGACTCGAGGTGCAAAAACCGATTCCGTACTCGTGCTCGTGCTCGTACTCGTGCTCGTGGCCCCGCTACTGCGACCGTGCAATAAGCCCCTCGAGTTCTCGCGCCACCGTCAGCGGCACGACCAGTCGCCGTGGGCCGGGGACGTACTGGCCGCTGGGGGTGGCGTACTCGAGGGTGACGATAGCCGTCTCACCGATCGGTCGTACGGACGCATCCTCGAGGTGCTCGAGGGCGATCCGTTCTTCGGGGTCGTGGAGGTAGATGGCGCCCTCGTCGGCGTCGATGGTCCCCACGGAGCGCAGGAACGAGGAGCCGACGAGTGCGATCAGCGCGAGCGGGAGCGTAAACGCAGCGAGGAACGTGAACGGGCCGGCCCCGACGGCGAGCAGGTCGCCCTGGGAGACGAGCCGGCCGGCGAGCATCAGTGCGCCGACGACGCCGACCATGGCGAGCGTGCCGAGAGCGGCGTCTATCGCTCGCTGGAGGCCGCGTTCCCCGGGGGTCGACACCGGAAGCGGGAGTCCAGCGAAGAGCCGCTCGAGGCGCGCCTGCGTGTGGGGGCTGGCGGCGAGGGCGAGAATCGTTGCGGCGACGCCGAGAAGGGTGGCGACGAGGACGGCCTGTGGGCTCGTCAGTTCGAACCCGGTGCCGGCGACGGTCGTCGACAGAATGGTCGATCCGGCCTGTCCGAGCAGGTCGAACACCCGCCAGACGGCGACGATCGAGATGACGGCGAAGAACGTCCCGACGCCGAACGCCCAGAGCGTTCGCACCGCGCGCGAGGTCGTCGCGTCTCGCCGCCACTGGATCGGCTGGGCGTCTGCCATACTCGAGGTCGGGTCCGGGCGATTAAAATCCGTTCGGTCCGCTTGCTCGAGCGGACCGTCAGTTTAGAGGAGCAGCCAGTCGAGGAACCGAAAGCCCGCGTACGAGAGGACGATCGAACCGGCCAGCGAGAGCACCCACGCCAGCACGGTCAATCCCATCTTTCGGGCGCTCACCCCGCCACCGTCGGCACTCGAGGCGGCGTAGCCGCTCCCGATGATGGCGCTGACGATGATCTCGTTGAACGAGACGGGGATGCCGTAGAGCACGGCCGTCTGGGCGATGGCGAACGAGGGGATGAGTGCGGCGATCGAGCGACGGGGCCCGAGCGAGGAGTAGTCCTGGGAGATCGCCTTGATCATCCGGGGAGCGCCCGTCCAGGAGCCGACCAGCAGGCCGACGCCGCCGCCGACCAGCAGCGCCGTGAGGGGGATCTCGAGGTCGCTCGAGAGGGGTATTAGCGGCCCGATCGCCAGACCGACCTGGCTGCCGCCCGCCGAGAATGCGACCAGCCCCCCGAGGACGAGCAGGAAGTGTCGTTCGCCGCGTTCGATCGTTCCGCGTGTGTCGGTCCAGAAGAGGAGCGCCCAGAAGAGGGCGACGAGAGCGGTCACGGCGACGGGTCCGGCGAGCGCGGGGCCGGGAACGGCGGTACCCGCTGCGAGTGCCAGCGACGCGCTCTCGTCGACCCCGCCGAGGGCAGCGAATTCGATGTTCGCGAGGAGCACGCCGACGACGCCGGCGAGACCGACGATGAGCGTTCGTTCGGAGACGGGTTCGTCCCGTAGCAGCCGGGCGATCAGGTACGCGATCCCGCCGCCGACGAACGGCGTGAGCAGCCACAGCGCGGCGATCTCCTGGTACTTGGGCCAGGCCGGCGCCCCGCCCATCGCGAGGCCGACGCCGATAATCGATCCCGTCACCGTAAACGCCGTCGCTATGGGATAACCCGCGAAGACGCCGATGGCGACCAAGACGGCGGCGATCGACAGCCCGATGGTCGCGGCGGCCGGCGAGAGAACGACGCCGTCGATGAGTTCCGCGCCGACCGCCTCGGAGACGTTCGCCCCCTGCAAGACGGCGCCGGCGAACCCGAGTAATCCGACCAGAAAGCCCGCTCGCATCACCGAGATGGCGTTCGCGCCGACGGCGGGGGCGAACGGGGTGGAGCCGCTCGAGCCGGCGCCGATCGCCCAGGCCATGAAGAGGCTAGCGAGGGCGGCGAGGACGAAGGTCAGGAGGGTCGCAATCTCGACCATTCGTTCGCTATTCGGCCAACCGATACAAGTGTGTGCCGACCCAGCGGCGTCGCCAGACTCGATTCGAGGCCGTTCGTGGGGCCCCTCGTGATCGGTCACCGATCGCTACTCGTCGGGTGGAGGTCAGGTTGTGGAGGGCAGGGAATGCGTCGTCGTCAGTTCGTCGTCGACCGCGACCCGTCGCTGGGCTCCGGCGGTGGCTCGACGCCCTCGACGGCCTCGGCTCGTTCCGTGTCCTTCTCGGTCTCGACGTGCCAGCGGTCGACCTCGTCTTCGTACTCGGTGAGCAGGTCCGAGACGTCGGACTTGAGAACGTCGTCGTTGACGTTCACCTCGAAGACGAACTGGGTGCCGTTGCCCCGGCCGCTCTGCTGGATGTTCGCGCTGACGAGTTCGTTGTCGAAGTAGTACGGCGCGAGCTGGGTCATCACCTTCTGGTAGACGGTGTCCTCGACCCGTCGAATCGCCTTACGGCCGGCGGTGTCGGCCGCGCGCGCGACGTAATCGACCGACTCTCGCCAGCTGTCGACGGCCTCGTCCGCCTCGTCGGCCTCGAGGGCCTCGTACGACGCCGACAACTTCTCGCCGGCCGTCTTGAGGTCGTCGTCGGGATTTTTGCCGGCCTTTTCGCCCTTGCCCTCCTCGACGCTGGCCTGCTCGGCCGTCTTCTCGCTGACCTCGGTCTCGAGGCGCTCGTGGGCCTTGGGTCGCCACTCGTCCCACTCCTCGAACGCGCGGGCTAACCGCGCACCGGCGTCGAGGTCGGGATCGTCGACGCCCGTCTCGCGGAGGGCCTGGGTGATTCGCTCGCCGTGCTCGACGACGTCGCCCCAGTCACCGCGGACTTTGAATCCCGAAATACTCTCTTCCATTCGGTCGAGCGGTCCTATGCCCCGCTCGGTTATAAACTTCGTCGCCGGCTAGTGTGAGGTCTTCACGCAGGCCCGCTTCCATCTCGGCGCCCGCCCCGCTCCTGTAAGATGCTCGATGTTCCGACCACAAACGATAGGGGGACGTTCCCCCTACCTCCACCAATGGGCTCGGTTTTACACCCGGCCGACGGCTCGGTCGTAGTGTGCGACGAACCGAATGGTGACGACGGGTACGTCCCGCGATGATCGACCCGGTCCTCGCGAGCCGCCTCCAGTTCGCCCTCACGACCATCGTCCACATCATCTTTCCCGTGATGAGCATGGGGCTCGCACCGTTTCTCGTCTACTTCACGTGGAAGGACATTCGAACCGGCGAGCCCATCTACGAGCAGCTGCGCCGGTTCTGGACGAAGATCTTCGCCGTGAGTTTCGTCGTCGGGACCGTGACGGGAATCGTCCTCGAGTTCGAGTTCGGCACTAACTTCGCGGCGTTCTCGACGACCGCCGGCGAACTGTTCGGCGGGCCGCTCGCACTCGAGGGGATGATGGCGTTCATGCTCGAGGCGACGTTCCTCGGGGTCTTCGTCTTCGGTCGTGAGCGCGTCGGCGACGCGCTGTACATGGTCTCTGCGGTGGCCGTCGGCCTGGGAACGTGGCTGTCGGCCGTCTGGATTCTGATCGCGAACTCCTGGATGCAGACGCCGCGGGGCTACGAACTGGTCACGGAGAACGACCAGGTGATCGTCACTCTGGTCGACCCGATCGCCGCCTACGCCAACCCCCGGTTCCCGTGGATGTTCGTCCACATGCAAAACGCGGCGGTGGAATCCGTCGCCCTGTTCATGGCCGGCCTGGGCGCGTACTTCGTCTTTCGCCATCACGTGTGGGGCTACCCCGTCGAGAACGTCGACTTCTGGGAGACGACGCTCAAGTTCGGCCTGATCGCGCTAATCGTCACCGCCCCGCTGCAGGTGATCCACGGCGACCTCTACGCCCGCCACGTCTTCGAGACCCAGCCCCAGAAGTTCGCCGCGATGGAGGCCGTCTGGGTGACCGACACCTACGTCCCCGAGTACATCGTCGCGTTCCCGACGAGCCTCACCGACCTGCTCGATCCGCGTGCAAAGAGCGTGTTCGGCATCGGCATCCCGGGCGGGGCGTCGTGGCTCGCCAGCGGCGGCGACCCGCAGGCGACGATCCAGGGCCTCGAGGAGTTCGAGGGCCCCCAGCCGCCCGTCGCGATCGTCTTCTGGGCGTTTCGCATCATGGTCGCGCTCGGCTTCTGGTTCATCCTGCTGGCCGTCTGGGGCGGCTACCGCTGGTGGCGCGGCGAACTCCTCGAGGACGACCTGCTCCACAGGGCGCTGATGCTCTCGGCACCGCTCGGCATCGTCGCAGTCGAGTTAGGGTGGATCGTCACCGAGGTCGGCCGCCAGCCCTGGGTCATCCAGGACGTCATGCGGACGAGCGACGGCGTCTCGCCGGGACTTACTGGGGCCGAAGCGACGCTGACGCTCGCCGGGTTCGCCGTCGTCTACCTCGGCTTGCTCACGCTCTACGCGTACGTCGTCGCCAGGATCGTTCGCGCCGGGCCGCCGGACGTCGACGGATCCGCCGCTCGAGACGCGCCCGAGACGCCGGCATCCGAGGTGAGCGTTGATGACTGACGTCGACGCACTCGCGGCCGAACCGCTGTTCGGGCTCCCGCTCGCGGACCTCTGGTTCGGCCTCCTGTTTTTCATCCTCGGGACGTTCCTGTTTCTCGACGGGTTCGACTTCGGCGCCGGCGCGCTGTTCGCGACGCGGGAGGACGCCGAGGAGCGTGAACAGCTTCTCGCCGCGATCGGGCCGTTCTGGGACGGCAACGAGGTGTGGCTCGTCGTGTTCGGCGGAGCCATGTTCGCGGCGTTTCCGTCCGTCTACGCCAACCTGTTCAGCCGCCACTACCTCCTGATGTTCGCTATCCTGGGCGCGCTCATCGTTCGCGGACTCTCCCCCGAAATGTACGAACAGCGCCACGACGAAACCTGGCAGACCTGGTGGGGGCGAGCGTTCGTCGTCGGCAGCCTCACGGCGCCGTTCTTCCTGGGGATGTTTACGGCGAACTGGCTGCTCGGGGCGACGACGATCGTCACGCTGCCGGGAATTATCGTCGGACTCGCCCTCGTCGCGCTGACCGTCGTCGACGGTGCGGCGTTCCTCCGGCTGAAGACGCGAGGGGACCTGCGCGACGACCTCCGGACGGACGGCTACCGGGCGCTCGCCGCGTACCTCGTCCTGGTCGTGGCGACGATTGGCTCCGTCTACGTCGCGGCGCCCGACCTCCGAGCGGGCCTCTTCTCCGCGCCGGTCGTCGCGCTCGTTGTCGCGACGCTCACCCTCGCCGGCGTGTACGCGATGGCGACGCGGGAGGACCGATACTACCTCGCCTTCGGCGCCGCTGCGGGGCTCGTCTTCGCTCTGGTCGGCATCGTCGCCGGCCTGATGTATCCGGCTATCGACCGGGCCGGCGGCCTGACGGTCGAGTCGGCTATCGTCTCGACGCTCCCGCTTAACCTCATGTCGATCGGGGCAGCGATCTTGCTCCCGCTGGTCTTCGGGTACTTCGCCGTTCTGTACTCCACGTTTAGCGGCCCGATCGAAGCCGGTGAGTCCTACTGATGAGCGAACGTGACGGCCGTCGGTCACCGACCGGCGACGAGCAGCCCCGAGATTGCCCCAGCGGCCGACCGGAATCGAGGTCGAGAGCGCTCGAGTCGTCACCGCCACGGCTGGGCTCTCGAGTGCTCCTGACGTGGCTCGAACTCACCGTCGTCGGCATCACCGGCGGCATCCTCGGTGCCACCGTCGGCGGGCCACCGGGGTTCGTGATCTACCTGACGACGACCCTGCTCACAGTCGCCGTCATCTTCCACAACGTGAACGAACTCATCAAGGCGTGGCTCCGGAGCGAGCGCGGGGCGCACTAGCTGGTTCCTTTCCAGGCTGAACGGCCGGTCCGGGCGGATTCGAGATCAGTCTCGGACTCAAACCCGGACCGAAACCATCCCGGCCGCTGCCGGCACCTCGAGCGCGCTTCCACCGAGTGCTATCGACGTCGTCGCCCCCGTTTCTTCGGACGGGCGAATCCCCTCGAGCCCCTCGACCGTCGGCGCGCCGACGAGTTCGACGCGGCTCCCGTCGACGACGAGCCGATAGGCCCCGGCGAAGGGCTCGTCGTCATCGATTCGGTACGTCGCGCGCTCGGCGTCGACTTCCTCGGCACCCCGGTTCTCGAGCAGGCGCTCGTAAGCGCTGGCGAAGCGGTCGGCGTCCGCTGGCGTGCGGAACTCGAGGGCCCAGACGTGGCCGGTGGCTCCGTTTGCGTCGCCATCGCCGTCTCCGTCCCCGCCTTCACCCGAACCGTCGCCAGCCGTCGCCTCGTATGCGACGAACGTGTCGCCGGTCCACCCCGCGGTGGCGGGATGTGAGTAGTTGTACGGCGACAACTCGCGTTCCTCGTCGAGCAGGGAGTGATCCAGCGCCCCGTTGGCCCACAGCGCCCCGAAGAGGGTCGCCTCGCCGACGGTCTCGGTTCGGACGTCGCCGCCGTCGTCGGTGATCGGCGACCACGCGGGACTCGAGCGATCGTCGACCGCGACGTCGGCCGGCCGGTCGTCGGGGTAGCGCTCGGGATGGATGAGCTGGCTGGTGCTCGTCGGCCGGTCGGCGAAGGTGGCGTCGACGGCGTCCCAGCCGCCGGCGTCGTAGACCGACTGGACGAACGTCGGCCCCTCGGCGTACGGTGCGTAAATCGAGAGGTAGAGACCGACGTTCAGCGGCTGGCTCGTTTCGCTGGTACCGTCACCGTCGCCATCGTCGTCGCCGTCCGATGGTTCGTCGCCGCTCTCTGACCTGCCCTCTCCCTCGAGTCCGCCGTCGCTCGTTTCGGGCAGGCACTCCCACGCCGGATCGTCGCGACACCGCTGCTCGTAGCGATGGGCGAGCAGTTCGGCTTCGCCCTCGATGAGCCCGGTTTCCGCGCGGCGCGCGTCGACGGTCGTTCCCCAGCGCTCGAGGCCGAACTGCTGGTCCTGGAGGGCGTGGGCGAGTTCGTGGACGAGCGTGGTACGGTCGATTCGGAGGCGGTCGGCGTCGGGGTCGTCGGTGACGACGACGATTCGCCCGTCGACGTAGAAGCCCAGCACAGAATCGCCGTACAGCGAGTCGAATGCCTCGTTGACGTCGGTCTCGCCATCGACGACGAACGCGGCGCGCCAGAGTTCGTTCGTGAACGCGTCGGCGGGCTCGCTCTCGCCGTACCACTCGCGGAGTTCTTCGCGGGACCACACCTCGACCTCAACGTCCTCGGTGTACCGAAGGCCGCGAAGCTCCTCGAGGCGAGCCATCGCGCGGTAGGTGGCGGCCTCGAGTTCGTCCCGACTCAGCCGAGCGGGGTCGTCGACCTCGAGCGTGCTCGTCGCGTTGTAGCCGTAGATCGTTCCCAGATCCCGATCGGCGGAGGCGGGCGCGTCGCTCGGTGTCGTCAAGGGGGCCGCACAGCCGGCGAGGACGACGAGGAGGGTGACAGTGACGGTGACGAGAACGAGGTGGCCGCGCGTTCGCATTTGGTCTTTCGAGGGGAGCCAGCGAGTAAGGCGTTCCTATCGATTCCGACGGACGCGAGCCAGGCCCGCGAACGAGAGGAGCAGGGCGCTCACGGCGGCACCGATCCCGAATCCGGGAATGCTGTCGTCGTCGGTCGACTCGTCGTCGCTCGAGTCGTCACCGTCCGCGTCGCTCTCGGAGCCGTTCGAGTCGTTCGAGCCGTCCGATTCGTCGGTCTCACCGTCACCGTCCACGAGCGGGCTTTCACCCGCCTCGAGCACCTCGACGCCGCCGTGGACGGCCGTCAGGTCGTCGACGGTGGGCGCGGTGACGATCAAGAGGCGGTCGTCCTCGGGGTAGATCGTCAGCGCCATGTCGAACGCGGAGCCGTCGCCGAACGCGTAGGTGTGGGCGGTGCCGTCGACGCGCTCGCCGCCCCGGACCTCGATCAGTCGCTCGTAGGTCTCGACGAAGGTGGCGGCCTCGTCGGCGTTTTCCCACTCGAGGGCCCAGACGGTCGCCGTCTCGCCGTCGCCGTTCTCGTAGGCGTACAGTTTGTCGCCCTGCCAGCCGCTCGTGGCCTCGAGGTCGTAGTTCAGGGGATCGGTGGTGTTGACCTCACCGCTGGCCTCGAGGTTCAGGAACGATTCCGGGGGAACGACCGGCGTCCCGTCGTAGGCGGGGTCCATGAACATCGCCGAGAGGCCGGCCTGCCCGATTACGTTGTAGTTCGGCCCCTCCTCGAACGTGAGTCGTTCCCAGTCGTCACTCGAGCGGTCGGGAACCTCGAGGTCGTTCGCTTCGAACTCGCCGTAGCGCTCGGGGTAGATCACCTCGACGGCGGAGTCCGGCATGTCGTCGTAGAGGGCGTTGACGGCCTCCCAGCCTCCCTCGTCGTAGACCGACTGGACGAACGAGGGGCCGTCACTGTAGGGCTGGAACTGCATGAAGTACAGCCCCCAGTTGGGAGGCGCCTGGGCCTGTCCCTGCTCGCCCTCCTCACCGTCGACGCCGTCGTCGAGGATACAGGGTTCGTTCCACTGGTCGTTCTCGCAGTACGCGAGGTACTGCTGTTCCATGCGGTGGGTGTCGCCCTCGATGACGCCCAGGACGGCGTTGTCGCGGTCGGTGGTGTTGCGGACGTACTCCTCGAGCGGGAAGTGCTGGTCCTGGAGGGCGTGGCCCAGTTCGTGGGCGAGGATCGCCTCGTCGAGTTGTAGTTGGTCGCTGTTCTCGGAGATGACGACGATTTCGTCGTTCACGTAGTCGTAGTAGCCGCCGACGGTCGCGTTTCGGTCCGCCTGGCGCACGTCGACTGCGTCCTGGCCGCTTCCGATGAGCAGCAGGGTCTCGAACTGGGCGTTGTCGAACTGCCGGGTTCGCTGGTCGACGTCCTCGTACTGGCCGGCGCTCTCCTCGGCGAACGTCTCGCGGTCGACGATTTCGACCGGCGGCAGCGTCTCGAAGGAGAGACACCGGAGCGCCTCGATTCGGGCAGCCGTCCGGGCACTGACCTTCTCGAGTTCCGCCTGGGTCAGGCCGTCAGAGGCGTCGACCTCGAGTGGCTGGTTGTACCAGTAACCGTCGAACCAGCCGACGGTGTCGTTTCCGTCCGCGGGTGCATCGAAGTCTTCCGGCGGGTCCGCGGCGCACGCCTGGACGAGGTCGCCGTCGTCCTGGGCGAAATCGAGGGTCGAGGCAGTCTGCCCCTCGAGTGACGTCCTGTTCGCCGTTGGTCCCTCGAGTACTGCCTCGCTCGCCGTCTCCCCTTCGAGCGTCGTTCCGTCGATCCCGTTGGCGTCCGTAGCGGGGGGGACCGCGCCGACGGTCCCAGCGACGGTCCCCGAGAGGACGATCAGCGCGACGAACGCGGCGACGACCGCAACCCGTGTGTTCCCGATTCCCATTGTGCTCTCTCGGGGCAACGGGCGGATAAAAGTGTCTGTCCGTTTTCGGGACGTGGCTCGAGGGAGCGTCCCGGTGACGGGCGTTCGAAACCGCTCGACTCGATTCGACTGCCGTACTTCTTTGGTGACCTGTCTCGAAGGAGGAACCGATGGCCAGTAGCACTAAAGTCGTGCTCGCCGCGCTGTTCGCGAACGGGGCGATCGCCGTCCTCAAATTCATCGGCTTCACGCTCACTGGGAGCCCCGCGATGCTCTCGGAGACCTATCACTCGATTTCTGACACCGGGAACCAGGTCTTCTTGCTGATCGGCATCCGCTACGGCGCCCAGGAAGCGAACCGGTCGCACCCGTTCGGCCACGGCAAGGCGCAGTTTTTCTACAGCTTTCTCGTGAGCATCATGCTCTTCGGCATCGCCGGCTGGGAGAGCGCGAAACACGGGTACCAGGCGTTGCGGGCGGGCGAGGTCCACCGGGCGAGCGAACCCGTACCGATACTCGGCGCCTCGGTCGACCCTATCTACGTCAACTACGCGGTCCTGATCGGAGCGATCGTCTTCGAGACGTACGCCTTCTGGAAGGCCTACCAGGGCATCACCGCTCAGATGGACGAGTACGGCTGGGAGACCTTACGCGAGGCCTTCCGCAAGACCAGCGACGTGACGACGCTGACTGCCCTCACCGAGGACGCCATCGCCCTCGCCGGTGCCGGCATCGCCCTCTTCGGGATCTACCTCTCGAGGACGTTCGAGAACCCGATCTACGACGCCGGAGCCGCCCTCCTCATCGGTATCCTGCTCATGGGATTCGCCGTCGCACTGGCCTGGGAGAACAAGCGGCTCATCCTCGGCGAGAGCCTCCCCGAGCCCGCCGAGGACGAACTTCGCGACATCGTCGCCGGCTGGGACGGCGTCGTCGACCTGGTCGACTTCCGGACGGTCTACTTCGGTCCCGAGAAGCTGCTGGTCACCGCCGACGTCGCGTTCGATCCGACTCTCGATACGGAAACCATCGACGACCGGATTACCGACATCGAGGACGCCCTGCGCGAACACGACGGTCAGATCCGGCGCGTCTACATCGAACCCGAGACGGGGGAACTCGGTTCGGCCTGACTGGGCCCGAATCGTCCTGACTGAACTCGAGTCGGTCGGACTGCACTCGAGTCGGCCTGACCGAACGCGAGCCGACCGAACTACTCAACCGAACGAACGCACGGGCGAGACGAACCCTTTTATCGGATGGGTGCCCAATCATCAGTCGTGCCAGGAGTGGGCGAGTACCTGCGTTTTTTCCCGTACGAGGAGCCCTACGAGAACCAGCGCGAGGCGATGGACCGCATCTACAACAGCCTCGTGCGCGGGCAGAACGTCCTCTTCGAGGGAGCCTGCGGGACCGGCAAGACCCTCTCGGCGCTCGTCCCCGCCCTCGAGGTGGCCCGCGAGCAGGACAAGACGGTCGTCATCACGACGAACGTCCACCAGCAGATGCGCCAGTTCGTCGCCGAGGCTCGAGCGATCACCCGCGAGGAGTCCATCCGCGCGGTGGTCTTCAAGGGCAAGTCCTCGATGTGTCACATCGACGTCGGCTACGAGGAGTGTCAGGCCCTGCGGGACAACACCCGCGCGCTCGTCGAGGCCGAGAGCGACCATGCCCAGCTCGAGCAGCGCCAGCGCGACTTACTCGCCGAGAGCCAGGCCGGCAGCGAGTCGGCCGCGGATGCTCGCGCAGCCGTGATGGACGAACTCGAGAACCTCGAGGAGCAAATCGACGACCTCGAGGAGGCGAACGTCTGTGACCACTACCGAAACAATTTGCTCGATACCGAGGCCACCGACGAGTTCTTCGGCTGGCTGTTCGAGGACGTCCGGACGCCCGACGAAATCTACGAGTACGCCGACCAGCGCGAGCTCTGCGGTTACGAACTGCTGAAGGAGGGCCTCGAGGGGGTCGACCTCGTGGTCTGTAACTACCACCACCTGCTCGATCCGATGATTCGCGAGCAGTTCTTCCGCTGGCTCGGGCGCGATCCGGACGACGTCATCGCCGTCTTCGACGAAGCGCACAACGTCGAGGACGCCGCGCGCGACCACGCCAGCCGCGAGTGTTCGGAGCGAACTTTCGACAGCGCGCTTGACGAACTCGCCGAGACGGAGGACCCGCGGACCGACGACGCCGCGAACGTGCTCGAGGCGTTTCGCGACGCGCTGGTCGAGACCTACGAGGACAGCTTCGGCTTCGGTCAGCGCGAGTCGGTCGGCGACAACTGGGAGGACGTCCCGATCAGCAACGAGAACCGTCGGGACGACCTCACGCTCGCCTTCCTGCAGGCGTACTCGGGCCAGGGAATCGAGGGCGACCTCGAGGCCGCGCGCAAACTCGGCCAGCACCTCGACGAGAAGTACGAGGAGGCCTACCGCGAGGGCGAGACGGCGACCCGGACGGAGTGCCAGACCCTCGAGGCGGCCGCGTTCGTCGCGGCCTGGATGGACGAGGGGACCGACCAGGGGCTGTACCCCGTCGTCTCCGTCCGCCGGGACGCAGGCACCGACGAGGTCTACGGTCAGGCGGAACTCTACAGTTGCCTTCCTCGCCACGTCACCGGACAGCTCTTCGAGGCCGTCTCCGGGACGGTCCTGATGAGCGCGACCATCCAGCCGTTCGAGGTCACCGAGAACGTCCTCGGCCTCGAGGAGTGTGTGACGATGGCTTACGGGTTGCAATTCCCGGAGGATCGCCGGCGAACGTACGCCGTCGAGACGCCCGCACTGTTCGCCTCCGCCCGCGACGATCCCGACGTCCAGGCGGCGGTCGAGGAGGCCATCTACGACGCCGTCCGGATGACCCCCGGAAACACGCTCGCCTTCTTCCCGAACTACGGCGAGGCCGCCCGGTACGCTGAGCGCCTCGAGTCCCGGACCGACGCGACGGTATACCTCGACGAGCCGGGCGTCGGCGCCGAGGAACTTCGCCAGCAATTCGTCGCCGACGAACACGCCGTCTGCTGTACCTCGCTCTGGGGGACCCTCGCCGAGGGCGTGAGCTTCGACGGCGACGACGCCCACACGGTGCTGGTCGTCGGCGTCCCCTACCCGCACCTCGACGACCGAGCTGAGGCGGTGCAAGAGGCCTACGATGTCGCCTTCGAGGGGACCGACACCGGGTGGCGCTACGCCGTCGAGATTCCCACCGTTCGGAAGACCCGACAGGCGCTCGGGCGGGTGATCCGCTCGCCCGAGGACGTGGGCGTCCGCGCTCTCCTCGACCGACGCTACTCGCGACGGGCCAAATCCGACCTGGGAACCTACAGCGTCAACGGCACGTTCCCGCACGAGGAACGAGAGGAACTGCTGGACCTTGACCCCGAGAAGCTCAAGTTCGCGATGATGAACTTCTACGGCGACCACGACCGGTACGCAGGGGAGCCACCCGCGCCCTGAGCGGGCAGCGGTCTCCAGCGGCCTTTCGCAGTCTCTCGCCGTTTCTCACAGTCTCGAGGAGCGGCCTCGAGGAGCGGTCTCAGGCCGGCAACGAAATCCGACTCACGGGCAAACGATACTGGCCGTCGAAGAACTCGAGTTCGCTCACGGTCCACGTCACCTTGTCAATCTCGCGGTCGGCGAGTCGACGGGCAGTCTCGAGGTCGCCGCCCCGCGCCAGGGTCACGTGTGGGACGTAGTCGGGTCCCTCGAGTCCCTCCACGGGGTCGAATACCTCGGTGAGGTCGCGGTGAATCTGCTCGAGGCCGGGACTCTCGACGGCGAGGTAGACCACGGGTGCCGAGCCGAGCGGCGGCTCCGCAAAGTAGTCGATGCCGGTGACCGCCGCCTCGACTGCGGGGGCGCCCGCCAGGGCGCGGTGAGCGCGGTGCTGGAGGCGGTCGACCTGGGGGGCGTCGCCGAGGCGTTTGAGCAGGAGGGAGTGGTCGTCCCGCACGGTGTCGAAGCCGACCAGCGACGGATAGAGGTCGGCTGCGAGCGCCCGGACGCGGCCGGGAACAGGGACGTTGACGCTGTACACTGGTTCGAGGTACTCCCCGGGACAGTATGAGCGTGGCGGTGTTCGGTAGACGATGGCTAAAACTATACTTTTTATAGCAAGTGTTCGGGTGAACGACCGTCGCACACCGCTTGCGAGTCCGCCGCGAAACACGTTGGCAGAATGAGCGAAAGAGCGCCGCTCGAGTGGGCGCAACCGGTTCCGGGTCGGAAAGACCTATTTGTCCGGCCATGCCAATGGTGAACGATGGATGCGAGGGAGCACCGGGCGCTCCTCGGAGTGCTCGTCGTGCTCGGGTGTCTGTGCGCGGGATTTCCATCGATCGCTGTCGCCGACGGCGGCGGCCTCGAGGCCGAAGCGGGTGCACGTCTCGGCCTGGACGGTTCGACTGACGCCGGGATGGCAGCTGGATCGGTGAGCGATGCGACCGTTCTCACGGAACCGTCGGTGGAGTCGCTCGAGCGTACTGCGCTCCAGGAAGAATCCAACGAGACTGACGACGCGAACGACACCGGAGACGCCAACGAGAGCGACGATACGGGTGGAAACGCGGCCAACGAGACCGACGGTGGCACCGCCAATGAGACGGGTAACGAGAGCGCGATTACGGGAGCGACGCCGCCCGGCTACGACGAACTCACGATCGAGGTGACGGTCCACGAGAACGGATCGGCCACCTGGACCCTCGAGTACCGGTACCGACTCGACGGCGATGAAAACGCCACCGACCGCTGGGAGTCGGTCCGGTCGACGATCGAGGCGGAAAACGAGACGTACCTCGAGAACGTCGAGACCAACTGGTCAGAGCGGGTCGACGCCGCGGCCGCGGAGACGGGCCGGGACATGACCGCCAGCGGCTATCGCGTCTCACTCGAGGAGACGTCGACGCCCCAGGAAACCGGCTACGTCCGCGTCCAGTTCCTGTGGGAGGAGTTCGCGAGCGTCGAACTCAACCACCGAATCCGGATCGGCGACGCCTTCGGGCACCTCGAACTCGACGACCGCACGCAGTTGATCGTCACCTGGCCGGCGGACTTCCGCGCCCAGACGATCGAACCGTTCCCCAACGACCGGCGCGAGCAGGCGGCGATCTGGAACGGGGACGAGACGGACTTCCTCGAGGACGAGCCGTTCGTCGAACTCATGGTACAGACGTCGGAATCGTCGCCCCCCGAACCGGACGACGAGTCGCCCCTCTCACAATCGTGGCTGGCGGCCCTCGGACTCCTTGTCCTCGCGATCGTGGCTGCGGTGGGCTGGTTCGCCCTGCGAAACGGTGATTCCACTGACTTCCCGATCGGATCCTGGCGGGAGCAACCCGAGCCGGAACCGCCCGAGCCCGAAACGTCGACGCAACGCCAGCCGTCGACGCCGCCGGACGCGTTACTGAGCAACGAAGAACGCGTCGTCCGCCTGCTCGAGCAACACGGCGGCCGGATGAAACAACAGGAGGTGGTCTCGACACTCGAGTGGACCGAGGCGAAGACCAGTCAGGTCGTCAGCGGCCTCCGGGAAGATGGCACGATCGAGGCGTTCCGAATCGGTCGGGAGAACGTGTTGACGCTCGCCGACGAAACCGAGTCCGTCAACGGCGTCACCGCGAACGGAGCGGACACGGGAAGCGAAACGTAACATTTGCCCACCCAGTAGCCTTTAATAGCTCGAGTATCCTACGTCTGTCCAGATGAGCGCACTCGCCACTACCGTCCTCGCTGTCCTCGGTAGCGCGAGCGCCGTCGCCCCGCGACGACGACCGGGCCTCTAGGCCCACTACTACTTCATCCCCAGATTTCGGTATTGCTCAACGCTGCAGGATTTCCTGTTTTTCCTGGTTAGTGTCCACTTCACCACTAAATTACGAAAATAAAACCAACGAATTTAAGTCCCGTAGCCGATTGTACTCGAGTACGATATGACACGCGTTGCACTCGCGTTCTCGGGCGGACTGGACACGACCATCTGCGTCCCGCTGCTCGAGGAAGAATACGGATACGACGACGTTATCGGCGTCACGGTCGACGTCGGTCAGCCCGCTTCGGAGTTCGCCGAAGCCAAAGAAACCGCCGAGGCCCTCGGCCTCGAGCACTACGTCGTCGACGCGCGAGCGGAATTCGCCCAGCTCTGTCTCGATGGCGTTCGCGCGAACGCGACCTACCAGGGCTACCCGCTCGGAACCGCGCTCGCTCGCCCCGTGATCGCCTCGAAAATTCTCGAGGTTGCCGAGGAACACGGCTGTACGGGCATCGCACACGGCTGTACCGGCAAGGGGAACGACCAGCTCCGGTTCGAGGCCGTCTGGCGCGACTCGGACCTCGAGGTCATCGCTCCCATCCGCGAACTGGGACTCACGCGCACGTGGGAACAGGAGTACGCCGCGGAGAAGGGCCTGCCCGTCGAGGGCGGCAACGAGGGCGACTGGTCGATCGACACCAACCTCTGGAGTCGCTCGGTCGAGGGCGACGAGCTCGAGGACCCCGGCTACGTCCCACCGGAGGACATCTACGAGTGGACCCAGGAACCCACCGGCGAAACTGAACTGATCGAGATCGCGTTCGAGGAGGGCTATCCCGTCGCCGTCGACGGCGAGGAGATGGACCCCGTCACCCTCATCGAGCACCTCAACGAGGTCGCCGGCGCCCACGGCGTCGGTCGCACGGACGTGATGGAAGACCGCATGCTCGGGCTCAAGGTCAGGGAAAACTACGAGCACCCCGCGGCGACGACGTTGCTGAACGCCCACGAGTCGCTCGAGGGCCTCGTCCTGACCCAGGAGGAGCGTCAGTTCAAACAGCACGTCGACCAGCAATGGGCCCAGAAGGGCTACGAGGGACTGGTCGACGCCCCGCTCGTAAGCGCGCTCGAGGGCTTCATCGCCGAGACCCAGAAGCGCGTCACGGGCACGGTGACGATCAAGTTCGAGGGCGGACAGGCCCGCCCCGTCGCCCGCGACAGCGAGTACGCGGCGTACTCGGCGGCCCACGCCTCCTTCGACACCGAGACCGTCGGCAAGATCGATCAGGAGGACGCCACGGGTGTCGCGAAGTACCACGGCTTCCAGCGCCGCCTGGCGAACAAGTCGCTCGAAGGCGAGGGTGAGAGCCTCGAGATGGCGACCGACGGCGGCGCCGACACCGACACCGACACTGAGACGACCGACGAGTGAACATGACCAGAGAGGATTCCCTGCAGGGCGACGCCGACGCACCCCGCTCGAGTTCGACCGACGAGAGCGACGCGGGCAGCGTCGTCCGCCGTGACCGCTTCAGCGGCGGCCCCGCGCGCGGGTTCCTCTCGTCGCTGACGGCCGACGAGCGCATCTTCGAGGCGGACCTCGCGGTCGACCGCGCCCACGTCGTAATGCTCGCCGAGTGCGGGATCGTCGAGGACGACACCGCGGGCGAGATCCTGCGCGCGCTCGACGCCATCGAGGTAGACGGGCACGCGAACCTCCCCGACGGCGAGGACGTCCACGAGGCCATCGAGACGGCCGTCATCGACGAGGTCGGAGTCGACGGCGGGAAGATGCACACCGCCCGCAGCCGCAACGACGAGGTCGCGGCGTGCATCCGGTACCGCCTCCGCGAGGACGTCCTCGAGGCACTCGAGGCGACGCTCGAGCTGCGCGAGGCCCTCTCGGCGGTCGCGAGCGAGCACGTCGAGACGACGATGCCCGGCTACACCCACCTCCAGCCCGCCCAGCCGACGACCGTCGCCCACTGGGCGCTGTCTTACGAGGGGGCGATTCGTCGCGACACTGAGCGCCTGCTCGAGGCCTACGCGCGGATCAACGTCTCGCCGCTGGGCGGGGCCGCGTTCGCGGGGACAACCTTCGATATCGATCGCGAACGGACGGCCGAGTTGCTCGGGTTCGACGGGGTCGTGGAAAACTCGATGGACGCGTCATCGAGCCGGGACTTCCTGCTCGAGACCGTCCAGGCGCTGTCGACGCTGTCGACGACGCTGTCGGGGCTGGCCGAGGACGTGATCCTCTTCGCCAACCGCGGCTTCGTCGACCTCTCGGACGACTACTCCTCGACGTCGTCGATCATGCCCCAGAAGAAGAACCCCGACACGCTCGAACTCGTCCGCGCGGTCGCGGGCGATGCAGCCGCCGGGGTGCAGGGCCTGACGACGATGCTCAAGGGACTGCCCCGTGCGTACAACCGCGACCTCCAGCGGGCGACCCCGCACGCGTGGTCGACGGTCGACGCCGTGCTCGAGGCGACCCGAGTCGCTGCGGGCGCAGTCGCCACCGCCGAGTGGAACGAGGACGCCCTCGCCGCGGAGGCGGGGGCTGGCTTCTCGACGGCGACCGGCGTCGCGGACCTGCTCGCGGCGAACGGGTTGCCGTTCCGGACGGCCCACGAAATCGTGGCCGTCGCCGCCGAGAACGGGGCCGACTACGCGGCCATCGAGGACGCCGCCGAGGACGTGCTGGGCGAACCGCTCGAATCCTACGCCGATTCCGGCGCGGTCGAGGCGGCGCTCGACCCTGCGACGAGCGTGGCCAGTCGCGACTCGACGGGCGGGCCAGCACTCGGAGCCGCCGAGAGCCAGATAGACGCGGCGACGGCGGTGCTCGAGGCCGACCGGGAGACCGTCGAAGGTCTCGAGGCGGACCTCGAGGCGGCCCGCGACGCGCTCCGCTCCGAGGTGATGACGTATGTGTGAACGGAACGTCCGCGAGCGGAGGCGGCTAGTGAAGCCGCCGCGATCACCGCCGCCGTCCCCGCCCGGGGACAATATACAATTTCGATGATATTCGAAACAAGAATTGTGGAAAAGTAGGCTTTTGACACCGTTAGAGCGGACTATAGGTTGTATAATTTTTCTGGTAGTTTCGAAGGGTTTAAGGTACATCGCCGCCGAGAGGGGAGTACAATGACAGAATGCGTCGAGTGCGGGGCGGACCTGACCCTGCACGACGATCTGGAAGTCGGAGAAATCGTCGACTGTACCACCTGCGGTGCCGAACTCGAAGTTATCGACACCGAGCCGCCAGTCCTCGAGCGAGCCCCCGAGCTCGAAGAGGACTGGGGTGAGTGACCTTGAAGATTGGAATACTCTACTCCCGGATCCGCAAGGACGAGAAGCTCCTCCTGAGCGAGCTTCGCGAGCGCGGCCACAAGGTCGAAAAGATCGACGTCCGCAAGGAGACATTCGACGTCGCCGAGGCCAGCGAGACGTTCGCCGACCTCGACCTCGTCGTCGACCGCTGTCTCGCTACCAGTCGTAGCCTGTACGCTACGCGGTTCTGCGAGGCCTACGGCGTTCCCGTGGTCAACAGCAACGAGACGGCCGAAATCTGCGCCGACAAGGTGAAGAACAGTCTCGCGCTCGAGGCCGCGGACGTCCCCACGCCCGCGACGAAGGTGGCGTTCACCAAGGAGAGCGCCCTCGAGGCTATCGAGAGCTTCGGCTACCCCTGCGTCCTCAAGCCCGTCGTGGGTTCGTGGGGGCGCCTGATGGCCAAGATCGATTCGAAGAGCGCCGCGGAGGCGATCCTCGAGCACAAGGCGACCCTGGGCCACTACGAGCACAAGGTCTTCTACGTCCAGGAGTTCGTCGAGAAGCCCGGTCGAGACGTGCGCGTGCTGGCCGTCGACGGCGAACCCGTGGCGGCGATGGCTCGCTCGTCGGACCACTGGCTCACCAACGCGGCCAAGGGCGCCACGACCGAGCCCTTCGAACTGGACGACGAGGCGCTCGAACTGGTCGCAAAGGCGAGCGACGCCGTTGGCGGGGGTCTGTTGGGTATCGACCTCATGGAAGCCGGTGATTCGTACACCGTCCACGAGGTCAACCACACCGTCGAGTTCAAGGCGCTCAACGATGCCGTCGACGTTGACGTTCCCGGTGTCGTCGTCGACTGGCTCGAGGCGAAAGCCGAGGCCGAGGCTACGACCGGCGAGGACGGGGCGAACGACGCCGAACTCGAGGTGACGCTGTGATGGCGACGGGCGCACAGGCCGCGGACGATGCGACCGCGACCGACGCCGAGACCGTCACCACTTCCGTCGTCGGCGGCACCGGCTTCACCGGTGGGGAACTCCTCCGCCTGCTCGCCGGCCACCCCACCTTCGAGATTCAGCAGGCCACGAGTCGCTCTGCGGCGGGAAAGAGTGTCGGCTCGAAGCACCCGCCCCTGCGCGGGAGCGACCTGCGATTCAGCGACCCGGAGGACCTCGAGTCCGTCGACGTCCTCTTCGCAGCGACGCCCCACGGCGTCTCGATGGGCCAGATCGATGAATTCTTCGACGTCGCGGACACCGTCGTCGACCTCTCGGCGGACTTCCGCCTCGAGAGCGAGGACCAGTACGACGAGTGGTACGACGGGCATAGTTCACCAGAGTATCTCGAGCGCGCGGAGTACGCCCTGCCCGAGATCAACCGCGAGAACCTCGCGGGCGCCGACCTGATCGCCGGCGGCGGGTGTAACGCCACCGCCACGATTCTGGGGCTGTATCCCCTGTTCGAGCACGGCATCCTCGAGGGGGGAGAGCAGATCGTCGTTGACGTGAAAGTCGGCTCCTCGGAGGGCGGCGCCGGCGGCGGCGAGGCCTCCTCCCACCCCGAACGCTCGGGAGTCGTCCGCCCGTACGCGCCGACGGGCCACCGCCACGAGGCCGAAATCGAGCAGTTCCTCGGCACCTCGGTGGCGTTCACCTGCCACGCGGTCGACATGGTTCGCGGCGCGAGCGCGACGAGCCACGTCTTCCCCTCGGGGCCGGTCTCGAAGGGCGACCTCTGGAACGCCTACCGCGAAACCTACGAGGACGAACCGTTCGTCCGCATGGCCGCCGGCGGCTCGGGCGTCTACCGCTACCCCGAACCCAAGGCGGTCGCGGGGACGAACATCGCCGAGGTCGGCTTCGAACTCGACCCCTCGAACAAACGGATCGTGGTCTTCTCGGCCATCGACAACATGATGAAGGGCTCGGCCGGCCAGGCCGTCCACGCCGCGAACATCGCGCTAGGCTTCGAGGAGACGGCCGGACTCGAGTTTACGGGATTGCATCCCGTGGGGGCGCCCTGAGATGACGGTAGTCGTGAAAATCGGCGGTGCCCGTGCGGTCGACCCCGTGGGAGCACTGGCCGACGTGGCCCATCTCGTCGCCAACGGGGAGAGCGCGGAACCACGTTCCGCGGACAACTCGAGCGGGCAACGCCCGCGAGAAGACGTAATCGTCGTTCATGGCGGCTCTACCGCCGTCGACGAGACCCTCGAGGAACTGGACGAGGAGCCGACCTACGTCGAGACTCCCGGCGGCGTCGTCGGGCGCTTTACCGACGAGCGCACCATGGACGTGTTCAAGATGGTCATGCCCGGCAAGTTGAATACGGACCTCGTCGAGGCCCTGCAGAACGAGGGCGTCGACGCCGTCGGGCTCTCGGGTGTCGACGGCCAACTCCTCTCTGGGAAACGGAAGTCGGCCGTCCGCGTCCAGGAGGACGGCAAGAAGAAGATCAAGCGCGGCGACCACTCCGGGACCATCGAGGACGTCAATTCGGATCTCCTCGAAACCCTGCTCGCGGGCGGATACGTCCCCGTCGTCGGCGGGCCCGTGCTCGGCGCGGAGAAGGACGGCGGCTACACCGCGGTCAACGCCGACGCCGACCGCACCGCCGCGGCCGTCGCGGGTGCACTCGAGGCCGACCTCGTGCTCCTGACGGACGTCTCGGGCATCTACGCCGACCCCGAGGACGAATCGACGAAGATCGACGAAGCGACGACGGAAGCCGAGTACGAGGCCGTCGAGGAGGCCGCCGAAGGGTTCATGACGAAGAAGGTCATGGCCGCGACGGAGGCCCTCGAGAGCGGCGCGCGTTCGGTCGTCGTCGCGGACGCGAACGCGAACGACCCCGTCTCGAACGCCCTCGAGGGCTACGGGACGACTATCACGCCCGGTGCGCTGGGCCTGGGACTCGATGGCAGAGGAGACGGAGGCGACGCGGACGGAAGCGGTACGGACGATGATGACGTAGACGATGGCGAAACGGACGAGACGGCGGCGCTCGAGGTGAGCGACTGATGTCCGGGTTCGTCTTTTCGGAGAAACCGATCTCCATCGAATCGGGCGAGGGCGTCCACCTCTCGAGCGAGGGCGGTACCGACTACCTCGACTTCGGCGCGAGTTACGCCTGCACACCGACCGGTCACTGTCATCCGCAGGTGGTCGAGGCGATCCAGGAGCAGGCGGGCGAGTTGCTGTACGTCCAGGGTTCGTATCCGGTCAAGTCGCGGACGGACCTCCACACCCGACTTGCGGCGCTCGCGCCCGGCGACCTCGAGAACGTCTGGCTCTGCAATTCGGGTACTGAGGCCAACGAGGCCGCGCTGAAGTTCGCCCGGAGTGCGACCGGTGGGACGAAGATCGTCGCCGCCAAGCGCGCGTTCCACGGACGCACCGCGGGGACACTATCGGCGACCTGGAAACCCAAGTACAAGAAGCCGTTCGAACCGCTGCTCGCGGACGTCGAGTTCGTCACCTACGGCGACGACGAGGAACTCGAGGCGGCCGTCGACGACGACACCGCCGCGGTGATCCTCGAGCCCATCCAGGGCGAGGGCGGCATCCACCCCGCGCCGGCGGGCTACCTCGAGGCGGCCCGCGAGGTCACCGAGGCGACGGGCACGGCGCTGATCTTCGACGAGATCCAGACGGGTCTCGGCCGGACGGGTACGACCTGGGCCTGCGAGAACGAGGCCGTCGGCGGTCCCGTCACGCCGGACATCCTCACGACCGCGAAGGGACTCGCCAGCGGCCTCCCCCTCGGGGCGACCCTGTGTGCCGACTGGATCGCCGAGAACGCCGGCCCGCACGGGTCGACGTTCTCCGGGAATCCGCTCGTCTGTGCGGCCGCGAACGCCACCATCGACGTCCTCGTCGACGACGATCTGGCGGGGAACGCTGCGGAGGTCGGCGACTACCTGCAGACCGAACTCGAGTCCTCGGACGTTCCCTTCCGGGACGTCCGCGGCGAGGGCCTGATGCTCGGTCTCGAGGTGAAACGCGGGGCCAACCGCGTACTTCGGGACCTCGCCCTCGAGCACGAGATTCTCGCCCTGCCCGCGGGCCGAAGCGTCGTTCGGTTGCTGCCGCCGCTGGTCCTCGAGCGCGCACACGCCGACGACCTCGTCGAGGCGCTGTCGGCGATTCTCTCCCCCACACCCGAGCAATGACCCAGGCCACGACAGAGATGGACACGAACGAAACGGACGAGTCGGCGACCGCCGACGAGACCGACGAGACCGACGAAATCGGGACGAGCGCCGCCTCCGACTCGAGTGCAGTTTCGCGCGAGGCGGCCCGCGAGCTACTGATCGACCTCGTCTCGACTCCCTCGCCCTCCGGTGAGGAGGACGCGGCCGCCGCGGTGCTCGTCGACTTCTTCGAAGCCCACGACCGCGAGGTCTGGATCGACGAGGTCGGCAACGTGCGGGCCCCGGCCGACGACGCGGTCCTCCTGACCTCACACGTCGACACCGTGCCGGGGGACATTCCGGTTCGCGTCGAGACGGCCACGAAGGACGACGAAATCGCCGCGGCCGGGGACGACGTCCTCTGGGGTCGCGGCAGCGTCGACGCCACCGGCCCGCTGGCCGCGATGGCCGTCGCCGCCGTCACCACCGGCGTCTCCTTCGTCGGCGTCGTCGGCGAGGAGACGGACTCGCGGGGTGCGCGCCACCTCGTCGCCGACCGGGAGGCGCCCGGTGCCGTGATCAACGGCGAACCCTCGGGCGTCGACGGCATCACGCTCGGCTACCGTGGCTTCCTCGCCGGAACCTACGTCGCGACCAGCGAGTCGGGGCACACCTCCCGGCCCGAGCCGAACGCCATCCAGCAGGCCACTCGCTGGTGGTCGGCCGTCGAGGATGCCTTCGAACCCGACGATTACGAACCGGTGTTCGAGCAGGTGACCGCCAAACCCGTCTCGCTCGAGGGCGGCACCACCGAAGACGGCCTCTCCGTCGAGGCGACCCTCGAGGCCCAGTTGCGCATCCCGCCGAGTCTCGACGCCGACAGCGTCAGGGAGACGGCGGAGGCGGCTCTCGAGGTCGGAACGGTTTCCTGGAAGGAGCCGATTCCGCCGGTGATGGAGAGCCCTCGAACCGAAATCGCGCGGGCGTTTCGCGTCGCTATCCGGACGGAAGGCGGCGATCCGCGCCTCCTCCGGAAGACCGGCACGAGCGACATGAACATCTACGCCGGCGCGTGGGACTGTCCGATGGTGACATACGGCCCGGGGAACTCCGACCTCGACCACGCACCCGACGAACGCCTCTCGCTCGCTGAGTACGACCGCTCCATCGCGGTGCTCGAGCGCGTCGCGAATACGCTCCGGGGTGAGGAGGCGTGACCTCGGAGGACTCGAGTCGTCCCGCCCACGCGAGTCGCTCGGCGGCCGAAAGCGAGGGCGACGTGCGTCACCTGCTCGACGTCGACGACCTCTCTCGCGAGGAACTGTTTACCGTCCTGGACCGGGCGGCCGACTACAAACTCGCCCAGACGCGTGGCGAGGGCCACGCCGACCTGCCGGGGCAAACGCTGGGCATGCTCTTTCAAAAGCCCAGCACCCGGACGCGCGTCTCGTTCGAGACGGGGATGACTCACCTCGGGGGGCACGCCATCTTCCTCGGGGCCGACGACATCCAGCTGGGTCGGGGAGAGCCGCTTAAAGACACCGCGAGGACCCTCTCGCGGTACGTCGACGCGGTGATGGCCCGGGTGTTCAAACACGAGAACATCCGGGTGATGGCCGAGTACGCGGACGTACCGATCGTCAACGGGCTGACCGATGACGCCCACCCGTGCCAGACGTTGGCTGACCTTCTGACGATCCGCGAGCGTTTCGCCGACCTCGATTCCGTCTCGGCGACCTGGATCGGCGACGGCAACAACGTCGCTCAGTCGTTCGTTCTCGGCTGTGCACTCGCCGGAATCGACCTCACGGTAGCGACGCCCGAAGAACACGGCATCGACGAGGCCGTCCTCGAGCGGGCGGCCGAACTTGGAACGGCGCCGTCGGTTACGCACGACCCCGTCGATGCGGTGACGGACGCGAACGTCGTCTACACCGACGTCTGGGTCAGCATGGGCCAGGAGGACGAACGCGAGATCCGCCTCCGGACGTTCGAGGGGTTCCAGGTCAACCAGGAACTGCTCGAGCACGCGCCCGAAGCGGCGGTTATGCACTGCCTGCCGGCTCACCGCGGCGAGGAGATCACTGACGCCGTCATCGAGAGCGAGCGTTCGATCATGTTCGACCAGGCGGAAAACCGGCTCCACGCCCAGAAGGCAGTGTTGAGCTGGTTGCTCGAGTAGCTCGAGCGATGCGGTTGCTTTCTCGTCCGCGGTTGGGCGGTGCGAGGCTGCGGTCGGCCGTTTCTAGACGACCCCTGCGCGAACAGCAGCGGGCGGAAAACGAGAGACAGCGATGCTTCAAAGGCCACCAGATCGTGTTCAGGATCGGATTGAGCGACCTTCCAGGTCATTCCTCGAGACGGAAAATCCCATGTTTTTATATGGAAGAGCCTGCTATCCCGAGTTAGCAGCACGTTAGACAGGCTGCTGCGCACCGCGGATGCCGTGCGTATGGGGTGCCCGGCAGACGCGGGCGAGCGATGGGGGGAAACCATCTACCACTAACCGATCCACTGGGGGATCGCCTGTTTCCGTTTTTTGCGGTCGTGACGGAGCGGCGAGCACGATGCTCGAGCGTCTCGACGCCTCAATCGCCCTCGAGGCCCTTCGTCGCTCGATTTCTTGGCGCCCGCGGCGGAACGCGCCATTAATGTGTCTCGACTCCCGTAGCCGGATACATGGAATTCTGCGACGAATGTGGCTCGATGATGAAGGCGGACGATGGCTACTGGGTCTGTGGAAATGACGAGTGCGGTGCCAAGAAACCGAAAGGCAACAGCGACGAGTACGTGGTCACCGAAGACCAGGAGGCGACCGAGGTGATCGAGTCCTCCGACGAAACCTCGCTCCCGAAGACCGAGGCCCGGTGCCCCGAGTGTGGCCACGACCAGGCGTACTGGTACCTCCAACAGACGCGCTCGGCGGACGAGTCCGAGACCAGGTTCTTCGTCTGCGCGGAGTGTGAGTACAAGTGGCGCGAAGACGACAACTGATTCTCGCGGAATCGATCACTCGAGTTCGTCGTTGACGCCCGTAGCGGACGAACTCGACAGTCGGTCAGTCGACCGATCGATTGGCCGACTAGTCGCCCAGCGATTACTCGATAAATCGATCACTCGAGTCGAGCCACGAGCAGGTACCCAGTGTGGCCGACGGGGGCGGTCGACGGCCGTGACCCCCGGTCGTCGAAAGTCATCTCCCGCTGGATGGTCTCGCGGGTGACGACGCTCGAGAGTCCGGCCTCGCGAGCGGCCTCGCTGGTCTCGCGAGCGGTCTCGACGAACGGGCTGTAGACGGCTACAAACCCGCCCTCGACGAGGAGGTCGGGCGCGTGCTCGACGATGGTCGGCGCGTCGCCCGTGTCGAGCGTGAGGACGTCGAAGCCGTCGCCTCCAGCCAGTTCTTCGAGGTCGTCTCGAAGGTCGCCCGTCCGGACCTCGACGTCGCTCGAGACGCCACCCAGGGCCATGTTCTCTCGTGCGACCTCGGCGAACTCGGGGTCGCGTTCGTAGCTCACCACACTCGCCCCGGCGCGGGCCATCGAGGCGGCGAGGACGCCGGTGCCGGTACCGGTGTCGAGCACGCGGTCCCCGACGCCGACGCCGGTCTCGCCGATCACGAGGCCGACGTCGCGGGGCACCATCGGGGCACCGGTACGCTCGAAGTGGTGAAAGAGATCGGGCCCGCGGAGCTTTCGGACGCGAAACTCGGTGCCGAGGTGGGTTTCGAGGACTTGCCCCGGTTCGACGTCGGTGGGAACCTCGAGGACGCCGAGGTCGGAGCCGAACTCCTCGCCGGGCTGGACGAGGTGTTCGCGGTCCTCGTGGATAAGTAGGACCGGCGGTCGGTCGGTGGGTTCCGCTTCGGCTTCGGCTACCGGTTCGCCCGCGTCGTTCGCGTTCACGTCTGCGTTCGTGTCTCGCTCGTCAGTTCCACTCTCGTCTCCGGCGTCAGGTGATCCCGTCACGCGAGTATTGGGCTCACTCGAGGCGTTCGACTGCGGCTGCGAGGTCGCCGTCCTCGGCTTCGAGGGCCTCGCGGGCCTCGTCGTCGCTGACGCCGGTGCGGGCCGCGACGATTTCGACGTCGGAGTCGGGGATGGCCGGCTCGCTGTCGGCGTCCGCGTCAGTTACGTCCGCGTCGGCGCCGCCAGCGCCGCCGGCACTCCCGCGCTCGCGCTCCTCGGGCGTCCCGATGACCTGGTAGGTCTCCTGGCCACGGGCGTCCATCTTCGTGACGTCCGCGTCGGTGAAGACGAGGTCGTGGTCGGCCGTCCGGATAATGACCTCCTCGGCGTCGAGTTCGTCGACGTCGATCCCCATCTGTTTCATCATCTGTTCCATCTTCCGTGGATTGAGTCCGCCGCCGCCTCCAAACATACTCGAGACGTGGCCAGCCGCGGGCAAAAACCCACCGGAACGGTTTCTCGCGTCTCTCGCGTCTCTCGCGCCCCTCGACGTCTTTCGGAGTCTTCGCGCCCCTCGCGTCCCGTAGCCGTCGTACCCTTCGCATCCGTCACGTCCGTTTTGTCTTCGTCACATCTCGACTCGAGCGACGGAACTCGAGATACGTCTCACCGGAAACTTCCGGACTCCTGCGTATCGCCGCTCTCGAGGCCGTCCCGGCCACGCCAACTCCACAGTCCGAGGACCATCATCGTGATCCCGAGGATCGCGATGACCGCCCAGACGCCGATCTGGGTCGCCGTCAGCGCTGATCCGGTAAACAGGGTCGTCGCCTGGAGCAAGAACGCGACGAGCAACAGCAGCCCGAACAGCGAGGCGATGGCGACGCCGATCCCCTCCCGGATCGCCCACCGAAGTTCCTCGGCGTCGCGATCGGCTGTCTCGGTGTGGCGACGTGATCGAATTTCCGCGTCGGCGTCGACGTAGCCGGGCGTCGCCCACGGCGTCTCGAGGTAGCCGATCACGTACGAGAGCGTGGCGCCGGCGACCATCACGATGGCGAACGTGACCACTCCGGCGACGAGCGTCGGTGGGGCGAACAGGAGCGTGATCACGGCAGCGGCGACGACCGCCCCGCCGAGCATGACCAGGAATCGTCGCAGTCGTGGGAGCATAGGTGATACTATGCTACCAAGTACCATATTCCTATCACAGGTCAGTTTCGTGACTCGAGTCGGGACAGACGTACGGACCTGGTCGTAGCGACGCGGAGGCTCGAATCCGGGCGAGCCGAACGCTCGAGGCCGTCAGTCTTCCGCTTGAACGCCGCTCCGAACGTTCACCGCCATCCCAGATTCGAAGTCGAGAATCGACTCGCCGTCGAGTTCTGCCCGCCCAACCGCGAGCAGGTCGCCCCGCTCGTGAACGACGAGCACCTCGTCGCCCGGTCGAATCTTGGGCCCTGTCTCGAGGACGAACTTCGAGAAGACGTTCTTCCCGTCGCGAACGAACGGTTCGCTCTCGTCGTCGACGACGACCCGGTACGCCGGCGGCTCGAGCGCGTCGTGGAGGCGGCGGCCACCCTCGAGTCCGAGGGTGAATCGACCGTCGGTGCCGAAGGAGACGACCCGCCCGCGGTCAGCGTGAATCTGCTGAGGGCGACCGGAGGTCGTTCGCTCGATGCGTCGATCTTCGTCGGGCGGGAACAGCGCCGCGCCAGCGCCGCTCCCGAACTGGTAGTCCGCGATGGTCCGCAGGTCGGCGTCCTCGCCGCCCTCCTCTCGCTCCGCGTCCGCTGCGCGTTCGCTCATTGGGCGTCGTTCGAGCGGACTCGAGGAAAGGGCTTCGGACCCGGATCTGCCTCACGGATTGGCGCTCGCCTGGTGATCGCCACTCACGGCGACTCGAGTACTCGCTTCACGGCCTCCGCTCCCGCCCGAACGGCGGCCGTCTCGACGTACTCTCGCGGGGAGTGAGCGACGGCGCCGTCCTCGTCCGCGAGCACCCCCGGCCCGAAGACGACGGTGGGCGCGTGGGCGGCGAAGTAGGAAGCCTCGGTGGCGGCCGTGAACGGGCGCACCTCGCCGCTCCCTCTCGCCGCGAGGGCGTCGACGACCGGCGCCTCCGTGTCGGTCGCCCAGGCCTCGAGAAACGGCGTCGGTCGCTCGGTGAACGAGAACGAGACGCCCACGTCGGCGGGAACGGCCGCCTCGAGGTGGGCCACCAGCGCCTGTTCGAACCCCTCGGCGGTTTCGGGTGGAACGCTCCGGCGGTCGACCGTGAGTCGAACCTGGTCGGGGACCTGATTGGTCGCGTCGCCGCCCTCGACGACCGTCGGCGTGAGCGTCGCGGCCCCGAGGTCAGGGTGGGCGGGCGGTGCGTCCTCGTGGTCGTCGAACGTCTCGAGCGCCCTCAGAACCTGCTCGAGGGCGGCCACCGCATTGACGCCCGACTGCGGTTCGGCGGCGTGAGCGTTCGCCCCCGAGAGTTCGACCGTCCCCTCGAAGCGCCCCTTCGCGGCGGTGCAGACGTCGAGGCCGGTCGGTTCGCCGACGACGACGGCGTCGGCGTCCCGAATAGGCGAGTCGGGCCGGGAGACGAGGGCGTGGGCGCCCGTCGAGAGGAGTTCCTCGTCGGGGGTTATCGCGAGTGTCACTCGATTCGTCGTCTCGGCCTCGAGAAACGCGGCGAGCAGCGCGGCGACCTGTCCCTTCGCGTCGCAGGACCCACGGCCGCGGATTTTGCCGTCGCCGACCTCGAGCGGGACGTGTGGCGAGACGGTGTCGATGTGGGTATTGAGGACGTAGTGTTGGCCGCCGTTCCGCCATTCGTTGGCTGTCGTCGGCTCGCGCGTCGCCAGCACGTTCCCCGCCTCGTCGACCGTCGCTTCGATCTCGTAGTCCTCGAGGGTCTCGACCAGGAAGGCTCGCATCTCGGCGACCCCGGCCGCAGGGTGTGAGGGAATCGCGACCGCATCCTCGAGGAAGGCGATCGGATCGAATCCCTCCGAAGCCCCCGTCACGGGTCGAACGACGAGAAGTGAGTCGTCTGCACTTCTCCGTCGAACTCGTGTTCGACCGGGCCGATCAGGGTCGCGGTGTCGCCGTCGAAGACGACCTCGAGGTCGCCACCCGGCGGGCTAACGGAAATCGAGTCGCCGTCGGTGAGCCCCAGCCGGCGGGCGGCCGCCGCGATGGCCACCGCGCCGGTTCCGCAGGCGTCGGTTTCCCCCTCGACGCCGCGTTCGAACGTTCGTTGTCGGAACCCTTCCGCAGCGGAGCTCGCGAGGTTAACGTTCGTCCCCAGCGGGAACGCATCGGCGTGGCGAACCGGCGTCGCGACGGCCTCGAGGTCGACCGCGTCCACGTCGTCGACGAACGCGACGGCGTGTGGAACGCCCGTGTTGACGACCGTGACCTCGAGGCCCTCGATGGGTTCCTCGATCACGGGGTCGTCTGCGAGTACTGGGATCGACTTCGGGTCGAAGGTTGGCTCGCCCATTTCGACGGCGATCCGGTCGTCCTGATCCTGTTCGTCGCTTCCGTGGCTTCCGTGGCTTCCGTGGCTTCCGTGGCTTCCGTCGCTTCCGTCGCTCCCGTCGCTCTCGACGCGATAGGCCCGTCGCGTCCCGGCCTGCGTGTCGATCATGACCTCGTCGCTCTCGGTGCGCTCCATGGCCCACCGGCCGGCGCAACGGGCACCGTTGCCACACATCGGCGCCGTGCCGCCGTCGGGCTGGACGAGCGTCATGATCACTCGTGGCGGGTTGTACCGGTCCTCGAGCGCCAGGAACAGGATGCCGTCGGCGCCGACGCCGGTCTCGCGGTCACACTCGCGACTGGCGAGGCCCCGCCGGTCTGGGACGTAGGTCTCGGCGTCGATCACGAGGAAGTCGTTGCCGGTCCCGTGGTACTTCTCGAAGTGGACGTCGGCGAATGCGCTCATCGGGACACCTCCCGCGGTGGGCCGCGATCCGGTTCGTCGGTATCGCTCCCGCCGTCTTCATTCCCAGCCGCTCGCTCGACCCGGGTGACGTCCGAAAGCGTCTCGCGGCGCCGCGAGAGCGTCGCCGAACCGTCGGGCTCGAGAACGACCGAGGCGGGCCGCGGGCGCGAGTTGTACGTGCTCGCCATCTCGTAGCCGTAGGCGCCGGCGTTGCCAATCGCGAGGAGGTCGCCGCGGGCCGTCTCCGGCAGCGAGCGGTCCGTACAGAAGACGTCCGAACTCTCGCAGATGGAGCCCGTCACCGTTTGCGGGTTCTCGGGTCGATCGACGGCGTCGGCCTCGAGGTTTCGAATTGGATGGTAGGAGCCGTACATCGCCGGTCGAGCCAGCGTCGTCATGCCCGCGTCGACGCCCACGACGGTCGTCTCGGGGGCGTCCTTGACCGTATTCACCCGCGTCAGGAGTACGCCAGCGTCGGCCACCAGGTACCGGCCGGGTTCGATCGTCAGTCGGGCGTCGACCGTTCCCAGCGCGTCGCGCGTGGCGTCGGCGACCGCCTCGAGGTCGAGCGGCGCCTCGTTTTCGCGGTAGGGGACGCCGAAGCCGCCACCGACGTCGATGAACTCGAGGCCCGCCTGCGCGTCGGGAGCGGCGGTCAACGCCTTGTTCAGCTCTCGTGCCAGCTCGCCCATTCGCGAGACGAACTCGCGGTGAGCGTCCAGGTCGTCGCTCGAGACGCCGGAGCCGACGTGAGCGTGGACGCCGACGACGTCGAACCCGCGCTCGGCGGCGTCGACGAGCGTCTCGACCGCCCGGTTCGCGGGAACGCCGAACTTCGCGTCCGCGCCCGTCCGGACCTTCTCGTGGTGGCCCGCACCGATACCGGGGTTCACCCGGAGACAGAGGCGGCCGTCGTAGCCGCGTTCCTCGAGCCTGTCGATGGTGTCTTCGGCGCCGGCGGTGATCGTCAGATTCGGGTGTTCGTCGGCCGCCTCGACGGCGACGTCCAGGTCGGCCGCGGGCGGGTTGACCGCCGTGTAGTGGACCCGCTCGCCCGGCGCGCCCGCCTCGAGCGCCCGGACGAGTTCGCCCGCGGAGGCGCACTCGATGCCCGCATCGGCCTCGAGCAGCGTTTCCAGTACCCTGTCGAGCGCGTTCGCCTTCGCCGCGAACATGATTTCGCTCTCGGGGAACGCGGCCTCGAGTCGCTCGTAGTTCTCGCGGACGCGCTCGAGGTCGAGGACGTACAGCGGCGTTCCGTACTCGTCGGCCAGGTCCCGCAGGTGGCTCGCGCTCCAGTCGCCGAGGCGGCGCGCTGGCGGGTTCGGTACCCCCGATTCGGCCGCACTCATCGGTTCCGTAACACCTCCTCGCGCTCGGAGCGCTCGAGTGTCCGGTCCTCGAGGGCGGTCGCGACGACGGCGGGCTTGTACGCGCCGCCCTCGAACAGGTCGTGGTCGCTGATCGAGGACTCGACGAACCGGGTGAAGGCGCGGCGCTCGGCGGGCAACTCGCCGTAGATAACCTCCTCCTCGACGAGGTCGTAGACCGGGATCCGCGGCGTGAGCAGCGTGTTCTCGCCGACGACGGCGTTCTCGCCGACGACGAAACCCGACGTCACGCGACAGCCCGCGCCCAGCGAGACGCCGTCTTCGACCACGACGGGCGCGCTCTCGACGGGCTCGAGGACGCCGCCGATCAGCGTGTTGGCCCCGAGCTTGACGTTCGCGCCGATCTGGGCGCACGATCCGACCGTATCGCAGGAGTCGACGAGCGTTCCGTCCCCGACGTGGGCGCCGACGTTGACGAACGCCGGGCTCATCAGGATGCAGTCGGAGCCGACGTGGGCGCCCCGCCGAACGACCGTGCCGTCGGGCGTGTTTCGAGAGCCGCGCTCGCCGAAGTCGCTCGAGTCCGCGAGCGGGAGCACGTCGTTGTAGGTGACGCCGCCGTACTCGCGGGCGCGGGTCTCACGGAGGCCGAAGTTGAGCAGGATGCCCTGCTTGACCCAGGCGTTAGCCGTCCACTCGCCGTCCTCGCCGCGGGGCTCGGCCGCGCGGACGTCGCCGGCCTCGAGCGCGTCGAGGAACGTCTCGAGCGTCGCCATGTCGTCTTCGGTCGCCGACTCGGCGTCGACGTCGTTCGCCTCGTAGCGGTTCCACAGGTCGGTAATCGCGGACTCGAGGGTCGATGAGCTCATGCTGAAAGTACCTCCGCAAAGTCGTATCGCCCGGGTTCCTGGCCGGCCAGCCAGACCGCCGCGTCGACGGCGCCGGCGGCGAAGACGCCCCGGTCCTCGGCGCGGTGGGTGAGTCGTAGTTCCTCGTGGTTGCCGGCGAGAACGACCTCGTGCTCCCCCGTTACGTTCCCGGCTCGCAGGGCGTGAACGCCGATCTCGCCTGACGTTCGTGGCTGCTCGCCCTCCCGACCGTGGACGCGGTCCGTGAAGTCGCCGGCCGCTTCGATCTCCTCGAGCAGCCGGTTCGCCGTGCCGCTGGGGGCGTCGCGCTTGCCGTTGTGGTGGGTCTCGACGAGTTCGACGTCGTAGCCGGGCAGGCTCGCGACGGCATCCCCGACGAGCGCGAGCAGCGCCTGGACGCCGCGAGCGAAGTTCGGGCTGTGGAGCAGCGCGATTTCGTCGCCGTAGGCCTCGAGCTGGGACGTCTCGTCGTCGGAAAATCCCGTCGTCCCCGTGACGAACGGGACGCCCGCCTCGGCGCAGGCGGCGGCGTACTCGAGCGCCGACTCCGGTCCCGTAAAGTCGATCACGGCGCCCGGGTCGCGCTCCTCGAGCAGGAGGTTGATCTCGAGAGCCGACTCGATCTCGATGCCCTGGACGCGCTCGACGTCGGTGCTCCGGTTGACCGCGAAGGTGACCTCGCAGTCGTCGCGGGCCGTGAGTACGCCGAGGACGCGTCGCCCCATGCGTCCGGCCGCGCCCGTGACGCCGACCCGGACGCTCATCACTCGGCCTCCGCCCGGGAGGTGGGCTGGTTCTCGAGGTCCTCGAGGACGGCCTCGAGGTCGTCGCGGTACTCCTCCCGGAGCTGGGTGAGCGGCGGGCGCAGTCTCGCGGGGCCGTACCCGCGGATGGCCATCGCCTCCTTGACCGGGATGGGGTTCGTCTCGACGAACAGTTCGCGCATCAGCGGCCCGAGTTCGTGGTGAATGGCCCGGGCGCGCTCGTAGTCGCCTTCGAGGGCGGCCCCGACCATCGCGACGGTTCGTTCGGGTTCGATATTGGCGACGACGCTGATGCCACCGCGTCCGCCGATCGAGAGCATCGGGAGAGTGAGCGCGTCGTCGCCCGAGAGCACCGAGAAGTCCGAGTCAGCGGTTCGCTCGACGATTTCGCCGATGACACCGAGGTCGCCTTCGGCGGCCTTGTAGCCGCCGATGTTGGGGTGCTCGGCCAGTTCGACGACCGTGTCCGGTTCGATCGTCCGGCCAGTACGGGAGGGGACGTTGTAGACGATCTGTGGCACGTCGACCGCGTCCGCGATGGTCCGGTAGTGCTCGAGCAGGCCGCGCTGTTCGGGCTTGTTGTAGTACGGCGAGATCAGGAGCAGGCCGTCGGCGCCGGCGTCGGCCGCGCGCTCGGAGAGTTCGAGCGCTTCGCGCGTGTTGTTCGAGCCAGTACCCGCGATCACGGGCACGTCGTCGACGGCGTCGATCACCGCCTCGAGCACGCGAACGTGCTCGTCGTGGGTCAGGGTGGCGGACTCGCCGGTGGAGCCGACGGGGACGAGGCCGTCGACGCCCGCGGTCTCGAGGCGCTGGGCGTCCGCGCGGAGTGTCTCGTAGTCGATTCGCTCGTCGGCGTCGAAGGGTGTGCACATTGCCGGGAAGACGCCCGTGAAGTCGATGTCGTTGTCGTGTGTCATTGGTGTGGGTGTGGGTTTGTGGGTCGTGTGTCGTGGATTCTGCACTCGAAAGCAGCGCGAAACGACCACGCTGCCCTCTGAAGTGTGAGTTGGTAGACCGTGCGTTCGATCCGAAATGTGCCCGAAACGAGGGTGCTAATCTCGCAGTGAGCACTCTTACGCACGTTTTTTCGATTTTGTGGGGCGAAAACGAGGTGTCGCGTCGCTCCGGGCCGTCGAACGGGCCTCGACCGCGAGCGTGACGCGACGCATACGAGACACACGGCAGTCGAGGAACTTATCGGTTGCGCCTCTCGTCAAATCTGCCTGGTGTGTTATCACACGATGGTTTGCAGCGTGGGTCACACGGGTTGACGACTCGAGTTGATCGTCGGCCCCGTCCGTCGGCAGGTCGGCCTGGTCGACAGTCAGCGTCGATCGTCGAGCCGCAACTCGAGTGTGGGGCAAAAACCGACTCGAGGTCGTGACTTCCCGCGATATTTATACGTTCGAATCGCTAACTGGAGCGCGTATGAACGACTTTGGATTGAAAGTCCGGATGGCGATCGTCGGCTCGATACTGTTCGGCTTCTACCTCCTCGGGGGGTTCGTCTTCGCCGCCGCCTTCGGCGCACCGCTGTACCTCGTGCTGGGCGTCGGGATCGTCGTCGTCCCGGCGATCCAGTACAAACTCGGCCGGTGGATGGCCGTCAGGAGCGTCGGCGCCGAGGACATGCCAGAATCCGGGCAGTACCAGGAGATTCACCACATGACCGAGACGCTCTGCGATCGGATGGGCCTCGAGACCAAGCCGCGGCTCATGGTCGCCGACATGGGCGTCCCCAACGCGTTCGCCACCGGCCGCAAGGGCGCCGGTATCGTCGTCGTCTCGACCGAACTCATCCGCCTGCTCGAGCGCGACGAACTCGAGGGCGTCATCGCCCACGAACTCGCCCACATCAACAACCGCGACGTGATCACGATGGTGCTCGGGCAGTCGATCGGCATGATCGTCAGCTACGCCGTCTTCTTCGTCGTCCGCGGCCTGGGCGAGAACAACATCGGGAGCTTCGTCCTCGCGTACGTCGCCTCCATCGCGGCGAACTTCCTCGTCATGCTGTTCGTCATGGCGATTAGCCGCTACCGCGAGTACGTCGCCGACGCCGACGCCCGCGAGGCAATCGGCACCGGCGACCCGCTGGCCCGCGCGCTCGAGAAGATTTCCCGGGGCGCCGAAGGGCGCGAGTCGAGGATCGACGACAGCGTCAGCGCACTGTGCATTCTGAACACCGACCGGAGCCTCCTCCAGCAGGTGCTCTCGACGCACCCGCCGACGGAGAAACGCATCGCGCGGCTTCGGAACTGATTGCTCACTCGAGTCGTCTCGATTACCCGCCCGACTCGACCTGAATCTCGCCGAGCATCGTCCCGACGTGCACCTCGCAGACGTACTGGGTCATCTCCGAGGTGGCCTCGAGCGTCAGCGTCTGGGTTTCGCCTTCCTCCTCGATGATCTCGGTCTGGTAGTCCTCGACGACCTCGTCGTTGTCGTCCCAGATCACGATGTTGTGGGGCTGGCCGTCGGCGTTCTCCCAGGTGATATCGTACTCCTGGCCCTCCATCAGGGTGAGCGTCGGGTTGGTCTCGCCCTCGATTGGCGCCGGTTCGACGCCCTCCCACCCCTCGGTGATTCCGTCGAGGACGATTTCGTCGACGCCCTCCCACTCACCCGCGCCGGTCTCGTTACCGTCTCCGGTCTCGTTGCCGGCTTCGGTCTCGTTATCCGTTCCGCCAGCACCGGTCTCGTTTTCGTCGCCACCACCCGTTGTCTCGTTGTCGCCGCCGGTAGTGTTGTTGTCCCCCGGCCCGCCTCCTTCCGTACAGCCCGCGAGCAGTGCCAGGGTGACACCGGCGCCCGCGGCGGAGAGCACTCGCCGTCGTGATACTGAATTGTCTCTTTCCATGGGACTCCCTTCACCCGTGAGACGGATAAGCCGATACCAGTCACTCGCATGGTTCGCGACCGGCGAAAGGACCGAATTTGGCCGCCTCGAGTCGATTCGAACCCATCTTCACTGGCACCGTTCTTTTCACGACATTGGAGATGGAAGCGGTTTTCACGGTGGCCCACACAGGACACCGTATGACAGACGTTCATCCGGGCCAGCGCGTCGCAGTTCTGGTCGACGCGCAGAATCTGTATCATACCGCCCAGAGTATCTACAGTCGAAACATCGACTACTCTGAACTCCTCGAGGAGGCCGTCGACGGCCGCCAGCTCACGCGCGCGATCGCTTACGTTATCCGGGCCGATTCGCCCGAGGAGGAGAGCTTCTTCGAGGCGCTGTACGACATCGGCTTCGAGCCCAAGATAAAGGACATCAAGCGCTTCTCGGACGGGACGAAGAAGGCCGACTGGGACGTTGGGATGAGCCTCGACGCCGTCACGCTCGCCAACCACGTCGACACGATGGTCCTCTGTACCGGCGACGGCGACTTCTCGAGGCTCTGTTCGCACCTGCGCCACGAGGGTGTCAAGGTCGAAGTGATGGCGTTCGAATCCTCGACTGCCGAGGAACTCGTCGAGGCGGCCGACGATTTCGAGGACCTGGGTGAGCGCCACGACACGTACCTCCTGTAGGCATTCGTCTTTCTATCGCTCTCGCTCTCGCCCTCGCTTTCGCTCTCGAGCGATCCTGTCGAACGCTGTTCTCACGGTATCCTCTCGTCTTCTTCGGTCCACCGACCGCTTCCGTTCGGTTCCCCTGCTCAAGCATCGACCACGAGTCGACAGAACGCGTCTCGGTTCGGTCGTCCGCGCCAGCGCTACCTTCTCTCATAGATATAAAATCTATAGTACTACCACCGAACCCCTCGAGCCAGTCGGCCACCGATTCCTCGAGCCCCTCGCCCCTCACTCGCCCATCGACGGCACCTGGACGCCATTGAGCGCGCTGTCGATCACCGCACCCCGATCGACGCCGCGGACGTCCGCTTCGGTCGTCAGTACCAGCCGATGGTCGAGGACCGGGTGCACGACCGCGTGAACGTCCTCCGGAGCGACGTAGTCCCGCCCGCCGAGCACCGCCCGCGCCCGACTGGCCTCGAACAGTCGCTGGATGCCCCGCGGCGAGACGCCGACCTGAACACGATCGTCGGTGCGGGTCGCCCGGCACACGTCGATCAGGTACGCCCGGATGGCGGGGTCGACGGTCACCGTCTCGGGGACCTCCTGGAGCGCCAGCACCGCCTCGCGGTCGACGACGGGTTCGACCGTGGGCGTCCGCGAGTGGCGACTCGCCCGGCGATCGATCAGCGTCAACTCGCCGTCGCGGTCGGGGTACCCCATCGACGTCTTGACCATAAACCGGTCGATCTGGGCCTCCGGAAGCGGGAACGTCCCCTCCTGCTCGACGGGGTTCTGGGTCGCGATGACGAAAAACGGCTCTGGCAGGTCGTACGTGTCTCCGGCCACCGACACCTGCCCTTCGCCCATCGCCTCGAGCAGCGCGGCCTGAGTCTTCGGCGGCGCGCGGTTGATCTCGTCGGCCAGGACGACGTTCGCGAAGATCGGGCCGCGTTCGAATTCAAAGGTCGCGTCGTGTTCGTTGTAGATGTGCGTGCCCGTGATATCTGCCGGGAGCAAGTCGGGTGTGAACTGGATCCGGGTGAACTCGAGGTCGAGCGCCGTCGCGATCGTCTGGGCGGTGAGCGTCTTCCCCGTCCCGGGGACGTCCTCGAGCAGGACGTGGCCCTGTGCGAGGATGGCAGTCAGTATCGTCTCGAGCCGTCGAGAGTCGCCGACGACGGCGGTCTGGATCTCCGCGAGGGTGGCCTCGCCGGTTCGCGCGGCCTCGGGAACGTTCATGTCTGCTGTCACCGCGGGAGCACTATATACGGTTCGGCCGTTTCGTCGCGCAGTCTCTCGAATCGCCGTCTCTCGAATCGCCGCCGATTCACACGTTGCCGACGCGTTCACGCGCCGCCGACGAGCGCGATCACGACGAACAGCGTCAACACGGACGCCACCGTCGTCACGAAGACGTTGAGCGAGGCGAACCGTTCGTCGCCGCCGAGTTCGCTCGAGAAGACGTACGTGGAGACGGCCGTCGGCATCGCCAGCATGACGACCGCGGCGGTGAACGTCGCGCCGTCGACCGCCAGCGCGGAGAAGATCACCCAGGCGACAGCGGGCATGACCGCGACCTTCATCGCGGTCACGGCACCGGTCGCGACGGGATCGAGTTCGGGCAGGTCGAACTCGAGGGAGGCGCCGACGCAGACGAGCGCAAGCGGAAGCGCCAGCGTAGCCAGGACGTCGAGGCCAGTGACGAACGGCCCCGGCACCGAAAGGCTGAACGAGCCGACGACCATGCCGGCGACCAGCGCAAGCAAGACGGGATTCCTGAGGAGTCGGACGAGCTGGCGTCTCGCGCTCGTTTCGGCCCCGTTGAACGTCACGAGAATCGTGATCGTCAGAGGCGCCTGGAGCAGCGTCGCGATGCCGAGGATCACGCTCGCGATCGCGGTTACGCTCGCGTCGAAAGTCGCCGCCACGAGCGGAATCCCCAGATAGCCCAGGTTCGAGTGGTACGACTGGACGACGGCGACGCTCCGCCGGGCGCTCGAGTCGCGATTGCGGTGGACGGCCCACGCCAGCGCCGCCGTGGTCGCCAGGACGGCGACGATGCCGACGGGGAGGGCCGGCGAGAGCAGCGACGCGATCGCCTGGTCGTAGGTGGCGACGAAGATCAGGGCCGGCAGCGCGACGTAGTAGGTGGCGGCGTTCAGTCGACTCGTCCGCGTCGCGTCGAGGATTCCGGCCGTTCGGAGTCCGGCGCCGGCGAGCACGACGGCGAGCAACGCCAGCAACCGGAGCAGAACCTCCATGCCCGTCCCCAGTGGACTCACGGATTTGATCGTTCGGATCTCGGTCACAGTCGTCTCGAACCCGCTGTCTCGAATCCGTTGCCTCGCACTCGACGGCCTCACTGTTCGTCGATCCATCGTCGACCCCAGTCTCGAGCGCCGTGCCGTCGGGAAGCCTCCGTACTCGAGTCGGGAAGCCACCGTGCTCGAGTTTAAATACCAGCGGGAGGCAGGAGCGACCATGGTCGAGGTTGAGGCGACGGCGACGACCGTCTCCGGGGTGGCGTTCGTCTGCGCGATGGTGTGGAACACATACACGACGCCCCAGCGTGTCCGCGTGCGAAGTACCGTACTCGGACCGACGTGGGCGCCGCGAGACGGCGAGGGGGCGACGTCCGGGTGGTCGAACGACGAGTGGACGGCCCGTCTCGAGCCCGGCCGTCGCCGGGGGTTCGGATTCGCGACGCCGGTGTCCGAGTCGGTCGACGATGCTCGAACCGCCAATACCACTGACGCTCGAACCGACCTCGAGGCGGCCCTCGAGTCGCCAGTCGAACTCGTATCGACCGAACGGGCGGACGGCGAGGGCGGACCGGCCCGACCGGACGACGTCCTGGCGTCGCTCGCGTCGTGGGCACCGATCGGTGCGGTTCTGGACGGTTGCTCCGATCCGGATTTCGATGCCCCGCGTGGTTCAGGTCGTGATCCTGATCCCGATCACAGTACCGGCGCTCGCTCCGTGCCCACCGATCGTTCTCGAGTCATCCTCTCCTCTGGAGATACTCACTCCTCTCGAGCCACCCACCTCCCTCGAGATCCCCTGGAACGATGATCGTCGCCGTCGCCGGCGGAAAAGGCGGCGTCGGCAAGTCGACGATGGCGCTAAATATCGGCGCCGAACTCGGAGCGGTCGTCGTCGACGCGGACCTCGCCGCCGCCGACCTCCCGGCGGGATCCGGCCGCGGTCCGGACCTCCACGACGTCCTCGTCGGCCGGGCGACGCCCCTGGACGCCGTCGATTCGACCGGGTCCGTCCGGATCCTCCCCTGCGGACGTACCCTCGAGGGCGCTCGAGCGTCGGACCTCGCCGAACTCCCGCGCGTCGTAGACGCGCTCGACCGACGCTACGGCCGCGTCGTCGTCGACTGCCCGGCCGGACTGGCCCGCGACGTGGGAGTACAACTCGCCAGCGCGGACGCGGCGGTGCTCGTCACGACGCCGTCCCGGGTTGCCATCCACGACGCGTACCGAACCCGCCAGCTCGCCCTGGCGCTCGAGACGCCGATCGCGGCGGTCGTGGTCAACCGATCGCGCTCCCGTCGCGACGAACGCCTGCTCGATCCAGTCGAGCGCCACTTCGGAGCGCCGGCGGTGCGGGTCGAAACGCGACCGGCGATCGCCGAGGCGCATTCGTTGGGGCGCCCGCTTCGCACAGTTGCGCCCGAGTGCCCCGCGCTCGAGGTGCTCGAGGAACTCTCGCGGATGATCGAACGCCGTGCTCGTCGGCCTTCCGAACACGTCGGAACCCTGTAATTTTTGCCGTCCGGAACACCTTTCCGAACCCTCCGTCGAACTGTATCCATGACGGATCTTCGATCACCTGCCGAAACTGCCGTTCGACAGTGCCTGGCCCTCGAGCCCGACGAATCGTGCGTCGTCGTCACCGACGACGAGCGGGTCCAGATCGGGGCGGCCCTCTACGAGGTAGCGAGCGAGATTACCGACGACGCGGTGATCGTGCGCTACCCACCAGGAGAAACCCACGGCGGCGAGCCACCGGCGCCCGTGGCGGCCGCGATGGCCGACGCGGACGTCGTCCTCGCGCCGACGAGCAAGAGCCTGAGTCACACCCGGGCGCGAACGGAGGCCAACGAGGCCGGTGCTCGCGTCGCGACCCTCCCCGGAATCACCGAGGACGTCTTCACCACTGGCCTGGACGCCGACTACGAGACGATCGCGGCCCACTGTGCGGACGTTCGCGAGCAGGTCGACGGCGCCGACGAGGTTCGCGTGACGACGCCCATCGGCACCGACGTCACGTTCGGCATCGGCGACCGGCAGTTCCTCTCGGACACCGGTATCGTCCACGAACCCGGTCGGATGTCGAACCTCCCCGCTGGCGAGGTGTTCGTCAGCCCCGAGACTGCCGACGGGACCTTCGTCGTCGACGGCACCATGATGCCCCACGGGTTGCTCGAGCCAGGTCAGACGCTCGAGTTCGAGGTCGAAGACGGTCTCGTCACCCGGATCTCGGACCCGGAGATCCGCGAGACGGTCGAGACGGCGGCCGAGGAGGTCGGCGACGCGGCGTACAACCTGGCGGAACTGGGTATCGGAACGAACGTCGCGGTGACGACGCTGGTCGGGAGCGTCTTGCTGGACGAGAAGGCGGCCGGCACGGTCCACATCGCGATCGGCGACGATGCGGGGATCGGCGGCGATGTGGAGGCCCCGATTCACCTGGACGGGATTCTCCGCGAGCCGACGGTGTACGCCGACGGCGAGGACGTGACGTTGCCGACGAGCGAGTAGCCGTCGTCGAGTCGTCTCTGTGGCTGTTCTCGGTGTTTCGTCTCGAAACGCCTGTCATCACGCCGTCTTCGAACCGTCGACTGTCGATTCTGCCGTCTCGGGGGCTCGTCTTCCCAGCTAACTCGTCGCTCGAGCTCCGGTCTCGCTCGAGAGCAACCACGAACACAGGCCTCTCCCTCCCTAGCCGCCTCACCCTCCCCAGCCGCTTCGCGCGCCACGGCGGGTGGTCCGTGGCCAAGCAGTGGGTGGCGACCCCTCCTCGAGCATCGAGCCCGCTTCAATCGCCTTTTACGCCCGGAGCCTGTAGAGGCGTGCTATGAGCGATACCCACGCCCAGGACCAGGACCGCATCCCGACGCCCTGTCCCTCGTGTTCGCCCGACCTCGAGACGGTCCACGAGGTGCTCTCGCCCGGCGGCGGCAGCCTCACCGTCCGCTGTGGGGAGTGCGGCCACGTCCACAAGATCCAGCCCGAACCCGACCGCGAGGTGACCCTCGACGTCGTCGTCTCCCAGGACGGCGAGTCCTTCACCGCGAACGTGACCACGCCCGAGGACGAGACCGTCGAGGTGGGCGACGAGTTCCTCCTCGAGACCGATGACGTGCTCGCGACCGTTCGGGTCACGAGCGTTGAGCTCGAGGGAGACAAACGCGTCGAGTCGGCCCCGGCCGACGAGGCCGCGACCGTCTGGACCCGCGAGGTCGACAACGTCTCGGTCAACGTCACGATCCACCCCCAGGACGGCCGGCGAGAGGACAGTCGGAGTCTCACCGTCTACGTCCCCGGTGATTACGAGTTCACCGTCGGGGAGACCGACTCCTTCGGCGACGACGAGTTCGAGATCGACGCGTTCGTCGTCCGCGGCGACGCCGAGGGCTATCATCGAGATCGCTTCGAGGAGGCTGGCGACATGGCCTTCGCGAAGGACGTCAAGCGGGTCTACGCCTACGACGAGACGAGCACGGCCTGGTCGGCCTGGTAACGAGTTTCCGCTCCTGCGCACGCTCCGATTACGCTCACGCTCCGATAACGACTCCGACTCAGATCGAGAACGAGACCATGACCGATGATGCCACCCGAGACCGACGCGACGAACGCGAACGACTCGCCGAGACTGTCGCCGCCCGAAACGAAATCGACGACCGCGTCCAGTCGGCGCTCGAGGCCGTCCCCCGCCACGCCTTCGTCCCCGACGACCGGCAGGCCAACGCCTACGTCGATCGCCCGCTACCCATCGGCAACGGACAGACGATCAGCGCCCCGCACATGGTCGCCGTCATGGCCGACGAACTCTCTCTGGAACCGGGCGACGCCGTCCTCGAGATCGGTACGGGGTGTGGCTACCACGCCGCGGTCACCGCCGAACTGGTCGGCGCTGACAACGTCTACAGCGTCGAGTACGACCCCGAACTCGCCGACGCTGCGCGAAGTCGCCTCGCCGACCTCGACTACGAGGCCGTCGACGTCCGGACCGGCGACGGGCGCGACGGGTGGCCCGAACACGCCCCCTACGACGCGGCCTACCTGACCTGCGCGGCTTCCGCGTTCCCCGACCCGGTCGTCGAGCAGGTCCGTCCGGGCGGTCGACTCCTCGCGCCGCTCGAGGGCGGACTGGGCTCCCAGACGCTGACGTTTGCCCGAAAACGGGAGGACGGGTCGCTCGAGCGCGAGGAACGCGGGACGGTGCGATTCGTTCCGATGCGTGGCTGAGAGAGGCGCCGACCGGCGCAGCGAACGAGTACGCGTCCTTTTTCGACCCGGCGCACCATCGGCGACCAGAGACGACTATGTCACAGCCACCTGCGACGCCATCGCTCGAACTATTATTGCTCCTTCGCGCCGCCCGCGAGACCGGCGCGCTCGAGGCGCTAATGACCACTGCGGGCACGCCGACCGACCTGGCGAGCGAAACCGACCTGACCGAACGCGCAGCCGAGACGCTCGTCGACGTCCTTGAGGCCGAGGGATTCCTCGCGGACGTCAACGGCGCGTACGAACCCACGAATCGCTCGCTCGGTTTCCTCGCGAAGACGGACGTCCGGTCCATCGGGTCGCTTCCCGCGACGCTGGATCGACTGGACCGGGGCCTCGAGGCCGACTGGCTCCTGACCGACGACCGGCCCACCGAGACGGACGCCGAGCGGCGGAATCGCCTCGGCAGGGCAGCGGCCGCAGACGAGACGAATATCCGCGCGCTCGTCACCGCGGCGATTCGCATTGCTCCCGAGGCCCGACGCGTCCTCGAGGTCGGCGGTGCGCCGGGACGACGTGCCGTCGAGTTCGCCCGTCGCGGGACGGACGTCACGCTGTACGACGAGGCGGAAGCCATCGCCGACTCGCGGGCTATCCTCGCCCACGAACCGGTGGCCGTGCTCGAGGGAAGCGTCCCCGGTGGGTTGTCGGAGACGCTCGAAGGAGCCACCACGGACCGGTTCGACCTGCTCGTCGCCGTCGATCAGCTGTCGCGACTCGATCCAGCGGCGAACGAAACCCTCGTCGACGCCGCAGTGGACGGCCTCGCCCCCGGCGGCTGGCTCGTCGTCGCGGAACGACTAGAGGGGTCGGCAGCGACGCGGGCCGCCGTGGAAACGCTGCTCGAGACGCCGGCGGGGCGCGTCTACCCGACCGATCGGTATCGCGAGTGGTTCGAGCGAGCGGGCCTCGAGCGGTGGACCGTCGAGTCGGTACCCGGAACGGCGTACGCGGTGCTCGCCGGCCGGCGCTCGGTCGCCTGACGTGACACCGAATTGCTCACAGCAAGCGAGTCGTTGATTACCGTCGCGGCGATACCGTCTCTATGGACCCGGCGGTACTGCGTGAGGACATGGTCGACGGTCTCGTCCACGAGTCGAAAGGCGTTCTCGCGGACGAATCGCTCGCCGTCGCCATGCGCGACGTCCCGCGCCACGAGTTCGTCGAGGACGAGTCGGCGGCCTACGCCGACCGAGCCCACGAGTGTCGTGGAACGCGCGTGCTGGCCCCCAGCACGGTCGCGCGATTACTCGAGGCGCTCGCCCCCCGACGCGACGACTCCGTCCTCGTCGTCGGGGTCGGCGTCGGCTACACCGCCGCCGTTCTCGCGGAACTCGTCGGCGAGACCAACGTCCACGCCGTCGACATCGCCCGCCCGATGGTGTACGAGGCTCGCGAGAACCTCGAGCGAGCGGGGTACGGTGGCGTCCTCGTCGACTGTCGAGACGGGGCCCGCGGATTGCCGGCGTACGCGCCGTTCGATCGAATCTTGCTCGAGGCGGCGACTGTTTCGCCCCCTAGAGAACTGCTCGAGCAGTGTCGCGAGGACGGCCGGATCGTGTATCCGCGGGGCGCTCAGCCCCAACGCCTCGAGGCGCGTCGGCCCGACGGTACGACCGAACGATTTGGCGCCGTCTCGTTCGAACCGCTGCTCGTCGACGGCGAGCAGGTCGGGGCTGTCGAACGAAATCGGACGGCTCGAGAGGACGTCGAGCACGCGACGCGCCGTGCCCAGTCTCGAACCGGCTGGGAGCGAGAGTGGATCGAGTGGGAGGGGTAGGCTCAGTTCTCGATGACGACGATTTCCGTGTTCGACTGGTCGTCGACGTAGTCGGTGTTCGTCGGCGGGACGACGTCGACCTGGAGCGTCCCGGTTCGCTGGCCCTGTCTGAGCGTCGGGTCGAGTCGTAGGGTAACCGTGCCGTCGCTTCCAGTCTCGCCTTTGACGGCCGAGTCCAGCCAGGCGTCGTCGCTTATCACGATGACGGTCGCGCCTTCGACGGTGTTGCCGTCGTCCCCGAGGACGGTGAGGTCGACGCTCGTCGTTTTCCCGGCGTCGACCGTCACGGGATCGATCTCGACGTCCGTTTCCGTCTCGGCCAGCGTGCCGATGCCGCCGAGCATGCTCATCATGATCGCCAGGCTCGCAACGCCGACGACGAGTGCGATGATCAACCTGATGGGGAGTCCTTCGATCGCCCTGTCGTCCGCGCCGAACCGATGTGGTGGTCGCATGACCGGTCTGGCCGCTCGTTCGTATATAAACTCACGGCTGGACGACCGAGTCGACACTCAAGCGTTTGAAAAGTGGGGTGGGGGGTTAAGGGGGGGGGGGGGGGGTGGCGACAGTCTGTCTCAGATCGCCAACTAATGGTATGGACGCGGGGCCATTAAAAATAGCTTCTATCTGTTTGGAGGGATAGAAAACACGGCACTAATTAATTAGAGTCGGGTCCGAACGCCAGCGAAACCAGCTTTCGCTGGGCCGCTCGCAGGTGATAGTGGTAGGTCGGCGGCGTCACGTCGAGGGCCGCGGCGAGGTCCTCGCCCGTACTCTCGCGCGGCCATTCGAAAAAGCCGCTGTAGTGGGCCGCCTGCAACGCCTCGAACTGTTTGGCCGTCAGCGACTCCTCGAGTCGCGCGTCGAACCGGGTACTCGAGACGCTCGACGTCGTCTCCCGGCGAGCCGCCAGCTCAGTTTCCGGATAGTGGTCCTGGATCGACTCGACCAGTGCCCGCGTATCGATCTGGCTCGGGACCGACAGCGCGATGGTCGTTACCTCGTCGTTCGTGGTGGTGGACGTCACGTGCGCGTCGTACTCTCGCAGTAGCTCGACGAACGGCGTCGGCGCGATCGTCACCTCGAACAGCGTCGACTCCTCGCCGTCGGAGACGACCGAGAGGGAGTCGACCACCGCCCACCGCTCCGCCAGGTCGAGGATCTCGTCGACCGGCGGTTCCTCGATCGAGACGAACAGGACGGTCTCCTGGGCCCGATCGATGATGCCTTCCAGGGTGATTGTCCCGGGGGCAATCGTTCCGAGCCGATTGAACAGCAACTGCGGGTCCTGGCACTCGAGTTCGATCTCGAGTCGGCTGTCGGTGAGCATCGCCCGGGTGCGCTCGACCGATCGTATCGCGTGGCCGATCGTCTCGCCGAGTTCACCCAGGACCTCGCGCTCGCTCTCGCTGATCGCGTCCGCCTGTGGGGCGTGGACCACGATGGCGCCGTACCTCCGTTCGGCGTCGAGCAGCGGCACGGCGAGCACCGTCTGGTAACCGTAGGTGAGCGCGGCCTTTCGCCGGTCGGCCCACGCCTCGTCGTCGAGCACGTTCTCGACGACCTGCACCGATTCGGTCTCGAGCGCGCGCTCGATCAGGGCCGCTTCGGGTGCCCCTGCCCCATCCTCGCGAACGCGGTCGACGTAGGTGACGTCGATTCCCTCCCAGACGGTCGGCGACGGCGTTTCCTGGCCCGCGGTGATCCACGCACAGAGGTAGCGATCGGTTTCGGCGAGGCGTTGACAGACTGTCCGCTCGATCTCCTCTCGAGTCGAGGCCTTGGCGATCCCACGGTTGATCGCCCGAACGATCTCGTTCGTGTGATTCAACCGAGTCAGTTCCTCGTTTTGCTCGGTGAGCGTGCGGTCGTGTTCGCGCAGTAACTGCTCGCGCTCGGCCCGGTCCAGGGCGGCCTCGGTGTTGGCCCCCAGGATGTACAGCAGTTCTCGCATCGACTCGTCGAACCGGTCGGGTCGCTCGCTTCCCGCGACGACGATCCCGTGCGTCCCGAGCGGAACGACGAGTTTACTTCGGCTCACCGTATCGGCGACGTCCGTCACCCCTGCTGCCCGGACGTTGGCGTAGTACTGCGGTTCGCCCTCCGAGAACGCCTCCCAGATCAGCCCGTCGCCACGCCCGACCGTCTCCGCCGGCGTCAGCAACTGGCGCGTCTCGGCCGTCGACGCCGCGTGAGCGAGCGTCCCCTCGGCGGGTTCGAACCGATACGCGGAGACGATTGGCACCTCGAGGATCGCGCCCGCGGTTTCGACGGCGGCCTCGTAAATCTCGTCCTTCGTCCCCGCTCGCATCAGGTCGCGCGTGGTGTCGTGGAGTGCCGTCAGCGTCCGTTCGTATCGCCGTTCGTTCTCCCTGAGTTCGGTCTCCGTCCGGTACTGTGCGACGGCGTTCTCGATCTGATTCGCCAGCAGGGTGAACCGGTCGCTTCCGGGCTGTTTCTGCAAGTACTGGGTCACCCCGGCGGCGATCGCCTCGCTCGCGATCTCCTCGGAGCCCTTCCCGGTGAACAGGATGAACGGCAACTCCAGATCGCGTTCCCGGACGGCCTCGAGCAACTCGAGTCCGTTCGTCTTGGGCATGTCGTAGTCGCTCACGATACACTCGATGGGGTCGGCCTCGAGGACGTCGAGAGCCGCGTCCGCGCTCGAGACGTCCGTCGCCATGATGTCATCGCGTTCGCGCTCGAGCATCGTCGTCGTCAATTCGGCGAACCTGGCGTCGTTGTCGACGACGAGAACGCGCATGGTTTCGGTCACGTCGGACCACGCTCTGCGTCTCGCAGTGACGGCTCCACGGTGCCGGCCCTAATCGGGCGACTCGTGCTGGCTCGAGGAGCGACGGTACTCATTATCGAGACGTAAACTGGTGTGTACTAAACAATTAGCATTGTCCCTCGGCTCTGGCGAACTCACAGCCGCTTCTCGAGACGATAGTCCGACTCCCGTTTCGTCGACGGATGCGCTATCTTGGGTTCCGCGATCCGGAGATAGGTGCTCTTCTTTCCGGCGTCTTCCATCGGGACCCAGTACAACTCGTCTGTCTCTCGGCACCGAACGGCGAATCCGTCGATTGTATCGTCGTAGTCGACGACCGTGTCGGTTCCGTCGACCGTCGTCTTGCTGGCCGTCTTGAATCGAATGACGTCGCCTTCGATCCAGCCGGTTTTGCACTGCACTCGGAGTATGCGAGCGCCAGTATCGAGCAGGAGGTCGTACTTGTCGTTGTCTCCGAACGGAACCGCCACCGAGTAGCCCATAGCGACCAGTGCCGCCAGGACCATCGCTTCGGTCTCGTCTCCCGTTTGCTTCGTATTCACGCAGGATCTGGTCCCGTGTCTGTACAAAAACTCTCGGACTGTGTATACAATTCTACAAGTCCGGTCGACTCCTGGGCTTCTCTACCGGTGTCCTCGTCGCTATACGCTCGAGTTCTGGCCCAAAACAACCGCCTGGGTGCGAGTTGACCCATCCTACTGTGGTTCTCGAAATGTGCTGACTCGCTCCGCTCATCGGTTAGTTTCTCGAAAAGCGCCCGAGGCGGGATTTGAACCCGCGTCACGACCGTGACAGGGTCGTATGATGGGCCACTACACCACCCGGGCACCCTGCAACTCTTCGTTTCCCGGTCGCAGTATTAAGGCTTTCCAATCGGTGACGGTTTGGTAGGCCGGGACGCAACACAATTTCTGGATTTTCGACGCCGTTCGAATTGCTCGAAATGACTCGAACTTCGAGCCGGACAAACTTTCGAGCGATGAGACAAACTACCTGACGAACGGTTGCCAATTCTCCGCAAAGGATTTAATCGATACGTGTGGTACGTACTGGTATGTGACGCCGCCGGCGACGGGTGACGGCCGGCGGGCCGACTAGCCGTGCCTGTGGGGCAACTTAGTAACCGTTAAATGCCTTCCGGCAATACGTCCCTGTAGTATCTCGTGACAGCCGCTTCTCCCCCGGTAGGCCGGACCAACAACACATGGTAGACGTAAGCCAACACGAACTCGTGCCTGAGCACACCATCCTCGACGAGGAGGTACTCGAGGACGTGCTCGACGAGTACGACATCGACCGTACAGACTTGCCAAAAATCAAACGCACGGACAAGGCGCTGCCCGACGAGGCGGAAGTCGGCGACGTCATCAAGATCGTGCGAAACTCGCGAACGACGGACCAGGCCGTCGTCTATCGACTCGTGGTGGAATAAATGGAACTGGATCGAACACTCAGACGGGACATCTCGCGGGAGTATTTTTCGAAAGAACGACTGGCCGAGCACCACTACCGCTCGTTCAACGCATTCCTCACGCGAGGGATGCAGGAGGTCGTCGACGAGAAGGCGACCATCGACACGGACATCGGCGACAAGGAGGGCGAGGAGCCCGTCCGCGTCGATCTCGGGGACGTGCGCGTCGTCACACCCCGAGTTCGCGAGGCCGACGGGTCCGAGGAACTGCTCTACCCGCAAGAGGCCCGCCTGCGCAACATCACCTACTCCGCTCCCGTCTTCATGGAGATGAGCATCGTCAAGGGCGAGGAGGGCGACGAGCGCGTCGTCGACTCGACGGAGACGAAGATCGGCCGGATGCCGATCATGGTGGGCTCCGAGAAGTGTAACATCGCGGGCTTTTCCGACCAGGAGCTCGTCGAAATCGGCGAGGACCCCGCCGACCCCGGCGGCTACTTCATCGTCAACGGCTCCGAGCGCGTGCTGATGACCAGCGAAGACCTCGCGCCGAACAAGATTCTCGCCGAGTACGACACGAAGTACGGCGACGAGATTCAGGTCGCCAAAACCTTCAGTCAGCGCCGTGGCTACCGCGCTCTGGTGCTGTGTGAGCGGACCCGGAACGGCCTGCTCGAGGTGTCGTTCCCGTCGGTATCGGGCTCGATCAACTTCGTCACACTCGTGCGCGCGCTGGGTCTCGAGTCCGACGAGGAAATCGTCCACAAGGTCTCGAACGACCCCGAGGTCGTCAAGTACATGCTCGAGAACCTCGAGGAGGCGGAGGTCCAGACGAAAGAGGAGGCCATCGAGGCGCTGGGCAAGCGCGTCGCCTCCGGCCAGGGCAAGAACTACCAGCTCAAGCGGGCGAACTACGTGATCGACCGTTACCTCCTGCCCCACCTCCACGAGGAGGGCGTCGAGGAAGAAGACGTCCGAATCAACAAGGCTCACTACCTCTGTCGGATGGCCGAGGCGTGTTTCGAACTCGCGCTCAACCGGCGCGAATCCGACGACAAGGACCACTACGCGAACAAGCGGCTGAAAGTCAGCGGCGACTTGATGCGCGACCTGTTCCGGACAGCGCTGAACAAGCTGGCACGCGACGTGAAGTACCAGCTCGAGCGAGCGAACATGCGAAACCGGAACCTGTCGGTCAACACCGTCGTACGATCCGACGTCCTGACCGAGCGACTCGAGCACCCCATCGCGACGGGGAACTGGGTCGGCGGCCGATCCGGCGTCTCACAGCTCGTCGACCGAACGGACTTCATGGGCGTTCTGAGCCACCTTCGTCGGCTGCGCTCGCCGCTCTCGCGCTCACAGCCACACTTCGAGGCGCGGGACCTGCACGCGACCCAGTGGGGTCGCATCTGTCCCTCCGAGACGCCGGAGGGGCCGAACTGTGGGCTGGTGAAGAACTTCGCGCAGGCGATGGAACTCTCCCAGCACGTCGAGGACGAACAGGACCTGAAACGCGAACTGGCGTCGATGGGTGTCGAGGGCATTCCCGGCATCGAGGGCGTCGAACGAACGACAACGAGTGCGGACGACTAACACATGAGTAGCCAACAACGAGAAGCCAAGGTGTACGTCAACGGGTCGCTGGTGGGTACGCACCCGGACCCGGAGAAGCTGGCCGAACAGATTCGCGAAGCGCGACGCATCGGCGACGTCAGCGAGATGGTCAACGTCTCGGTGAAAGAGCGCACGCGCGAGGTCATCGTCAACGCCGACGCGGGCCGTGCTCGCCGTCCCCTGCTGGTCGTCGAGGATGGCGAACCCCGCATTACGGACGCCGAAATCGAAGCCCTGCGCGACGGCGACCTCGAGTTCGAGGACCTCGTCGACCACGGCTACATCGAGTTCATCGACGCCGAGGAGGAAGAGGACATCTACGTCGCCGTCGACGAGGACGACCTGAACGACGATCACACCCACCTCGAGATCGACCCCTCGCTGATCTTCGGGATCGGTGCGGGGATGATTCCCTACCCCGAGCACAACGCGAGCCCCCGGATTACGATGGGGGCGGGGATGGTCAAGCAGTCGCTGGGACTCCCGTCGGCCAACTACCGGATCCGGCCGGACACGCGCCAGCACCTGCTGCACTACCCACAGCTGTCGATGGTCAAGACCCAGACGACCGAGCAAATCGGGTTCGACGAGCGCCCCGCCGCCCAGAACTTCGTCGTCGCCGTCATGAGCTACGAGGGGTTCAACATCGAGGACGCGCTCGTCATGAACAAGGCCTCCGTGGAACGCGCGCTCGCTCGCTCGCACTTCTTCCGGACCTACGAGGGCGAGGAACGACGCTACCCAGGTGGGCAGGAGGACCGCTTCGAGATTCCGAGCCAGGACGTCCGCGGCGCACGCGGCGAGGAGGCCTACACCCACCTCGACGAGGACGGTCTCGTCAACCCCGAGACGAACGTCGACGAGAACTCCGTCCTGCTGGGCAAGACCTCCCCACCGCGGTTCCTCGAGGAACCCGACGACATGGGCGGCCTCTCGCCCCAGAAACGCCGAGAGACTTCGGTCACGATGCGTTCGGGCGAAAACGGGATCGTCGACACCGTCACCCTGATGGAGGGCGAGGACGGGTCGAAACTGTCGAAGGTCTCGGTGCGCGACGAGCGAATCCCCGAACTCGGGGACAAGTTCGCCAGCCGCCACGGCCAGAAGGGGGTCGTCGGTCACCTGGCGCCCCAGGAGGACATGCCGTTCACCGAGGAGGGCGTCGTTCCCGACCTGGTCGTCAACCCCCACGCCCTGCCCTCGCGGATGACCGTCGGGCACATCCTCGAGATGATCGGCGGCAAACTCGGCGCGATGGAGGGTCGTCGCGTCGACGGCACGCCGTTCCTCGGCGAGGACGAGGACCAACTTCGCGGCGGACTCGAGGAGGCCGGCTTCAACTCCGCGGGCAAGGAGGTCATGTACTCGGGCGTGACCGGCGAGAAGATCGAGGCTGAAATCTTCGTGGGCGTCATTTTCTACCAGAAGCTCTACCACATGGTCTCGAACAAACTGCACGCCCGTTCGCGCGGGCCGGTGCAGGTGCTGACCCGCCAGCCCACCGAAGGGCGGGCCCGCGAGGGTGGGCTGCGCATCGGGGAGATGGAGCGCGACGTGTTCATCGGCCACGGCGCGGCCATGACGCTCAAGGAACGCCTGCTCGATGAGTCCGACCGCGAGTTCATCCACATCTGTGGTAACTGCGGGATGAGCGCGGTCGAGAACGTCGAGCAACGCCGGGTGTACTGCCCGAACTGCGACGAGGAGACCGACATCCACGAGATCGAGATGAGCTACGCGTTCAAACTGCTGCTCGACGAGATGAAGGCCCTCGGCATCGCCCCGCGACTCGAACTGGAGGACGCCGTCTAACACATGCAACACAGCACACCCAAAGACATCGGATCGATCAACTTCGGGCTCATGGAGCCCGAAGAGTACCGGGAGATGAGCGCGACGAAGATCATCACCGCCGACACCTACGACGACGACGGCTTCCCCATCGACATGGGGTTGATGGACCCCAGGCTGGGGGTCATCGACCCCGGACTCGAGTGCAAGACCTGCGGGAAGCACTCGGGGTCGTGTAACGGCCACTTCGGCCACATCGAACTCGCGGCGCCGGTGATCCACGTCGGTTTCACCAAACTCATCCGGCGACTGCTCCGGGGGACCTGCCGCGAGTGTTCGAAGCTCCTGCTCACCGAGGACGAGCGCCAGGAGTTTCGCGACCAGATCACGGAGTACCGAAAGCTGGGTCACGACCTGAACGACGTGACGAAGGCGGCGATTCGGCAGGCACGAAAGAAGGATCGGTGTCCGCACTGCGGCGAGATCCAGTACGACATCGACCACGAGAAGCCGACCACGTACTACGAGGTCCAGCAGGTTCTCACGAGCGAGTACTCCCAGCGCATCGCCGGTGCGATGCAGGGCAACGAGGAGGAGGGCATCGACCGAACGACGCCCGACGAACTCGCGGACAAGACCGACATCGAGCTCACCCGGATCAACGAGATCCTCTCGGGTTCGTTCCGCCCGCGCGAGGATCAACGCAAGGCGATCGAGAAGGCGCTCGACATCGACCTGACCGAGGAGGACACGAACAAGCTGATGCCCTCGGACATCCGCGACTGGTTCGAGGCGATTCCGGACGAGGACCTCGAGGTACTCGGCATCGACGCCGAGCGGTCCCGACCCGAGTGGATGATCCTGACGGTGCTGCCGGTGCCGCCGGTCACCGCTCGTCCGTCGATCACGCTGGACAACGGTCAGCGCAGCGAGGACGACCTCACCCACAAGCTGGTCGACATCATCCGGATCAACCAGCGGTTCATGGAGAACCGCGAGGCCGGTGCGCCCCAGCTGATCATCGAGGACCTGTGGGAACTGCTCCAGTACCACGTCACGACGTTCATGGACAACGAGATCTCGGGAACGCCGCCGGCGCGACACCGCTCCGGGCGGCCACTGAAAACCCTCTCCCAGCGACTGAAGGGGAAGGAGGGCCGGTTCCGTGGTTCCCTGTCCGGGAAGCGCGTCAACTTCTCGGCCCGGACCGTCATCTCCCCCGACCCCACCCTGAGCCTCAACGAGGTCGGCGTTCCCGACCGCGTGGCGACGGAGATGACCCAGACGATGCTCGTCACCGAGCGCAACTTAGAGGAGGCTCGACGCTACGTCGCCAACGGGCCGAACAGCCACCCCGGCGCGAACTACGTGCGACGGCCGGACGGCCGCCGGCTCAAGGTGACCGAGAAGAACTGCGAGGCGCTCGCGGGGCTGTCCGAGGAAGGTGAACTCGAGAGTTCCCAGACGATCGGTCCAGGCTGGGAGGTCAACCGGCACCTGATCGACGGCGACATCGTCATCTTCAACCGCCAGCCGTCGCTCCACCGGATGTCGATCATGGCCCACGAGGTCGTGGTCATGCCGTACAAGACCTTCCGGCTCAACACCGTCGTTTGCCCGCCGTACAACGCCGACTTCGACGGCGACGAGATGAACATGCACGCCCTGCAGAACGAGGAGGCCCGCGCGGAGGCGCGCGTCCTCATGCGCGTGCAAGAACAGATCCTGAGTCCCCGCTTCGGGAAGAACATCATCGGGGCGATCCAGGACCACATCTCCGGGACGTACCTGCTGACGAAGGACAACCCCCGGTTCAACGAGACGCAGGCGCTCGACTTGCTCCGGGCGACCCGGATCGACGAACTGCCCGAACCCAGCGGCATCGACGACGAGGACGAGCCGTTCTGGACCGGCCGGGACGTCTTCTCCGAACTGCTGCCCGACGACATGAACCTCGAGTTCACGGGGACGGTCGGCGACGACGTCGTCATCGAGGACGGCCAACTCGTCTCGGGAACCATCGCCGAGGATGAGGTTGGCGAGTTCGGCGGCGAGATCGTCGACGCGATCACGAAGCAGTACGGCAACACCCGCTCGCGCGTCTTCATCAACGAACTCTCGACGCTCGCGATGCGGGCGATCATGCACTTCGGGTTCTCGATCGGGATCGACGACGAGACGATTCCGGCCGAGGCCGAAGCGCGCATCGACGAGACGATCGAGGAGGCCTACGACCGCGTCGCGGAACTCATCGAGGCCTACGAGCGCGGCGAACTCGAGAGCCTGCCCGGGCGGACGCTCGACGAGACGCTCGAGATGAAGATCATGCAGACGCTTTCGCGGGCGCGTGACAACGCGGGGAACATCGCCGAGGAGCACTTCGAGGGCGACAACCCCGCAGTCGTCATGGCCGAGTCCGGGGCGCGTGGCTCGATGCTCAACCTGACCCAGATGGCCGGCTGTGTCGGCCAGCAGGCAGTTCGTGGCGAGCGGATCAACCGCGGCTACGAGAACCGCACCCTGAGCCACTACCAGCAAAACGACCTCTCCGCGGAGGCGCACGGCTTCGTCGAGAGTTCCTACACGGTTGGTCTGGACCCGCGGGAGTTCTTCTTCCACGCGATGGGCGGCCGCGAGGGGCTGGTCGACACGGCAGTCCGGACCTCGAAGTCCGGCTACCTCCAGCGTCGGCTGATCAACGCGCTCTCGGAACTCGAGGCCCAGTACGACGGCACCGTCCGGGACACGGGCGACACCATCGTGCAGTTCGAGTTCGGCGAGGACGGCACGTCGCCGGTCCAGGTGGCCTACGACGACGCCCACGACGTCGACGTCGAGGGAATCGCCGAGACGGTGCTCGAAGAGGAGTTCGACTCCGAGGCCGAGCGCGAGGCGTTCCTCTCCGGGAAGCGGATCGAGACAAACCTCTCGGAACACGCCGACAGTCGTCGACTCGTCGAGCCAGAGGGGGTGAGTTCGGATGACTGAGACCGAGAACGTCTTCATCCAGGACTACGACGTCGACGACGACGCCGTCGTCATCGTCGAGGATAGCGAACTCCCTCGACGGCTCAAGGATCGCGTCTACGCGGTGCTCGAGGAGAAGGGAGACGTGACGATTGAGCAGGCCCAGGATATCGTCAACGCCGTCGAGACCGAGTACGTCGAGACGCGCGTCGACCCGCTCGACCCCGTCGGGACCGTCAGTGCCCAGTCCATCGGGGAGCCTGGGACGCAGCTGACGATGAACACGTTCCACTACGCGGGGGTCGCCGAGATCGACGTTACCCAGGGACTGCCCCGACTGATCGAGCTCGTCGACGCCCGGAAGACGCCCGATACGCCGACGATGCAGGTCCACCTCACAGAGGAGTACGCGACCGAGCGCGAGAAAGCTCACGAGGTCGTCTGGAACATCGAGGCGACGAAGATCCTCGCGCTGGGTGACGTGTCGACGAACGTCGCCGACATGCGCGTTCAGATCGACCTGAACCAGGACACGCTCGAGGAGCGACTCATCACGGCCGAGGAGGTCGCCGAGATCATCGAGGACTCCCTGGGCGTGTCGACGACCCAGCAGGGGACCCAGATCGAGTTCGGCCCCGAAGAGCCGTCCTACCGGGACCTCCTCCAGCTGGTCGAGGAGCTTCGGGACATCACGTTCAAGGGCATCGAGGACATCTCGCGGGTCGTCATCCGCCGGGAGGACCTCGAGGTCGAGACCGACGACGGCGTCGAGGAGCGCGAGGAGTTCGTCCTCTACACCGAGGGGTCGGCCTTCGGCGACGTGCTCTCGATCGAGGGCGTCGACGCCTCGCGGACGACCTGTAACAACATCCACGAGATTCACCGCAACCTCGGCATCGAGGCCGCCCGCGAGGCGATCATCGAGGAGACGAACAACACGCTGGCCGAGCAGGGGCTCGACGACGTGAACGTTCGTCACCTGATGCTGGTCGCCGACATGATGACCAACGAGGGGACCATCGAGTCCATCGGCCGGCACGGCATCTCGGGCTCGAAGGACTCCGTGCTCGCCCGCGCGGCGTTCGAGGTGACGGTCAACCACCTGCTCAACGCCGCGATCCACGGCGAAATCGACGAACTCGACGGCGTCACCGAGAACGTCATCGTCGGCAAGCCGATCAAGCTCGGCACCGGCGACGTCGACCTCCGGATGGGGTCGTCGCCGAACCGGGCGGACTGACACGCTAACGCTCGTTTTCTAGACGCCCTATACCAAATGACCATCACCCTCGAGGACGACGCCCGCCAGTTCATCGCCCGCTTCGAGGACGTCTCCGGCATCTCCGGCCAGGACTGTCTCGTCTTCGAGGACCGCCTGGTGATCGTCGCCCCTCCGGGGACGATGGGGCAGGCGGTCGGCGCCCGCGGCCAGCACGTCGAGCAGTTCGAGCGCCAGACGGGGCGATCCGTGCGGCTAGTCGAAGGCTCGAGCGACCCCGAAGCCTTCGTGGCGAACGCGCTGGCGCCTGCAGCGGTCCGCAACGTTACGCTCAGCGAGAACGAGACGACGGTCGCCTACGTCGAAGTTGCCGAGGACGATCGCGGAGTGGCAATCGGCACCGACGGCCAGCGGATCGAGGACGCCCGAACGCTCGCTGAGCGTCACTTTGGGATCGACGACGTGCAGTTAGCCTGAGCGCTCGCCCAATTTCTCTCCAATCGTCCTCGATCCGAGGACGCTGTTTCGATCGACGTTCCTCGAGAAGCCCCGAACGTATACGGTCGTTCGTGACAGATCGACAGGCATGACCGACGACGGGCCAACCTACGGCCGGGAACGGCTGACCGAGATCTACACGCAGGGAATGCTCGCCGGACAGCCGCCATCGCTGCCGCCGTCCTACGAGGCGCTCGAGGCGGCCGCGGAGGCGGAACTTGAGCCGGAGGCGTTCGGCTACGTCGCGGGAAGTGCCGGTGCCGAACGAACGAAAGCGGCGAACCGGACGGCGTTCGAGCAGTGGCGGATCGTTCCGCGGATGCTCAGGGACGTCGCTACGCGGGACCTCTCGGTCGACCTGTTCGGCGAAACCTACCCCGCGCCGGTCGCGCTGGCGCCGATCGGGGTGCAGTCGATCCTTCACGAGGAGGCGGAACTCGGATCGGCGCGGGCAGCCGCTGGTCTCGGCTTGCCGTTCGTCCAGAGCACCGCCGCCTCCGAGACGCTCGAGGACGTCGCCGACGCGGTCGGGGACTCACCAGCGTGGTTCCAGTTGTACTGGAGTTCGGATCGCGACGTGACGGAGAGCTTCGTCTCGCGTGCGGCGGACGCGGGATACGAGGCGCTGGTCGTCACCGTCGACACGCCGATCATTAGCTGGCGCGAACGCGACGTCGAACAGGCGTACCTCCCGTTCCTCGACGGCGAGGGCGTCGCGAACTACTTCTCGGATCCCACCTTTCGGGACCTGCTCGCCGACCCGCCCGAGGAGAACCCCGACGCCGCGGTCATGAAATTCGTGGACGTCTTCGGCGACGCCTCGCTCACGTGGGACGATCTCCAGTGGCTCGCCGGGCTGACCGACCTGCCGATCCTGGTCAAGGGGATCGTCCACCCGGACGACGCCATTCTGGCGTTCGAGTCCGGCGCCGACGGCGTGATCGTCTCGAACCACGGCGGTCGCCAGGTCGACAACGCGCTCCCCGCAATTGAGGCGCTCCCTCGAGTGGTCGACCGGCTGGCCGACAGCGGGTACGGCGATGCTCCGGTCCTCTTCGACAGCGGCATCCGTCGCGGTGCAGACGCCGTCATGGCCCTCGCTCTCGGTGCCGAGATGGTGCTTCTGGGACGTCCTTACGTCTACGGACTCGCGATCGACGGCGAAGACGGGGTGCGGGAAGTCTGCCGGAACTTCCTGGCGGATCTCGACCTGACGCTCGGGCTGGCGGGTCACGCGTCCGTTGCGGAGCTGGAACGGTCGTCGATCGTCCCCGCCGACGGTTCGTTCGAACTCGAGTGACGGCGCCTCAGTGGCGCCGAGTGACCATAGACCGCGCTGAGCCCGTAACTCGAGACCACGAAACGCCCTCAGATCTCTCGATGGGGTTCGATAAAGCGCTCTCGAGGCGTTTCTCCCGGAAGCAAAAGGGGATGCTTAAGTGCCTTCGTCGGATAGCCATCGCCATGGCAAACGGCAAATACGCCGCGCGCAAACTCAAGAAGGACCGCCAGAACCAGCGGTGGTCCGACTCTGACTACGCGCGCCGAGCACGCGGCCTGCGCGAGAAATCGGACCCGCTCGAGGGTGCGCCCCAGGCTCGCGGTATCGTCCTCGAAAAGGTCGGCATCGAAGCGAAACAGCCCAACTCGGCCATCCGAAAGTGTGTCCGCGTCCAGCTGATCAAGAACGGCAAGCAGGTCACGGCGTTCTGTCCTGGCGACGGGGCGATCTCGTTCATCGACGAACACGACGAGGTCACCATCGCCGGTATCGGTGGCGCGAAGGGTCGTGCCATGGGTGACCTCTCGGGCGTCAACTACAAGGTCGACAAGGTCAACGGTGTCGCCATGCTCGAACTGGTTCGCGGCAACGCAGAGAAACCGGTGCGATAACATGAGCGAACAGGAACAACCCGAACCCGACGCGCCCGCCGGCGGCAGCGACCTCACTGCAAAGCTCTTTGGTACGTGGGACGTCTCCGAGATCGCCTACAACGACCCCTCGACCGAGCGCTACCTGGCGGTGACGCCAATCGCGCACACGGCGGGTCGCCACGCGAGCAAGCAGTTCAAGAAGTCCGAACTCTCCGTCGTCGAGCGACTGGCCAACCGCCTGATGCAGACCGAGGAGAACACGGGCAAGAAACAGCAGACCCTGAAGATTATTCGCGACGCGTTCGAGATCGTCAACGACCGCACCGAGGAGAACCCCGTCCAGGTCCTCGTCACCGCTGTCGAGAACGCGGCGCCACGCGAGGAGACCGTCCGCCTGAAGTACGGCGGTATCTCGGTCCCCAAGGCCGTCGACGTCGCGCCCCAGCGCCGCGTCGACCAGGCCCTGAAGTTCATCGCCGAAGGTGCACACAGCGCCTCGTTCAAGTCGCCGACGTCGGCTTCGGAAGCGCTCGCCAGCCAGCTCATCGGCGCGTCGAACTACGACGTCCAGACGTACGCGATCAACCAGAAAGAGGAGAAAGAACGCGTCGCGGCCGCTGCGAGATAACGCGTTTCGTTTTTTGGTTTCGCTCTTTTCCAATTTCGATCCGATTTCGGTTACCAATTGGTGGCCTTGCCTACCGACTACTGACTATCGAGCTCGAGTTGCCTCTCACATCGAGCCAGCATGCCTCGAGCGCGCTCGACGTTTGTTACCATCCTCCTCGAGTGTGAGCTCGAGTTCGACCTCGTGAGTGACACTGCTGATCCAGTCAGTGTACGCCGTACGAACCAGTCGCGACTGATAACAACCTTCTCTGACCAGTTTGCTTGCACTTGCCGGCAAGGCGAGTCAGATTTATAGGCCCCGCGCGTGGATTCTACGTACTAACTGTGTTGTCTATTACGTCACCTCGCATCTTCGCCGTTCACCACGACGTTTCTCGAGTGGTATCGGATGCTGAGGTCCTCTCCGCGGTGTACGACGTTCGCTGCATCGACTTCGACCGATCGATCCTGGATCAACTCGAGGCGGGCGACGACGTCATCCTCGTCGACTGGGAACTCGAGAGTCCGGACCCCAGAGGGGTACTCGATGCGCTCAGCCAGAGCGCGCCATCGACGCCTATCCTCGCAGTCGCGAGCGACGTCCCGACGGACGACCCCGTCGACCGTGGTGCCGACGAGTATCTGGTGACGCCCGTCTCGGTCGAGAAACTGCGGTCGACGATCGATCGACTGGTTCTCCAGCACGCCTACGAGGAGGCGATGTGCGAGTACTTTCGACTCGCGACAGAGCGGGCGTTACTCGAGAACGAACGCGAAGCGGGTGTCGATGTCGACGAACGATACGAACAGGTAGTGGCTGACTTGCACGAGTGGCGAGAACGAGCGGATTCGATCAGAGCGGAGTTCTCGCGCGAGGGGTTCGACCGGGCACTTCGTCGGTTACTCAGTGAATAACGAATTTTTACGGTAGTTTTCTGACCGAACCCGACGCCGTCTTCTTTTTCTATTCTCTCTGGCTGTTTAAATATTTATACTATCAGGTTTTCACATGGATTCTGTGTCTGATTTATTAAAATAAATTCATTACGGGTCGGTACCATGGGTTGGATGTACCATGACGGAACTTAGCGACTACCTGAAGAACCACCCACGAATGATTGGCGTCCTGTTCACGGCCATGCTGTTGCTGTCCCAGGCCGGAACGGTTGCGGCGGGGAACAGCGGTGCTTACACCGGCCCTTAAACACTTACAACCCATCTATGGAGAAATCCTTACTCCATTGAATTTCGCCCTCGTATAGTATCGGTACGTCCTCTAAATCCAGAAATTGACTGAGTTCTGACTCTGTTAGTGAAAACGGTCCGGCTTTTCCTGAAGTGAGGAAATACGAATCGTTCGATTCGACGTAAGGAACAAATATAGTTCCTTTCCGTAATTCACTCGTTTCGTAGGTGTCGAGGATAATATCTGCTCTAGACCCCTTTTTTTCTATAATACAAACATTTGGTGGACCCGTTTCCGACTGCGCTATAGAGATTAATCCGTTTCCGACCATTCGGTACTGTTGTCCTACAAGAGTCTTCCTTCGCGCCACGTCGAGTGCAGCATAGAGCGGGTAGCCTCGATTTAGCACTCGGGCAATCATACTGCCCATGCGAATCGCGCCGCTGTTGATTACGTCACCGAGTGTGACAATTCCTCCAGAACTTCCGGCTTCCACCAGATGAAGCCCCTGGTTGCGCGACTGACACGCGTTGAGCAAGAATGCTTTTGCGCCGACTTTCTCGAGCGTCGTTCCCGATAATTTGCCGTCCGAGCACTGGAACCCCTCTCGATCGATGTGGCCGATGTAGTGTACAAAATCGCTCTCTTTGGCCAACACATCTCTGAGCTCGTCTCTCGTCAGAGAATAGTACTCGGCCACGTTGAACGGGAGTTCGTCGCGATTACCGTAAATCCCGTTCACAGTCTCGAGTTCATCTTTCATCTCCGAGTCATTACAGACGACTTTAATCTCGATTGGATCCTCTCGTGGCTCTCGACCGATACTGTGAGTAAAGGCGGACAGGGGTGTTGTGCTTATCAAAGTCGTCGAGTCGTCGGTTTTCCAATGCTGTTCGATTGTTGGTATGTCATGAACCTGAGCATGGATGTCGGGCTTCTCCGCACCTCGAGAAGTACTCACTCCCCGTGTGAACTCTTGAATCGCTTCACGTTGTACTGGGGCTTCTGGCGAAGCGCGGTTGGTTTGCTGTATCTGGACGATTGCGAGATCGTTCGCGATATAGGGTAGAAACGTAATACTCTCTGACGTCGGCTTTAAATGGACTTCGAGACGCCACTCGGGGATGACTGGTTCGATTGTCGAAAATGGCGTCGAGAGATATTTCTCAAGTTGTTTGGGGAGGGGTTGTTCGTACACCTGCTCTAAATCGAACGGAAGGGATGGTTCGATCGCCTGTCGTTCGTGTAATGGTACGGGAGTCATCCCTTCGGTGCGTACGATACAGTCGAGGAAGAAGATCTGTTTGAGTAACCGTTCGACGGTTTCTTCGAAACCACCGTCACTGGTCAGCGAGTAAGATAGCCCGGCATCGGTCGTTACCCTTGATGCCTCTCCGGAGATGACCTCCGCGCCGAGATAGTACGCGAGTGGGGCTACAACGTATACATTCTCGAGACTCGGCGGAACTTCGATCTGTATTCCAGTTTCCGGCCGGTCAAACCCGTTCGGAATCGATAACGTCTCTCCGAGTTCGAGCGCTGGTGGATGTCCTCTGAGCGTTGGATAGGATCGTTCGGGAGTGGTGGTTTTTAACGCTGACCCGAAGGCCGTAACTGCTTCCATGAGGTCTGCTGGCTCCTCTGTCGTGGTAATCGTTCCTGCAGGGCGCGTATGTGATGAACGGGTTCCAACGATCACTCGGGTTGCATCGTCAAGAGTGATGTGTGTTTGTTGACTATCTGCGTAGATATGCATCGAACTTTTAAAATGAAGATAGATCTTGAACGGTGTCGAGAGATCGAGGGTGTACGCCCCTTCTGGAAGTAATTGCTGTTCTCCTGGACGAACCTCGTGGACCATCGCCCCTGTCTCGTCGCGGACGTACACGAGGTCGTTCGTCGGTAGTGTGACGCTCTCGACTTCGATTTCGACGGCCGAATCGACCGGATACTGCAAACAATCGTCGCTGACCGGCTCCGGCGACACCGACTCGTGAGTCGTCAACCGGTAGCGATGACGCTCTATCTGATCGATGATCTCGAGCCCGCCATCGACTGCTTCGAATGTCGGCTTCATCTCAGTAGTCTCTGAAGTCGACCCCGTCCAGGCTGGGACACCTGATCGGTGCCTCGATGCGTCCCACTCACTGGGTTATCGGTACCCAGCCGGTGGAGAGATTGCTCTCTGTGAGCAACCATCGCTCCTGGGCGACGCCGTTCCGTTCTCGAAGTTCGACGACGACGTCGAACAGGGGGGTGAGGATCGAAACGGTGCTCGCATCGCGTTCGATGGGGAGCTGGTAGTGGGCGATGCCGCCGGCCGCTCGAGTCCGTCCGTTGAGTAAGTGCAGACACTGGAACACGGCTTCCTTGCCGTACTCCTCGAGGAACGGCACGAGCGAGTCGACGCCAACGCGAAGCATGCCGGGTTCGAGGCCGCTGTCGCCATCGCGTTCGAATCGTTCGATGGCGCTCGAGACGGCGACGCCGACGTCGCCGAGGGTTTCGGCGGTCGTCATTGGCGCTTCGGTACCTGGTGTCGGTGGTGCTGACGGAGTCGCGATTCCCGTCGTCTTCGCCGTTTCCGCCGTTTCCGTCGTCCCCGCCGAGACGCTACGGGCCGTGCCCTGGTAACTGACGATTTCGGCGGTCCCGGAACCTGCGTCGTCGACCAGGCGCTCGATGTCGAACTCCGTCCCAGGCGTCGAAATCACGATGCGCTTCCGATCTTCCTCGGGAGCCGTTCCGAGCAACCGGCTAGCGATCACCTGTCGCTGGTCGGCCTCGACGACACCGGTCACGAGGACGCTCGCCCCTCGTCGTTTCAACCGGGATAGTTCGTCGGCAAATGCGCGCTCCGTCGTCCCATCACGACAATCCTTCCCCGAAAGCATCAGTAGTATGTTCCACACGTATGAAGTATCGAACATTAAACGTTTGGGTCGAGACGACACCCCACGCGCGAGAAGGACGGCTAACTTCGAGCGGGAGGGACGACTAAATTCGCAGTGGTCGCCCGTCGGTCAATCCGCCGCTCGAGTCCCCTCGCCGACGTACGACCGGGTGGTCTCGACGAGCACCTGCCGATAGGTGCTCGGGTCGGGATCCTGGCTGAGTTCCCGGAACCGCCGCCGGAACGCCTCGAAGTCGATCTGGGGGGCGTCCATCGCCGCTGCATGGGCGAGGTCGTACAGGCGATGGTCGGCCTCGAGCAAGTCGTGTCGCTCGGCGAGTGCGAGCGCGAAGGCCGCGTTGACGGCGGTGATATCGGGATCGGCGGCAGGTGAGAGTCGTTCGACGCCAGGGGTCGATCCCGGCGGCGTCGCCGGCCGATCACGGAGGGCGGTCGCGAGCGAGGACTCGAGGAACGCCAGTAGCTTTTCCCCGGGACCGACCGAGAGCGTGATGTCGTCGGCGTAGATGTCTTTCATGTGGTTGGCGATCTGGTAGCAGTGTGAGAGCTTGTACTGCTCGACGCGTTGCCCGGCCAGCGCGAGGTAGAGAACCTCCGCCGTCGACTGGACGTGTGAGGGGTGGTCCTGCTCGTGGCGGGCCATGTGTGCGAACTCGTGAAGCGCGAGTTCGCGCGCCATCGCCGAGGACGCAGCCTGCCTCGAGATGTTGAGCACGTGTCGGTCGTCGTGGTGAGCGGCCCAGGTCCGCTCGTCGGGGTCGTCACGCAGGTGGACGTAGACGGGGAGTGAGAGGTCACACTCGGTTTCGAACAGGTCCTGGGCGCTGAGAAACGGGGCGGCGGGTCCCGGTCCCTGTATGCGCAAATCCATGTGTGTCCCTAACAGGGGTCGGGCGCCTATGGCTCTTACGCCGGGATTCGTCGGCTGAGGCGCGAGCACCGATCGTTGGGTGCGTGCTATTCTCTCACGCAAATTGGTCAATTCGAGTCTCGAGGCGCGTTTCGGGCCCGTTCTCGCCGAGACGAAACAGCACCCTTTTGACCCCGCTACCGGTACAGGTGGATATATGGGCCGACGCAAAAAGATCGTCCAAGAGTGTGAACGGCTGATGGACGACCCGGAGAACATCCGGAACATCGCCATCGCCGCTCACGTCGACCACGGAAAAACGACCCTCTCCGACAACCTCCTCGCGGGCGCCGGTATGATCTCCGATGATACTGCCGGCCAGCAGCTCGCGATGGACACGGAAGAAGACGAGCAGGAACGTGGGATCACCATCGACGCGGCGAACGTCTCGATGACCCACGAGTACGAGGATACCAACCACCTCATCAACCTCATCGACACGCCGGGCCACGTCGACTTCGGTGGCGACGTCACCCGGGCGATGCGCGCCGTCGACGGTGCGCTCGTCGTCGTCGACGCCGTCGAGGGTGCCATGCCCCAGACCGAAACGGTCCTGCGGCAGGCCCTTCGCGAGGGCGTCAAGCCCGCGCTGTTCATCAACAAGGTCGATCGCCTGATCTCCGAACTGCAGGAAGGCCCACAGGAGATGCAAGAGCGTCTCCTCTCGGTCATCCACGACGTCAACGACCTCATCCGCGGCATGACCGAGGAGATGGACGACGTCGACGACTGGTCCGTCTCCGTCGAAGACGGCACCGTCGGCTTCGGCTCCGCCCTCTACAAGTGGGGCGTCTCGATGCCGTCGATGCAGCGCACCGGCATGGACTTCGGCGACATCATGGAACTCGAGCGCAACGACGAGCGCCAGGAACTCCACGAGCGGACGCCGCTCTCGGACGTCGTGCTGGACATGGTCTGTGAGCACTTCCCGAATCCGGTCGACGCCCAGCCCCGTCGTATCCCCCGGATCTGGCGCGGCGACAGCGAGTCCGAACTCGCCGAGACGATGCGATTCGTCGACGAGTCCGGCGAGGTCGTCTTCATGGTCACCGACATCTCCATGGACCCCCACGCCGGTGAAATCGCTTCGGGCCGCGTCTTCTCGGGCACCCTCGAGAAGGGCCAGGAGCTATACGTGTCGGGCACCGCAGGCACGAACCGCGTCCAGTCCGTCGGCATCTACATGGGTGGCGAGCGCGAGGAAGTCGAGAACGTCCCTGCAGGGAACATCGCCGCAGTCACCGGCCTGCGCGACGCCATCGCCGGCTCGACCGTCTCGAGCATCGAGATGACGCCGTTCGAGTCCATCGAGCACATCTCCGAGCCCGTCATCACGAAGGCGGTCGAGGCGAAGACGATGGACGACCTGCCGAAGCTCATCGAAACGCTTCGCCAGGTCTCGAAGGAAGACCCCACGATCCAGATCACGATCAACGAGGACACCGGCGAGCACCTGATCTCCGGGCAGGGTGAACTTCACCTCGAGGTCATCACCCAGCGTATCGAGGCCAACCAGGGCATCCCGGTCAACACCGGTGAACCGATCGTCGTCTACCGCGAGGCCGTCCAGCGACCGAGCGACACGGTCGAGGGCATCTCGCCCAACCGCCACAACCGTTTCTACATCTCCGCCGAGCCGCTGACCCAGGAGCTGATCGAGACGATCCAGCTCGGCGAAGCCTCGATGGACATGCCCGAACTCGAGCGCCGCGAAGCGCTCCAGGAGGCCGGCCTCGACAAGGACACCTCCCAGAACGTCGAGCACATCCACGGGACGAACATCCTCATCGACGACACGAAGGGGATTCAGCACCTGAACGAGACGATGGAACTCGTCATCGAGGGGCTCGAGGAGGCCCTCGACAACGGGCCACTGGCCGCCGAGCCGGTCCAGGGAACCCTGATCCGGCTGCACGACGCGAAGCTCCACGAGGACACCATCCATCGCGGTCCGGCACAGGTCATCCCCGCGACGCGGGAGGCCGTCCACAAGTCGCTGATCGACGCCCACATCAAGCTGCTCGAGCCGATGCAGGACGTCCGGATCGACGTGCCCAACGAGCACATGGGCGCCGCCTCCGGCGAGATCCAGGGCCGCCGTGGCCAGGTTGACGACATGTACCAGGAGGGCGACCTCATGGTCGTCGAAGGCGTCGCGCCGGTCGAAGAGATGATCGGGTTCTCGAGCGACATCCGTTCGGCCACCGAGGGTCGTGCGGCCTGGAACACCGAGAACGCCGGCTTCGACGTCATGGCCGACTCGCTCCAGCGCGAGACGATCATGGAGATCCGCGAGCGCAAGGGCATGAAGCTCGAGTTGCCGCCGTCGATCGACTACATCTAATCGCTCGGCTCCACTTTCTCTCGATTTTGCGTCCACCGAGCGGCGACTCGGCCGAATTGGTCGTCCGAACCCGGCTATTACTCGACGACGTTACGCAGCGTTCCCACGCCCTCGTACGTGATCTCGACGGTATCGCCGGGCTCGAGCAGACCCGGATTCGCCGGGCTGCCGAAGGCGACCACGTCGCCGGGTCGGAGGGTGAACCGCTCAGAGAGGAAGGCGACGACTTCGAAGGGATCGAACAGCATCAACTCGGTGCTCGCCTCCTGGCGACGCTCCCCGGCGACGTCGGTCCACATCTCGAGGCGCGTCGGATCGACGTCGGTCACGAGCCACGGGCCCAGCGGCGCCGACCCGTCGAAGGCCTTCCGGGCGGTTCGACCCTGCTGGTCGAGGGCGTCGACATCGTTTACGATCGTGTAGCCGCGGACGACTTCGGGGACCTGTTCGGGCTCGAGGTTCCGACAGCGTCGGTCGATCACCGCCGCCAGCTCGCCCGCGTAGGTCAGTTCGTCGGTGAACGCCGGGTACGGAATCGGCTGTCCGTGTCCGAGCACGGAGGTGGGAGGTTTGATGAAGAAGTCCGGTTCGTCCGGGCGCTCGTAGTTCATCTGCTCGAGCGTGTCGGCGTAGTTTCTCCCGACGCAGTACAGCGCCGAGGGCTCACACGGTGGGAGGAGGCGGCCGTCCCGGCCGACCTCGTAGGTGCCGTCGTCGGCGCGGAGGACGGCGCCGTCGTAGCCGTCGTCGGGGGTTGCGGTCCCGACCTCGAGCTGGCCCGAGATGGGGCCATTGGGCGTTAACAGTCTCGCGAGTCGCATACGGGAGACTCTCGAGGCGAGCGACGTATGTCTGCTGGTCGATTCGGACGGCGTCTCTGTCGATCCAGTATAATTTCTTCGTGAGACACTACCTGGCACAGCATATTTCACCGCCCTCCGTGTACGAGGGGGCATGGCAGTTGAGGACGTTCCGCCCGTGGCAGGCGACGCCGGATTGCACCTCGAGTCGACCGGCAGGGACCACCCACCCGTTGAGGAGTACGCCGCTCTCGCCCAGGCGCTCGAGACGCGCCTCGAGGGCGAGATCGCTTTCGACGAGTACGCGCAAGTGCTGTACGCCACCGACGGGAGCATCTACCAGGCCCGCCCGGCCGGCGTCGTCCACCCGACGAACGTCGACGACGTGCGTGCGGCCGTTCGAACGGCTGCCGAGTTCGACGTGCCGATCCTCCCCCGCGGGGCCGGTTCGTCGCTGGCCGGGCAGGCCGTCGGTCCGGGTTGCGTCGTCCTCGATTTCACCACGCACATGGACGACGTCCTCGAAGTCGACCCCGACGACCGTCGGGCGGTCGTCCAGCCCGGCGTCGTCCAGGATCACCTCGACGCCCACCTCGAGCCTCACGGGCTCAAGTTCGCGCCAGATCCGGCCTCGTCGAACCGGGCGACGATCGGCGGTGGCATCGGCAACAACTCGACCGGCGCGCACTCGGTTCGCTACGGGATCACCGACGCCTACGTCGAGGCGTGCGAGGTCGTCCTCGCCGACGGCTCGTTGCTCCACGCGCGGGAAGTCGTCCTCGACGGACCGGAGTGGGACGCCATCGTCGCGAAAGACGACCGGGAAGCCCGCATCTACAAGACGGTTCGCGGCCTGGTCGAGGACCACGAGGCCGAAATCGAGGCGCGCTACCCCGACCTCAAACGGTCGGTCAGTGGCTACAACCTCCAGAAGGTGATCTACGAGACCGACGACGGCGAGCGGGCGATCAACCTCTCGAAGCTGCTGGTGGGCGCCGAGGGGACGCTGGGAATCGTCGTCGAGGCGACTCTCTCGCTCGTGAGTGTGCCCGAGGAGACGGCGCTGGTCGTGTACTCCTTCACGGACCTGATCGACGCACTCGCCGCCGTCCCGCGCGCGCTCGCCCACGACGTCAGCGCCGTCGAGTTGATGGACGACGAGGTGTTCCGCCTCGCCCGCGAGTCGGAAGGCTACGCGGCCTACGCCGAGGCAATCCCCGAGGAGGCCGCGGCCGCGCTCACGCTCGAGTTCGACTCGGAACTGGTCGAGGACTTCGAGGCGGCCATCGAAAAAACGACCGTCGAGTTCGTCGACGACGGCGACGCCTTCGACGTCGTCAAGGCCTACACCGACGACGACCAGGCCGACCTCTGGAAGCTCCGGAAGGCGGCGATCCCGCTCCTGATGAGCATGGACGGCGACCCCAAGCCCTACCCGTTCATCGAGGACGCCTCCGTGCCGCCGGCCGAGCTGGCCACCTACGTCCGCCGGTTCGAGGAGATCCTGCGCGACCACGGCACCTCGGCGGCGTACTTCGCCCACGCGGGCGCCGGCACCCTCCACATTCGCCCTATCCTGAACCTCAAGGACGAGGACGGCGTCGAGACGATGCAGGCCATCACTGAGGACGTGACCGACCTCGTACTCGAGCACGACGGCGCCTTCTCCGGGGAACACGGCGACGGGAAGGCCCGGACGGCGTTCACGCCCAAGATGTACGGTGAGGACCTCTGGCGGGCGTTCAAGAAACTCAAGACGGCCTTCGACCCGGAGTGGCGCCTCCACCCCGGCAACGTCGTCTACCGCGACGGCCCGGACGACGTCGGTCCCGATACCGAGCGAGGCGTCGGCGCCGACATGCACGACAACCTGCGGTACGGGCCCGCCTACCGCTCGCTCGAGCCGCGGTCGACGCTCTCGTTCGCCGAGGAGGGCGGCTTCGCTCACCTCGTCGAATTGTGTAACGGCTGTGGCACCTGCCGCCAGACCGATAGCGACGTGATGTGCCCGACCTATCGGGCCTCCGGCGAGGAAATCCAGACGACGCGCGGCCGGGCGAACCTGCTCCGGGCGGCTATTTCGGGTGAACTCCCGCCCGAGGAGCTCCACTCCGAACGGTTCCAGTCCGAGGTCCTCGACCTCTGCGTCGGCTGTAAGGGCTGCTCGAGTGACTGCCCGACGGGCGTCGACCTGGCGAAGCTCAAGACGGCGGTCAAACACCAGTACCACCAGGATCAGGGTGCGAGTCTCCGGACGAAGCTGTTCACGAACATCGACCGACTGGCGGCCCTCGCGAGTGCCGCCGCGCCCGTCTCGAACCGTGTGCCCGACCTGCCGGGCGTTCGATCCGCGATGGAGCGGATCCTGGGAATCGCTCGCGACCGTCATCTGCCATCGTTCGAACGGGAGACGTTCAACGACTGGTGGGACGAACGCGGCGGTCCTGCCGTTCCGGAATCCGACGCCGAGGCCGCCGTCGTCCTCTTTCCCGACACCTTCACTACCTACAGCGACCCCGGCCCCGGGAAAGCCGCGGTTCGCCTGCTCGAGGCTGCCGGTGTTCACGTTCGCGTTCCGACCGACCTCGCCCCCAGTGGCCGGGCGGCCTACTCGACGGGTCTGCTCGACGAGGCCCGAAACCGGGCGAAACGCAACGTCCGCGCGCTGGCTCCCTACGCCGACCGCGGCTGGTCGGTCGTCTTCGTCGAGCCCTCTGACGCCGTCATGTTCCAGGACGAGTACCGCGACCTGCTCGCCGGCGGTGCGGACGTCGACCCGCGGGCGCTCGAGGCCGTCTCGAGCGCGTCGCTCGCCGTCCTCGAGTACGTCGACCGGGCGGGGCTCGACCGGGAACTCGAGTTCGATGCGCCGAGTGAGTCACTTACCTACCACGGCCACTGCAACCAGAAGGCGCAGGGCACCGATCACCACGCCGTGGGCGTCCTCCGTCGGGCCGGCTACGCCGTCGATCCGCTGGACTCGACGTGCTGTGGGATGGCTGGCTCGTTCGGCTACGAGGCCGAACACTACGACCTGTCGCTGGCCATCGGGGCCCTGCTCGCCGACCAGGTCGAGTCGAGTCCGGGCGACCGCGTGACGGCCACCGGCACCTCCTGTCGGAGCCAGCTCGCGCAGGTGCTCTCGGGCGAGAGCGAGGACGAGATGGAGCGCCCACCCCATCCCGTGGAACTGGTCGAGCGAGCGCGCCTCGAGTGACCGAGGGGGATTTGCGTAAGTGGGGTCCACACCTTAGTTCCGGAGTGGTGAACTGCCGGTATGGCATCGATCCCAGCCGACTTCCAGGACCTGTTCGAGAAACAGACGTTCGCCCACGTCGCCACCCTGCTCCCGGATGGGGCACCCCACGTCACCCCGGTGTGGGTCGACTACGACGCCGACGCGGATCGCCTGCTGGTGAACACCGAGCGTGACCGGCGCAAGACGAAGAACGCCCGGAACGATTCGCGGATCGCGATCAGCATGACCGACCCGGACAACCCGTACCGGATGCTGTCGGTGACGGGCGAGGTCGACGAGGTCACGACGGACGGTGCACGCGAGCACATCGACGAGCTGGCCCAACGCTACATGGGCGAGGACGAGTACCCGAATCCGATCCAGTCCGAACGCGTCATCATTTCGATCGAGCCCGAGCACGTCAGCAGCTTCGAGGGGTGACCCTGGCAGTGGGGCTACCGGCGACCTCGTCGCACTCGAGCCCCGAAGCCGACGGCGCTCTCTCGGTGTTGCTGATCGACGACGCTGGAATCCGTCGTTGGCGTATGCTCTTCGACTCGAGGCCGGGTCGTGCTCGTCGAACCCTCTTCGACTTCGAACAGCGCGGCGCCGCTGTCGGCCCTCGAGCGATGGCGGGGGCATTTTGCTCCCTCGAGTCGAAGTCACGCCGATGGCGTACCGGATCGGCCTGACCGGCGACGTGATGCTCGGCCGACTCGTGAATACCCGTCAGCGGCGTCGACCTCCCGAGGCGGTATGGGGCGATCTGCTGGACCGACTTCGTTCCTGCGACGGGTTGTGCATCAACCTCGAGTGCTGCCTGTCGACGCGGGGAGAGCCCTGGCGTCGAACCGACCGGGCGTTTCACTTTCGAGCAGACCCGACGTGGGCGATTCCCGCGCTCGAGCGTGCCGGCGTCGACGTCTGCGCGCTCGCGAACAACCACGTGCTCGACTTCGAGGAGGAGGCGCTGCGCGATACGCTCGACGCGCTCGACGCGGCGGGCATCGCTCGCACCGGCGCGGGACGAAGGCTCGAGGAGGCGTTGGACCCCGCGGTCGTCGCGGTCGGTGACCTCGCGGTCGCCGTCGTCGCGTTCACCGACAACGTCCCCGAGTACGCCGCCAGCGAAACGACGTCCGGCACGGCGTACATCAAGATCGACGTCGACGACGACGAGACGCGCGAAACCGTTCGGGAAGCGCTCGCCCGCGCTCGAGAACCGGATCCGGATCTTGTGATCGCGTCGCTCCACTGGGGCCCAAACATGGTCGAGCGCCCGCCCGACGAGTTCCGGGCGTTCGGACGCTGGCTCGTCGACGAGGGTGTCGACGTCGTCCACGGCCACAGCGCCCACGTCTTTCACGGCATCGAGGTACACGACGGAAAACCAATCTTGTACGATACCGGCGACTTCGTCGACGACTACGCGGTCGACCGACGCCTCCACAACGATCGAAGCTTCCTGTTCGAACTCGAGGTCGACGACGGACGACTCACCGAGCTCCGGTTGCGCCCGACCGAGATCGACGACTGTACGGTTCACACGGCCTCTCCCGACGCGGCCGAATGGAGTCGAGAGCGGATGCGCTCGCTTTCCAGCGAGTACGGGACGACCTTCAAGCGCGAGGGTGCGGATCTCGTGCTGTCGCTCGAGGGCGACGAAATCGACTGAATGACTGAGCGTGTCGTTCACCAGGGTCACTCGAACGTCGTAGGAACCCCGGACCCTGACAAGTACCCCGTACTTTGGCAAGTGTTAACCTACCACTCGTGGTTGCACAGTCATGGCTACCCAGGATCGGCCGGTTGGCGACCTCGACCACGACGAGTTTCGGGCGATCGGTTACCGGACCGTCGACCTGATCGCTGACTACTACGAGCGCATCGACGACCGCCTCGTCTACGTCCAGGCTGATCCCGAGGACGTCGTCGCGGCGTTCGACGAACCCCTTCCCGAGCGCGGTGAGGATCCGGAACGAATCCTCGACGCCGTCGAGGAGTCGGTCATCCCGTACGCGACCCACAACCCTTCGCCGCGGTACTTCGGCTTCGTGATGGGGTCCGGAACGCCGCTCGCCCCGCTGGCCGACGCCATCGCGGCGACGGTCAACATGAACGTCGGCGGGTGGCATCCGGCACCGTCCGGAACCGAGATCGAACGGCGGTGCGTCCGCTGGCTGGCCGAGGCGATCGGCTACGCGCCCGACACCGGTGGCCTCCTCACCAGCGGCGGGACGATGGCCAACTTCACCGCCCTCATGACCGCACTGCGCGATCACACGGCGTACGAGACGACGGAGGCCGGGCTCCAGGGGGACCACCCGCGATACACGCTCTACGTCGCCGACCACGAGGGCCACTCGAGCGTCGTCCGGGCAGCGGACATGCTCAACCTCGGTCGCGACGCCGTGCGACGAGTGCCGAGTCGCGACGACTTCACGATGGACGTAGACGCCCTCGAACGACTGCTCGAGACCGATCGAGAGGCGGGGGCCGAACCCTTCTGCGTCGTCGGCCAGGCCGGGTCGATCAACGTGAGTGCCATCGACCCCCTCCGGGCTATCGCCGACGTCTGTGCCGAACACGAGTGCTGGTTTCACGTCGACGGCGCGTGCGGTGCGGTGGGGGCGATGGTTCCCGAACTCGAGTCGCGATACGACGGCATGGAGCGCGCCGACTCCGTAACGCTCGACCCGCACAAGTGGCTGTTCGTTCCCTACGAGTGTGGCGCAGTGCTCGTCCACGACCAGGAGTGCCTCGCGAAGACGTTCGCGATGGACGCGTCGTATCTCCGGGGATCGGTCGCGGAGACGCCACAGGAGTTCGACTTCTACGAGTTCGGCCCGCAACTGTCCCGCGGCTTCCGCGCGTTGAAGCTCTGGATATCCATGAAGTACTACGGATTGGAGGGTTACCGGGAGCTATTGCGAACGAGCGTTCGCTGTGCCGAACACCTCGATACGCTCGTTCGTACCCACGAGGACTTCCTGGCCGTTCAGGAACCGAACCTGTTCATCTACTCGTTCAGGTACGTGCCCGGCGACCTTCAGATGACGCTGGCCGACCCACCGGACGTGCCACTGGCGCGGGTTGACCAGTACCTGGACGAACTCAACCAGGCGATCACCGACGAGGTCGTCCGGAGCGGCCTCGCGTTCCTCACGACGACGACCATCCGCGGTCGACGGGCGCTCCGCATGTCTATCTGCAGCCACCGGACGACCGAGGCGGACGTCGAGACGGTGTTCGACGCGCTGGCTGAGACGGGCGCCCGAATCGACGAGGAGTGGCGCCCGAAGGCGAGTCTGCCGGTCTGAGGAGTGCGTTCGGAACCCGCTGGAACGGCTCGTCTCCCTGGCCGGGTTCGAAGTACCTTTGATCCCCGGATACAGACTCCCCGCTATGTCCATGCACGTCGGCGCACACGTGTCCATCTCCGGATCGCGCGTCTCCTCTGACGACGAGACACCACCGTACAGCGACGTCCGCAACGCCGTTCACCGACAGCTCGCATTCGGCGGCAACTGCGGGCAGATCTTCACCACCTCCCCGCAGGTCTGGGCTCAGCCCGAAATTAGCGAGGAGGCCGCCTCCGGCTTCCGCGAGGAGACCGACGAGTTGCTCGAGGGCCCCTGGGTGATCCACTCGGCCTATCTGGTCAACCTCTGTACGCCCAAGGAGGGCCTCCGGGAGAAGTCGATGGCGAGCATGCAGGCCGAACTCGACGCCGCCGACCAGCTGGGGATCCCGTACGTGAACGTTCATCTGGGAGCTCACACCGGCGCGGGCGTCGAGGGCGGCCTCGACAACGCCGCGGGCGTCATCGACGACCTCGAGGTGCCCGAGGACGTGACTATCCTGATCGAATCCGACGCCGGCAGCGGCACCAAGCTGGGCGGCGAATTTGAGCACCTCGCGGGCATTATCGACCGTACTGACGAGGACATCGGCATCTGCATCGACACCGCCCACACCCTCGTCGCGGGCAACGATCTCACGACGCCCGAAGCCGTCGACGAGACCGTCGAGCGCTTCGACGACGTGGTCGGCCTCGAGCACCTCGAGTACATCCACCTCAACGACTCGAAACACGACGTGGGCACCCACAAGGACGAACACGCGCTCATCGGCGAGGGGTACATCGGCGAGGACGGGATGCGCGCGATCGTGAACCATCCCGACCTCCGGGACCTGCCGTTCGCACTCGAGACGCCTACCGAGGACGGGAAGGGCTTCGCGTGGAACATTGCGAAGGTCAAGGAATTGCGCGAGGAGTAGCCTCCGTATAGCAACCGTTCGGACGGGTTCTCGAGTTAGAGGGTGCATTGAAAGCACGTCTATTTTACCGGCAGTCGTGGTGGTTCCGGTATGGCAGACGACGAACACGAACACGAACACGAGACCGAGACCGAAACCGAAACCGAAGCAGAATCGCAAGTCGACGAGACAGAAACCGAATCCGACGAAACGGAACGCGAAGGCGAGCGGGTGATGAGCCGGTCGGACGGCGCGGCAATCTTACGCGAAGTCGCTGACGGCGTCGAGAACGGGACGATCGACATCGAGGGAGAGGACGGCTTCACAGTGGACGTCCCAGAACGCTTCGAACTGGAAGTCGAGTACGAGGTCACCGACGACGAGGCCGAGTTCGAAGTCGAACTCGAGTGGCCGATGGAAGACGGCGAAGCGGTGGCCCCGGACGACGATCACGATTGATAGAGCAAGACCGCGTCCACTCCACCAACCGAGCCCGAAACTGGGAATCTCTGTTGAACCCCTCATCATCGGACAAAACGTGTCTGTTGCATACAGAGGTTCCATGCAGCACGATGGCTTCTTTTGTGACGGAAACGTTGAACCAGCTACTCGCTGAGAGTGTGAATTGCGTGTTTTGGGTTACCGAGGAGTCCGAACATTGCCCCGTCTGCGGTTCCGTTTCTGGAGATAGAGTGTTCCAACGATTTCCGTACCGATAATCGGGCGAATGAACATCCCGATAAAGGCTCTTGTGACAGAGGTTGTTGATAGCCTCGAGAACGTTGTGGGAGTTGGGTTGGAGTCGATGTGTGGCTCCTTGAGGCCGAGTAACCTCGGGAGTTGAGAGTCTGAGGTGGCGGTCTGTGCCTAGTTAAGCGGCGAGGTTCGCGAGATGCGCCGTCAGGACTCGCGCCACTTGTGGCCGCACTCGACGCAGGTGAACAGCCGAAACTCGTAGGAGCCGCCCGGCTTCGGCATCATCTCGTAGTAGGCCCGGTCGCTGTCGCAGTCGTCCGTCGGACAGGGCTCCTCCATCGTCTCGGTGGAGCCCTGGGTCGCGTCGACTACGGCGGGTGCCCCGTCGTCCCGCTGTCCATTCTGGGTTGCCATCGCCGCTTCTGCTTGCGAGTCCCGCGGCTCCTCGTTCTCACAGGAGCGACACACCCACGTGTCGCCCTCCGTGTGCATCATCGAACCACACTCGTCACAGAATTGCATATAAAGGAGGAATACACGGGTGTCGGATATATGTGTTAACTTCCGATCCGTCGTGGATGTCAGGCACCTGCTCATGCTGACTGTACTGGGTTACCGAAGAGGCAACGTTTGATGTTGCCTGACAACTACCAACTGGCCACGGGGTGTAGTAGATATTGCTCAGAATCTCGGGACGAAAGTGGACGTCGGTGTCGGAGCCATCGGAATTATGCGGGAATACTCGTCAGTATACCGGTAAACAACCTCGGGCGCGGTGGCCCGAGGCTTTTCTAATTTCCTCAGCCGTGCGCTAGCACTCCCTGTTCCGCAAGGGAACGGGATGAGGTTGGGCGGCTTACGCGCCCCGACCCGGACAGACGCACCAATCGCACCTGCGGTTGGGTTTTGTGAGTCCGGTAATTCGTACCGTTACTGTCGAGTTTCGTCGTCTCGCGCCACGCGATGTTCACCGACGCATTCCGATCAGCGTGGTCTTGCACCACGTCACACTCGTCGTTCGTACAGCGGAACCGGCATCCCTGCCGATACCCACGTTCGCCACAGCACGAACACGTCTGTGAGTTGTAGTACGCGTCCACCGTATCCGTCGGAATCTCTCGCCACGTCGCCTTGTACGAGACAAATTTCTCGAACTTGTGGAACGGTAGTTTGTGCAACCGACGGTTCAAATACGTCCCGTACTGCATTTTGTCGCGGATACCGCTCATATCCTCGAACACGATAACCGGGTTCGAGAACTGTTCTGCGAACTCCACGACAGCACGGGAGAGACGATGGAGTGTCCATTCGGTGAATCGCTCTTCTTTGTCACCGAGTTTCTAATGGATACTGGTCTTGCCGTGTTCCTGACAGCGAGTGGTGATGGTGTGGTAGCGTTGGCGTTCCTGCTTCACCCGTCCGTAGTCGAGGACGAGTGTGCCCTTCGTCTGCATCGTCTCGCGGTCGAGGGCGGTGAGAGCGACGTTACGCTCGTTGATGTCTACGCCAACCACAGTATCAGCGGTGTCGGATTCGGGCACGTCTAACTCGCGTGTGACCATGACGTGTAGGTAGTACACGCCATCTCGGTACAGGAGTTCGGCCTGCCCCACATCCACCTCCTCCGACGTGATGGCCTCACGAAGTTCGTCCATCGCGCCCGGTTCACCGCGCAGATGCCCCTTTACTTCCTTGTAGGGTTTCGGGCTGATGCGAAACTGGACGCGGTTCGTGTCGTCCACGGTGAGGCGGTAGCCTTCCGTGTGCGCCATGACGAGCGGGTACACACCAGATTTGTCCGTACTCGGCGGCGTCAGCTTCCCTCCGTCAGAGTCGTCTTGATTCTCCCACCACTCTTTGAGTGACTGGTAGGAGTCCCACGTTTGGAGGGCTTTGCCGACGACCGCGCATTTGTTGTTCCGCAAAAAGTCGTCGCGGTCAACCTCTCGTTGTATCTCGGTGCGAGTGTACCCTTGTTGTTTGAGGCGGATGGTGTCGTTGAATATCTCGCGTGATGCGAGGCGGGCGTCGTGAAGCCACGACCGTTCACCAGACGAGATGTGAAGGCGCGTCTGAATCGTCTTCGTGGCTTCTTCACCCATACTTTGACGGTTGTCCCGATTAGTCATAAATTTAGGGATTAGGGATGGAAGAGTACCGAACTCATGCACATTCGGTTAGTTCCTGCAAGTATCACTTCGTGTGGTGCCCGAAGTATCGCCACTCAGTTCTCGATGTAGTGGAGAGCGACGTGAGAGAGTTGTTTGGTGAGACTGCTGGCCACTTCGGGCACGAGATTCTGGCGTTGGAGATTGCAGACGACCACGTACACCTGTTCGTGCAAACTGACCCGAAGCACAGTCCGGCGGACATCGCTCGGCAATTCAAGTCGTACTCTGGCAAGCACTTGCTGGAGCGGTATCCCGAGATTCGAGAGGCGTATTTCTGGGGTGGTGGGTTCTGGAAGGTCGGGTACTACGTGGGGATGACAGGAGCGGTATCGGAGGAAGTGGTTGAACGGTATATCGAGGAGACGGAACACGCGCCGGAGTGACGCGCTTCACCCCTGCCCACGGTGGGATGGGGAACTCGCGCTGTTTTTCCTTTAGAAGATCTGATTCGAGGAGACTCGAACTCCGGTAGACGGTTGCACGGACTGTCGCGATTCGTTCGGCCACGACCGGTCGGTCAGCGAGCATCCTGATCTTCTCGGTCGTCGTCTCGTTCTCGCGATCGCCACCAGGTGATGGCAATCGATGGGAGAAATAGCACGACTCCTATCACCAGCACGAATAGCACCATCCCGAGCGTCTCGAGCATTGGTCTCGAGAGATGGTACGGTGAGGTGTGTTGTACCTCTTGCGGGTGGACTAGTCAGACAGTACCGCTGGGCTGTGGATCTCGTCGTCTCGTCGTCCGGCGGCTGCTCGAGCCCGTTCGGAGGCTGCTCGAGCCCGTTCGAAGCCCTCTCGAGTCTCGACTCGACACGCCAGCGGCTGCGCTCCCTCGAGACACCCGCCACAATCCAGACGCCTTTTTACCCGCTACCTACAATCTCGAGGCGTGCGCGCGTTCTCCGAAGCCTACCTCCGCCGGACCCGCGAGGGCATGTGGGCCGACTCCCGCGAAGCCCTCTCGAGTCTCGACCTCGGCTCCCGCGAGCGCGTCCTCGACGTGGGCTGTGGCTCGGGCGAACTCACTCGCGTCCTCGCCGAGGAGTGTCCTGGCGAGGTCGTCGGGTGTGACGTCGACCGGTCGTTGCTCGAGTTCGCTCGCGAGCCGTTGGATCCCGAGCAGGCGTCGGCCATCCCCGTCGTCCAGGGCGACGCCACCCGCCTCCCCTTCGCCGACGACAGCTTCGACCTCGTGCTCTGTCAGGCCCTCCTGATCAACCTGCCCGACCCGGCCGCGGCCGTCCGGGAGTTCTCCCGCGTCTCGAGCGAGGGCGTCGCTGCCGTCGAACCCGACAATGGCGCCGTCACCGTCGAGTCCACGGTCCCCCGAGAGGCACCCCTCGAGCGCCGCGCTCGCCGGGCGTACCTCGGGGGCATCGAAACGGACGTCACTCTCGGGGCGGGCGCCAGCGAGGTGTTCGAGTCCGTCGGCCTCGAGGACGTCACCACCGCCCGCTACGACCACGAGCGCTCGATCGAGCCGCCTTACGACGAGCACGCGCTGACGGTCGCCCGACGGAAGGCGACGGGGGCCGGCCTGGCCGACGACCGGGCGACGATGCTCGAGAGCGACCTCACTGGCGAGGGGTACGACGACCTGCGTCGAGCCTGGCGCGAGATGGGACGGGACGTGATCGAGCAGATGCAAGCGGGCACCTACGAACGGACGGAGACGGTGCCGTTCTACGTGACGTCAGGCCGGGTGTCGGGCCTCGAGTGAGGCGGATCGATCGTCCGCCTCGGGTCCTCACACGTCGGGAACCCCGGTGGCTTCGACTCCCGTCACGCCGACGATATTGAGCGCGTACAGCGCGGCAAACACGGTGATCCACGCGAGGAGGGCGATCATCGCGGCCCCGGTCCACTCCGCCGAGTAGCGCCAGTTGATCACGCCGACGTAGGCCACGAGCGCGACGAGCGGCCCGACGAGGGGAATCCACCCGACGAGCGCCCCGGCGACGGCCCAGACGATCGCGCCGAGCAACGCGGTGACGATCGCGTGATCGAAGTCCTTCGCGCCGACGATGATCCGCGCTCCGACGTAGATGCCCACCGCGCCGAGCAGCAGGCTGACGAGGAAGACGATGGCTGTGGCAACGACCATACGAGATGTACGACACTCGTTCGAACGAATGCGCTGCTTGCATCTGCTTCCCCGACAGCCGTAAGCACTTCTTACTCCGCCTCTCGTGCGTCTCGTCTCCGGTCGTCGCTCGAGCGATTCGACAGCAGTCTGGCCCACGATAGCACGTCTCGAGATGAACCGCTTTCAGACCCGTTAAGTCGCTTCGGCTACTGGCTATGGTACATGAATCGAGCCGCCGAACGACCGCGCAAATCGAGACGAGGTCAGCGATGAGCAAGGACCAGATCGAAGTCCGTGGGGCACAGGAACACAACCTCAAGGACGTCGACGTCTCGATTCCGCGCGAATCGTTCACCGTCGTCACCGGCCTCTCCGGGTCCGGAAAGTCCTCCCTCGCGTTCGACACGATCTACGCCGAAGGCCAGCGCCGCTACATCGAGAGTCTCTCGGCGTACGCCCGCAACTTCCTGGGGCAGATGGACAAACCCCAGGTCGAGACCGTCGAAGGGCTCTCGCCCGCCATCTCCATCGATCAGAAGAACGCGGCGAACAATCCCCGGTCGACCGTCGGGACCGTCACCGAGTTACACGACTACCTCCGCCTGCTCTACGCCCGCGTCGGCACGCAGTACGACCCGATCACGGGCGAGGAGGTCGGCACCCAGAGCGCCCAGGATATGGTCCAGCAGGTGATGGCCCTGCCCGAGGGCACCCGTGCGAAGATCGCCGCCCCGATCGTCCGCGACCAGAAGGGGGCCTTCGAGGACCTGTTCGAGGAACTCCTGACCGAGGGGTACTCTCGAGTCGAAGTCGACGGCGAAGAAGTCGACCTCGCGACCGAGAAACCCGACCTCGACAAGAACTACGACCACACCATCGACGTGATCGTCGACCGCGTGAAGATCAGCGAGGAGGCCCGTCCCCGGATCACCGACAGCGTCGAGACGGTCCTCGAGGAAGCCGACGGCGTCCTCAAGCTCATCATCCCCGACTCGGGCGACGAGATTGACCTGGGATCGAACACCCGCTCGACGGGCGACCTGGCTGGTGAGGGCGACGACCGCCTGACCGTCGAGTTCTCGACGGCGCTGGGAAATCCGAACAGCGACTTCCAGTTCAGCGAAATCGAAACCCGTAGCTTCTCGTTCAACAGTCCGCACGGCGCCTGTCCCGAGTGTGAGGGGTTGGGCAAGACCAAAGAGGTCGACGAGGACCTGGTGATCCAGGATCCCTCGAAGTCGCTCAAGCACGTCTTCGAACCCTGGAGCTACAACCGCTCGTACTACCAGACGCGACTCGACGCGGTGGCCGACCACTTCGATGTGAGCCTCGAGACGCCGTGGGAAGACCTTGACGCGAGTATCCAGGATCAGTTCCTCTACGGCACGAACCGCCAGGTCGTCTTCAAACGCCGCACCAAAAACGGCATCCGGCGCAAGACCAAGCGCTTCGAGGGCGTCATTCCGAACCTCGACCGGCGCTACCTCGAGACCGACTCCGACGGCACCCGCGATCACATCGAGAAGTACATGGCCGTCACGGAGTGTCCGGCCTGTGACGGCTCCCGGCTGAAAGAACAGTCCCGCCACGTTCGCGTCGGCGGAACCTCGATCGACGAGGTGAACCGGCTGTCCATCGGCGACGCCCTCGAGCACTTCGAGGGGCTCGAGGCCGAGTTATCGGGTCGCGACCTCACCATCGCCGAGGAGATCCTCAAAGAGATTCGCGCCCGCCTGGGCTTCATGTGCGAGGTCGGCCTCGAGTACCTCACGCTCGACCGGGAGGCCTCCACCCTCTCGGGCGGCGAGAGCCAGCGCATTCGGCTGGCAACCCAGGTCGGCTCCGGCCTCGTCGGCGTGCTCTACGTGCTGGACGAGCCCTCCATCGGGCTCCACCAGCGCGACAACGATCGGCTGCTCGACACGCTCTGTGAGCTTCGCGACATCGGCAACACGCTGCTCGTCGTCGAACACGACGAGGAGACGATGCGTCGGGCCGACCAGGTCATCGACATGGGTCCTGGGCCCGGGAAACGCGGCGGCGAAGTCGTCGTCAACGGACCGCTCGAGGAAGTCAAGGCCTGCGAGGAGTCGATCACGGGCGACTACCTCTCCGGGCGGAAGGGGATTCCCGTCCCCGAGGAGCGCCGCGAGCCACAGGGCGCGCTGACGATCCGCGGGGCCCGCCAGCACAACCTCGATGACGTGGACGTGGACATCCCGCTGGGGTGTTTCACGGCGATCACGGGCGTCTCGGGCTCTGGAAAGTCGACCCTGATGCACAAGGTGCTCTACAAGGCGCTGGCGCGGGAGATGAACGACAACACTTCCGTGATTCCGGGCGATCACGACGCCATCGAGGGGATCGAGGACGTCGAGACCGTTCGACTGATCGACCAGTCGCCCATCGGGCGCACCCCGCGTTCGAACCCGGCGACGTACACCGGCGTCTTCGACTACATCCGCGAACTGTTCGCCCAGACCAAACTCGCCAAACAGCGCGGCTACGAGAAGGGGCGGTTCTCCTTCAACGTCAAGGAGGGCCGCTGTGCGGAGTGTGGCGGTCAGGGAACGGTCAAGATCGAGATGAACTTCCTCTCGGACGTCTACGTCCCCTGCGAAGCCTGCGGCGGCGCCCGGTACAACGACGCCACCCTCGACGTCACCTACAAGGACAAGACCATCGCGGACGTCCTCGAAATGTCCGTCGAGGAGGCCTACGACTTCTTCGAGTCCTCGAGCCAGCTTCGTCGCCGCCTCCAGCTCCTGAAAGACGTCGGCCTCGATTACATGAAGCTGGGCCAGCCCTCGACCACGCTCTCCGGTGGGGAAGCCCAGCGGATCAAGCTCGCCGAGGAACTCGGCAAGCGGGACACGGGCAACACGCTCTACTTACTCGACGAGCCCACGACGGGACTGCACTCGGAAGACGAGCGCAAACTCATCGACGTGCTCCACCGCCTGACGGACAACGACAACACCGTCGTCGTCATCGAGCACGAACTCGACCTCGTGAAGAACGCCGACCACATCATCGACCTCGGCCCCGAGGGCGGCGAGAACGGCGGCGAGGTCGTTGCGACGGGTACGCCCGAGGCGGTCGCCCGGAGCGAAAACTCCTACACGGGGCTGTACCTCCGGGACCTGCTTCCGGGCGTGGACCTCGAGGGCCCACGCGGCGAGCGCGTCGAACCGATGACGATGCCGATGGACGACGACTGAAGGACGTATCGGCTTCCGTCGTCCAGGTCTCCTGTTTTGGATCGCAGATCATCAGTCTCGACGAACTCGCAAGTTCCGTCCGATCTGATGGGCGAGAAACGCAGTGTGGGCGCCCGCGACTGTAGGTGGGGGCCAATCGATGTGGTCAGCCGCCCAGCGGAGCGGTCAATCGAGGAGATTAGCCGCCCAGGTAGAGCCTGCCGACCTCGTCGTCCTCGAGCAGCGCGTCGGCGCGCCCCTCGAATCGGACGCTGCCCTGGTCGAGGACGTAGCCACGGTCGGAAATTCCCAGTCCCTTTTTGGCGTTTTGTTCGACCATCAGGATCGACGTGTCCATCTCGTTGACCGTCCGGACCTCGGCGAACACGTCGTCGGCCGTGTTCGGCGCGAGTCCGGCGGAGGGCTCGTCGATCAACAGGACGTCGGGCTCCATCACCAGCGCTCGAGCGAGCGCGAGGATCTGGCGCTGGCCGCCCGAGAGGTTCCGGGCCTTCTGCGTGCGCTTTTCCTCCAGGAGCGGGAACCGCTCGTACAGTTCGTCGAGCACCGGCTCGAGGTCGTCCTTTCGGGCCACGCCCCCCATCCGGAGGTTCTCGGCGATGGTGAGCGAGCCGAAGACGTTCTCGGTCTGGGGCACGTAGCCGATGCCCTCCCGGACGATGTCTTCAGGGGCCATGCCGCCGATGTCCTCGCCGTGATAGCGGACGGCACCCGTCCAGGGCGTCAGCATCCCGAAGGCCGTCTTCAACACTGTCGACTTCCCGGCCCCGTTCGGCCCGATCAGACAGACGATTTCGTCGGTGTCGAGGTGCAACGAGCAGTCGTCGAGCACCTGCACCTCGCCGTAGCCGCTGTCGACCCCCTCGAGGCTGAGGACGGCGTTTTCGGCCGCGGTCGTCCCATCCTCGAGGTCTCGAGTCGCGCTCACGCGCCACCACCGAGATAGGCGTCGATGACGCGGTCGTTCGCGCGGATCTCGTCGGGTCGGCCTTCCGTGAGGACGCTCCCCTGATCGAGGACGATGATCGGATCTGCGAGGTTCATGATGAACTCCATGTCGTGTTCGATGATCAAGAACGTGATTCCCTGCTCGTTGAGCCGCTCGATCTGGACGGCTAGTTTGTTCGCCAGCGTCGGGTTCACTCCGGCGACCGGCTCGTCGAGCAGCAGGATTTCGGGCTCGGCGAGCATCGCCCGGGCCAGTTCGACCAGTTTCATCTGTCCGCCCGAGAGGTCCGTCGCGGGCTGGGTCGCGAGGTGATCGATCTCGAACTCCTCGAGGATCCGTTCGACGCGCTCGAGGTTCTCGCGTTCGGCCTCGCCAACTCGCGAGGGAGCGGTGAACAGCTCGAAGAACGACTCGCCGGGCTGGTTCTGGGGCCCGACGAGCATCGCCTCGCGGACGGTCATCCCCTCGACCTTGCGGGGGGTCTGGAACGTCCGGATGAGGCCGTGGTTCGCGACCTCGTAGGGTTCTAACCCGGTGACGTCGGTACCGTCGACGGTGACCGTGCCACCCTCGGGTTCGTAAAAGCCCGAGATGAGATTGAAGAGAGTCGACTTGCCGGCCCCGTTCGGCCCGATGAGACCGGTGATCGAGCCGCGTTCGACCGCGAAGCTCGCGTGGTCGGTGACCTGGAGCGCGCCGAAGGACTTCTGGAGGTCCTCGACGCGAAGCAGGACGTCGTTTTTCGCCATGTGGGCGTTCGTTCGAGCGTTGGCTGTGGATTCACTCATCGGTTTCACCGCCGTTGGACTGTGGCACGCCACGGTCGGGTCGAGACGGTGCCTCGCGCCCGATTGCGCTCGGCCAGATCAACTCTCGCTGCGGCGGGAGGATTCCCTGTGGCCGGAATCGCATGACCAGGATGATCAAGAGGCCGATCATCAGCAGCCGCAACGGTGCCGCGTCGAGGGGCAGCCACGAAATGTCGTTCGCGAACCGGGACCCTTCGCGGATGGCGACGACGACGAACCCGCCCAGTAAGGCCCCGCGATTCGAACCGCTGCCGCCGAGAATAACCGCGACCCAGACGTAGAACGTCGTGATCGGGTCGAGATCCCCCGGGTTGACGAAGAGATTGAGGTGCGCGTAGAAGACGCCTGCAAGCGCCATGATGAGACTGCCCAGCACGAACGCCTGCATCTTGTAGCTGTACGTGTTCTTCCCGAGTGCCTTCGCCAGGTCCTCGTCGGCCCGAATCGTGCGCTGCAGTCGCCCCCACGGTGAGCGCTGGGCCCGCCGGAGAATCAAAAACGCCGCGCCCAGAAATCCCAACAACAGCGTCACGTTGAGCAACTGGCGCCAGAACGGCGTCCCGAGAACCACGGGCGATCCCGGGACGATGGCGATCTCGAGGCCGGGCATCGACTGCGGGAACTCGCCTAGGAGCGGCCACCCGTCGAAGAAACTGGGAATGCCGCGAATCCCGGCACTGCCGTTGGTCCACTGGCGTTCGTTCTGCAAGACCAGCCGGAGCACCTCCGCCAGTCCGAGCGTGGCGATAGCGAGGTAATCGGCCCGTAGACGAAGCGTCGGAATACCGATGGCGACGGCGACAATCGCGGCCAGCACTAGTCCGATAGCGAGCCCGAAAATCGGATTGAATCCGCCGGCAATCGGCGAGTTGCTCCCGGTCATCAGCGCCGCGCCGTAGGCGCCGATGCCGAAGAAGGCGGCGACGCTGAAGTTGATCAGACCGGTGAACCCCCACTGGCTGTTGAGTCCCAGCGAGAGCAGCGCGTACATCCCCGCCAGGCCGAACAGGAACAGGAAGTACGAGGCGCCGAGAGCGCCGGTGAGAAGTGCGATCACCAGCCCAAACACGAGGACGCTCAGCGCCATGGTGAGACGCTTTTCCGCGTTCGTCAGGTTCGACCAGTAAGCCCCGAAATCGAATCGATCGGTCACGTCAGATCCCCTCCCCGCCCGCGGTTCCGTCGCCGGCGATGCCGGTCGGACGAACGAGCAAGACGACGACCATGATCACGAACGCGACCGCGGGGCCGTAGTCGACGCCGATCGGGATGCCCACGCGAGAGAGCAGCGGCGTCATCTCGACGACCATGCCGATGAGAAAGCCCCCGAGCATCGCGCCGTACACCGAGCCGATTCCGCCGAGGATCACCGCAGCGAAGATAACCAGCAGGACGCTAAATCCCACCCGCGGCGTCAGAGCGTTGTAGAGCCCCAGGAACGCGCCGCCCGCCCCCGCCAGTCCCGCGCCCAGAACCCACGACCACAGCTTGATTCGGTGGGTTCGGATACCGCTGGCTCGAGCGAGGTCGGGGTTGTCGGCCATCGCCCGCATCTTGCGCCCGAGGTCGGTGTACTGGAGCAGGACGTGAACGCCGACGACGAGAACGAGCGCGGAAATGACGATGGCGAGGTCGTGGGGGGTGACCCGAACGCCGTAGGCGATCAGCTCCTCGATCGGCCGCTGGGCGGGGATGTCGAACTGGTTCCGACCGGCACCGAAGCCGAGTTGGATCAGCGCCCGGTAGACGAACGCAACCCCGATCGAGGTGATGAGGAGGCCGATGGAGCCGATGTCCAGAGGCTCGTAGACGATTTTTTCGGTGATAATAGCAACGACGGCGGCGACCGCAATGCCGACCAGTACGGCGACGAAAAAGCCGACTGGCAGCGCGAGGACGGTGGTGCCGAGGCCACCGATCGCGCCGAAGGCGATGAACGCCGCGTACCCGCCGACCGTCATGGTATCGCCGTGGGCGAAGTTAGCGAAACCGGCGATGGAGTAGATGATCGCGAGGCCGATGCTCCCGAGAACGATGATGCTGCTGTAGACGACGCCGTTGGCCGCAAATTCGATGACAGACATTGGATGGACCTACGACTGCCGGAACTCGATCGCCTCGTAGTCGTGGTCCTGGACTTCGAAGACGACGAGACTGCCCCGTGGGTCGCCGTTCTCGTCGAAGTCGATCGGCCCGCTGACCCCCTGATAGTCGATGTCGGACGCCGACCCGCCGTCGGCCAGGATCGTGTGGGCGTCCTCGTAGGTGAAGACCTCCTCGCCCTCGGGCCGGGTCACGTCGCGGACGACCTCGCCGAGCGCCTCGCCAGAGAAGTCGTCGGCGGCCGCGATCGAGAGGGCAGCCGTCACCACGCAATCGTAGGCGAAGGCCGACCAGGCCGTGGGGGCCTCGTCGTACTCCTCCTCGAAGGCCGCCGCGAAGTCCTGATAGTTGTCCTGGTCCTCCGGGGCTGCCGGCTCGACGAGTTTCATCCCATCCATGCTGCCTTCCGGCGTGTTCTCGATGACGGTGTCCCCGCGGTTCGAGTCGGCACCGTAGAGCTGTGGTTCGTACCCGCTCTCGAACATATCGGTCACCATCGTCGCGAACTCCTGCTGGTAGGTGATACAGAGCCACGCTTCGGCCTCGGAGCTGTTCATCTCCGAAACCAGACTCGAGTACGACGCTTCCTCGGCATTGTGGGCGCTATCGTAGGCGATAGTCCCCTCGTAGGCCTCCGCGAACGCATCGTAGAGGCTCTCGCCGAACTCGTCGTTGATGTACGTGACCGCGACTTCGTCGTAGCCGTCCTCCGCGATGATATCCGCGAGGGCGATCGATTGTGTCCGCCCGCTCGGGGACATTCGGAGCAGTCCGGGGAAATCCGTCAGTCCGAGCCCCGTCGAATTCTGGCTCAACTGGACGACCTCCGTATCCTGGATCACGCTCTCGTAAATCGACAGCGAGACGCCCGATCCGACGGCGCCGATGAGAAACGGTACGTTGTCCTGGTTGACCAGTTTCTGGGCGGCCGAGACGCCGGCCTGACTCTCGCTCTCTGAGTCCTCGACGATGATCTCGAGTTCGCCGTCGCCGACTCCCACCTCGTTGACGTGCTCGAGCGCCAGGTCCTTCGCGCGCTGGTTCCGTTCGCCGAAGTCGGCCAGCGAGCCGGTTAGGGAGTCGACCATTCCGATCTCGTAGACCGTCTCGTCGCCGTTCCCGTCCCCGTTGCCGTTGCCGTTTCCATCGCCGCCATTCCCATTCCCGTTTCCGTTCCCGTTTCCATTGCCCTCCTCGTCCGTCGTACTAATGCACCCGGCGACAGCTGCCAACCCTGCAGCTCCACTGTACGTCAGCACCTTCCGACGACTCGGTCGTAACGTGTCATCCATTGCCATATCTATCGTAGTAGTTTCGAACAAGACGCCTTAGCTTTGACCCCCTAACCACGGGCAACCAATCGACTATCTTCCCTAATCTCGTATTTCGCGTGCGACACACTCGAATCAGACCGGCGTGACTCGTACGACGCGTTCGAGCACCACGCCCTCGAGGTGGCCGGGGGATCGGCGTCTCCTGAGTGCCTGAAACGGACGTGCGTTACTGTTGTGCGAGGGGCCACCGATCAGGCGAACGCCGCGTACACGAGCAGGCTCACGAGCCCACCGAGGATCGCCGCGCTGAGAAACAGCAACGACGGAGACGCCAGCGTCGGCCGTGCTGGCTCGCCAGTTCCCGTCTCCCGCCACGGATCCAGCACGTCCGCGATTGTGTACACACTCACCGCACCCAGGAAGAGCGCGATGGCGCCGAATACGCTGGCATCGTACCGTGCGCGGACGAACGGCCGGTCGAGGGTGTGGTGAAACGCGAACAGGTCGGCCCACGCGGTATCGTGGAAGGCCTCCAGCTGGGCCTGGTGCACCGGCGTGACGTGATAGAAATCCGGGCCCAGACCCCAGATACCGCCGATGACGACCAGCCACAACGGCCACCGTCCGTCGATGTCGTACCGGGCCGCCAGCGGCGCTGCCACCAGGAGGACGAGCGAGGCACCGACGAGGAAGTGAACGATCGCGGGGGCCATCTCGAGACGTGACTGTGCGGCCGTCGGCCGTAAGTACGAGCGCCGTAACGTGGAGTCATCGGTGGTTTACGGATCGCTATGGTCGGTTACGCTGTTCGTTCCTGCGTTCGGAAGGATCTACAGCTTCTCGCTAGTTTTGCGGAACGAACGGGGTAATAGCCTGGTGAAGTACCACGGGCGCGGTGGCCCGTGGCTTCGCCATGGTCTCTGGCACGAGGCCAGCGGAACGACCGGTGGCGAATTTAATTCCGCCCGCGCTCGTCTCTGGCGAGACTCGCGTAGAACCAGTAACACCCGAACACACTGGGAGTGCCACCGCAACAGAGGTTGTCTGTTGCTGCCGTGGCGGGTGTGTCCGTGGGCGTCCGCCCCTTCACGAGGGCGCGACACAGGCCCGGCGCACCGCGTCTTACCCCGAAATGGGTGCGCGGGTTTTGCGAGGCCGATAACGTGGGTTCCAATCAACAGTACGGCGTTCCGATACTTAAAAACGGGGACGCAGCCGAGCGGACGCGCTTCACCCCCGCCCACGGTGGGGCAGGGAACTCGCGCTGCTTTTCGTTTAGAACGATCGAGCAGGGAATCGATCCGGGCTCGAGTGAACAAATCTCTCTCGCTGACTCCGGCGCTTCGGTCGCTTTCGTGCTTTCTACCTGAGGTACCTGGCAGAACCGCCTCGAGACTCGTAAACTCGAGTCTCGACGGGAACTGCCTCACTAACGAGTCACTAATGAGGTCAATTAGGCGTGAACTTCCTCAATTCGACGCCTACGTCGGTGGTTTGAGGAACGATGTTCTCGACGCTCACGCCCGCTTAGCATCAACATACCTTTACCCCCTTACCGATTTCTCGAGTCCAATGGATCGGATAGCCGTCTTCGGCATTGGCAGTACGAATTTTCGCTCCGTTCTCGGATCGCCATCTGAAGGATTCCTGGAGGAAGTCACGACCGAACCGACGCGACCGTACGAACTCGAGACCCAGACGCTCGAGGCGCTCGAGCGCCTGGCCGCAAAAGTGGACGGCGACCTCGACGGAGTCGGCATCGCCACGGCCGGCCTCGTTGACGACGCAGGCACGGTCTTTTCGTTCGACACGCCCGGTGGAGAGACCGTTCCCCAGGTGCGACTCGGTGAGCGAATCGAGGCGTCGTTCGGCCTCCCGACCGCGGTCGCGAACGACTGCACTGCCTCGGCGCTCGGGGAGTACGCCTTCGGCGCCGGCGCTGACGGGGACTATCGAACGGTCGCCCACGTCACCTTCGGAACCGGAATCGGCGGCGGCGTCGTCGAAGACGGGCACCTGCTCCGGGGCGAACACGGCCACGCCGGCGAGGTCGGCCTGCTTCCGATCGTCGCGGACGGAGACCTCGAGAGCTGTGGGGTCCGCGGGGCGTGGGAGGCGTACTGCTCCGGGCGGGGAATCGGGCAGTACGTTCGCTCCCTGCTCGCCGAGGAGTCCCGGGAGACGACGCTCGATTACGAGACCGTGACCGCCGAGGCGGTGTTCGAGGCCGTCGACGCTGGCGACCAGGTTGCCGAGGACTACCTCGATCGAATCGGTCGGCTGAACGCCGCTGGCCTCGGCGGGGTCTGTAACGCCCACGACCCGGGGTTGGTGACGGTGGGTGGTGGCGTCGCGCTGAACAACGCCGAGGTCCTCCTCGAGGCCATCGAGGCTCACCTCGACGACTATCTGTTCGTGGATCGACCAGCACTCGAGGTGACGCCACTCGGGGACTTCATCGGGCTGTACGGGGCGCTGGCCCTAGCCGACCGAAACGGCCGGGAGTGAGGAGGCGAATGCGTTCTCG